>NZ_JBXAQB010000001.1:0-939665 GCF_058806835.1 Roseococcus sp. GW821-FHT12F05
ATGCCGTGGTGCTGGGCCGCCAGCGACAACGGCTGACCGTCACGCACGAGCCATAAGGGCCTCGTCGCCGCGCTTACGGTGCGGGGTCCAGGCGTTCTTCTTCTCGGGCGCCCAATCGAGCACGAACTTCGTCTCCCACCGCACCACAAACGATTTCTCCAGCCGTCTTTCCAGATCGTCTAGAGCAGCACCCACGCACGCCAGCAGATGGGCGTCGACAAGAGGGTCATGGAGCGATCCGAACCCGTCCTCTGGCGCTGGGTTCGGGTTGAGCTTTCGCACCTCCCTGATGAACATCAGCTCGTTCGAAGGCCGGTAGGGCCCATAGCCGGACATCCGATGGAAGTCGGTCCAATCGCTGCCGCCCATAGTGTCCGGCGTCCATTCGAGGGACAGATTGCCGGGCCTCGTGAGGAAGGCGCTCAGCACGATCCGGGGCTTGGCGCCGCCGGCCCTCCGGCTTCGATTCAGCAGCTTCGGCTGGTCGTAGCTCCACCAGTTGTGCAGATCGCTGATGGCGTACTCGTGATAGGGCTCGCGGACGCCCCAGTAGACGCGCTCCTGGCAGCGCCCAAGATCCGCCGCGGCTTTCCCAGCCTTCGTGAGCGCCAAGATCATGCTGGCGTAGGCCTCATGGAACCTGGCGTGTGGACCCATCGGGTGCAGGCTGACCTTCCGCTCGCGGGTCGTCTCGGCGGATCTTTGACGCGGCATGGGGACCTCGTGCTGACCTGCAGGCCTGATCGTCTGCCCGCCGACCAAGCCTTCAGGCGCCTCGCACCTAACGCAAGGGCGATACCATAATGCCATTTTGGTATTGACCGTCTGATACCATTACGGCATCATCTCCCCCACGGCGACGCTGCCGTGACGGGAGACAATCCATGCAGACCTTCCAGACTGGGTGCGCACCTGCCGCCTACCGCCCGCTCCTCATGGCGGCCCAGCGGAGGACCGAGGGATGAACGCAATAACCAAGCCCGCTGCGTTCGTGCTGGCACTGCCCTTCGGCCGGGAGATGGCCATGGCGCCGGCCTCGCTCGCGCGCTGGGCCACGGAAATGGATCAGCCCTCCGTCAATGAGCTGACGCCTGCTGACCCCGTCCAGGCCGCACTGGTGGATCGAGCGGCCAAGGTTGCGGAGCAGACCTTCGACCTGCTGCTCACGATGCCGGCGACAACCACCGAAGACTGCCTCGCGCAGCTCGTTGTGCTGGTGAACCGCTTCCGGCTTGCGGCGGAGAGCGGCGATCCCGCCGAGGAGATGAAGGAGCGCGTCTGCAATCTGGCCGAGGTGCTGGAGCGCGCCACCCTCTCGCTCGCGAAGATCGATGGCACCGATCCGCGGCCCCTGGGGGCCAGCCTCTTCTTCTATCCGGCGCCCCTCGCGGCCGCTGGCTTTCCCCTTCCGAACAGCAACTGAGGAGACATCACCATGAACGAAGCCACGCATCCGCTCGTCGCGGATTTCTCGCCGACCGAGACGATGGCGCGCCCCCGCGCAGCCGCGGTCTTCGACGCGGCCTCCATGGCCGATCTGGTCTTGTTGGGCCGGCTCTTCTGGGCCGCGATCAACTCCCGCCCCGGCTACACCGACGAGACGGCGGAGCGGATGGACGAGGAGATGAATGTCCTCGCCAGCTTCGATGACGAGCTCACGGGCCGCATCATCGAGCGCGAGCCAAAGAACGCCGAGGAGTATGGCGTCAAGTCCGCATACCTCTTCGGTCGCCTTCGCAGCGACGACATCGGCGATGTCGTCGCGGCCCAAGCGCTGGACGCGCTGGAACACGAGGCCCGCACCATGGCGGGCCTGCCCGCCAACATCGCCGCCTGACCCTCAACCTATCGCAACAAGGTTCGATCCCATGAACGACGCCACCCGCCCCGCCCTGGCCGCATCCACGGCGCTCTCCACCAACGCGACGCCGGCGCGCAGCATGGCCGAGCTCGTACAGGAGCACGCCGAGGCGATGGCCGCCTATCAGGCCCACGGCGGCAACACCGTCCGTTGCGAGGATGATCCCTATTGGATCCGCTACGAGCGCGCCTGCGACGCGATCCACGATGCCCCCTGCAACTCCATCCAGGACATGCTCGCAAAGCTGCGGGCCGCCAAGCTGGAGGTGCGCTCCCCGCACGCTGACAGTGTCCCCGTCGAGGACCGCGGCGAAGATGTCGATCATCTCGCGCACTGCCCCGCCGGCCGCTGGGCATGGGAAATCTGCAACGATCTGCGCCGGCTTTTCGGCACGCCAGCGGCGGCCGATGCCGATCTGATCCAGACGTGCGCGGAACATTCCGCGCTGTCTGGCGAGATCGAGGCCATGTACGCGGCGCTGCCGGATAATGGCCCGCCCACGCCGAAGCAGCAGCTGCCGCTTGGTCGAGCCCATCGCCGGCTGGACCGCGCCGCCAAGGCCTCCATCAAGCTGCGCGCCGCCACCATGGCCGGGCTGATCGCGCGGGCGGAGCAGCTGGCGGCGGCTAACGGCGGCACCTGGATGAACCCGCTTCCGGGCGAGGCGGTCTGCGAAGATCCGGAGATCCCGCTGGCCCGCGCCCTGGTTCGCGACATCCTGGAGATGGCTGGCAAGCCGCTGCCGAGGCGCCGCATGGGCGCAGCGGCCGCCCGCATCGAGAAGCTCGGCAGAAGCGCGGAAACCATGCCAGAGCGGAAAGCACCGTGACTGCTGACATTCGCCCCACCTCGCGAAGGTCCTCGCCCGGCTGGGCGACCACGACGGCGCCGAGGCTGCCCTGCGATCAGGTGGGAGCGCCGGCATGATCGTCCAGAAGATCCGGGATCAGCAAGTGGGCTGGGAGGTATCTCCCCTTCCGCTGCAGTTCGATGATTCGGAGATCGAGCTGCGTAATCGCGAGATTGAGTTCCGAAAAGCACTGCTGACGATGACTAGCGCGCAAAATGGGATCGTTATCCCAAATATCATCGTCAAATTTGATCATGATAGACTTTATGTTCGGGAGATAATCCAATACATTTCGAGCTTTCAAGATCATTTGTGCGGATGGTACGACTGTACTGTCAAATTTGCACAAAAATTCAAACCCATGACCGAATATCTCTGGGTCTGGGGTATCTACCGTGATTCTAATCTTTTCCTGATTCAAAAGATTTCGCACTCGAATGCAATTATCGTATATATCGGAGCACATCTCTCCGGCATAACTAATTCTTTCCAGACGATCATGATACCAAGCGCTGCCGAATTGCTTGACCTGCTTGCGAGCGTACCACGCTGCCGCGCCAATCGCTATCATTGCCACCAACATTTGTGCCCAGCCTGGGGCATTTTGATGGGAGAGCGCCTGCACGATGCAATCCCATCCCTGGCAATAGCCCAATCCAGCCTTCGGAGATTCTTGCGATTCTATACACCACATTTTTGGTGCGCTCCTTTGTGTGCTGCCAGTATGGCACAAGCGAAACGGAGTACACGCCTCTACTTGGAAGGTGTCTCGGGGATCGTCGTGAGCACAGCCAGCTCAAGTCTGGATAAAATGCCCTTTGGCTTCGCCCTGGACTCGGCCGACTTCCACCGCGTCATGCGCGAGGCCCGCACCCACCGTCGGCGGCCAGATGGCCCGGGCCGAGCGGCGCAGCCTCTCCCAGCAGTACGTGTTCGACGCGTTGAACGCGCGGCGGCCGCCCGGGCTCGCCGTCTCCAGACCCTCAGGCTCCAGCAACAGAAGCGATACGTCAAAGTGCGGATTGTGAACGGATGAACACGCCGGCTTCGGATCCAGAATGGCTCTCCCGCGCACAGGCCGCCGTCTGGTTCGCCAGGAAGGGGCTAACACACCTGACCGTGTCGGCGTTGGCCAAGCTGGCGTGGCGGGGTGCCGGACCGGCCTACAAGCGCCTGGGCAAACACGCCTACTACCTGCCTGAGGATCTCGAGGCGTGGCTCAAGGCGGAGATGAAGGAGCCGGTGGGATGCGGACCTGGCAAAGCTGCGTAGCGGTCACACTGCGACCGTAGCTATGCTCACCTCGATGGAGACCTAGATGCGATTGATCGACGCCTATGCCGTCTGGGTGCCTCGGACGGATGAAGTCCATGTCGTGGAGAAGCACCAACTTCCTGCCCTTCTCGATCGTGGCGATACACGCCGGTACTGGATCGGCGTCACGCGCGGCGACTTCGGCGACAAGCTGGAGAAGACACAGGCAGAGTGCGAACTGATGATGTTCATCACCTTCAATACACTGGTTGTACGAGACGCCATCCCCGCCGAGGCCGTTCATCGCGCCTTTCTCAAGGTCGATGAATACCGCCAGCGAATCTCACCCGATACGCCCGGTGCAGACGCTTAAGAGTGGCCTGGGCGTGTGGTAGCTCCGCTTTTCGCGGCGGTGCGGCGAGCTCTTGCCGGCTCCTTTTTCGTCGTCGGGATCTCCACGTCATGGAACGGCTGATCGAAGCCCCAGGTCGTGCGGTCCAGCGGCTTGCCCTGCAGCCGCTCCACCTCCGCCATGACAAGTTCAGCGAACAGCGTGATCGCCTCGCGCTTCTTCATCCAGAACTCGGATCGCTGATAGCTGCCCATCACACCCGGCAGCGTCGCGGCGGCGACGTGGTTGAGCAGCGTGTCGGCGACATGCGGGTCGAAGCCGTGATTGCCGAGCGCCGTCACGATGGTGCGCCGCATATCGTGCAGCGTGCCGCCGTCCAGAGCAGCCTTGGTGCGCATCGCCTCACGGATAGGCGTGATGCCCGAGAGCGGCTTCCCGCCGCGGCCCGAGAACACCAGCGGCGACATCCGCGTTCGGAGCACCCTTCGAGGCGGCAGCCACCGCAGCATTGCCACCAGCGGCGACGGCAGCGGCACGAGGTGGCGGTGGTTGTTCTTGGCGTGCTTCCGCGGCTGGACCCAATGCGGGCCGAGGGTAACGTCGTCCAGCCGCAGGTCCGACCATGCCATCTTCCGCGCTTCCGTCAGCCGCGCGCCGGTCAGCAGGATCAGGCACACCATCGCGCCGCGGCGGCCGAGCTGCGTGCATGCGATCCAGATCTTCGCCGCCTCCTCGAGCGTGTAGTGACCATCGCGGTTGATGGTCTTCCCCTCTACCTCGAACTTTGTCGGCCAGCGGATGGGCAGCCCGCGCAACGCCATCTCGGCGTTGGCGAACTTCGCGAAGCGCGCGGTCGCCTTCCGGAGATTGTGCGCCTGGTAGACCGACGGCGACCGGAAGATCAGGGCCTGCAACTTGCCGGGGTCGAAATCTCCGACCGTGTCCGTGGCCAGCGCCGGGCGCAGCACCTTGACCTCGTAGCGGAGAATCTCCTTCTCGTGCCGGGTGCTCTCGCCGGCCGCCGCATCGGCCGCGATACTGGCTTCCGTGGCGGCCCTCCAGGCGTCCAGGAGCTCGCCGATCGGCAGTGCGCGGCGTCGGGCCTCCTCCGCCTGCCTCAGGGCCTCCTGGGCGCGCTGCGCGGCGGCTGCGACCTCTTCTGCCCGTTGGCCCAGCAGATCCTGACGGAAGCCCGCGGCGGCCTTCACGCGGCGCGCCTCCTCCCGCGCCTGGTCGGGCAGGACGGTCGGATACTCGCCCAGTGTCAGGAACCGCTGCCGGGCCTCGCCTTTGACCCGGTACCGGAGGAAGTACGAGATCGTGCCGTCAGGGGTGTGGCGCACTCCGAAGCCAGGCAGTTCATCGTCACCGTGGACGGCGCGGGTCGCCGGCCTGTTGCGCTGCATGTCCTTCAGGGTCTGTTTCGTGATTCGCATAAGCAGGGGTCCGGCGGCTCAGGGCACTCACCGGGCTATCACAAAAACGGAAAAGGAGGGAACCTATCGCGAACTCCAGGAATTCAGCGGAACTGATCGGTTGGCCGGAAACCCGCGGAAATCTTGGTAAAACGCATCGGGGCGAGAGGATTCGAACCTCCGACCTCCTGCTCCCAAAGCAGGCGCACTACCAGGCTGTGCTACGCCCCGTCGCCCGGCTGTTTAGGGGCAGGCTCCCAACGCAGCAAGCGGCATCAGGCCGGCGGCAGCACCTTGCCCGGGTTCATCCGTCCCTCCGGATCCAGCGCGGCCTTGATGGTCCGCATCAGATCCACCGCCACCGGCGACTTCAGCAGCGCCATGCTGGGCCGCTTCGACTGGCCGATGCCATGCTCCGCGGAAAAGCTGCCGCCCAGCTCCACCGCGATCTCGCTCACCCGGGTCTCGAATTCCGGGGCCCGGGCCTGGAACTCGGCGAATCCCATGCCGATCGGTGCCTTCATCGAGAGGTGGATGTTGCCGTCGCCCAGATGGCCCAGCGCCACCATCCGCCCCTCCGGCCAGCGCGTCGCGATCAGGGCGGCGCAGCGCTCCAGGAATTCCGGCACGGCCGAGACCGGCACGCAGGTATCCGTCGGCAGGCCCGGCGCCTCGATGCGCGAGGCCTCCGGGAAGGTCTCGCGGATGTTCCAGAGGTTCTGGCGCTGCGCCTCGCTCTCGCAGATCACCACATCCTCGGCCTCGCCGGCCTCGATCCCCGCCATCAGCGCCGCCTCCAGCGCCTCGCGCACGGGGATGGCGGGATGTGTGCTGGCGGCCTCGATCAGGACGAACCACTCGGTGCTCAGCGGCATCGGCTCGCGGACATTGGTGCCGTATTTCAGCGTGATCTCGATGCAGTTGCGCTGGATCAACTCGAAGGCGACGAGCTCCGCGCCGCTCTCCTGGCAACGGGCATAGAGGCGCAGCGCCTCCTGCGGCGAGCGCACCGCGGCCAGCGCCGTCTCGCGCTTCGCCAGCTTCGGGAAGAGCCGCAGCGAGGCCGCGGTGATGACGCCCAGCGTCCCCTCCGCGCCGATGAAGAGGTGCTTCAGCGCATAGCCGGAATTGTCCTTCCGGACGCGGCGCAGGTCGTCCAGCACGCGGCCGTCGGGCAGCACCACCTCGACGCCCAGCACGAGGTCGCGCGCATTGCCGTAGCGGATGGTGCTGATGCCGCCCGTGTTGGTGGAGAGCGCGCCGCCCACCATGGCGCTGCCCTGTGCACCGAAATGCAGCGGAAAGAGGCGGCCGGCCTCGGTCGCGGCGTTCTGGACCGCCTCGATGGTGCAGCCGGCCTCGGCGACGAGCGAATTGTCCAGCGGGTCCACGGAGCGGAAGCGGTTCATGCGCTCCAGACTCAGCACGACGCTGGCCGGCCCCTGCGCCATCGGCACCGCGGCGCCGCAGAGCGAGGTGCGACCGCCGGCGGGCACCACGGCCAGGCCGAGCTCGGCGCAGGCGCGCAGGGCGGCGCTCACCTGCGCCGTGTCGGAGGGCTTCAGAACCGCGACCGGCGTGCCGCGGTAGACGCCGCGCCAGTCCACGGCATAGGGCGCGACCTCGGATTCATCGCGAACGCAGCCGGCAGGACCGAGCGCTTGGGTGAGGACATCGAGCGGGGACATGCCCGCATGGCAAACCCGGGCCGGCCCCGCGTCAAGCCACGGTGCGACGGGTTGACCCTTGATGGCGCGGCGAGGACCATCGCCAAAATCAACCGGGGAGGCAGCGCCGTGGACGAGACCGATGTGGTGGTGGTGGGCAGCGGCTCGGCCGGGAGCGCCCTGGCGGGTCGGCTCAGCGAGGATCCGAAGATCCGCGTGACGGTGCTCGAGGCCGGCAGCCGCGACCGGAATCCCTGGCTGCACGTGCCGATCGGCTACGCCAAGACCATGTACCACCCCACCATCAGCTGGAATTTCGCCACCGAGGCAGAGGGCGAGCTGGCCGGACGCTCCGTCCCCTGGCCGCGCGGGCGCGTGCTGGGCGGGTCCTCGGCGATCAACGGGCTCATCTACATCCGCGGCCAGGCGGAGGATTACGACCACTGGCGCCAGCTCGGCTGCACGGGCTGGGGCTTCGACGACTGCCTGCCCTATTTCAAGAAGGCCGAGCGGCAGGAGCGCGGCCCCGACGCGCTGCACGGCGCGGACGGACCGCTTTCGGTGACCGACCTGCGCGAGAAGGGCGTGCTGGAGCGCGCCTTCATCGACGCCGCCAAGGAGCTGGGATTCCCGGAGAACCCCGACTTCAACGGCCCCGTGCAGGAGGGCGCCGGCTGGTACCAGGTGACGGTGCGCGACGGCTTCCGCTGCTCGGCGGCCACCGCTTATCTCAAGCCCGCGATGAAGCGGCCAAACCTGCGGGTGATCACCGACGCGCATGTGGAGCGCATCGTGATCGAGGACGGCCGCGCGACGGGCGTGGTCTACCGCGTCGGCAACGAGACCCGGACGCTGACGGCAAAGCGCGAGGTGGTGCTGAGCTCCGGCGCCATCGGCAGCCCGCATCTCATGATGCTCTCGGGCCTCGGGCCCGCGGCGCACCTGGCCGAGATGGGCATCGAGGTAAAGCGCGACATCCCCGGCATCGGCCAGAACCTGCAGGACCATCTGCAAGCGCGGCTCATCTACCGCGCGAGCCAGCGCGTCACGGTCAACGAGCGCATGGGCTTCTTCGGCATGGCCCGGATGGGCGCGCAATTCGCCCTGACGCGCCGCGGCCCGCTGAGCTTCGCGGCGGCCACTTCCGGCCTCTTCGCGCGCGTCCTGCCGCAAAGCGCGACGCCGGACGTGCAGTTCCACTTCATCCCCTGGAGCGCAGATTCCGTGAAGGAAGGGCTGCACAAGTTCCCGGGCTTCACGGTGAGCGTCTGCCAGCTCCGGCCGGAGAGCCGGGGCGAGATCAAGCTGGCCAGCACGGACCCGCTGGCCAAGCCGAGGATTCACGCGCGCTACCTCACCAGCGAGACGGACAAGCAGTGCATGGTGGAGGGCGTGAAGCTGGCCAAGCGCCTCGCCGACACGCAGTCGCTCGGCCGCTTCATCGCGGACCGCTACTCGCCGCCGGAGGGCACGCCGGACACCGACGCGGCCTGGCTCGACTTCGTGCGCAAGACGAGCGGCACGATCTACCACCCGACGGGCACCTGCCGCATGGGCGAGGATGACGCCGCCGTCGTGGACACGCAGCTGCGCGTGAACGGCGTCGGCAACCTGCGCGTGGCCGACGGCAGCATCATGCCGACGGTGGTGAGCGGGAACACCAATGCCGGCTGCATCATGATCGGCGAGCGCTGCGCCGATTTCATGAAGCGGGCCGCCTGAACCATGATGCGTTCGCATTCGCTCAGGCATCATGGTCCAGGCTGTTGTTTTGGCGCGTGATTCAGACCTGCGGCGCCTTCACGCCTTCAGCCATCACGCTTTAGCCCGCCCGGATCAGGTCCACGAAGGCCCGTAGCCCGGCCGGCATCAGGCGCCGGCTGGGGTAGTAGAGGACCGGCCCGGGAAAGGGCTCGCACCAGTCGTCGAGCACCGATTCCAGCGTGCCGGCGGCAAGGTCCGCCTCCGCATATTCCGAGAAGAGGGCGGCCAGACCGAACCCCTCCCGCGCGGCCTGCAGGGCCATGGAGGAATCCGTGCTGGCGAAGGGGCCCCGCGGCGCCACGCGCAGCTCGCGCCCGCCCTGTTCGAAGACCCAGTCCGGCTGATTGCCACGCGGGAAGATGTGAGAGAAGCAGCGATGCGCGACCAGCTCCTCGGGGTACTTAGGCCGGCCGTGACGCGCGAAATAGGCCGGCGATCCCACGACCTGGAAGCGCTGCGGCCCGCCCAGCGACACCGCGATCATGTCCTGGTCCAGGCTCTCGTCGTAGCGCACGCCGGCGTCGAAGCCGGCCGCCACGATGTCGATGAAGGCCTCCTCCGACACGACCTCGACGCGCATGCCGGGAAAGGCCGCCATGAAGCGCAGCACCCAGGGCATCAGCCGGAACTCGATGGCCGGGCGAGGACCATTGATGCGCAGCGTACCGACGGGCTCGCGGCTGAAGCTGCCGATATTCGCCACCGCCTCGCCGATGGTGGCCAGCGCGGGCGTCACCCGCTCCAGCAGGCTCGCACCCGCCTCGGTCAGCGCCACGCTGCGGGTGGTGCGGTTGAAGAGCCGCACGCCCAGCTGCTCCTCCAGCTCGCGGATGCTCTCGCTGACGCTGGCGGCCGAGAGCCCCAGCTCGGCGGCCGCCCGGCGAAAGTTCAGATGCCGGGCGACAACGGAGAAGAGGCCGAGGCGATTCAGGTCTTGTGCCATGATTGTCAGGCATAGCCGAATGGCTCATTCGAATCCATTCGGGTTAACCCGGATAATCGCCGCGCCTAGGTTCCGCTCCCGCCTGACCCGAAAGGATGCGCGCCATGATCACCCGGCAACTTGGAACCACCGGCCCCACCGTCTCCGCCCTCGGCCTCGGTGCCATGGGCATGTCCGACTTCTACGGCCCCGCCGACCGCGGCGAGAGCATCGCCACGATCCACGCCGCGATGGCGGCCGGCATCACCCTCATCGACACCGGCGATTTCTACGGCATCGGCCATAACGAGCTGCTGATCCGCGAGGCGCTCCTCGGCCAACCGCGCGACAAGGTGGTGATCAGCGTGAAGTTCGGCGCGCTGCGCGACCCCGCCGGCGGCTGGACCGGCTACGACGCCAGCCCGCGCGCCATGAAGAATGCGCTGGCGCACAGCCTGACCCGGCTCGGCACGGACCATATCGACATCTACCGCCCCGCCCGGCTCGATCCGAATGTCCCGATCGAGGAGACCGTCGGCGCGATGGCCGAGATGGTGAAGGCCGGCTACATCCGCCACATCGGGCTGTCCGAGGTCGGCGCGGAGACCATCCGCCGCGCCCATGCGGTGCATCCGATCACCGACCTGCAGATCGAATACTCGCTCATTTCCCGCAACCTGGAGCGCGAGATCCTGCCCACGCTGCGGGAGCTCGGCATCGGCATGACCGCCTATGGCGTGCTTTCGCGCGGCCTGATCAGCGGCCACTGGAGCAAGGCGCGCGATGCGGCGCCGGACTTCCGTGCCATGAGCCCGCGCTTCCAGGGCGAGAACCTCGACGCCAACCTGGCACTGGTGGAGAAGCTGCGTGAGATCGCCCAGCGCAAGGGCGTGACCGTCGCGCAGCTCGCCATTGCCTGGGTGGCGGCGCAGGGGACCGACATCGTGCCGCTGGTCGGCGCGCGGAAGCGGGACCGCCTCGCCGAGGCCCTCGGCTCGCTGGTCGTCGCGCTAACGCCGGCCGACCTCGCGGAAATCGAGGCCGCCGTGCCCAGGGGCGCCGCCGCCGGCGAGCGATACAACGAGCACGGCATGGCCACACTTGACAGCGAGCGGTGATCGCGATCAGGGGGCGGGAAACCGCCTCCTGAAATCCCTCACGACCTCTTCCAGCGGCAGGAAGCGCACGCCAGGCTGGCGCATCATGTGCCCGATCAGCCGCTCCAGCATGAGCAGCACCTGCGGCCGGCCGGAGACGTCCGGATGGATGGTCATCGGCACCACCGCGTAGTCGTACTCGCGGTAGATGAAGTCGAAATGGTCGCGCCAGATCTGCTCCAGCGCGTGCGGGCTCACATAGCCGTGGCTGTTCGGGAACTTCTTCACGAACATCATCGGCGGCAGGTCGTCGAGGTACCAGGAGGCGGGGATCTCCACGAGCGTCGTGACATGCCCCTTGGTGAAGGGCTTCATCCAGCTCTCAGCCGGCTGGGAATAGTCGATCGGCGTCCAGGCGTCGCCAAGGCGGACATAGTAGGGCAGCGCGTCGTGGTGCATGAGCGAGTGGTCGTACTGGATTCCGCGCTCGATCAGGATCTCGATGCTGGTGGCGCTCACCTCCCACCAGGGCGCGACGTAGCCCACGGGCTTGCGGCCCCAGTGCTTCTCGATGAGGCCGATGCATTTATGAAAGATCGCCTCCTCCTGCATGCGGCTGAGGGCCAGCGGGTTCTCGTGGCTGTAGCCGTGCAGGCCGACCTCGTGGCCGGCCTTGGCCACCATGTCGGTGGCTTCCGGGAAGCTCTCGATGGTGTGGCCGGGGATGAACCAGGACTGCTTGATCCCGAAGCGCTCGAAGAGCTTGAGGATGCGCGGCATGCCCACCTCGGCCGCGAAGACGCCGCGGCTGATGTCGCCCGGGCTGTCCTCGCCCCCGTAGCTGCCGAGCCAGCCCGCCACCGCGTCGCAATGCACACTGAAGGCGCAGATGATGTCCTTGGGCATGCGCGGCTCCCTGCCTTTTGCCCGAGGCTAGCGGTCCCAGCGGCCCGCGCCTATTCCCGGCGTTCCAAAAGGCCGGCCGGAGGGTGGTCGTGCTTGCGGCGGCATGAGCCACCTGCCTAGCCTGCGGCCCGCTCGCAGGAAGATCCCCCCATGACGACGCTCCGCACCGCCGGCCGCTCCACCTCACGGCGCGGCTGCGCCTGCTGCATGCCGAGTCTGGGCCGCCGCGGCGTGCTGGGCCTCGCCGCCAGCGCGCTCCTCGCCCCGATGGCGCGCGCGGAGGACGGCACGGCCTATGACTCCCTGCTGCTCACCTGCATCGACCCGCGCTTCGTCACGCCGGTGAATGCCTGGATGGGTACGCGCGGCCTCACCGGGAAGTTTAGCCAGTTCGCCATCGCCGGCGCGCCGGTCGGCGTCGTGGCGCCGGCCTTCGCCACCTGGCACACAGCCTTCTGGGACAATCTCGGCGCCTCGATCCAGCTGCACCGGATCACGCGCGTCATCGCCGTCAGCCATCGCGACTGCGGCGCGGCGGCCATCGCCTATGGCGAGGCGTCGATCGCGACGCCCGAGGCGGAGACGACCCTGCACCGCCGCGTCTATGCTGAATTCAAGGCGGAGCTCGCCCGCCGCCAGCCGGCAATGCGCGCCGAGGGCGGGCTGATGGCACTGAACGGCACCATTGAGATGTTCGCCTGAAGCCTGGCCCCAGGCGGCCGCCGCGACCGCGGCGGCCCTGTTCATCGATTCACGCCAGCCTTTTCAAGGCGGCCAGCAGCTCCTTCGCCAGCGGTCCTGCCGAGGCGGGATTCTGGCCGGTGATGAGGCGGCCATCGACGATGACGTGCGGTTGCCAGTTGGCCGTGGACGAGTACTCGGCACCTTCCGCCCTCAAGGCGTCCTCGAGCTCGTAGGGCACGTCCTCGCGGGCGTAGTCGTACTCCTCCTTCTTCGAGAAGGAGGTGAGCTTCTTGCCGCGCACGAAGGGCGTGCCGTCACCGAGATCCACGCCGAGCAGCGAGCATGGACCGTGACAGACCGCGGTCACGAGCTTGCCCGTGGTCCAGGCGCGCACGACGGCCTTCTGAACATCGGCATTGCGCTGGATGTCGACCATGGGTCCGAGGCCGCCCGGCACCAGGATGGCGTCGTAGTCCGCGGCGTCCACTTCGGACAGCTTGCGGCTGTGATTCAGTCGACGAAAGGCCTTACTCTCGAGAAACTCCTTCTGGGCAGGATCTTTCTCGTCATAGGCGTCGTAGGGCGTCCATCCGCCGGCGGGGGAGGCGAATTCCACCGCGATGCCCGCCTTGTCGAGGACCTCGAAGGGATGGGCGACCTCGGCGAAGAAGAAGCCGGTCTTGCGATTGTGCGGGCCGATCACGG
The DNA here is from genome assembly GCF_058806835.1 of Roseococcus sp. GW821-FHT12F05. Taxonomy (NCBI): domain Bacteria; kingdom Pseudomonadati; phylum Pseudomonadota; class Alphaproteobacteria; order Acetobacterales; family Roseomonadaceae; genus Roseococcus; species Roseococcus sp. GW821-FHT12F05. The sequence goes on from NZ_JBXAQB010000001.1 coordinate 13,478, forward strand.
ATGCGTTGGTGACGATGAAGAGGACGTGCTGAGTCATGGCTTTCTCCTTGCGCACCATCCCCTACGCGCAAACGCCGGGCCCAGCCGGTCAAGCTTGGTAAAATGAAGTAAAGACCAACGATGCGCAGCCGCTGCCCCCCCGGGGGGAACCGGGCCGGAAACGGAATCAGCGCTCCGAAAGGCTGTGCTGCTCGCGCAGGGCGTGAAAGCTCAGCGTCTTCCACTCGTCCTCGGCCCGCTTGCGCCGCCAGTCGGAGGTGAAGAGCGCCACCAGCTCGCCGTCATGGTCCTCGGCCAGCTCGTGGCGATTGAACTGCTTGAACTTCTCCAGCGAGGGCTGGTCCGTCGTGCTGACCCAGCGCAGGTATTCCCACTGGGTCTGCTCGAAGCCCGCGGGCACGCCGTATTCCACCTTGAGCCGGCTCTGCAGCACGTCGACCTGCAGCAGGCCGACCACGCCGATCACCGGCGGCGAGCCGTCCAGCGGGCGGAAAATCTGCACCACCCCCTCGTCGGCCAGCTGCTCCAGCGCCTTGTTGAGCTTCTTCGCCAGCATGGGGTCGTCCAGCCGCACCCGGCGCAGGTGCTCGGGCGCGAAGGACGGGACACCCCGGAAGTTGATGGGCTCGCCCTCGGTCAGCGTGTCGCCGATGCGCAGGATGCCGTGGTTGGCGATGCCCACCACGTCGCCCGGCCAGGCCTCCTCCGCCACCTGGCGGTCCTTCGCGAAGAAGAAGAGCGGCGCGTTCACCGGCACCTGCTTGCCCGTGCGGACCTGCAACAGGCGAGCGCCCTTCTCCAGCCGTCCCGAGCAGATGCGCAGGAAGGCCACGCGGTCGCGGTGCTGCGGGTCCATGTTGGCTTGCACCTTGAAGACGAAGCCGGTCAGCTTCGGCTCGCCCGGATCGACCACGCGCGCATCGGCCCGGCGCGGCCGCGGCGGCGGGGCGAGGCGGCCCAGCCCGTCCAGCAGGTGGCCGACGCCGAAGTCGCGCAGCGCGCTGCCGAAGAAGACGGGCGTCATGGTGCCCTGGAGGAAGGCCTCCTCGTCGAATTCGGGATAGCCGCCGGTGACGAGATCCGCCTGCTCGCGCAGCTCGGCGAGGCGGTCGGCGGGGATCATCCTGTCGAGCGCCGGATCCGCCAGCCCCTCCACGGGGATGTGGCTGCCGTCCTGCGTGTCCAGCAGGCGCACGGCGGGGCTCAGGAGGTCGTAGACGCCGAGCAGGTCGCGCCCCTGCCCGATCGGCCAGGCGGCGGGCGAGACGTCGAGCGCCAAGGTCTTCTCAATCTCGTCGAGCAGCTCCAGCGGGTCGCGCCCATCGCGGTCCATCTTGTTGATGAAGGTGATGATGGGGATGTCGCGCAGGCGGCAGACCTCGAAGAGCTTGAGCGTCTGCGCCTCGATGCCCTTGGCCGCGTCGAGCACCATCACCGCCGCGTCTACGGCGGTCAGCGTCCGGTAGGTGTCCTCGGAGAAGTCCTCGTGGCCGGGCGTGTCGAGCAGGTTGAAGATCAGGTTGTCGCGCTCGAAGGTCATCACCGAGGTGGCGACCGAGATGCCGCGGTCCTGCTCGATGCTCATCCAGTCCGAGCGCGTCGAGCGGCGGTTGCCCTTGGCGCGCACGGCACCGGCGAGCTGGATGGCGCCGCCCTTGAGCAGCAGCTTTTCCGTCAGCGTGGTCTTGCCGGCGTCCGGATGCGCGATGATCGCGAAGCTGCGGCGGCGCGCGGCCTCGTGCGCCGCATCCGAGCCGGCGGGAGTATGGGGCAAAGTGTCCATTTGCACAGGCAGATGGCATGCCGGCCGCCCGGGGTCGAGGGCAACCTGCCCCCGGCCCCGGAATACCAGATCAGCCGGCCAGGCTGCGCCCGGCCGAGCCCAGGTCGGCGAAGGCCTCGTTCAACCGCGCCACCACGCCCTTCTCGCCCGCGCGCAGCCACTTGCGGGGGTCGTAGAGCTTCTTGGTCGGCTTGCCGTTGGAGGGGTCGATCTGGTGGGTGAAAGCCACCGGATTGGCCTGGACATAGGCGCCCACCGGCTCGGCGAAGGCGAACTGCGTGTCGGTGTCGATGTTCATCTTGAACACGCCGTAGGAGACGGCCTCGGCGATCTTGTCCTTCTCGGAGCCCGAACCGCCGTGGAAGACCAGGCTCATCGGCTTGGAGCCGCCGCCGAACTTCTGCGAGACGGCCTCCTGCGAGGCCTTCAGGATCTCCGGCCGCAGCTTCACGTTGCCCGGCGCGTAGACGCCGTGGACGTTGCCGAAGGAGGCCGCCATGGTCACGTGGCCGAGCGGGGACAGGACTTCCCAGGCCTTCAGCACGTCCTCGGGCTGGGTGTAGAGGTGGGCGTTCTCGGCCGATTCCTCGACGTCGTGGCCGATGCCGTCCTCCTCGCCGCCGGTCACGCCGAGCTCGATCTCCAGGCTCATGCCGAGCTTGGCCATGCGCTTCAGCACGCGGGCGCACTCGGCGATGTTGGTGTCCAGCGGCTCGGCCGAGAGGTCGATCATGTGGGACGAGAAGAGCGGCTTGCCGGCACGCGCCTTGTGGTCCTCGCCGGCGTCGATCATCGCGTCGACCCAGGGGAGCAGCGAGCGGTCGGCGTGGTCGGTGTGCAGCACGACGCAGATGCCGTAGGCCGCGGCCACCGTGTGGACATGCTGGGCGGCCGAGACGGCGCCGAGCAGGCGGGCCGCATTGGCGTCGGGGCAGCCCTCGCCGGCGAAGAAGCGCGCGCCGCCGTTGGAGAGCTGGATGATCACATCGGACTTGTTCTTGGCTGCCGCCTCCAGCACCGCGTTGATGCTGTTGGTGCCGACCACGTTCACGGCCGGCAGCGCGTAGCCGCCCTCGCGGCAGGCTTCGAGGAGCTCGAGATAGTCATCGCCGGTGACGACGCCCGGCTTCAGCTTGGTGGTCACCGACATGTAGGTTCCTTTTCTGTCAGGCAGCGGATGGGCCGAAATAGGAGCAGGTATCGCCTTCGGAGTCCCGATACACGGTGACCTTGGCAAGGTTGGGGCAATCCGTCTCCAGCTTTTGCCAGATCCAGGCGGAGAGGCTTTCCAGCGTGGGAGGGCCGAGATCCGGCACGTCGTCCAGGAAGCGGTGGTCCAGCCCGTCGCGCACCCCCTCCAGCGCGCGGCGGAACAGGCCGAGGTCCATCACCATGCCGGTCTCGGGATCGCGCGGGCCGCGGAGCGTGACCTCGGCGCGGTAGGAATGGCCGTGGATGCGGCGGCTGGGCTCGGCGTCGACGGTGCGGTGGAGCGTGTGCGCCGCCTCGAAGCGGAACTGCTTGCTGAGCTCGAACATCAGGGGATTCCCAGCAGCTTGTGCGTCTGCAGGCTGAGGCGCCATTGCGGATGCGCCAGGCAGTAGGCGACGGCGGCCGCGGTGTTCTGCGCCTGGGCGGGGCCGTCCATGGGCTGCAGGAGGAAGTCGGCGAAGTCCAGCGCCTCGAAGCGGGTGGGGTCCACGGCGGGCTGCGGGAAGATCAGCTTGAGCTCGTCCCCGGCCGTGACGGCCAGCGGCGCGCCGGATTTCGGGCTGACGCAGACCCAGTCCAGACCCTCGGGCGGGGCGATGGTGCCGTTGGTCTCGACGGCGATGCAGAAACCCTCGGCATGCAGGGCCTCGATCAGGGCGGCATCCACCTGGAGCAGCGGCTCGCCGCCGGTCAGCACGACGAAGCGCTCGGCCCGGGTCGCCCCCGTCCAGGCCCCCGTGATGGCCGCTGACAGGGCCGCGGCATCGGCGAATCGCCCGCCGCCCGGGCCGTCCAGGCCGACGAAATCCGTGTCGCAGAAGGTGCAGACGGAGGTGGCGCGGTCCTCCTCCCGCCCGGACCACAGGTTGCAGCCCGCGAAGCGGCAGAACACGGCGGGGCGGCCGGCCTGACGGCCCTCGCCCTGCAGCGTGTAGAAGATCTCCTTGACGGCATAGCTCATCGCACCCGGCCCTTAGCGCCGCGCAGCCCTCTTGTCACCGCATGGAATGCGGGCGATGGGCCGGGAACCCGCTCAGCGCCAGGTCAGGCCCGGCCGCCAGCCCGCCGCGACGCGCCGGCTCTCGTCGAGCTGCGCCGGGGTGATCGAGGCCGGCAGGGGAATCTCGATCCAGATGCCCACGGGCAGCACGTTGTAGTTGCTGGAGAGCGCCTTGCCGCGGTTCTGCATCCAGATCAGCGGCCATTTCATCGGATCCTTGTAGATCCTCTTCGCCAGCTGCGAGAGCGTGTCGCCCTTCCTGACCTTGCGCCGGTAGGTGATGGTGACGCCCATGGGGTTGGGATGGGTCGGCGGCGCGCCGACGCGGCTGTCCAGCTCAGCGGCCACGATGCGGTCCAGATCGCCGGTCGAGGTGTTCTGGGCGCCCTTGCTCAGGCCGAAATTGATCCCCGCCATGTCCGGGCCTTTGAACTGGCGCGCATTGTCCCGGATGTTCTGGATGACCACACGGCTGCGATAGGGCTGGCCCTTCTCCTCGCGCTCGGATTCCTGGAGATGGATGCGAATGGGGCCGACGCCGAACTCCCAGACGGCCGTCGCGGCGACGGGAATGCCGACGAGCGGGCCGAAGATGTCGCCATGGAGCGCGGACACATAGAAATGCTCCACATTGGCGATCTGCTTCGCCGTGAAGTCCGTGTCGCGCCTGAAGCGGTCCTTGAAGAAGTCGTTGATGAAGCGGACGCCGCCGTCGTCCTTGTCGGTCTGCCAGTCGAGCTGCTCGCGGGCGTTGGTGATCCAGTCGCGCGCGAGGAGCACGCGCCGGGTGGTGACCGGCACGGCGTTGCTCACGAAGGCGAAGGCGGTGTGCAGGGGATGGAGGTTCTTCCAGGCCGGGTCGTTGGCGGGCTTGCCGGCGATCTCCCAGACGGTGGTCGCGAGAAGCTTCTCGTTGGGATTGGTGAAGTAGTCGCCTGGTTCGGCCATCGGACCCTCCTTCCTGCAAGCCCTCGTGACGGGGCGAGGCGGAAGCTAGGGGCGGGGATGGGCTGTGGCTGTTCCATGGGGAACAGGTCCGATCGACCGATTCTGGGGGAATTGTTTCCGGGAGCACGCGGAGAGGACCAAGGCGGCCGGACGGTGCGCATGCGGAGCGCCGCCTACCCCGCATTCCCCATCTGCCGGGACACGAGCTGGGCATAGGCCGCCTCGCGAGACAGCAGCTCGCTGTGGTTCCCGACCTCCACCAGACGCCCGCCCTGCATCACCAGGATGACGTCCGCATTGCGGATGGTCGACAGGCGATGGGCGATGACCAGCACCGTGCGATCGCGCATGAGCGTCTCCAGGGCGGAGCGGACCTGGGCTTCGCTGATGGCGTCGAGGTGTGAGGTCGCCTCGTCCAGGACCAGCACCGGCGCATCCTTGAGGAAGGCGCGGGCGATGGCGATCCGCTGGCGTTGGCCGCCGGACAGCTGGACGCCCCGCTCGCCCACCGGCGTCGCGATGCCCTGCGGCAGGGCATCGACGAAGTCGCGCAGGGCCGCGCGGCCGATCGCCTGCTCCAGCTCGGCCGCAGTGGCTTCCGGCCGGGCCAGGCGGATGTTCGCCTCCAGCGTGTCGTTGAACAGATAGGTGTCCTGGGCGACCAGGGCGACGTGCCGGCGCAGCCCGTCCAGCGTCAGCTCGCGCAGGTCGATGCCGTCCAGCAGGATGCGGCCGGCCCTGGGATCCCAGAACCGCAGCAGGAGATTGGCCACCGTCGACTTGCCGGCGCCGGAGGGGCCGACAAGCGCCGCGGTGCGGCCGGCGGGAATGGTCAGATCCAGCCCCGCCAACGCCGGGCGGTAGCGGCCGGGATAGGTGAAGTCGACGCCCTCGAAGACGACGGTGGAGCCGCCCGTCGGCGCCTCGGGCTCCAGCCGGCCGTCCGTGGTGCCGGGCCGCTCGCGCTCGACCACCCGCAGGCGGCGCGTCGAGGCGATGGTGTCCGCCAGCTGCCGGCCGACCTGGGCGATCTCCGAGACAGGCAGGAAGGCGGCGATGGCCAGCAGGATCAGCATCGGCAGCAGGCCCGCGGCCAGGCTTCCCTGCGCCACCAGGACGGCGCCGACGGCGGCCACTGCCAGCCCGCCCAGGCCGGTCGCGACCTCGAGCGCGGCGGTGGCGCGGCTCTGGTCGTGCTGCAGGGCGAGCCGGCGTTGCTGATAGGCCGCGATCCGCGCCAGGAAGGCCTCACGGCGTCGGTCCACGGCCTGGAAGGCCAGCAGGTCGCTCAGGCCCTGGATGGTCTCGGCGACATGGGCGCCGATCTCGCCCAGCGCGCCGCGGGCCTCGGCGCCCAGCCGGTCGATGCGGGCGCGGCCGCGCAGGGGCGACAGGCCCGCGAAGAGCAAGAAGGGCAGCAGGGCGAGGGCCAGGGGCCATGCGGCGAGGGCCAGCACGGCCAGCACCGTCGCCGGCACGAGCAGGGCGACCACGGCGGGCGCCACCGTATGAGCGTAGAAATATTCGACCGTCTCGACGTCCGTGGTGGCCAGCGAGACGAGGTCCCCCGCGCGCCGCCGCAGGAGATAGGCCGGGCCGAGCCGGTCGAGCCGCTTGAAGAGGTCGATGCGCATCTCCGCAAGGAGGCGATAGGCCATGTCGTGCGCCAGCCAGGATTCCAGCCAGTGCAGCCCGCCGGCGACCGGGGCGACGACCAGCAGGGCGATGGCGAGGCCCATCGTGGGCTGGCCCTCCCGCAGCGCCGCGATCAGCAGCGCGCCGAGCACGCCCACGCCGATGAAGGCGGCGACGCGGCCGATGCCGAAGGCCACCACCGCCGCCAGCATCCGACGCCAGGGCAGGATGTAGCGAACCAGGCTGGACAGCGTCTCACGCCAGCCGATGGCGGCGGCCTCGGCGGCCAGCTCGATCGGCGCGGGCCCGCCGGCCTCCTCCTCCGTCACGGCCTCCAGCCGATCGGCGGCCAGGGCGGCGGGATGCCGGGCGACCGTGCCGCGCTCGGCATCCTGGGCGCCCATCAACCGGCGATAGATCCCGTCCTGCTGCATCAGCTCCGCATGGCTGCCGGATTCCGCCACCCGGCCGTGATCCAGCACCAGGATCCGGTCCGCGCCGATCACGCTGGACAGCCGATGCGCCAGGATCAGCGTGGTGCGGCCCTGCATCAGCCGGTCCAGCGCCTGCTGGATGAGCGCCTCGTTCTCCGCATCCACCGCCGAGAGCGCCTCGTCCAGGATGAGGATCGGCGCATCGCGGAGCAGCGCGCGGGCAATGGCCAGCCGCTGGCGCTGCCCGCCCGACAGCCTTGCGCCGCGCTCGCCGATCATCGCCTCGTAGCCCCCGGGCAGGGCCCGGATGAAATCATGGGCGTAGGCGGCACGGCAGGCGGCCTCGAGCTCGTCCTGCGTCGCCTCCGGCCGGCCCAGCCGGAGGTTCTCCGCAATGGTTCCATGAAAGAGCGTGGCGTCCTGGGCGACGATCGCGACATGCGCCGCGATGCCGGCCGGGTCGATGTCGCGGAGGTCCTGGCCGGCGATGCGGATGGTGCCGGCCTGCGCGTCGTGCTGCCGCAGCAGCAGCCGCAGGATCGAGGACTTGCCGGCCCCGCTCGGCCCGACGATGCCGATGCGCTCGCCCCCGGCGATGCCGAAGGACAGGCCGTCATGCGCCGGCTGCCGGCCGCCCGGATAGGCGAAGCGGATCTCGTCGAACTCGATCGAGGGCGCCTGGCCCGCGAGGACGAGCGCCGCGCCGCCCGGCGCCACCTCCGGCCTTGCCTCCAGCAGGGCGTGCACGCCGGAGGCCGCGGACTGCCCGATCATGCCCTGGTGGAGCACGGAGCGGAGGTCGCGCAATGGCCGGAAGATCTCGGTGCCGGCCATCAGCACGACCAGCAGTGCCTCGAGGCTCATCTCGCCGGCGCCGACCCGGTGCGCGCCCAGGATCAGCGCGATCGCCGCGCCGAGCGCCATGCCGGTGTCGGTGATGCCGCGCGTCATGACCGACAGGCCCAGCACCTTGAAGGTGGTGCGGTACAGGGAACGCGCCTTGGCCGCGAGCTTCTCGCCGTAGGAGCGGCTCTGGCCGAAGGCCTGCAGGGTCGGCAGGCCCTGGACGGCATCGAGGAATTCCGAGCCGAAGGCCTTGAACTCGCGCTGCCGGGCGATGGCCGCCCGCTTGTCCCAGCCATGCACCAGGACGGGCAGCACCAGCGTCAGCAGCGCGGCGACGAGCAGCACGAGCGCCACCGGCACGTCCCACCAGCCGATGAAGAGGAAGATGGCCACCGGCGCCACCGCGGCGATCGCCAGCTGCGGCAGGTACTGGCCGAAGAAGGTCTGCAGCTGCTCGACGCCGTCGACCATGGACAGCATGACGCCGCCGGTGCGCTCGCCGGCGAACCAGGCCGGGCCCAGTGCCGTGATCCGGTCGAAGAGCGCCGCGCGCAGCCTGGTCTGCACCGCCGCCGCGGTCTGGTGGGCCATGCCCAGCCGCGCCCGGTCGAGAAGCCCGCGCAGCAGCACCGCCGCGACGGCGCCCGCCAGCGGCCAGGCCGCCCCGGCCAGCCCCTCGCCTTCGAAGACCCGGGCCAGAGCGATGCCCAGGAAGGCGAAGCGGGCGATCCCCGCCGCCAGCGCCGCCAGGCCGAGCAGCACGCCCGTGAGCATCTCCAGACGCAGGCCTTCGGTGAGGCGCCAAAGGCGAAGATCGAAATACATTCGGGGAGCTCCGGGACTCGCCGGGGCATCTCCGGCCTGCGGAGGATCGCGCCGGCGAAGTGGCGCGGCAAACGCAAGATTTTCACCGGCACTTGAGCTATATCGAACGGCGATGATCGTCCTTCCATCCCTGCCGGCCCTCCGCGCCTTCGCCACCGTGGCGCGCGAAAGCAGCTTCGTGCGCGCGGCCTCGCAGCTGAATGTCACCACCAGCGCCATCAGCCATCAGATCCGCCAGCTGGAGGAGCAGCTGGGCACGCCGCTGCTGGTCCGCGCCCGCAACGGCTCCGGCCACAGCCGCACCGCGCCCACCGCCGCCGGCGAGGAACTGCTGCGCGCGGTGGAGGATACCCTCGCCCGCCTCGCCAAGGCCTGCGGCTCGATCCGCGAACAGGCCGCGCGACGGCGGTCCAGCCTGGTGGTCTCGGCCAATGGCTCCTTCGCCTCGCTGTGGCTGGCGCCGCGGCTGGCGGCCTTCGCGGCGCTGCATCCCTCGGTCTCCTGGCACATGCGCGCCATGGAAGCGGAGGCGCCGGATATGGCGGAGCTGGATCTTCATCTCGCCATCCTCAGGGCACGTCCTGCGGAAATTGCCCTGCCCGACCGGCTGCTGTTCGAGGAAACCGTGTTCCCCGTGTGCAGCCCCGATCTCCGCTTCGACGGGAAACCGGAGACGCTGCTGGGCCACAATCTGCTGGAGGAAGAGCATCGCGAGTCCAGTCCGGAAAAGGGCTGGAGGAACTGGCTGGCCCTGCTTGGGCAACCCACGGCCAAGGCCCGCATCGTCCGCTTCAGCAGCTTCAACCAAGTGGTCGGCGCCGCCGTCGCCGGGGCCGGCATTGCGCTCGGCCGGTCGCCGCTGGTGGATGCGGAGCTCTCCGCGGGGCGACTCGTGCGCCTGTTCGCGCCGAAGGCCCTGCCTTGCGCCCTGGCCTTCACGCTCCGGGTGAATCCCGAGGTTCGCCGAGATCCGCATGTGACGAAGCTGCGCGACTTCCTGCTCGAAGCGGCCTCGAAAGGGCCTGCTTCGGCCGCCAGGGACGCGCCGAGCAGTCGCCGCGACAGGCGCCGGTCTCCGGACAGCCTTTGATCGGCATCGACGGGCGGGACCTGTCGTTTCGCAGCTTTGCGTCGATGCTGTTCTTCGCTGCATCGTCCTGCGTCGATTTCCATAAGCTCAGAGGGATCGCGGCTTGCCGCGGAGCGGCCTTGGCCAGACTCCTCCTGCGAAATCCGGCGGTCATCGGTCATGGCGGCGGCGTGGAAAAGCCTAACCGTCATTTTATACTAATATAGATCGTAAATTATCCGGATTGAGCCAACCCCGCATTGGCTGCACGGACCAGAAGACTTGGAACCACACCTTGGGCGGCTTCGGCATCGTTGGAGACAGCCGCCTCAGCTCGCCGTGCTCGAACACCCGGTGCTGGACGAGGAGGTTTGCAGGCGCCGGCGCTCAAGGCCTTGCGCACGCACGGCGTCGTGGCCCACGGCGACTGAAAGCGCAGCCCGATGAACCGGGGCGTCATGCCGGCGCCCCGGCGAGCAGGTCCGCATAGTGCCGCTCGGCCACGTCGGGATGCGAGCGCAGCCGGCCCTTGAGGTAATTCTCGCCGACGTTGCGGAAGAGCGGATTCAGCGGATCGGCCGTCGGGCCCGTGGCCTCGGCCGCGAGATGCGGCGGCAGGTCCAGCAGCGGCACCGTCGCGTCCAGCCGCGCGCCGAGGAAGAAGGCGACCGACAGCCGGTCGCGCCCCGCCGGCGGGCTCACCACGCGATGCACCGTGGCCTTGAGATAGCCGTTGGAGACCAGCTCCAGCAGCTCGCCGATATTCACCACGAAGCTGCCGGGGATGGGCGTCGCGTCGATCCAGCCGTTCTCGCCCTGCACCTGGAGCCCGCCGGCCGTGTCCTGCACCAGCAACGTGAGCAACCCGCTGTCCTTGTGCGCGCCGACGCCCTGCTCGCTCTCCTCGGTGACGCGGCCGGGGTAGCGGATGATCTTCATCGCCTGGTTCGGCAGGTCGCGCGTGATCGTCTCGAAGGCGTCCTTCGGCTGCTCCAGCGCTTCCGCGAAGGCGGAGAGCAGCCGGATGGCCACCTGGGTCAGCGCCGCCTGCCAGGCCAGCAGCACCGGCCGGAGCGCGCGGTGCTCGGCCGGCCACTGGTTCGGCCCCTGCAGGCGCGTCCAGGGCGCGGAGCCCGGTGCTTGCGGCAGCGCCTCGCGCTCGGCGTGGATGTCGAACTGCTCGCGCCAGTCCGGCGCGCCGCGCGTGATCTCGCGCCCCGCCCGCGTATAGCCGCGGAAATGAGGGGAATGGATCATCTCGACGGCGAGCTTTTCCGCCTCCGGCAGGGCGAAGAAGGCACGCGCCTCGCGCCAGAGCTCGGCCTCCAGCTGCGCCGGCACGCCGTGGCCGACGAGGTAGAAGAAGCCGACGTTGCGCGCGGCGTCGCGCAGTTCCGCGAGGAAGGCGGCATGGTCCGGCCCGTTGAGTCGCGAGAGGTCCAGGACGGGAAGCGAAGGCGAGGTCATCGAAGAGGCTCCAGGGAGGGAGGGCAAAAGTTTTCTACCGTGAATGATCAGGCGGGCCGCGCGCCGGAGAGCCGGATCGCCTCGGCATAGTTGCGGAACTCGGCGCGCAGCAGGGCGCCGAATGCCTCGGACGAGGTGCCGAGCGGATCGATCCAGAGCTCCGCCAGGCGCGCGCGCAGGTCGGCCTGCGCGAGGCTGTCGCGCAGGGCGTCCTCCAGCCTCGCGCGCAGGACCTCCGGCGTCGAAGGCACGGGCGCGACGATGCCGAACCAGGAGTTCGAGGTGAGATCCGGCACGCCCTCCTCCGCCAGGGTCGGCGTGTCGGGCAGCGAGGGGACGCGCGTCGGATGCGCGACCGCGATGGCGCGCAGCTTGCCCTCGCGCACCGCCGGCACGACCTCGGGCAGGTTGGCGATCACGAACTGCACGCGGTTCTGCGTCAGGTCGGGGAACCACTGCGCCAGGCCCCGATAGGGCACATGCGTCAGCTCCACGCCGAGCCGGCGGGCGAGCAGCTCGGTGTTGAGGTGGTTGGAGGTGCCCGTGCCGTAGCTGGCGTAGCTGAGCCCGCCCGGCCGGCTGCGCGCGGCCTCGGCGAATTCGGCGAGGTTCCGCGCCGGCACGTCCGGATGCACCACGAGCGCATGCGGGATGACGCTGGTCTGCGATAGCGGCGCGAAGTCACGGAAGATGTCGTAGGGCAGGTTGCCGTGCAGCGTCGGGTTGATGGTGAAGCTGTTGGACGCCATCAGGATCGTGGCGCCGTCGGTTGCCCGGGCCGCCTCCTGCGTGCCGATGACGGTGCCGGCCCCGGGCTTGTTGTCGATGATGATCTGGGTCTGCAGCCGAGCGGCGACCTTCGGCGCGAAGAGCCGCGCCTGGGCATCCATGGTGCCTCCCCCGGGAAAGGGGACGATCAGCCGGAGAAGCCGCGGCACGGGCTGGGCCTGGGCGGCGATGGCGGGCAAGGCGAGCGCGCTGCCCAGCAGAGCGCGGCGCGGCAGCGGAGAGCGAATCATGGCGATCACTTCCAGGTAGGGGCGGTGGGATGACGACGGCGGAGTGCGTCGCAGGCAGATGAGACCCAGGGTCGATGTTCTGCCATTCATATCGTGAATTATGGTATTTTACAATATTATCAGATAAAATATGTGGAATCGGACGCGATCGCCGAAGGCGGCGTCTCAGCCCGGCCGCCTCGTCCAGCGCACCCGCCACTCTCTCAAGCAGGCCGCGCTGACGTCGCCGCGCAGGGTTATTCCGCGGTGATGCCGAGAGTGCTGCGAAGCTCCGTCCAGCCGCCGATCTCGCGATCCAGCAGAGCCGCCAGCTCCTGGCGTGCACCGCCGACGAACTCGACGCCTTGCGCGCGGAATTGGGCCCGCAGGCCTTCATCCCGGATGGCGGTGTTGAAGGCCGCGTTCAGCCGATCGAGCACCGGCTCCGGCGTGCCGGCCGGGGCGAAGAAGCCGTTCCAGCTCGGCACGTCGAAGCCGGGGAACAGCTCCGCCATGGCCGGCACGTCCGGCAGGATCGGCGAGCGCTCGCGTGTTGTGACGGCCAGGGCACGGGCGCCTCGCGCCAGCAGCGGCAGGGCCTCGATGGACTGGGAGACACTGCCCATGACGCGGCCGGCCAGGATGTCCGGAGCGGCGGGGCCGCCGCCGCGATAAGGGACATGCGTCACCTGAACCCCGGCGCGCCAGGCGAAGAGCTCGGTGGCCAGGCGGGGCGCGGTGACGGCGCCGGAATTGGCGATCGTCAGCGCGCCGGGATTGGCCCTGGCCCATGTGACCAGCTCGCCGAGGTTCCGCGCGGGAAGCGTCGGCGCGCCGACCAGCACATAGGGCAGCGCCGCCAGTCGCACGATCGGCGCCAGCGCCGTGCGCGGATCGCCCGGCGGCAGGTTGGGCTGCAGCACAGGATTGATCGAGAGCGCCGGTGTGCCGAGAAGGAGCACATGCCCGTCCGCGGCGGCGCGCGCCACATGGGCGGAGGCGACGGAGGTCGAGCCGCCGGCGCGGTTGTCCACCAGCACCGGCACGCCGAGCAGGGGCGATAGCCGCTCCGCCAGCGCCCGCGCCATGGCGTCCACGCCGCCGCCGGGTGGAAATGGCGCCACCAGCACCACGGGACGATTGGGGAAGGCATCCGCGCCCCTGGCCTCGCCGGCCAGCAGTCCAGCGTAACCGGCCGCGGCGCCCAGCTTCAGGACGTGACGGCGGGCGAGATGGCTCCTGGCACTGGGCATCATGGGCTGCTGCTCCCGCAATGGTCCCGTCAGATGGATGGGATAGGTGCAGGCATAGCGGCGCATTTCCGGCCGTCAACGTTCATTACTATATTCACTAATATATAAAGTTAAATACCCTCACAGGATCGCGCGTCCATCCGGACGGTTCTGGACGCGGCCTCCCAGATCACCGCGGTCAGGGCTTCTCCGCCAAGGCTCCGGGAAGACAGGAAGTCGGCACCGTGACGGGGTCATGCCGCCCTATTCCGGAGGAGCAATTCGCTCAGCCCCCTGTCACTCCGTCCTCACAACGGAGATGCTGTGCAGGGATATCCGCTCCCACGTCCGCAGGGCGAGGAGGCCGCCTCCCTGTCATCAAGGAGGTAAATGCATCTTTATCAGAGATTTATCCTGGTAGCGGCGAGCGGACTTGAACCGCTGACCCCGGCATTATGAGTGCCGTGCTCTAACCAGCTGAGCTACGCCGCCATCCAGTGAGGCGGGGAGGTAATCGGCACCCCTCCCGCTGTCAATGGAAGAGGCCTCCCTTCCCGCCGCCGCCCGGCGAGGCGAATATGGCCCATGCGTCGCCGGCGAGTCGCCTCCCCCCTTCTGGCTCACCCCGCCGCATGAGCTGGCGCTGGGTGAAGCCGACCCTTGGGCGCCAGATGATGGCGGATCTCTCCTGGGCCTCGCTCCGAATCCCCCGTTGCGTCATGACGGCGCGGCTGCGCCTCCCTCGGGTCCTGGCCGCGCGATCGGCCCTGGCAGCGCCTCGTCCCCCCTGGACGACACTTTTCCTCAAGGGATTCGGCCTGGCGGCCGAGCCCCACCCGGCGCTGCGCCGCTGCTATGCCTCGCTCCCCTGGCCGCGCCTGCTGGAGCTGGACCACGCCGTCGGCTGCGTCGTGCTGGAGCGGGAGCACGAGGGCGAGCCGACCCTCTCCATCGCCCGCCTCCCCTGCTGCCATGCGATCCCGCTGCCGGAGGTTGCGGAGCGCCTGCACCACGCCAAATCCGCTCCGGCCGGCGAGACCCGGAGCTTCCGGCAGTTCCGCCGCTTCGCCCGGCTGCCCTGGCCGCTGCGGCGGCTGCTGATGCGGCTCGCGCTAGCGACCGGCGGGCCGGTGGTCCTCTACGGCGGAACCTTCGCCATCTCGGCGCTGGGCGAACGGGGCGTCACCATCCTCGACAGCGTCAGCATCCTGCCGATCTTCCTGTCCTACGGCCCGATCTCGCCGGAAGGCGAGGTGGACGTCACCCTGTCCTTCGACCACCGCGTCATGGACGGCGCCGACGGCGCCGACGCCCTGCGCGGGCTGGAGCGGGCGCTCGAGGGACCCGTGGCGGACGAGCTCCTCGCCCTGCGCGCCGCATGACCGCCGCCGACTTCATCCCGCCCCGCCCGCCGCTCGCCCGCGGCTTTCCGGGCCCGATGCGCATCCTGCGCGCCTCCGTCCGCGACCTGCTGAGCCTGTTTCCCGAATCCGGCTTCAACCGCCATCTCATGCCCTTCCGGACCATGGCGCGCCGCGTGCTGGTGGTGAACGAGCCCGAGACCCTCCGCCGCGTCTTCATCACCGGACACGCCAATTACGAGGCCAAGAGCCAGCACTTCCAGCATGCCCTCGCCCCCCTGATCGGCGACAGCATGTTCCTCAACAGCGGCGCGGTCTGGTCCAGCCGCCGCGAGGTGATGGTGCGCATGCTGCACCCCTCGCGCACGCCGGGCTTCCACCCGATCTTCGTCCGCGGCGCCGAGGAGCTGGCGGCCCGCTGGTCCGGCGAGGTGGATGTCGCGAAGGGCTTCGCCACGGCCACGGCGCTGGCCGTGATGCGCGCGCTGCTCGGGCCGGACGAGCCCTGGGAGGCGGCCGAAGCCCTCGCCGCCAGCTTCGGCGCCTATGAGAGCTCCGTGCTGGCCGTGGACTTCGCCCATGTGCTGGGCCTGCCGAAGCGCTGGACCGGCTGGCAGCTGCGTGGCGCAAAACGCGCCGCGCGGGAGGTGCGCGCCGTCTGCGCCGAGCGCATCGCCGCCGCCGGCACCAACCCGCAGGGGCTTTTCGCGGAGATGCTGGCCGCCCGTGGCCCCGACGGCGCGCCCCTGCTCGACGCGGAACAGCTCGTCAGCGAGGTCGCCTTCCTGCTGCTGGCCGGCAGCGAGACCGGCGCCAATGTCCTGACCTGGCTGCTCTACCTCGTGGCGAAGCACCCGCCGACCCTGGCCCGGCTGCGCGAGGAGCATGCGCGCGTCCTCGGCGGCCGCGCGCCCGAGGTGGCGGACCTGCCCGTCCTCAGCTTCACCAAGGCGGTGATCCAGGAGGGCATGCGGCTCTTCCCGCCCGTGCCCTATCTCTCGCGCCAGGCGGCCGCGCCGGACCGGATCGGCCATGTGGCGGTGGCGAAGGGCGACACGGTGCTGGCCATCACCTGGCTGCTGCACCGCCAGGCGCAGCTCTGGGAGGCCCCGCACGCCTTCCGCCCGGAGCGCTTCCTGCCCGACGCGCCACGCAAGCCGCCGCGCTTCGGCTACCTGCCCTTCAGCCTGGGCCCACGGGTCTGCGTGGGCGCTTCCTTCGCCATGGCTGAAATGATGGTGTTTCTCTCCGTCCTGCTGCAGCGGCTCGACGTGACGGCCGCCCCTGCGATGATCCCGGTTCCCGGCGCCCGGCTCACGCTGCGTCCTCAGACGGGCATGCGGCTCACCCTCGCGCCGCGTCCGTGAGCAATTTCGGCGCGTAGCGCCGCATTTCCCGCGACGACCGTGGCGACAGGCCGGAATCTCCGGGAGACATTATAAGGAAATCCGCCTGGAGCCCGCGCATGCGCCGCCTGACCCTCGCCCTTCTGCTCGCCGTCGCAGCGGCCGGCCCGGCCCTCGCCTATCCGGACCGGCCGCTCACCATGGTCGTCCCCTACGCGCCCGGCGGCCCGATCGACGTGCTGGCCCGCGTGCTGGCGCCAGCGCTCTCCGACGCGATCGGCCAGCCCGTCGTCATCGAGACCCGGCCCGGCGCCGGCGGCAATGTCGGCGCGGCCTATGTCGCCACCCAGTCCCGGCCCGACGGGCACACGATCCTCTTCACCGGCGGCGGGCTGGCGAGCAGCGTCTCCCTCGCCAACCTGAACTTCGACCCGCGCACGGACCTCGTGCCGCTCCTCGGCATGGGCGCGATCCCCTCGCTGGTGGTGGTCTCGAACCAGTCGCCCTATCGCAGCCTCGCCGAGCTGATCGCCGCCGCCCGCGCCCGGCCGGGGCAGATCAGCTACGGCTCCTCCGGCCCCTACACCGGCAGTCACCTTGCCGGCGTGCTGCTGGCCGCCTCCACCAATGTCGAGCTGCTGCACGCGCCCTATCGCGGCTCGGGCGCCGTCTATCCGGACCTGATGGCCCAGCGCATCGACACGCTGCTGGACATCATGGCCTCGGCCATCGGTCAGGTGCAGGGCGGCGCGGTGCGGGCGCTGGCCATCACCTCGCGCCAGCGCTCGGAGGTGGTGCCGGACGTCCCAACCGTGGCGGAGACCGTGCCCGGCTATTTCTTCGAGACCTGGACCGGCCTCTTCGTCCGCGCCGGCGCGCCGGAGGAATCGCTGCGCATCCTGGAAGCCGCCCTGCTCCGCGCCCAGCAGGCGCCCTCGGTGCAGGAGCGCCTGCGCCTGTCCGCCTCGCAGCCCATCCCGGCCGACCGCGCCGGCTTCACACGCTACTTCGGCGAGGATGTGGACCGCTGGGCCGCCATGGTGCAGCAAGGGCGGCTGCAAAGGGAGAGTAAGCGTGAGTGAGCACGAACCGGCCGATCTGATCCTGAGCGGCGGCAAGATCATCACCGCCGACGCGCAATTCCGCATCGCCGAATCCGTCGCCATCCGCGCCGGCCGCTTCATCGCCGTCGGCGAGGCCGCCGAGGTCGAGCGCCACCGCGCCCCGCACACCCGGACCATCGCGCTGAACGGCCGCGCCGTGATGCCGGGCCTCATCGACGGCCACGCGCATATGGACCGCGAGGGGCTGAAGTCGGTTTTTCCGTCCCTCGCCGGCTGCCGCTCCATCCCTGAAATTCAAGCGCGGATCGCCGAACTGGCGCGGCAAAAGGCGCCGGGCGAGTGGATCGTCACCATGCCCATCGGCGAGCCGCCCTTCTACTTCGACCTGCCGGACTCCCTCGCCGAGGGCCGCTGGCCCACGCGGCAGGAGCTGGACGACGCGGCTCCGAACAACCCCGTCTATATCCGCTCCATCTGGGGCTATTGGCGGCACAGCCTGCCGCTCGTCTCCATCGCCAACACATCGGCGCTCAAGCTCGCCGGGGTGAACCGCGAGACGGCGCCACCGCACGCCTCCGTTACCATCGAGAAGGACGCCGCCGGCGAGCCCACCGGCGTCTTCGTCGAGAAGGGCTTCGTGCCGCTGGTGGAGCTGTCGCTCTTCCACATGGCGCCCGGCTTCACCATCGCGCAGCGCGTCGCCGCCCTGCCGCGCTCGACGGCCTATTACCACGCCTTCGGCACCACCTCGGTCTACGAGGAGCACGGCGTCGCGGCGGAGCTCCTGGCCGCCTACCGCCAGGTGCATGCGGCGGGCAAGCTCACCATGCGCTCGCACCTCGCCCTCAGCCCGGACTGGCGCGGGATGGAGGGGGTCTCGATGGAGCGGCTCATCGGCGGCTGGGCGCATCAGCTCGCCGGCGCCGGCATGGGCGACGACATGCTGCGCCTCTCGGGCATCATCACCGAGATCGGCCGCACGCCGGACAACGCCGTGCGCGCGCAGGCCGCGCCCTATACCGGCTGGGCCGGCTTCAACTACGACATGGGGCTGGAGCGCGAGCGCGCGAAGGAGATGCTGATCGCCTGTGCCCGAAACGGCATCCGCGCCATCGGCATCTGGCCCAACATGCTCGACCTCTATGCCGAGGTGAACGAGGTGGTGCCGATCCGCGACCTGCGCTGGGTGCTGGGCCATATCGCGGTGCTGAGCCGCGAGCAGGTGAGCCGGATCCGCGACCTCGGCCTGGTGCTGACCACGCACACCAACCGCTACATCTACAAGGAAGGCCACCTGCTGCAGGAGCGGAACGGGCTGCCCGACGAGGACAGCATCTCGCCGCTGCGCTGGCTGGAGGAGGCGGGCGTGACCTATGCGCTGGCGACGGACAACGTGCCCGTCTCGCTCTTCTACCCGATGTGGCAGGCCGTCTCGCGGATGAGCATGTACACGCAGCGAATGGTGGGCGAGCGGCAGGCGATCAGCCGGGAGAGCGCCATTCGCGCGGCGACGAATGCGGGGGCCTATCTGACGATGACGGAGAAGGATGCGGGCGCGATCGAGGTGGGGAAGCTGGCGGACCTCGCGGTGCTGACGGCAGATCCGCTGACGGTGGAGCTGCCGGCGCTGAAGGATGTAGCGTCAGAACTGACGATGGTGGGGGGGAAGGTGGTGCATGAGGGGCGGTTGGGCATATAGCGGGAGCCTCCTGCCTACGACTAAATCAATCGCATGTCCGGTAACGACATGCATAGCGGTTCGCGCGACGGCAATGTGCGATGGACGGCAATATAAGCCCTCTGCCAGTGCAACAATCCCATCACAAAGCTTGATCCCATAGTGAGGGTGCGTTCGATGTGAACGCATCGAATCGAAGTTCCCTATCGGCGACCGGATATTGCGGAAACATGCCATATAATGGATTCATCTAGGAGCAGGATCGATTATCCTCATATTGAAGCTTCGGTTCGCCATCAGGGATTTGCATAATTTTCTATATATTGACTTCCTTTGCACATCCTTCACATTTGATTTTCAAGATAAACCAAAGAGAATGAAATGCAAGGCTTTCTACAAACGGTAAGAACGTGGATTACTTCAGGTCGGTTCGTTGTGACGATGGAAGGACTTTACGCCCATATAACAAGTGGTTTATTCTTAGTTATACTTGGTATTTTCATTTTTATATATTATATATTTTCTCTATATAGAAAAAGAGAGAAAATTCTAGAGCCTGGACGATCAAAATCAACACGGTTTAGATTCATCTCTTTTTCTCTAATATTTGGAGTATTTTTATCATTTATAGGACTTATTTTTTCATCTTTCTCTGAAAAGATCGATATAGTAAATGTGCCTTACATTAGCCGTGGTGACCTGACGCGCGCATCCTCAACCCCTTTTAATATAGGAAATGTAACTGTTCCGACTGGAGTTTTATTCTCGCCTCGCCTCCGAAACGAAGATCAACATGTTACTTATATTCTGAACAGTCGATTCGAAAGATTTACGGCTCTAGCTGGCCTCTTTAATCAACAAGGCTGCGCCTTCTCTAAAAGAATGACTGTTGTTTTCGAATTTATTTCCGGCGGTTTATCGACTACAACAAATGTGGAAGTTTTCAGATCCAGAAATACTGAAATTGATTTGCCAGTGATAAATGTTGATATCCTAAAAATATCAGTGAAATGGGATGAATATGGCGAATTTTGCGCTGATGCAGCAATCGGGTCTGCCTATCTTAGGAGATCATTATATTTAGCCCTTATCAACTTGAACCCCTGATATTCCCGCCCGCGATCACCCGCCCATCCCAATAAACCACCGCCGCCTGCCCTGGCGCCGCGATCCCCGGCACATACGGCGTCAGCACAAGCTCCGCACCATCCCACTCCGCCATCATCCCCGCCGGCCGCTCGCGCCCGCGCAGCTTCGCCTCGCACCGGAAGGCCCCGCGAGGCGGATCGATCAGCCAGTTCACATCCCCCACCCGGATGCGCGTCTGCGCCAGCTTCTCGCGATGCGCCACCACCACGCGCCGCCGCGGCGCGTCCAGCTGCGACACGAACAACGGCGCCTCGTCCTCGCGCCGCGCGATCCCCAGCCCGCGCCCCTGCCCCACCGTGTAGCGCGCCAGCCCGCGATGCGTGCCCAGCACGTTGCCGTCCGTGTCCACGATCTCCCCCGCCTCCAGGGCCTCGGGACGGAATTTCGCCACCACATCGGCATAGCTTCCGGTCGGCACGAAGCAGATGTCCTGGCTGTCCGGCTTCTCCGCCACCGCCACGCCGAGCCGCACGGCCTGCGCCCGCACCTCCGCCTTGGTGGCGTAGCCTCCGAGCGGAAACAGCGTCTTCGCCAGCTGCGCCCGCGTGGTCTGCGCGAGGAAGTAGGACTGGTCGCGCACCGGGTCCGCCGCCTGGTGCAGCTCCGGCCCCTCGGGCCCGTTGATGCGGCGCGCGTAATGGCCCGTCGCCAGCGCCTCGCAGCCGAGGTCGGCGGCCAGCTCCGTCAGGTCGTGGAACTTCACCGTCTGGTTGCAGCGGATGCAGGGGATGGGTGTCTCGCCGCGCGCGTAGCTGTCAGCGAAGTCCCGGATCACGGCCTCGCGGAAACGCTGCTCGCGGTCCAGCACGTAGTGCGGGATGCCCAGGTTTTCCGCCACGTTGCGCGCGTCATGGATGTCCTGGCCCGCGCAGCAGGCGCCCTTCTTCTGGATGGCGGCGCCGTGGTCGTAGAGCTGCAGCGTGGCGCCGACGACTTCGTGCCCCTGCTCGTGCAGCAGCGCCGCGACGACGGAGGAGTCGACGCCCCCCGACATGGCGACGAGGATTTTCATGTCACGACATCCAGGCCCTGCTGCCAGAAGCGCTGTTCCAGCCGCGCCGCCATGGAGAAGTCGCGCAGCAGGCTCTCGAAGCGGGCTGTGCCGCCATGGCTCTCGCCCAGCGCGTCGATGCGGTGGGCGGCCGCCTCGGCTAAGGCCTGGTAGCCGTCGCTGGAATAGGTCTCGATCCACGACTGGTAGGGGTTGCCCTCCACCATCCGCTTCGGGTCGGCCAGGATGCGCCGCGCCACCTCGCCATAGCCCACGGTGCAGGGGACCAGCGCGATCTCGAGGTCCATGATGTCGCCGTGCATGCCGCGGTCCATGACCCAGCGGGTGTAGCTGATGGTCTCCATCGTCTCGGGGATGAGGGTGACCTGCTCCTCGGAGAGGCCCCATTCCGCGCAGTACTTCAGGTGCAGCAGCGTCTCGTCGAGGATGGCGAGGACGGCGGCGGCCTTGCCACGCATGGCCGCGAGGCTTTCGCCCTTCACGACCGCGAGCGCCTTGGCCCGCGCGAAGTGGATCAGGAACAGGTAGTCCTGGATCAGGTAGTGCCGGAAGGCGGGCAGCGGGAGCGTGCCGTCGGACAGCCGCTGCACGAAGGGGTGCCAGGTGTAGCCCGTCCAGTCCGCGCCGGAGGCGCCGCGGAGCTTGCGGAACAGGCCGTTTACGGCCCCGAAATCCTCGATCCCGCGCACCGCATCACCGCGCCGCCGACGGCAGCTTGACGACGAGGCCGTCCAGCTCGTCGGTGATGATGAGCTGGCAGCCCAGCCGGCTCGTCTCCTGCAGGTCGAAGGCGAGGTCGAGCATGTCCTCCTCGTCCTCGGTCGGGTCGACGAGCTTTCCGAACCACTCCGCGTCCACGATCACGTGGCAGGTGGCGCAGGCCAGGCTGCCCTCGCAGGCGCCCTCGATGTCCACGCCGTTGCGATGCGCGATCTCGAGCACGGACAGCCCCAGCGGAGCTTCCACTTCGCGACGGCTGCCGTCGCGCTCGATGAAGGTCATCTTCGGCATGGTTCTGGTCTACTCCGCGGCGTGAGGCTGGGCGACGAGGCCCTTCCACGCCGTCCCGATGAGGGCGGCAGCCTGCCCCGCCTCGGCGGGCGAGGTAAAGCGCCCCAGCCCCACGCGCAAGGTGGCACGGGCCTCGGCCTCCGGAATCCCCATGGCGCCGAGCACGTAGGAGGGCGCGATCTCGGCCGAGGAGCAGGCCGAGCCGGTGGAGAGGCAGAGCTCCGGCAGGGCCGCGAGCAGCGCCTGGGCGTCCACGCCGCCGGGGAAGGTGAGGTTGAGGTTTCCGGCGACGCGGGCCTCCATCGTGCCGTTGACGCGCAGGCCGGGGATGGCGGCCTTCAGCCCGTCGAGCAGGATCTGCCTCTGGCCGGCGATGCGGCCGGAATCGAGCATGCCCTCGGCCTTCGCGATGCGCGCGGCCTCGCCGAAGCCCACGACGAGCGGCGCCGGGAGGGTGCCGCTGCGCAGCCCGCGCTCCTGCCCGCCGCCGGAGAAGAGCGGCGCCAGCCGCACGCGAGGCCGCCGGCGGACGTAAAGGGCGCCGATGCCCTTGGGCCCGTAGATCTTGTGGGCGGTGACGGACATCAGGTCAGCATGGATCTCCGCCACGTCCAGGGGGATGCGGCCGGAGGCCTGGGCGGCATCGGTGTGGAAGAGGGCGCCGGCCTCCTTCACCAGGGCGCCGATGGCGGCGAGGTCCTGGATGACGCCGGTCTCGTTGTTCACGGCCATGACGGAGACGAGAAGGGTGGGGGTTTCCAGCGCCTCGCGCAGCACGTCGAGGTCGAGGAGGCCGTCGGGGCGCACGGGGAGGATGACGGGCTCGAAGCCCTCGGCGCCGAGGTCGCGGACGGATTCGAGCACGCATTTGTGCTCGGTCGCGAGGGTGACGACGCGCTTCGGTCCCTCCGTGCCGGCGAAGCGCGCAGCACCCTTGATGGCGATGTTGTTGGATTCCGTGGCGCCGGAGGTGAAGACCACCTCGCGCGGCTCGGCGCCGATGAGATCGGCGACATGGCCGCGCGCCGTCTCCACCGCCTCCTCCGCCGCCCGGCCGAGCGCATGCTCGACGGAATGCGGATTGGCGAAATTCTCCTCCCACCAGGGGCGCATGGCGGCAAGGACGCGCGGGTCCATCGGCGTCGTCGCGTGGTGGTCGAGGTAGATGGGGCGGTTCGGGCGCATGGCTGACTATGTGGAGGCGGTGGCCCGGCGTGACGAGAGGCGCGCGTGCATGGCGGCGTAGGCCGTGAGGAAACGCTCCGGCGCGTCGTCCTCAGCGTTCCAGGGGAGCGAGATGCGGATGCCGCATCCGGCATCGGCGCCGAAGCCCATGGCCTCCAGCACGTGCGAGGCCGCGACCTTGCCCGAGGAGCAGGCGGCGCCGGCCGAGACGCGGATGCCCACCAGGTCCAGCGCGATCACCTGGGTCTCGGCCGGAATGCCGGGCAGTACGGCGAGGCTCGTGTTGGGCAGCCGCGGCGCCGTGCCGCCGGCGATGACGATGTCGGGCGCGATGCGGCGCAGCCCGGCCTCGATGGCATCGCGCAGCCCGGCGATGCGCGCGGCGTCATAGGCCTCGGCCACGGCCGCGCCGAAGGCGGCGATGGCCGGCAGCGGCTCGGTCCCGCCGCGCCGCCCGCGCTCCTGCCCGCCGCCGGCGATGAGGGCCGGCAGGTGCAGGCCCGGTGCCAGGATCAGCGCCCCCGCCCCCGGCACGCCGCCGAGCTTGTGGGCCGAGATGGCGATGCTGGTGGCGCCGACTGCCTCGATCCCGATGCGTCCGGCGGACTGCACGGCGTCCACATGCAGGAGAGCGCCGTACGCGCGGCAGAGCGCTGCCGCCTCGGCCAGCGGATGCAGCACGCCGGATTCGTTGTTGGCGGCCATCAGGCAGACCAGGGCTGGCGGCCCTTTGGCGAGCAGGGCCGCCAGGGCATCGAGCTCCACCATCCCGTTCGGACGAACGGGGATCACGATGGCTTCCGACGCCGCCGCACGGACGGCCGCGTGCTCCGTGGCGCCGACCAGCACCCGCCGGCCGGGTGCCAGCCCATGGATCGCCAGCGCATTCGCCTCGGTGCCGCCGGAGGTCAGGACGACATCGCCCGGCGCCACGGCGAAGCGCGCCGCGATCCGCCCGCGCGCCTGCTCCACGATCCGGCGCGCCGCCCGGCCGCCGCCATGGATCGAGGAGGGATTCCCACCCACCTCCAGCGCGGCCAGAAGCGCCTCGCGCGCGGCAGGGCGGAGGGCTTCCGTGGCATTGGCGTCGAGATCGAGCGCGGTCATGGCGCGGATGTCGCCACGCGTCACCTGCAGGTCAATTCAAGATTTCACGGAGTATAGGAAATTTGCGCGCATCGTTCCGGACCCGATCTCTCAGGATCGCCGCAAAAAGCCTTGGATTCAAATTTGCCTGGAGCGCCATGCATTTACCCGGACCCAGCCATGCAGGCCTCTGGATGAATCCATTATGAAAACACGACCGGGCTGCGTATGATGTGCCTCGCCGCGCACGGGGAACCGAGCGAGGCTCTCGAAGCGATTGTTTTCCGTGCCGGTTTTGATGTTCGGGACGGTGCCGCCCAGCTTTCCGCGGGCCCGATGGGTCGTTTCTGCGGAATGGAAGTCTGGAGGCAGCCAGGCGGCGCGTCAATGGCACGCCCCTGCGATCCATCGGTTCGGGAAAAGCTCACGCGGGCCGCCCTGCCCCGATCCTTCCGCCAGGAGGGAACCGAAGTCGCGGGGCCGCGCCAGATGCGGAGCGACCGCCAATTTCGGCTGCATGGGGTCAACCGGTCCACCGGTCGGCCCCGTGCGGCCCAACCGAAGAAACGGACAAAGGACACCGATGCCTGAAGTCATGTTTGCCGGCCCCGACGGCCGCCTCGAAGGCCGTTACCATCATGCGAAGCGCCCGAACGCCCCCGTGGCGCTCCTGCTGCATCCGCATCCGCTGCATGGCGGGACCATGAACAACCGGGTGGTGCACAGCCTCTACGGCAAGTTCCAGTCGATGGGCTTCTCGGTGCTGCGCTTCAACTTCCGCGGCGTGGGCAAGAGCCAGGGCCGCTACGACGGCGGGATCGGCGAGATCAGCGACGCCGCGGCGGCGCTCGACTTTCTGCAGGCGGTGAACCCGAATGCGGCGATGCTCTGGGTCGCGGGCTATTCCTTCGGCTCCTATGTCGGCATGCAGCTCCTGATGCGGCGCCCGGAGATGGGCGGCTTCGTCTCGATCTCCGCGCCGGCGAGCCACTACGACTTCGGCTTCCTCGCCCCCTGCCCCTGCTCGGGCATGATCCTGCATGGCGAGGACGACGAGCTCGTTCCGCTGAACAGCGTGCAGAAGCTGGTGGACAAGCTGAACACCCAGAAGGGCGTCACCATCGACTTCCGCACGATCCCGCAGGCCGGCCACGTCTACACGCCGAGCCAGGTCGAGACGATCAGCGACATGGCGGAGGACCACGTCCTCTCCGTGCTGAACCGCAGCCGGATGTCGCTCGCCGCCGACTGAGGCCTTTTCACCGACTGATCAGCCGGCCCGGCAGCATGCCGCGGCCGGCTTTTTTGCGCGCTCGGCACGGCCGTGGGACACTGGGCCCAGGCCGATGCCTGCCAGCGGATGCAGTCTGCCGCGATCAGCCTGCGGGAGGTGAGCCATGCTGAACTGTGCCCCGGAGGAGACGGCCCCGGCCGTGCATGCCGGCTGCCTGTGCCACCGGCCGGAGATCCGGTCGCTGACGCGGCGGCTTGAACGCGACATGACGCGCCGCGGCTTCGTCGCGGCCGCGCTGGCCTCGGCCGCAGCGCCCGCCCTGGCGCAGCCAGCCGCCCCGCGGCCGATCCTCTTCACCAACTTCCGGCTCTTCGACGGCACATCGCCAGCCCTGCGCGACGGGCTGAGCCTTCTCGTCGAAGGCAACCGGATCCGCTCGCTCGCCGCCGGCAATCCCGCCCCGCCCGAGGGCGCCCAGGTGATCGACTGCGGCGGCCGCACCCTCATGCCCGGGCTGATCGACGCGCACTGGCACA
This sequence comes from Roseococcus sp. GW821-FHT12F05, assembly GCF_058806835.1. Taxonomy (NCBI): domain Bacteria; kingdom Pseudomonadati; phylum Pseudomonadota; class Alphaproteobacteria; order Acetobacterales; family Roseomonadaceae; genus Roseococcus; species Roseococcus sp. GW821-FHT12F05. The sequence continues at coordinate 39,589 of NZ_JBXAQB010000001.1, forward strand.
GCATCTTCGCCGCCCTGCCCTTCCCCGTGCTGCTGAACGCCGATGCCGGCTACATCCAGCTCGCCGCCGCGGCCGAGGCCGAGCGCACGCTGATGCGCGGCTTCACCACGATCCGCGACGCCGGCGGCCCGGCCTTCGCGCTGAAGCAGGCGATCGACGAGGGGCTGGTCGTGGGACCGCGCATCTATCCCTCGGGCGCGATGATCACCGCCAGCGGCGGCCATGGCGACTTCCGGCCCGTCTCAGACTTCCCCAGCCCCGGTGGCGGGAGGACTGCCGTGGAGCGGACGGGCGCCCTCGGCATCGCCGACGGCCCGGACGAAATGCGGCGCCGCGTGCGCGAGCAGCTCCTGCAGGGCGCCTCCCAGATCAAGCTGACGGGGAGCGGCGGCGTCTCCACGCCGCGCAGCCCGCTCGACGCCCTCACCCTCACCGAAGCCGAGATCCGCGCGGCGGTGGAGGCCGCGACGGACTGGGGCACCTATGTGCTGGTCCACGCCTATACGCCCGCCTCGGTCGCCCGCGCCCTCGACGCCGGCGTCCGCTGCATCGAGCACGGCCATCTCATGGACGAGGCGACCGCCGCCCGCATCGCCGAAAAGGGCGTCTGGCTGAGCACCCAGCCCTTCAGCGAGGGCGATTCGATCCCTCTCACGGGCCAGGGCCAGATCGACATGGTCAGGGTGTTCGCGGGCACCGACCGGACCTACGCGCTCGCGAAGCGCCTCGGCCTGAAGACCGCCTTCGGCACGGACCTGCTCTTCTCGGCGGCGCTGGCGCCGCGGCAGAGCCTGATGCTCACCCATCTGACCCGCTGGCACACGCCGGCCGAGGCGCTGCGCATGGCCACGGCGACGAATGGCGAGCTGATGGCGCTGTCCGGCTCGCGCAATCCCTATCCCGGGAAGCTGGGCGTGGTGGAGGACGGCGCCTTCGCCGACCTGCTGCTGGTGGAGGGCAATCCGCTGGAGGACATTTCCCTCATCGCGGAGCCCGGCCGGAACCTGCGGATCATCATGAAGGACGGCCGCATCCATAAGAACACGCTGGGCGGGTAGGTCAGATTCCGAAGAAGAGGAGATCGATCCCGCGGGCGATATCCGCCCGCATGGGCTCGGCCGTCCCGACGGCTTCTCCGAGGATGCGCAGGGGCATGGGCCGCATCTGGCGGAGAACAATGGCGTAGGTCTGGCCCATCAACTCGATCGTCGGCGCCGTGGGTCCTCGCAAAGGGGCGGGCGTCAAAGGGCAGGCGATCCGTTCCGGCCCCTCGACCGCGGCGGACTCCAGGATGCAGACGAAGGGAAAGGCCCGCAGCGCCGGCACCCGATGCCGGTGCAGGGCGAGATGCCCGGGTGACCGGATCACGGGTTCTCTTCGAGCCAGGCGTCCACAGCATCGGAGAAGGAACCGTTCTCCGCGATGAAGCGCTCGTAGTCCTTCGCTTCCTGCCGCAGCTCCTCGAGCAGCGCCGCCCGGGCCCGCTGCGCCAGCTCGGCGGCCACGGCCGCCTCCGCCACGGCCGAGACATTGATCTTCGCCGCCTTCGCCTTGGCCATGAGATCGCTGTTGATGGTGACGCTGACCGTGCGGCGCGGGGCGGTCGCATCGTGGGTGACGATGTTCATGAGTGCAATTTACACGGGTCCTTCACCCGTGCACAACAACGACCTATCATACGTGTAAAATTCAAGGAAACGTTATGATCGCCCGCCGCACGCTGCTCTCAGCGCCGAGTCTCCTGGCCGCGCCCGCCCTCGCGCAAGCGGAATGGCGCCCGGACAAGTCCCTCACCATGATCGTCGCCTTCGCGGCCGGCGGCGGCACGGATGCCGCGGCCCGCACCATCGCGCGCTTCATGGAGAAGGATCTCGGCCAGTCCGTGGTGGTGCTCAACCGCCCCGGCGCCGGCGGCGAGATCGGCTTCGCCGAGCTGGCCCGCGCCCGACCGGACGGGCTGACCATCGGCTTCATCAACACGCCGCACATCGTCACCCTGCCGATCGAGCGCCGAACCCGCTTCCGGCTGGAGGATTTCTCGCTCATCGGCAATATCGTGGACGATCCCGGCGGCCTCTGGGTCCGCGCCGACTCCGAAATCCGTGACCTCCCCGGGCTCCTCGCCGCCGCGCGCGCCCGGCCGGAAACGATCGGCTACGGCACCACCGGCGTCGGCTCGGACGACCACCTCGCCATGCTGGCGCTGGAGCGCGCCTCGAACACGCGCTTCCTGCACGTGCCCTTCGGCGGCAGCGCCCAGGTGAAGCAGAACCTCATCTCCCGCGCCATTCCGCTCGCCGTGATGAACGTGGCGGAGGGCGTGAACGACGCGCGCCAGGGCGTGCTGCGGCCGCTCGCGCAGATGGGCGCCACGCGCTGGGCGCCGCTCGGCGACGTGCCGACCTTGAAGGAGCTGGGCTTCGACGTGGTGGAGGGCTCGATGCGCGGCATGGCGGCTCCCGCCGGCCTGCCGCCCGAAATCCTGGCGCGGCTCTCGCTCTCCGTCCGCCGCACCGTGGACGACCCGGAGTTCAAGGCCAGCGCGGAGCAGCAGAACCTGCCGCTGCGCTTCCTCGGCCCAGCGGAATACCTGGCCGAGCTGCGCGGGCTGCAGCGGAACTACCAGTCGCTCTGGGACCAGCATCCCTGGCGGGAATGAACGGCCGGGGGATGGACGCCCCGCGGACTCCGCGATGAACTGACGCCATGCCCGAATTCATCCTGGTCTCCGCCGAGCTCCTCCATCGCCAGATCACGGAGGTCTTCGCCAGCTGGGGCATGCCCCTGGAGCACGCCGCCACCGCGGCCACCGTGATGGTGGAGACCGACCTCTCCGGCGTCGATTCCCACGGAATCGGCATGCTCCCCACCTACCAGCGGCACTTCGCCGAGGGCCGCCTCGACCCGAAGGCGGTCCCCACCATCGTCCGCGACAACGGCCCGGCCGTCCTCATCGACGCCAACAGGGGGATCGGTCACGTCGCCTCGCACCAGGCCATGCGCGCCGCGATGGACAAGGCGAAGGCGCACGGCATCGGCGTGGCCGGCGTCACCGGCTCCAACCACTACGGCCCCGCCGGCTGGTACGCCCGCATGGCCACGGCGGAGGGCCTGGTGGCGATATCGCTGACCAGTGTCGTCACCCCCTTCCTGGTCCCGGTCCGTGGCACCGAGCGCGGGCTCGGCACCAACCCCATCGCCTTCGCCGTCCCCACGACGGATCCCGAGCGCCCCGTCCTGCTGGACATGGCCACGACCACCGTCGCCTACGGCAAGGTCAACATCGCCCGCCGCGCCGACAAGCCGCTCCCTGCCGGCTGGGCCATCGACGAGCAGGGCGGCCCGGAGACCGACAGCCACAAGGCCTTCGACTCCCGCCGCCTCGCGCCCCTCGGCGGCACGCGCGAGCTCGGGGCCCACAAGGGCTACGGCCTGGCGCTGATGGTCGAGATTCTCTGCGCCACCCTGACCGGCGCCCGCCCCCGCGACCTCGCCACCGGCCATTTCTTCCTGGCCCTGGATCCCGGCGCCTTCCGCGATCGCGCAGATTTCCAGGAGGATCTCGCGGAGCTGCTGGGCCGCATGCGCGGCGTCGCGCCCGTCGATCCGGCGGCTCCCGTCCTCATCCCCGGCGACCCCGAGCATGATTCGATCGCCCGCCGCCGGCGCGAGGGAATCCCGATGGTGGCGACGCTGGTGGAGGAGGTGCGCCAGGTCTGCGCCGAGAGCGGCGCTCGCTTCCTCCTAAGCGGCGAGGCTTAGCCGACGCCGCTCGTCCGCAGCAGCACCTGGGGGCCGAGTTCCTCCAGCGTGTTCACGCCGAGCAGCGCCATGTCGCGGTCCAGCTCGCCCTTCATGAGGTTGATGGCGTGGCTGACGCCCGCCTCCTCGGCGACTGAGGCTGCGTAGAGCATGGGACGGCCGACGAAGCAGAAATGCGCGCCCAGCGAGAGCGCCTTCAGCACATCCGTGCCGCGCCGCAGCCCGCCGTCGAAGAGCACTGTCATGTTGCCCGAGGCCGCGGCGATCTCCGGCAGCACGCGCAGCGTGCCCGCGGTCCCGTCGAGCTGCCGCCCGCCATGGTTGCTGACGACGATGCCGTCGGCGCCCTCGGCCTCCGCGCGACGGGCGTCGTCGGGATGCATCACGCCCTTCACGACGAGCCAGCCCGGCCAGCGGCGGCGGATCAGCGCCAGGTGCTCCCAGTTCAGGTGGTCGCGGGCGGTGAAGTCGCGCAGCACGTTGCGGGCGAGGATCGGCGCGCCGCGCTCGGCGAAGCTGTTTTCGAAGTGCGGCATGCCGTGCTTCGCCCAGGTGTAGAGGAAGGAGCCGAAGGTCCAGCGCGGATGCAGCATCCCGTCCCAGGCCAGCCGCAGCGAGGGCTTGAGCGGCGTGGAGAAGCCGTTGCGGACATTGTTCTCGCGGCTCGGCAGGACGGCGGTGTCCACGGTCAGCAGTAGTGTGCCGAAGCCGGCCGCGGCGACGCGGTCCACCAGCGCCTCGACCCGGGTGGAATTGCCGGGAAGATAGGCCTGGAACCAGGCATCGGGATTGGCCGCGATCACCTCCTCCATCGGGATCAGCGAGGAGCCGGAAAGGATATAAGGAATGTTCGCGGCCTTGGCGGCCTGCGCCAGCGCGATGTCCCCGCGATAGGCGACCAGCGCCGCCATGCCCATCGGCGCGATGCCGAAGGGCGCGTCCCATTCGCGGTTGAAGACGGTACGCTTGGTGCTGCGCGGCGAGACGTCGCGGAGAACGCGCGGCAGGAAGTGGAACTCGGAATAGGCCTTCGCACTGTCCTCGAGGGCAGCATTCCGCTCGGTGGCGCCCGCGATGTAGCCGAAGATGGGGCGCGGGAGACGGCGGCGGGACAGTTCCTCGAAATCGTCGAGGCAGAGGGCGCGTTGGGCGATGGAGCTCATGGCGCAGGACTGTAACGTCTGGACGAATTGGCGCCAGACGGCGGGCGGTTATTTCGCGGCCACAGCGCATCGGGGGGGGCGCATCGGAGGGCCTGGCCGGTGACAGCACAGCCGCCGCGACACGGCGCTTCAAGCCATCGGCCCGTCGGTGGAGCATGGCGACCGGCATGATCGACGCCAGCCTGGACATCTCGATCTGACGGATACTTCGGCCGGCGGCGCAGGAATGGCGGCGCAAATTCCGCGCGCTCCGTGGAAATTGTCGTAACGAACAGATGGATACCGCTTCAAATGAACAGAACCCGTCACCGTTTCCTCCGAGCAGAACACGGCACGAGCGCCGGCCTTCTACGATCCGCGATGCTGGCCATGTCCATGATGCTCGGCGCCGGCTGCGCGCAGGCCGCTCCGGTGGAGGTCGTCGCCCGGAACCTCCAATTCGCAGAGGGAGTCATCTTCGTGGGAACCACGCCGTATTTCGTCGACTACTCCACCTCGAGCGTCCTGCGACTGGTCGACGGCAGGGTCGAGACCGTGTGGCAGAAGCCGGGATGCGGAGCCAATGGGTTGCTGCAGGTTCCCGAGGGTCTCCTGGTCGCCTGCTTCGACGGCGGCACCGTGGAGCGGGTCTCGATCGAGGGCCGGTCGCTGGCCACGATCGACAGGGATGTCCGAGGGCGCCCCTTGGTAGCGCCCAACGATTTTGCCGCGGATCCCGGCCACGGGGTCTACTTCAGCGCATCCGGTGCCGAGGGCGGAACACCCGGCAAGATCTTCCTCATGGGCCCGAACGGCGGGGTCAGGGAGGTCGCGAGCGGGATCAGCTTCGCGAACGGCCTCGTCGTGTCGCCCGATGGCGGGCAGCTCATCGTCGTGGAGAGCCGGCGCGGCCGCCTGCTCACCTTCCCGATCGGGGCCGATGGGTCACTGGGGTCCCAGCGCGTGCTCGTGACCCTGTCGGACGTCCTGGCGGACGGAGCACACCGAAACTTCAGCCCGGATGGGCTTCGGAGGGATCGGCATGGTAACCTTTTCGTCAGCCTGTATCGCGGCGGCGGCATCGCCGTGCTGTCGCCGGAGGGCCGGCTTCTGACGCAGATCGATCTGCCGTCGGAGCATCATACGAGCCTCGCCTTGTCGCCAGACGGCCGGCTCATCCTCGCCACCGCGCTGGATGATGCACCGGGCGGAAGCTATCGCGGATCGCTGGTCCAGGTGGCCAATCCCGTCCCGAACTGAGGACCGGCTCGACGCGGCCTGGTTTCAGGCCCCCGCCGCGCGATGCTCCATATGCGTGAGCAGCCAGGGTGCCGCCGCGTCCAGGTCCGGTTCCACGCCCAGGCCGGGCCCGGCGGGTAACGGGAAGATGCCGTCGCGCACGCGCGGGAAAGGCTGCGCCAGCGCCTCGCGCAGCGGGTTCTCCATCACGTCGTGCTCCAGCATGCCAGGACCGCCGGCCGCCGCCAGCACCTGCGCCGCGGCGAGCAGGCCGATCCCGCTGCCGAGCCAGTGCGGGCAATAGGAGCGCCCGGCCGCGATCGCTCGGCGCCCCACGGCGAAGGCCCCTGTCACGCCACCCCATTTCAGCGTGTCAGGCTGCACCACGCCGTGGTTTCCATTGCCGATCAGCGCGGCGAAGCCCTCGAAGCCCATCACGTTCTCACCGCCCGCCAGCGGAACCGGCGACAGCATCGCCAGCTCCGCCCATTCGGCGGCGGGGCGGTCGGCCGGGATCGGCTCCTCGATCCAGCCCAGGCCATAGGCGCCGAGCCGCGGCACGGCGCGACGGGCCTCGGGCAGATCCCAGCCCTGGTTGGCGTCCACCATCAGCCGCTCTCCCGGGCCGAGGCTGCGCACGAGGTTGGAGACATTGGCGTCGTCGGCCTCGAGCCCGAAGCCGACCTTGAGCTTGAAGGCGCGGAAGCCCGCCTGCCGGTGGCGCTCCAGCGTCTCCGGCGTGCTGCCTGGGTTGAGGCCGCTGGCATAGGCGGGCACCTCGTTCCGGACGCCGTCGCCAGCGAGCAGCGCGCGCAGCGGCTTGCCGGCACGGCGCGCGGCGAGGTCCCAGAGAGCCAGGTCCAGCCCGGCGATGCAGGCGGCGAAGGGCCCCGGCTCGCCGACCTGGTTGACCCAGCGGATGGTGCGAGCGGTCAGGCTCTGCCAGGCGTCGGAAGGGCCGGCGTAGCTGCCGGCCAGCGCCAGCGGCGCGATCACCGTCTCGATGAGGCGCTGCTTGTTGTCGGCGCCATACGGGGGAAAATTGCACCAGACCTCGCCCCAGCCATGGGCGCCTTCGGCATCCTCCACGCGCAGCAGCAGGCCGCTGCGGCGTGCGATGCTGCCGAAGGCCATCTTCACCGGCTCCTTCACCTCCGCGCGGTAGAGGAAGGTCTCGATGCGGGCGAGGCGAAGGGTCATCGGCGTGGCTCCCGGATTCAGGGCTGGTGGTGCGCGATCCAGTGCCGCGCGATGTCCTCGCGCCGGCAGACCCAGACCTGCTTCTGCGTCTTCAGCCAGTCGAGCAGCTTCGCGAGGCCTGCCGCACGGCCGGCATGGCCGATGATGCGGTTGTGCAGACCGACACTGAGCATCCGCCCGCCCGGCTCGGTCAGCATCAGCTCGACGGCGCCCTTGATGTACTGGAAGAACTCGTCGCCCGTGGTCAGCGCCGATCGCTGGAAGCGCACGTCGTTGTGGGTCAGCGTGTAGGGCACGACCAGCCGAGGCTTCCCGTCGAGGTCGCGCCAATAGGGCAGCTCGTCGTCATAGGCGTCGCTGTCGTAGAGGTAGCCCGCCTCGGCCAGCAGCCGCCGCGTGTTCTCCGACGGCGCGTAGCGCGTGTACCAGCCGAGCGGCGGCGTCCCGACCTCGCGCGTGATGATGGCGGTGGCCTCGGCGATGCGCTGGCGCTCGACGGCCTCCTCCATGCCGATATGCATCTCCCACTTCCAGCCATGGCCGCAGACGTCCCAGCCGGCCTCGCGGATGGCGGCGACGGCCTGGGGCGTGCGCTCCAGCGAGCGGGCAACGGCGAAGACGGTGCAGGGCAGGCCCCGCTCGGTGAAGAGCCGGTGCAGCCGCCAGAAGCCCACGCGGCTGCCGTACTGGAACATGCTCTCGGCGCCGAGATCGCGGCCCTTCACGGCGGCGGTGCTGCCTTCCGTCAGCGCGTTCTCCGTGCGCGGATCACCGTCCGGCACGCTCTCCTCGCCGCCCTCCTCGTGGTTGATGACGAAGTTGAGCGCCACCTTGGTGCCGCCCGGCCAGCGCGGATCTGGCGGGTTGCGGCCATAGCCCTCGAAGTCGCGGGTGTGGGTCATACCTCCGACCCAGGCACGACGCCGCGCGGCAGTCCCGCGACGTATTCCGCCAGCTCGCCGGGCCGCGTGACCCAGAGCTGGTCCTTGTGGGCCATGATGTGCCGCAGCGCCTGCCGGAAGGGCTTCAGCCGATGCGGCTGGCCCAGGATGAAGGGATGCAGCACCACGCTGCACACCAGCGGCCGCTTCTCCGACTGGCGCAGCAGCTCGTCGAACTGGTCGATGATCATCTCGGCGAATTCGCGCGCGCTGTGCTGGCGGGCGATCAGCGCCGGGCTGTCGTTGATCTCGACCGAATAGGGCACGGAAAGGATCGGGCCGGCGCGGGTGCTCATCCAGAAGGGCTGGTCGTCCGCCGGCCAGTCCAGCACATAGGCGAAGCCCGATTCGCGCAGCAGGTCCAGCGTCACGGAACTCTGGGCAATATAAGGACCGAGCCAGCCCAGCGGCGGCACGCCGGCATGGTGCGCCAGGACGTCGCGGCTCTCCACGATCAGCCGGCGCTCGTCCTCCTCCCACAAAATATCCTGCCGTTCGGAATTGCTACGGCCATGGCCGATGAACTCGTCGCCCCGGGCGCGCAGCGCGGGGCCGATCTCTGGGCAGGCCTCCAGGGCCGCGCTGTTGATGTTGTGCGCCGAGGGGATCCCGAGCTCGTCCAGCGTGTCGAGCAGGTTCCACAGGCCCACGCGGTTGCCGTAGTCGCGCCAGGCGTAGCTGCGCTGGTTCTGCACGGGGCTGAGCCCCGTGCTGTCCGAGCCCATCCCCGCCCGATAGGCGAAGTGCTCGATGTTGTTGACCACGAGCAGCGCGAGGCGCTTGCCCCCCGGCCACTCATAGGTCGGGCGGGAGGGGATCGCGCTGTGCGCGTAGCGGTGATGGGCGGGGAGCTTCATGGCGCGGATGCTGGCCCGCGCCGCCCGCCCCATCAAGCCGGGCTACTCAATCTTCACACCCGCGGCGCGCACGACCGGCGTCCAGCGCTCGTACTCCTCGCGCACGAAGCGGTCGGTCGCCGCGGCGTCCATCCAGATCGGCTCGCTGCCGAGATCGGCCAGCCGCGCGCGCATCTGCGGCGTCTCCAGCCCCTCCTTCGAGAGGGTCGACATCCTCTGGATGATCGCGTCCGGCGTGTTCTTCGGCGCGAAGAGGCCTGTCCAGGAGCGCACCGCGTAATCCGGCACGCCGCCTTCGGCGACGGTGGGCAGGTCCGGCCGCAGACCCACGCGCTGGCCGGTGCAGACGGCGATGATGCGCACGCGCCCCGCCTCGGCCGGCGGGATCACCGTGGGCAGGTTCATGAAGCCGAGCTGGATGGTGCCGCCGATCAGATCCGCCAGCACCGGCCCGCCGCCGCGGTAGGGCACATGCGTCATGTCGAGCCCCGTGCGCAGCCGGAACAGCTCGCCCGCCAGGTGGTTGGAGGAGCCGACGCCCGAGGAGCCGAAGCTCATCCCGCCCCGCGTCGCACGGATATGCGCGATCAGCTCCTGCACGTTGTGCACCGGCAGCGACGGATGCACCGCGATGACGTTGGGCACGTCCACCCACATGGCCATGCCGTGGAACACCTCGCGCACGTCGTAACCCAGTTCGCCCGAGATCAGCGGGAAGAAGATGTGGTTGGAGGCGGAGGAGACGAAGAGGACCTGCCCGTCCGGCCGCGCCCGCATCGCCTGCCCCATGCCGACGGAGCCGCCGCCGCCCGGCCGGTTCTCGATCAGGAAGGGCTGGCCGGTGCGGCCCTCGAGGCCGGGGGAGAGCAGCCGCGCCACCACGTCGTTCGAGCCGCCGGGCGCCCAGGGAACGATCATGGTGACGGGGCGGCTCGGCCAGGAATCCTGGGCGGAGGCGGCGAAGGGGGCAAGCAGGGCCGGGGCGGCCAGCAGGGCGCGGCGCTTCATGGATTCGGTTCCTCAGTTTCTTCAGGCAAGCTGCCGGAGGTCGCCCTCGGGCGCTTCCGGCAGGATGTCGCGCGGATTATACCAACTCGCCGCATCGGACCGCCAGATGTGACCCGCCGGCCGGGCGGTGATCGGCGTGTCCAGGCATCCCAGGCGCAGCAGCACGTGGTCCCGGGCCGGCCGCTCGGCGAAGATCTGCGAGCCGCAGGTCCGGCAGAAGCGGCGGAAATTTCCTGGCGAGGATTCGTACTCCCCGAGATTCTCCTCGCCCCGCACCCAGCGGAACGCCTCGCGCGGCACGCCCATCACGCTGGAGAAGGCCGCGCCATGCGCCTTGCGGCAGGTCTCGCAGTGGCAGTGGATGATGGGCCCCAATGGAGGATCGGGCGGCGCGTCGACCTCATAGGCGACGGCGCCGCAGAGGCAGCTTCCCGTGAGCATGCGCACCCCTGTGCTGTCCCGGACACCCTGACGGAAAGGTTGCGGAAAGCCCAGCGCCTGCCACCGATGGTGCATGGCGGAAAGCTGGCGCACCGGTTAAGCTTCATGCCGTGTGAGCAGATGAGAGACGAGATGCGCGCAACCCGCCTGGCAGTCCTGACCGCAGCGGCCGCCCTGCTGGGCGCCTGCGCCTCCAGCGGCATCCGGTCCGAAGGCGGCGACGTCTTCCTGCTGGAAACGAACAGCCTGAGCGGGTCGCGCGCCGTCGAGCGCGGGCTGGCCGATGCGCGCGACTTCTGCGTGGCCAATGGCCGGCAGCTCATCGTGCAGGACAGCCGGATCGGATCCGGCTCCTACCAGCTCCAGTTCCGCTGCGTGGCGCCCTTCGGCACGGCGCGGGCCGGCGGCGTCGATCCGCTGCTCGCCGCGGCCGCGACGCCGGTCGTGCCCGCCGTCACGGACGCGCCGCCGCGCCGCCGCGCGCGCCGCGCCAGCATCGTCGCCGCGACCGATCCCGCCTATGTGACGCCTGCCGCCGAGCCTGTGGCGACGCCGCGCCCGGTGCGCCGCGCCCGCCGCGCGCGGCCGGCCGATGCCGCCTATGTGCCACCCGCCGACAGCTCGGCGCTCCAGCCCATTCCGCAGGCGACGCTCGCCGCCCGCTTCGCCCGGCCCGAGCCGGCGCCGCAGGAGCCGCCGGCCCTGCCCCCCGTCTCGACCACGCCGCTCTTCAACCCGCGCGGCGCCAGCTTCCCCGCGCCGGTGGCCACGCCCGTGCGCCGCATCCCCGCGGATAGCGGGCCCTTCACGCCCATCGAGCAGCCGGCTGCGGCGGCCGCCGTCCAGCCGGCCGCGATGGTGCAGCCTGCTGCGGTCGTGCAACCCGCCGCGGCGCCGCGCGCCGCCACCAGCGACGCGCTGCCGCCCATCCAGCTCCCGCCGGCCGCCGTGAGCAGTCCTTCGGGCACCGTCGCCGCCGCGCCGGCGACCAGCTACGGCGCCTCGGTGCCGAGCCCGCAGGCGCTGCCGACCGCCAGCTCCGCCCTGACGCCGATCGCAAGCCCGGTCCGCCCGATCCCGGCCGCGACGCCCACGGCCAATCCAAACACGCCGCCGACGGGCTTCTTCAGCAGCCCCGGCCGGTACTGACCTCTTCCCGGGCGCTCAGTCGTAGACCTGGCTGAGCGTCTCGGCGACGAGGCAGGGGCGGGGGCTGCCCTCGAGCTCCATCTCGTTCTCCACCGTCAGGCGCACGCCGCCCGGAAACGGGTCGCAGGCCTTCAGCGTGGAGTGCAGGCGGACCCGCGAGCCGGCCGGCACCATGGCCGTGAAACGCACCTTGTTGGTGCCGTAGTTGATGCCGCGCGACTTCTTCTTCACCGAATAAATGGTCGGCCCCAGCCGCGGCAGCAGCGAGAGCGTCAGGAAGCCATGGGCGATGGTCTTCCCGCCCGGCATCTCCTTCTTCGCACGCTCCACGTCGATGTGGATCCACTGGTGGTCGCCGGTGGCCTCGGCGAAGAGGTCGATGGTCTTCTGGTCGACGGTGAACCAGTCGCTGGTGCCGAGTTTTCGGCCGACCCAGTTGGCCATATCGGCAGGCGTCTCGATCTCGAGCATGTCGTTCCTTCCCGGATGCGTTTCACCGAGATTGCCGCGCGCGGCCGGGAAGGACCAGCCCTCAGCGATGGGGCGGCGGGGGCTCGAAGCGAGGCATCGGGTCCGGCACGAACGGCTTCCGATGCGCGGCCTTGTAGCGTTCCGTCAGATAGGCGCCGGCGCCGATGACGGCGAAGGCGGCCACGAAGATCACCAGGGCCGTGCGCCAGGCCGCCCAGGGGTTGGGCTGGATGAACGGCTTCTGCGCGGTCCAGCCGCTCGCCGTGACGGTCCGGGCCGCGGCTTCCTCCAGCCCGGCGACGATCCCGGCCAGCGGCGCCTCCGGCCGCGGGCCCTCATGCCCGTATTCGGAGACGACCTGGTAGGTCCCGCGCTCCAGGTCGAGCACGGCCGAGAGCGCCCCGCCCTCGTGATAGCGCCGGAAGGCCAGCCGGACCCGGCGCGGCGCAGGGAAGGAGATATCCGCGTCCCAATCGGTGTGCCAGAGATCCAGCACCACGCGCCCGGTCGGGACGTCGATCACGCGCGGGGAGTGGACCCACAACGTGTTGCCCCATTCCACGGCCTCGACCTCCACGCGGATCAGGCCGTCCGGCGCGAGGCGCAGCATGTGCGGCCGCGGCACGAGCGCGGCGAGGCGCGCCGCCTCCACCGCCCCGGCCAGCTCCGCCAGCGGCCGGTCCGGCCCTCTCTTGTCCTGGTCGCGGAAGGTCCGCGTCTCCGGGTCGAGGCGGAAGAGGCTGTCGCGGCCGTTCAGCGAGAGATGCAGGAAGAGGCTGCCATCCGGCTGCGGGTCCACGCGGCTGCGGAACCAGGCCGAGCCGTCGGCGAGCACCGCGCCCGTCGCGCCGTCGAGGACCAGGGCCCAGGCAGCGATACAGTCGTAGCGGCCGCCGACCATCTCGCCGAGGCTGTACTCGTAGCGGATGGCGCCATTGGCGGAGGAGCCACGGGCCATCTCCGTGTCGGGCGTGGGCACGTAGAAGCCCCAGACGCCGTTGGAGAGCTCGGCGGCGGCGAAGCGGACGATGGCCGGACCGTTTCCGATCTCCTGGACCTCGTAGCGGTGAATCTCGGCCGGGTGGGCGGGGTGCGGCAGGTGGACCGGCGGCTCGGCGGTGGCGCGCCAGCCCTCGGCCCAGACATCGCGGCCGCCGAGGCGCAGCCCGTCCTTCGCGAAGCCGACATGGACGCTGCGCCAGCCGGCCAGGGCGAGGGGTGGCGGTTGGGGCGGCGTCCGCGCCGCGGGCGGCGGCGCGGGCGGCACGGGGGAAGGCATCGCGGCGGGGGGAAGGCTCCAGCGGAATATCCGGCGCAACAGCAGGCCGACCCCTATGCCGATCAGGCAGAGCACCGCCCAGGCCGGCGCCAGCAGCGGGCTGATCAGCATGAAGCCATACAACGCCGTATGGAGCGTGGTGTCGCCGCCGGGACGGGTGATGGCCTCCCAGGTCAGGACGGCGACGTAGCCGATCACCGGCGACACCACCCAGAGGAGGATGGCGCGCCCCAGCCAGCGCCTCGGCACCGCGGGGATCAGGAGCACCGGGACGGCCAGCGCGACGATCGCGATGACGATCTCGAAGTTCGACAGGTTCGGCACCGCGTCCCTTCCGGATCAGCCTCGGCGGGGGGCTGATCCGGGCGTCAGGCCGGCGCGGCCCGAAGCGGTCGGAGCCTAATCCTCCAGCCCGACGAGGCTACGCGCAAAGTCGCGCGCCTCGAAAGGCCGCAGGTCGGCGGCCTTCTCGCCCACGCCCACGGCGTGGACCGGCAGGCCGAATTCCTGCGCCAGCGCCACCACGACGCCGCCCTTGGCCGAGCCGTCGAGCTTGGTCACCACGAGGCCGGTGATGTCCACCATCTCCTTGAAGACCCGCACCTGGCTGACGGCGTTCTGGCCGGTGGTGGCGTCCAGCACGAGGAGCGTGGAATGCGGCACGGCGTCGTCGCCGCGCTTGAGCACGCGCACGACCTTGCGCAGCTCCTCCATCAGCGCGGTCTTGTTGTGCAGGCGCCCGGCGGTGTCGACGAGGAGGACGTCGATGCCGGCCTCCTTCGCGCCCTTCAGCCCGTCGAAGGCAAGGCCGGCGGCGTCCGCGCCCATCTTGGCCGGCGCAACCACATGCGCGCCGGTGCGCTCGCCCCAGATCTGCAGCTGCTCGACCGCGGCGGCCCGGAAGGTGTCGCCCGCGACCATCCAGACCTTGAGGCCTTGCGCGCGGTACTGCTCGGCCAGCTTGGCGATGGTGGTGGTCTTGCCGGTGCCGTTCACGCCGACGACCAGCACGACATGCGGCGCATGGGTGGGCTCGATGACCAGGGGCCGGGCGACGGGGGCGAGGATGGCGGCGATCTCGTCCGCCAGCGCCGTCTTCACCTCCGTGTCCGTGACCTCACGGCCGAAGCGGGTCCGGCGGAAGCTCTCCACGATGCGGCCGGCGGCGGCGACGCCGAGGTCGGCGCCGATCAGCATCTCCTCCAGCTCCTCCAGCGCCGCGTCGTCCAGCTTGCGCTTGAGGAAGACGCTGCCGATGGCGTCGGTGAGCTTGGCGGTGGAGCGCGACAGCCCGGCCTTGAGGCGGGCGAAGAAGCCCCGCTGGGGCTCCTCCTCCGCGCGCGCCGGATTGGGGATCTCCGGCTCGCGGATGGGCTCGGGCGGGATTTCCGGCGTGGGCGGCTCGCGCACCGGCTCGGGAGCCGGCGGCGGTGTCTCGGGGGGCGAGGGCGGCTCGGCGGGCGGCTCGGGCGCCGGAGGGACGATCTCGGGCGTGGAGGGCGGCGGAATGTCGCTCGCCTTGCCCTCGCCTGCCTTGCCGGTGAGCTTTCCCCAGAGATCGCGCAGCGCCATCAGGCGGCCTCCCCGGCCACGAGCGCGGAGCGCTCCTCTCCAACCAGCATGCGGCCGTCGGTGGACACCGCGCGCGCGCGGACCAGCGAGCCCTTGGCAGCCCCCCGGGCGGCGGCCAGCCGGATCGGCGCGAAATGCCGCGTGTGGCCCATGCCGTCGGCCTCCATCAGCACCTCCTCGACCTGCCCGACGCGGGAGGCCAGGAAGCGCGCGCGCTCCCGCTCGCCGGCCTGGCGCAGCCGCGCGGCCCGCTCGCGGCGGAGCGGCATCGGCAGCTGCGGCATGCGGGCGGCGGGCGTGCCGGCCCGGGCGGAATAGGGAAAGACGTGGAGGAAGGCGAATTGCGCCTCCGCCACCAGATCGGTCATCGCGCACAGCTGCTCCTCCGTCTCGGTCGGGAAACCGGCGATGAGGTCGGCCCCCAGCGCCACGTCCGGACGTAACGCGCGAGCACGGGCAGAGAGTTGCACGAGGTCGGCGCGGGAGTGGCGCCGGCGCATGCGCTTGAGGATCAGGTCGTGGCCATGCTGGGCCGAGAGGTGGAGATGGGGCATCAGCCGCTCCTCCTCGGCGAAGACGGCCCAGAATTCTTCATCCATCGCGGCCGGGTCCAGGGACGACAAGCGGAGCCGGGGCAGCTCCGGGACCTCGCGCAGGATGGCGCGGATG
The DNA here is from genome assembly GCF_058806835.1 of Roseococcus sp. GW821-FHT12F05. Taxonomy (NCBI): domain Bacteria; kingdom Pseudomonadati; phylum Pseudomonadota; class Alphaproteobacteria; order Acetobacterales; family Roseomonadaceae; genus Roseococcus; species Roseococcus sp. GW821-FHT12F05. The sequence continues at coordinate 55,319 of NZ_JBXAQB010000001.1, forward strand.
ACAGCGGCGAGCTCCGGATGGCTGGCGAGGTCCACGCCGGTCAGCACCACCTCGGCATGGCGCGTGGCGAGATCGCGCACGGCGGCGACGGCCTCGGCGACCGGCATCGCCCGCGCCGGCCCGCGCCCCTGCGGGATGATGCAGAAGGTGCAGGCATGGTCGCAGCCCTGCTGGACCGCGAGGAAGGCGCGCGTCCCGCCGCCGGCCGCGATGCCCATCGGCGTCTCGCGCAGGATGGGCGCCACGGGCGCGGCCCAGGCCGCCGGATCGAGTTTTTGGCCATTGCCGATGACGCGGACCACGCCCGGCAGCTCGGCCCATTTGCCCGGCGCGATCTGCGCGGCACAGCCGGTGACCAGGATGGGCCGGCCCGGCTGCTCGCGGGCCGCACGGCGGATGGCCTGGCGGGCCTGGGCCTCGGCCTCGCCGGTCACGGCACAGGTGTTGACGATCAGCGCGCCAGCGAATCCGGCCCTCGCGGCGAGCGCGCGCATGGTCTCGCTCTCGGCGATGTTGAGCCGGCAGCCGAACGTCAGCGCCTCGGCAGAAGGGCTGCCCGGCCGCTTCACGCCGCCGCGCCTCCGGCGCCCGAGGGGTTGGACGGCTGGCGACCGGACGGGGTCAAAGATCCAGCTCACCCGTGAAGGAGGTCGCCACGGGCCCGCTCATCAGCACATGCCCGTCCTCGCGCTGCTCGATCACGAGGTCGCCGCCGCCCGGGACCGTGACGGCGCAGCACGCCTCGACCAGCCCACGCCGGAGGGCATTCACCAGCGCCGCGCAGGCGCCCGAGCCGCAGGCCAGCGTCAGCCCGGCCCCACGCTCCCAGACCACGAGCCGCAGATGCGTCCGCGAGACCACCTGCGCGAAGCCGATATTGCCGCGCTCGGGCAGCAACGGGTCGTGCTCCAGCGCCGGGCCGATGCGCGGGATGTCCAGCGCGTCCAGGTCGTCGACGAAGAAGGTCGCGTGCGGATTGCCCATGGAGCAGCAGGCCGCGTCCGACACGCCCTCGGCCGCGAGCGGCACATGCAGCGTGTCCATCTCGCGGGCCAGCGGGACGTCGCGCCAGCCGAGGCGCGGCACGCCCATGTCCACGCGGACGGTGCCGTCGGGCAGCAAATCCGCCGCCAGCATCCCCGCCGCGGTGCGGATGGCGATGTGGGTCCGCCCCGTCTCGGCCAAGACCAGCGAAGCCGCGCAACGCGTCCCGTTGCCGCAGGCGCCGGCCTCGGAACCATCGGAATTGTGGAAGCGGATGAAGAGATCGGCATCCTCGGCCGGCTCCAGCGTCACGAGCTGGTCGAAGCCCACGCCCCGGTGCCGGTCGCCCGCCAGCCGGATCACGTCCGGGTCGAGGTCGATCGGCTCCGCGCGTGCATCCAGCACGACAAAGTCGTTGCCCAGCCCATGCATCTTGCGGAACGGAAGCCTCATGCGCCGCATATAGGGCACGATCCGCCGAAGCGGAAACGCCGGCGGCCCGGGAATCCGCTCCTGGGCGAGGGGCTGGATCGCGCCCCGCGCATATACGGGGTTGAGGCGGCGGGACAACCGACCTAACTCCGGCGCATGACACGCGCAGCTCCCCTCCTCCTGGTCGCGGTCCTTGCGGGCTGCGCACCCACCTATTCCGCCGACGAGTACGCCTCGCGTGCCGTGCAGCAGGCCAATCCCGTGCAGCAGGGCGTCATCGCCGGCTCGCGGCGAGTGGCCGTCGCGGCGGACGGCTCGACCGGCGCGGCCGCGGGCGCTGCGGCGGGCGGCGCCATCGGCGGGGCCGCGGCGGCCGGCAATTCTGTGAGCACCGCGCTCGGCGCCGTCGGCGGCGCGCTGGTCGGCGGACTGGTCGGCACCACCGCCGAGCGAGCCTCGGCCAACACCAACGCCATCGAGTACATCGTCCGCAAGACGAATGGCGAGCTGATCTCGGTGACGCAGCGCGACACCGAGGTGATCCCGCTCGGCACCCGCGTGCTGGTGATCACCGGCAACCAGGCGCGCATCGTGCCCGACTACACGGACACCCAGACCGACGCCTCCCCGCCCGTCGCGGGCGGGCGCCGCCCGGCGGCCCCGCGGCCGGCGCCCGCCCCCGCCGAGCCGGCGGCGGCTCCCATCGAAGGCACGGCGCCGCTGCCGGACGCGCCGCAGTCGGAGACGCTGCCCGACCTCACCCCGGCCCCCGCGAGCCCGGCGGCGGAAGCGCCCGCCTCGGCAGTACCGGCCGATCCGGCCGCCTCGCCCCCGCCTTCGGCCGGCCTGACGCCCATCGCCGGCCCATCCGCCTCCGCGGCCCCGCCCGCCGCGGCCGCTCCGGCACCCGGCCCGGCCCCGGCCAGCCCGGCGCCGATCGGCGCGACGCCGGCCGTCGCCACGCCCGCGCCCGCCAGCCCGGCGCCTGCCCCGGCTGCCGCGCCGCCGGCGGCGCCTATCGCGGCCATGGCCGACCCCACCCCTCTCGCCGCGCCCCCGCCCTCGGTGCCCGCCGAGACCCTCGCCCCGATCGCCGGACCGGCAGCCCGCTAGCGAATGCCTGCCATGCGGCGTGACATCGCCGCGCCGGTCCCCTGGACTCGCGGGGAGAGCGCGGCTATACGCCCGCCTCCCGCACCGAGGCCGTTGGACAGCCCGGTCGGGGAAGCTCGCCTCCGTCGCATGGTGCGATCGTCAGGGGCGGCCCCAACCCACCGACAGGAGGGCCCGAATGTCCAAGATGAAGACGACCTCGAGCGCGAAGAAGCGCTTCAAGATCACCGGAACCGGCAAGGTCATGGCCGGCCCGGGCCGCAAGCGGCACATGCTCTCCAACCGCAGCCAGAAGGCCAAGCGCCAGAACCGCGGCTCCCAGGTTCTCGAACCGCAGGATGCCAAGACGGTGATGAACTGGCTGCCCTACGGCCTGTCGCGCTAAGCCCAGGGAAGGAGAGAAGAAATGGCACGTGTCAAGCGGGGCGTCACCGCCCATGCCCGCCACAAGAAGGTCCTGGATCTCGCCAAGGGCTATGTGGGCCGGAGCTCCACCACCTACCGCGCGGCCCTGCAGCGCGTCGAGAAGGCGCTGCAATACGCCTATCGCGACCGGCGCAACAAGAAGCGCGACTTCCGCGGCCTGTGGATCCAGCGCATCAACGCGGCCTGCCGTGAGCAGGGGATGACCTATTCCCAGTTCATCGCCGGCATCAAGGCCGCCGGCATCGAGATGGACCGCAAGGTCCTGGCCGCCCTGGCCTATGACGAGCCCGCGGCGTTTGCGGCCGTCGTCGAGAAGGCCAAGGAAGCGCTCGCCCCGGCCGCCTGATTTCGCTGGGCTAAGGCATCGTTTTCAAAGGGCCGCGGCGCGCAAGCGTTGGCGGCCCTTTTTCATGTTGGAAGAGACCGATGACGGATGATCTCGCCGCTCTGGCGGCCAGCACCGAGGCAGAGCTCGCCGCCGCCGCCGACCTGCGCGCGCTGGATGCGGTGCGGGTGGGCATACTGGGAAAATCGGGTGCGCTGACCGCGCTGCTCAAGGGCCTCGGCGCCATCCCGGCCGATCAGCGCAAGGAGCGCGGCGCGGCCGTCAACGCGCTGAAGAACCAGCTGGAGGCCGCCATCGAGGCCCGGCGCGAGGTGCTGGAAGCGACCGCACTGGACGCCCGGCTCGTTGCGGAAAAGCTGGACATGACCCTGCCGCCGCGCCCCGCGGCACCGGGCGGGACGGGCGGCATCCATCCCATCAACCGCACCATCGAGGAGCTGACGGCCATCTTCGGCTCGATGGGCTTCAAGGTCGTCGAGGGCCCGGACATCGAGGGCGACTGGTACAACTTCGCCGCGCTCAACATCCCCGACCACCACCCCGCCCGGCAGGACCAGGACACCTTCTACCTGCCCGGCCTCGTGGAGGGCCGCCGCACCGTCCTGCGCACCCAGACCTCGCCGCTGCAGATCCGCACCATGATCGGGCAGGAGCCGCCGATCCGCATCATCGCGCCCGGCCGCACCTACCGCTCGGACCACGACGCGACCCATTCGCCCATGTTCCACCAGGTGGAGGGGCTGGTGATCGACCGCGGCATCACCCTCGGCCACCTCAAGGGCTGTCTCACCGACTTCCTGCGTGCCTTCTTCGGCATCGCGACCCTGCCGGTGCGCTTCCGCTCCAGCTACTTCCCCTTCACCGAGCCCTCCATGGAGGTCGATATCGGCTGGAACCGGAAGACGGGCGAGCTCGGCGCCGGCACCGACTGGCTGGAGATCCTGGGCAGCGGCATGGTGCATCCGCGCGTGCTCGCCAATTGCGGGCTGGACGCGCGCGAGTGGCAGGGCTTCGCCTTCGGCATGGGCATCGAGCGCATCACCATGCTGAAGCACGGCATGGCCGACCTGCGCCCCTTCTTCGAGGCCGACACCCGCTGGCTGAGCCATTACGGCACCAGCCCGCTGGCCCCCGCCACGCTGCACGAGGGCGTGTGACATGAAGTTCCAGCTCTCCTGGCTGCGCGAATACCTCGACACCGACGCCTCGGTGGACGAGATCGCGACCACGCTCAACGCCATCGGCATCGAGGTCGAGGGCATCGAGAACCCCGCGGCCATCCTCTCCAGCTTCCGCATCGCCCGCGTGGTCGAGGCCGTGCAGCACCCGAACGCCGACCGCCTGCGCGCCCTGCGCGTCGATGCCGGCGACGGGCGCGAATACTCCGTGGTCTGCGGTGCGCCCAATGCGCGGACGGGCCTGGTCGGCGTCGTCGCCATGCCCGGCGCCTATATCCCGGGCACCGACGTCGTCCTGAAGGTCGGCGAGATCCGCGGCGTAAAGAGCGAGGCCATGATGCTCTCCAAGCGGGAGATGGGCCTCGGCGACGACCATTCCGGCATCGTGGAACTGCCCGAGGACGCCCCCGTCGGTGCGCGCTACGTGGATTATGCCGGCCTCGACGATCCCATCATCGAGATCAAGGTCACGCCCAACCGCGGCGACGCGCTCTCCATCCGCGGCGTGGCGCGAGACCTCGCGGCGGCCGGCATCGGCACGCTGAAGCCCTGGTCCGCGCCCAAGGTTGCCTCGGTCTACGAGACGCCGCTGCGCTGGCGCATCGAGGACCCGCGCGCCTGCACCTGGGTGCTCGGCCGCGCGATCCGCAAGGTCAAGAACGGCCCCTCGCCGCAATGGCTGCAGGACCGGCTGACCGGCATCGGGCTGCGCCCCATCTCCGCGCTGGTGGACGTGACCAACTGGTTCACCTTCGCGCTCGGCCGCCCGCTGCACGTTTTCGACGTCGCGAAGGTGAAGGGCGCCACGCTCTCCATGCGCATGGCGCGCTCCGGCGAGGAATTGCACGGCCTCAACGGCAAGACCTACGCGCTGACCGACGAGGACGGCATCATCGCCGACGAGGCGGGCCCCGAAGCGCTGGGCGGCATCCTCGGCGGCGAGCCCTCCGGCTGCGACGAGACCACCACCGAGGTCTTCATCGAATGCGCGCTCTTCGACCCCGTGCGCATCGCGCTCAGCGGCCGGCGCCATAACGTCTTCACCGATGCCCGCGCGCGCAACGAGCGCGGGATCGACCAGGCGTTGCTGCCCGAGGCGCTGGACGCCGCCACGGCCATGATCATCGAACTCTGTGGCGGCGAGCCCTCCACCGTCTCCGAAGCCGGTTCTGAGCCGCTCTGGCGCCGCGAGGCCACGCTGCGCTTCGAGCGCCTGGCCGGGCTCGGCGGGCTGATGCTCACGCCACATGAGGCGGAAGGCCGCCTGGAGCGGCTGGGCTTCACCGTCACCGCCCGCGGCAACGACCGCATCACCGTCGCCGTGCCGCCCTGGCGCAACGACATCGCCGCACACATCGTGCTGGACCAGGATCCGAAGCTCGACCCCGAGCGCGCGCGCATCGCGGCCGAGGGCTGCGCCGCCGTCGAGGCCGAGTGCGACCTGGTGGAGGAGGTGCTGCGCCTCGGCGGGCTGGATGCAGTGCCGTCGGTCTCGCTGCCCGTCTCCTCGCCCGTGCCGCTGCCCTCGCTGGACGCGAAGCAGGTGCGCAGCGTGCTGGCCCGGCGTGTCCTGGCTTCGCGCGGCCTGCAGGATTCCGTGACCTACGGCTTCATGGAGCAGCGCATCGCGGCGATGTTCGGAGACATCCCTGACGCCCTGCATCTGGAAAACCCGATCGCCTCCGATCTCGACCAGATGCGCCCCACGCCGCTCGCCTCGCTGGCCCTGGCGTCGGCCCAGAATGCCGCACGCGGCTTCGCCGACTTGTCGCTCGCCGAGGTCGGCGGCGGCTATCGCGACACCACGCCGGCGGGGCAGCTCGCCATGGCCTGCGGGCTGCGCACCGGCACCTCGCCGGCCAGCTGGGCTTCGCCCGCGCGGCCCGTGGACGCGCTCGACGCCAAGGGCGACGTGCTCGCCGTGCTGGAGGCGCTGGGCGTACCGATGGCCTCGCTCCAGGTCACCTCCGATGCGCCCGGCCACTACCATCCTGGCCGCTCGGGCGTGCTGCGCCAGGGGCCGAAGGTGGTGCTGGCGCAGTTCGGCCAGCTGCATCCGCGCCTCTGCGCCGAGCTCGACGTGCCGGCCGGCGCTGTCGGATTCGAGATCTTCCTCGACGCCATCCCCGAGCCCAAGCGCCGCAAGAAATCCGCGCCGGAATTCCCCGCCTTCCAGCCCGTGCGCCGCGACTTCGCCTTCCTCGTCGACGCTGGCGTGCCCGCGGACAAGCTGCTGCGCGCCGTCTCGGCCGCCGAGCGCGCGCTGATCACCGATGTCGTGCTGTTCGACCGCTACGCCGGCGACCGCCTGCCGGAGGGCAAGGTTAGCCTCGCCCTCCAGGTGACGCTGCAGCCGCGCGAGAGGACGCTCACCGATGCGGAGATCGAGGCGGTCTCCGCGAAGATCGTGGCGGCCGCGGCCAAGGCGGTGGGGGCCAGCCTGCGCGGATAGGCAGCGCCCATCGGCCGCATCGGCGGCACGGATTGGCGGCTGCGCGAATGGGCGGATAGCTTCCCTTCATCGGAAGGGAAGAAAACCTCATGCTTCGCACCGCTCTTGCCACCGCGCTGCTGATTGCCGGCACCGGCCTCCATGCCACGACCCAGGCGCAGCCGCTGAACTGCGTCACCGCCGGCAGGCTGGAGATCACCCATATCGGGCGCAACCAAATGACCGGCGGCGAGGGCGGCGGGCTCGCGATCAGCGTGCTGATCTTCAACCCACAGAACACGACGCAGCGCTTCACCCTCACCTACACCGGCCCCGCGCGGAACAAGGTGACCAACCAGGAGCTCACCCGGAGGCCCTACCAGCGCTCCTCCGAATGGGTGGCCACGCTGTCCGGCGGCAACGCCATCACGGACGACCAGGTGCGTCAGTACGTCACACTCACCTGTTTCTAGAACGTCGCCGTTTGGCGGAGATGCGGATCATGGGCGGTCCTCCGCGGCGGAATCACGCCATCCGTGTTTTTCCCTCAACAGGTTGGACTGGACGAAGCGTCATGCTTCGAACAGCTTATCCATTCCGGGGAGAACATGATTCATGCGCCGCCTTGCTATCCTGGCCGTCCTGACCATCGGCGCGGCCTCGGCGCAGGCACAGCCGCAGCCCCCGCCCGCCGAGGTGGAGTGCATCGGCGCCGGCATCCTGGCCTTCGTCGGCATCAGCCGGGAGCTGACGGGAGCCAATGACAGCGGGCGGCTGTCGATCACCGTGACGTTGCGGAACCGCACGCAGCGCTCGGCGGCCTTCGTCCTGAACTTCACCGCGCCCAACGTGACGATGCCCGCCGTGAACCATTGGCGCACGCTGGACGCGCAGGCACACGGCACCTATCTCGTCGGCACGCTGCCCCGAGGGACGCTGATCACCGACGAGGAGCTGCGCGGCCACGTGCAGCTGCGCTGCGTGCGTTAGAATCCGTAGAGCTTCGCTGGATTGTCGCGCAGGATCTTGGCGCGCAGCGCCTCCTCCGGCGCCCATTGCGCCAGCAACCCCAGCACGTCGCCGTCATTGGGCATCACGCCGTGGAAGTGGCTCACATGCGGCCAGTCACTGCCCCAGAGGATGCGGTCCGGCGCGGCCTCGATGACCGCGCGGGCCATCACCGCCGTGTCCGTATAAGGAAAGGCCGGCTCGGCGGAGATGCGGTAGAGGCCCGTCAGCTTCACCCAGAGCAGCCCGTCGCGCAGCATGGCCAGGAACTCGCGGTAGCCCGGATGGCCGATTCCGCCCTTCGCCACCTTGGTATAGCCGATATGCCCGACCGAGACCGGCAGCCGCATGGCCTCGGCGAGTTGGCGCAGCTCCGCCGCCATCTCCTCGACATGCACCAGCAGCTCGACATGCCAGCCGAAAGGCCGCAGCACCTCGGCCACATCGGCGAGCGCATCGAGCGAGCGGAAAGGCATGCCGCCGCGGTCCACCAGATTCACGCGGATGCCGCGCGCGCCCTGGGCGTGCATGGCGGCGATCTCGGCCTCGGTCACGCCTTCCGAGACCGCGACGATGGCACGCAGGCGGTCCGGATGCGCGGCCGCCGCGTCCAGCACGGCCCGGTTGTCGGTGCCGTGGACGCTCGCCTGGATGGCGACGCCGCGCGACAGACCGAGCGTGTCGTGCAGGGCCAGCGCGACGTCGATGTCGTTGTCGGGCGGCGTGTAGCCGCGCGTGGCCTGGTAGGGGTAGCGGGCGGCGTCGAAGACGTGGAAATGGGTGTCGCAGGCGCCGTCGGGCATGGCCATGTCAGGCTTGCGCGGATGGGGATCGGGGCCGGGGCAGTCGCGGATTTCCATGGGCGTTCCTTATGATGCGAGAGGGGCTTTGCCCCCCTCGCGCTCCCCTCACCAGGGCTTTTGGCCCTGGACCCCAAAACTGATCGGAGATGCAAGAACCTGAGGTTCTTGCTGGGGTGCTCGAGGGGCAAAGCCCCTCGAACTACTCTACCTGCGCCCCCGAGAGCCTGACCAGTTCCTGCCAGCGCGGAATCTCCTCGCGCACGAAGCCGGAAAACTCCGCTGGCGTCGTCGGCGCCGGCTCCGCGCCGAGCGACGTCAGCCGCTCGCGGATCTCCGGCCGCGCCATGCCGCGGTTCAGCGCCGCGTTGAGCTGCGCCACCACCGGCGCCGGCGTCGCGGCCGGCACGACGATGCCGTGGTACTGCGTCACCAGGTAGCCGTTCAGCCCCGCCTCCGAGAGCGTCGGCAGGTCCGGCAGCGCCGTCGCACGGCGAGCGCTGGCCACCGCGAGCCCGCGCAGGTTCCCCGCCTGGATCGGCCCGAGCAGCGTCGCCGTCGGCTCGAAGATCATCTGCACGCCCTGCCCCGCCAGCATGTCGTTCATCGCCGGCCCGCTGCCGCGATAGGGCACGTGGATGATCTCCGTCCCCGCAAGACGGTTGAACAGCGCCAGCGCCATGTGCATCGCCGTGCCGTTGCCCGCCGAGGCGGCGTTGAGCTTGCCGGGATTTGCCTTCGCCCGCTCGATCAGCTCCTGCACGCTCGTCACGCCGAGCTCCGGCCGAACCGCCAGCACCAGCGGCCAGTTGGCCACCTGCCCCACGAAGCCGAAGTCGCGCAGCACGTCGTAGGGCTGCCGCGACTGGATCGCGTGGTTGATCGCCAGCACGTTCGTGTTGGCGAGCAGCAGCGTGTGGCCGTCGGGCGTGGCGCGGGCCAGGTTCTCGGCGGCGAGCTGGCCGCCGGCGGTGCCGCGGTTCTCGACCACGACGGTGGCCCCGCCCCATTCCTCGGCCAACCCGCGCGCCACGAGGCGGCCGAGCGCATCGGCCGTGCCGCCCGGCGGCGCGCCGACGATCAGGGTGACGTTGCGCGCGGGAAAGCCCTGGGCCCATGCCTGGGTTGCAATAGCCGGCGTGGCGAGCACGGCGATCGCCAGCGCCCTTCGTGTGATCTTCATGACCGTCCCTCCATCTTTCCGGTCACCGTAGCAGGCCCTGGCCACGCAGGAAGCGGCGCACGCCGGGGTGGATGAGCGCCGGGTCGGCGACGGCGGCCGCCGTGTTCTCCGCCGTGGTCTCGGAGGCCTGGACCAGCCGGGCCGCGATGTCCGCGCGGGCGGCATGCAGCACGCGGGCGACGCGGAAGCCGGCCTCCTCGTCCAGCCCTGGCCGCGCCAGGACGAGGCTCCAGGTGCCGACCGAGGCGATGGGTGCCGTCTGCCCCGGATAGCTCCCGGCCGGCAGCGACATCGGCCGCAACCGCGGGTCGGCAGCGAGGATGCGCGCCCGCTCCGCCTCGTCCGGCGCGAGGAAGCGGCCGCCCTGCCCGGCCAGGGTGACGAAGCCCGGCCATCCGGCGCCGCCGCCCCAGAGAGCCGCGACACGTCCATCCATCACCATGGCCGGCCCATCGCCGGCGCGATCGAGCAAGACGGCGGAAAAGTCACTCTCGATGTCGAGGCCGAGCCCGGCCATCACCTGCCGCGCCAGCACCACGAGGCCCGAGCCCCGCGCCCCCCAGGCGATGGGCTTGCCGCGCAGCTCGCCGATGGAGCGGATGGGCGAATCGCCCCGCAGCCCGAACAAGCCGGGCTGTGCATACATCGCGGCCAGCAGGGTCGTGCCGTTGCCGGCGGCCAGCGCCTCGGTCGCGGTCTCGCCGGCCACCAGCGCGAGGTCGACCGTACCCTCGCGCAGCAGGCGCACGTTCTCGAGACTGCCGGCCGTGTTGCGCGGCTCGATGGCGATGGTCGGATCGGCTGCCGCGATGGCGGCGACGAAGGCCGCGCCATAGGCCGGGAAGCCGCCGCCCGGCGTGGCGGTCGCAAGCGTCATCCGCAACGGCGCCTGAGCCTTCGCGGCGCCTGCGACCCCGAAACCCGCCAGCACCACGCGACGCGAGAATGGACGTGACATGACAGCCTCCCCACCTTTTGGCGGGAAGCCTAGGCGCAGCGGAGGACTAAGTCTCCTCCTCCGGCTGATGCGCGACGGGCAGCAGCGCCGTCTCCTTCACGGTGGCCATCGCGACCTCGACCGCCACGCGCTCGATGCCCGCCAGCGGCCGGATCTCCTCGGAGAGGAGCGCGTCCAGCGCTGCGATATCGCCCACGCGCAGCTTCACCAGGTAGGACCACTCGCCGGTCAGCTGGTGGCACTCCAGCACCGCCTCCAGCTTGCGGATGGCCCGGCGGAAGGCGATCTCCTCCTTCCCCGGCCGGATGGCGACGCGCAGGAAGGCGAGCAGCGGACACCCCACCTCGACGGGGTCCAGCGCGGCATGCCAGCCGCGGATCACGCCGCGCTCCTCCAGCCGCTTCACCCGCTCGGCCGTCGCGGAGACGGAGAGTCCCGAGACCTTGGCGAGGTCGGAGAGGCCCGCGGCGCCATCCTGCTGGACGGCGATGGCGATCTTCCGGTCTATCTCGTCCATGACCGGATCATATACGGCCCTCTAACATTTGTGAACGAAAAAATTGCGTAATGCCGCAAATCAGGCAGCCTTCGCCGACGACACCTCGCCATGGGCGTCGCCCCAGGCCTTCAGCGCCATGATCACTGGCTCCAGCGTCCGCCCATGCGGCGAGAGGCTGTACTCCACCTTGGGCGGCACCTCCGGATAGACGGTGCGGATCAGGAAGCCCTCCGCCTCCAGTTCGCGGAGCTGGCTGGTCAGCATGCGCGGCGTGACGTTGGGCAGCTTCCGGCGGATCTCGTTGAACCGCAGCGTCCCCTCCTGGAAGAGGTGCCAGAGCACCACGCCCTTCCACTTGCCGTCGATATGGGCCAGCGCCGCCTCGACGGCGCAGCCCGGGCTGCAGTCCAGCCGCCGGTGCCGGATGTTCGGCATGCGGTATCCTTTTCGACACTATGAGCGATATATGTGCGTTCTTGCGAACATATCCTATAGGCCTCAATTCGGCTCCATCAACCTCTGGAGCCTGATCCCATGAAAGCCGTCGGTTTCCGCCATCCCGGTCCCATCTTCGCGCCGGATTCCCTGATCGACCTCGACATCCCCGCCCCCGTCCCGGGCCCACACGACCTGCTCGTCGAGGTCCGTGCCATCTCGGTGAACCCGGCGGACACCAAGGTCCGCATGGGCGGCCGCGGCCCCGTGGACGGCTTCCGCATCCTGGGCTGGGACGCGGCCGGCGTGGTCCAGGGCCTGGGTGCCGAGGTGCAGGGCTTCTCCCCGGGCGACGAGGTCTTCTACGCCGGCGATCTCTCCCGCCCCGGCGCCAATTCCGAGCTCCATCTGGTCGACGCCCGGATCGCCGCGCGCAAGCCGAAAAGCCTCGGCTGGAGCGAGGCCGCCGCCCTGCCGCTCACCGCCATCACCGCCTGGGAGACGCTGTTCGACCGGCTCGACATCCGTCGCCCGGTGCCTGGCGCGGCCCATGCCATCCTGATCGTCGGCGGGGCCGGCGGCGTCGGCTCGATCGCGATCCAGATGGCGCGCCAACTGACGGATGTGACGGTCATCGCCACCGCCTCGCGGCCTGAGACCGCGGCTTGGGCGCGGGAGCTCGGCGCGCACCATGTCATCGACCATGCGAAGCCCATGGCGGAGCAGGTGGTGGCGCTCGGGATCGGCGCGCCCGCCTTCGTCTTCTCGACGACCCACACGGACCAGCACCTGGCCGCCGTCGCGGAAATGATTGCGCCCCAGGGCCGCTTCGCCCTCATCGACGACCCCGAAGCGCTGGACGTGGTGCCCTTCAAGCGGAAGAGCGTCTCCATCCACTGGGAGCTGATGTTCACCCGCTCCCTGTACCAGACGGCCGACATGGCGGAGCAGGGCCGGCTCCTGGCCGAAGTGGCCCGGCTGGTCGATGCCGGCACGCTGCGGACCACGCTGGCGAAGCAGGGCGGCCCGATCAACGCGGCGAACCTCAAGGCGGCGCACGCGCTGCTGGAGAGCCACAGCTCCATCGGCAAGCTCGTGCTGGCCGGCTTCGACGGCGCCTGAACCTCCACACCCGAAGGGCCACACACCATGATGCGCATCTTCCGTCGCGCGCTCGCTGCGGCCGTCCTCGGCTGCGCCCTGCCGGCGCTCGCCTCCGCCCAGCCCGCCCGCGCGCAACCCGCCGGCATCGTGCTGGTCCACGGCGCCTTCGGCGACGGCTCCGCCTGGAGCCGCGTCGTCCCCCGGCTGCAGGCCCTCGGCCATGAGGTGATCGCCGTCCAGCTGCCGCTCACCTCCCTCGCCGGCGACGTGGCCGCCACGCGCCGCGCCATCGCGCGGGCGGCCGGGCCGGTCACGCTGGTCGGACACAGCTGGGGCGGCACGGTGATCACCGAGGCCGGCGCCGCCGACCGCGTCCGCTCGCTCGTCCATGTCGCCGCCTTCGCCAACGATCCCGGCCAGGGCGCCGCCGAGGCCAGCGCCCCCTTCCCCCACGCGCCGGGCCTCGACCATCTCCAGGTGGCGGACGGCTTCGCCCGGCTGAGCACGACCGGCATCGCGCAGTTCTTCGCGCCGCAGGCCCAGGCCGCGGACCACGCCCTGATGCGCGCCACGCAGGGGCCGGTCCGCGTCGCCAATTTCGGCGAGAAGGTCACCGCCGCCGCCTGGCGCAACCGGCCCAGCTGGTTCGTGGTCGCCCGGCAGGACCGGATGATCGTGCCGGAGATGCAGGAGGCGATGGCCGCCCGCATCGGCGCGCGCGTCACGCGGCTGGAGAGCGACCATGTGCCGATGCTCACCCATGCGGACGCGGTGGCGCGGGTGGTCCTGGAGGCGGCGAGCGCACGATAGGAAGAGCGACGGGCTCCCCCTCGCCCCCCGCCAGGGACTGGAAGTCCCTGGCCCCATTGGTCAGAGGGTCAGCGCTTCATAGTCCTGGCCGCCATAGAAGATGCGGGTGATCTCGATGGCATCCGGCCGGATGCGGTAGGCCACGACGACGCGGCGGCGCATCGCGAGGATCCGGATGCCTGTGCCGAGATCCTCGCGCGCAGGACCGAGCTCCGGATGCTCGCACAGCACCCGGCAATGGGCGCGGATGTCCTCGACGAAGCTCGCCGCCCGGCTCGGATTGTCGGCGGCGATGAAGTCCTGGATCGCCTCCAGGTCGCCCAGCGCCAGTGGGCGGTAGATCAGGCGCAGCATCAGTCCCCGCGCGCGTTCCGGGCCCGGCGCCGCTCGAGATGCTGGCCAACCTCCTCATCCGTCAGCGACGGACGCGGGTCGGCATCCGCTTCGGCGATCTTCGCCCGCACCCTGGCAATGCCTTCGGCCCGCTGCCGCCGCTTCGCCTGCCAGTCCCGCATGGCCTCGCGGATCACTTCGCTGTTGGAGGCATAGGCGCCCTCCTCCACCCCGGCACGGATGTCCGCCACCATCTCCATGGGCAGGGTGATGCTGAGCTTTTCCACGCGCGGCATGGGATGACCTCCAGGATCGGCGATCCGATATGGTAGTATTCTATCCCACCACAAGCCGCGCCCGCAAAGCGCCGTGGCCGCCGGGCCAGCGCCGCCACGCATTCGCGCGAAACTCGCCCGTCCCATCTTGTCCCACGCCCTCGTGCTCAATACATGGGCACGTAACGAGGGGCCGCGCATGGGGCGCGGACTGCCAAGGGGCTTTGGCCGGTGCCTGTCAGGGCCGGAAAAAGCCGCCGCATAGGAGCAGGTGTATGAGCAAAGTCATCGGTATCGACCTGGGTACGACCAATTCCTGCGTCGCCATCATGGAAGGCGGCGAGGTCAAGGTTCTGGAGAATGCGGAGGGCGCGCGCACGACCCCCTCCATGGTCGCCTTCGCCAAGAACGGCGAGCGTCTCGTCGGCCAGAGCGCCAAGCGCCAGGCCGTCACCAACCCGCACAACACGCTGTACGCCGTCAAGCGCCTGATCGGCCGCAAGTTCGACGACCCGATGGTGCAGAAGGAGAAGGGCCTCGCTCCCTACAGCATCGTCAAGGCCGACAACGGCGACGCCTGGGTCGAGGTCGACGGCAAGAAATACGCGCCGCAGCAGATCAGCGCCAATATCCTCACCAAGATGAAGGACACCGCCGAGGCCTATCTCGGCGAGAAGGTGACGCAGGCCGTCATCACCGTCCCCGCCTACTTCAACGACGCCCAGCGGCAGGCCACCAAGGAGGCCGGCGCCATCGCGGGCCTCGAGGTGCTGCGCATCATCAACGAGCCGACGGCCGCCGCGCTGGCCTACGGCATGGACAAGAAGACGGCCGGCACGATCGCGGTCTACGACCTCGGCGGCGGCACCTTCGACGTCTCGATCCTGGAGATCGGCGACGGCGTCTTCGAGGTGAAGTCCACCAACGGCGACACCTTCCTCGGCGGCGAGGACTTCGACCAGCGGGTGATCGACTACCTCGCGGACGAGTTCAAGAAGGAGAACGGCATCGACCTGCGGAGCGACAAGCTCGCCCTGCAGCGCCTGAAGGAAGCCGGCGAGAAGGCCAAGATCGAGCTGTCTTCCAGCAAGCAGACCGAGATCAACCTGCCCTTCATCACGGCCGATGCCTCGGGCCCGAAGCACCTCGTGATGCAGCTCACCCGCGCCAAGCTCGAGGCGCTGGTGGACGATCTGGTCCAGCGCACGCTGGAGCCGGTGAAGAAGGCCCTGGCCGATGCCGGCCTGACCGCCGGTGAGGTGGACGAGGTCATCCTGGTCGGCGGCATGACGCGCATGCCCAAGGTCATCGAGGCCGTGAAGAACCTCTTCGGCAAGGACCCCGCGCGCAACGTGAACCCCGACGAGGTCGTGGCCATCGGCGCGGCGATCCAGGGCGGGGTGCTCAAGGGCGACGTCAAGGACGTGCTGCTGCTCGACGTGACCCCGCTCTCGCTCGGCATCGAGACGCTGGGCGGCGTGTTCACGCGCCTGATCGACCGCAACACGACCATCCCCACCAAGAAGTCGCAGACCTTCTCGACCGCGGACGACAACCAGACGGCTGTCACCATCAAGGTCTACCAGGGCGAGCGCGAGATGGCGGCGGACAACAAGCTGCTGGGCAACTTCGACCTGCAGGGCATTCCGCCGGCCCCCCGCGGCGTGCCGCAGGTGGAGGTGACCTTCGACATCGACGCGAACGGCATCGTGAGCGTCTCGGCGAAGGACAAGGCCACCGGCAAGGAGACGCAGATCAAGATCCAGGCCAAGTCCGGCCTGTCGGACGCCGACATCGAGAAGATGGTGCGCGACGCCGAGGCCAATGCCGAGGCCGACAAGAAGCGCCGCGAGTCGGTCGAGGCCCGCAACCAGCTCGACGCGCTGGTGCACTCGACCGAGAAGACCATCCGCGAGAACGGCGACAAGGTGCCGGCCGATGAGCGGGTCGCCGCCGAGGCCGCCATCTCCGAGGCCCGCGCGGCCATGGAGGGCGGCGACCTCGACGCCATCAACGCCGCGACCGAGAAGCTCGGCCAGGCGTCGATGAAGATCGGCGAGGCCATGTACAAGGCCGAGCAGGCGTCGCCGCAGCCGGAGGCCGGGCCCACGGGCCAGGCCAAGCCGGACGACAAGGTGGTGGACGCCGAGTTCGAAGAGGTCGATCCGAAGAAGAAGAAGAGCTGAGGTTGCACGGCAGCATCCTTCAACTGTTCGCGCCCGGGCCAGCGATGGCCCGGGCGTCGCTTCGTTTCGGGTAGGGCGAGAGCATGGCCAAGCGTGACTGTTACGAGGTGCTCGGCGTCGGCCGCGACGCGACCGAGGACGATCTCAAGAAGGCGTATCGCAAGCTCGCGATGCAGTATCACCCCGACCGCAACCACGGCGACGACAAGGCCGAGGCGCGGTTCAAGGAGGTCAGCGAGGCCTACGAGATCCTGAAGGACGGCGAGAAGCGGGCGGCCTATGACCGCTACGGCCACGCCGCCTTCGAGAATGGCGGCGGTGGCGGCGGCAGTCCCTTCGGGACCGGCGGTTTCGAGGACATCTTCGAGGAGATGTTTGGCCGCTTCGGCGGGCGCGGCGGCGGACGGCAGAGCACCGGCCGCGGCGCGGACCTGCGCCAGGAGGTGCAGATCACGCTGGAGGAGGCCTTCGCCGGCGCGAAGAAGACCATCCGCGTGCCCTCCTCCGTGCAGTGCGAGGCGTGCAGCGGCTCCGGCGCCGAGGGCGGCAGCGCCAGCGTGCAGACCTGCGGCACCTGCCGTGGCTCCGGCAAGGTGCGCGCGCAGCAGGGCTTTTTTCTCATCGAGCGGACCTGCCCGACCTGTTCGGGCTCCGGGAAGATCATCAAGAACCCCTGCAAGGTCTGCCATGGCGCGGGCCGCGTGCAGCGGGACCGCACGCTGAACGTCTCGATCCCCGCGGGGGTGGAGGACGGCACGCGCATCCGCCTCACCGGCGAGGGCGAGGCGGGGCTGCGCGGCGCGCCGGCGGGCGACCTCTACGTCGATATCGGCGTGAAGCCGCATCCGATCTTCCAGCGCGAGGGACCCAACATCATGGTCCGCGTGCCGCTGCGCATGACGCAGGCCGCGCTCGGCGCCAGCGTGGAGGTGCCGTCGATCGATGGCGGCCGCTCGGCGGTGAAGATCCCGGCCGGCACCCAGACGGGCGACAACTTCCGGCTGCGTGGCAAGGGATTTTCCGTACTCCGCAGCGCGGCGCGCGGCGACATGTATGTGCAGGTCGTGGTGGAGACGCCGCTTCACCTCTCGCCGAAGCAGCGCGAGCTGCTGGAGGCCTTCGAGGCCGAGGCGGAGAACGGCGGCAAGCACTCGCCCGAGAACGAGGGCTTCTTCGCCAAGGTGAAGGAGTTCTGGGACGGGCTGGCGCGCTGACGCGAAAACGGCCGGCTCCCGCGGGAACCGGCCGCCTTGCTCGTCCGGAGAAGTCGGGCCTTACAGGCCCCAGTAGTTGTCGACCATGGTCCAGTCGCGGACGCCGACCGGCTCGTAGACCGGCGCGTTGTCCAGCCGCTCCTTGGTGATGTTGTCCACGACGAAGCCTTCGAGCTCGCTGTCGTAGCGCAGCATGCGCCAGGGCACGGCGTAGTGCTTGGAGCCGAGGCCGAGGAAGCCGCCGAAATGCAGCACGCCGTATTCGACGGTGCCGGCGCGCTTGTCGATCATCAGGTCCTCGATATGGCCGATGCGCTCGCGATCGGCGCCGTAGACCGAGACCCCGTTCACCTTGCCGGCGGCGACCAGGTAGCCGTCGGTATCCTCGGTGAGATCGGCGGTGGTCGGCTGATGAATGGTGTCCACCATGGCGAAGTTCCCTTCTGGTTGTCTTGCCGGAAGAACGTCCGCCGGGGGGATGGGGTTGCCTTCGCGGCCCGCCTCGTTCCATGACGTTTTCATCGAGAAAGGGAACGTCATGAGCCTCCGCATCGGCATCGCCGGCATCGCCGGCCGCATGGGAAAGCTGCTGTCCGAAGAGGTCGCGGCCGCGGGCGCCACGCTGGCCGGCGGCACCAGGCGCGGCGACGATCCGCGCGCGCTCTTCGCCGCCAGCGACGTGGTGATCGACTTCACCCACGCGCATGCCGCGCCCGGGCATGCCGCCCTCGCGGCGGAACTCGGCAAGGGCCTCGTGCTGGGCTCCTCGGGGCTTTCGGCGGAAGAGGAGAAGGCGGTGGCCGAGGCCGCGGCGCGCGCCCCCATCGTCTATGCCGCGAATTTCGCGACCGGCGTGAACCTCGTGCTCGCCATGGCCGAAAAGCTCGCCGCCGCGCTGCCCGCCGAGCAGTACGACGCCGAGATCGTCGAGATGCACCACCGCCAGAAGGTGGATGCGCCCTCCGGCACCGCGGTCGCCATGGGCCGCGCCGTGGCGAAGGGCCGCGGCACCACGCTGGAGGAGGCCGGGCGCGAGAGCGGGCGCGACGGCCACACCGGCGCGCGCAGGACCGGCACGATCGGCTTCGCGGCGCTGCGCGGCGGCCAGGTGGTGGGCGAGCACACGCTGCTCTTCGCCGCCGGCTCCGAGCACATCGCGCTCACCCATCGCAGCTTCGACCGTCGCGCCTATGCGACGGGTGCGGTGCGCGCCGCCCTCTGGCTGCACGGCCGCGCGCCGGGGCTCTACTCCATGGGCGACGTGCTGGGGCTGCGCTGACGCCTCACAGATGCCGCGGGACGCGCGGCATGCGCCCGTTCACCGTCGCCCAGGACGGCCAGCCATAGATCCGCTCGTAGAGGAAGACGATCAGGCACAGGGCGATCACCACGCCCATGAGGATCAGCCGCTGCCGCGAGGGCGGGCGGCGGAACCACTGCACCAGCAGGATGCCCCATCGCATCGGATCCATGGGCTGCCCCCTCCTGGTACGGCTTCGGGCATCCTGCACCCGGCGTCAGGATAGCGCGATTCGCGGCCCCGAAACGACCGCTTCCCGTCGCCCGCCGTTCGGCGCACCATCGGCGCCAGGACGATCGGGAGACGCCCAGAATGAGTGCGACACGCACCATGGAAACCCTGCTGCAACGCGGCGCCGACGATGCGCCCGCCATCCGCGCCCCCGGGCGCCCACCCCTCACCCATGGCGCCCTGCGCGCCCTCGCGCGGGACACGGTCGCGGCGTTGAACGGCCGGGGCATCGGCCGCGGGGACCGGGTGGCGATCGTGCTGCCCAACGGTCCCGAGATGGCGGCGGCCTTCCTGTGCATCGCCGCCGGCGCCTCGACCGCACCGCTCAACCCCGCCTATCGCGGCGAGGAATTCTCCTTCTATCTCGAAGACCTGAAGGCCAAGGCCATCATCCTCCAGCGCGGCGTGGAAACGCCCGCGCGAGCGGCGGCCGAGGCCCTGGGCATCCCCGTCCTGGAGCTGGTCCCCGGCGTATCAGCGGGCAGCTTCACCCTGGAGGGCGGCGGCACGGGCACCGGCGCCGCCGCGCGCCCCGGCATGGCGCAGGAGGAGGACGAGGCGCTGGTGCTGCACACCTCCGGCACCACGGCACGGCCCAAGATCGTGCCGCTCAGCCAGCGCAACATCGCCGCCTCCGCCGCGCATATCGGCGCGACGCTGGAGCTCTCGGCCGCCGACGCCTGCCTCAACATCATGCCGCTCTTCCACATCCACGGTCTGATCGCGGCCGTGCTGTCGAGCGTCGCGGCCGGCGGCGCGGTCTGCTGCACCCCGGGCTTCGACGCGCTGCGCTTCTACCGCCTCCTCGAGGAGGAGCGGCCGAGCTGGTACACGGCCGTGCCCACCATGCACCAGGCCATCCTCGGCCGCGCCGAGCGCAACGCGGAGACCATCG
The DNA here is from genome assembly GCF_058806835.1 of Roseococcus sp. GW821-FHT12F05. Classification (NCBI taxonomy): domain Bacteria; kingdom Pseudomonadati; phylum Pseudomonadota; class Alphaproteobacteria; order Acetobacterales; family Roseomonadaceae; genus Roseococcus; species Roseococcus sp. GW821-FHT12F05. Next base: position 75,460 of record NZ_JBXAQB010000001.1, read on the forward strand.
CGCGGGTGCCGCTGCGCTTCATCCGCTCCTCCTCGGCCTCTCTGCCCGGGCCGGTGATGCAGCAGATGGAGGCCGTCTTCGGCTGCCCGCTGGTCGAGAGCTACGGCATGACCGAGGCCGCCCACCAGATGGCCTCCAACCCGCTGCGCGGCGCGCGCAAGCCGGGCGCCGTGGGCCTCGCCGCGGGGCCGGAGGTCGGCATCATGGACGACGACGGCACCCTCCTGCCGCGCGGCGAGATCGGCGAGGTGGTCATCCGCGGCCCCAACGTCACCGCCGGCTACGAGGCCAATCCTGAAGCCAATGCCAAGGCCTTCACCGCCGGCTGGTTCCGCACCGGCGACCAGGGGATGCTCGACGCCGAGGGCTATCTGCAGCTCACCGGCCGGCTCAAGGAGATCATCAATCGCGGCGGCGAGAAGGTGAGCCCGCTGGAGGTGGACGGCGTGCTCTCCGCCCATGCCTGCGTCGCCCAGGCGCTGTGCTTCGCCATCCCGCACACCAAGCTCGGCGAGGAGGTCGGCGCCGCGGTGGTGCTGCGCGAGGGCACCGCCCTCACCGAGCGCGAGCTGCGCGACTTCGCGGCGCAGCACCTCGCGGACTTCAAGGTGCCGCGCAAGGTGGTCTTTCTCGCGGAGATCCCGAAGGGCGCGACCGGCAAGCTGATGCGCATCGGCCTGGCCGAGAAGCTTGGGCTGACGCTCTAGATGAACGTGCGCGCGGTCATCCCTCAGCTCCGCACGACGGATCTGGAGGGATCCATCGCCTTCCATGTCGAGCGGCTCGGCTTCGCGCTGGCCTTCCGCTACGGCGATTTCTACGCGGGCATCCGCGCGGGCCAGCAGGAGTACCATCTGAAGCTGGTGGACCAGCCCGATCCCGGCATCGCGGAGGTCGCCGATGGCGGGCACTTCCACCTGTATTTCGCGGTCGAGAACGCCATGGCCTGCGCCGAGGCGCTGCGCGGCCGGGGCGTGAACCTGCTGCACGACCTGCACGACACCGACTGGGGAACGCGCGAATTCGTGGTCCGGGACGATCAGGGCCACACGCTCTATTTCGGCGCGCCAAGGAACTAGGGAGGATTCATGCGCATCTGCGTCTTCGGGGCCGGCGCCATCGGCGGGCTCATGGCGGCCCGCCTCGCCGCGGCGCAATCGGCCGAGGTCACCATCATCGCGCGCGGGCCGCATCTGGCCGCGATGCAGGAGCGCGGCCTCAAGCTGATCAGCGGCGGCGCCGAGACCGTGGTGCATCCGCGCTGCGTCGCGACAGCGTCCGAAGCCGGGCCCCAGGATGCGGTGATCGTCACGCTGAAGGCGCATTCCCTGCCCCCGGCCGCGGTGCAGATGCAGCCGCTGCTGGGGCCGGAGACGTCCATCGTCTCGGCCGTGAACGGCATCCCCTGGTGGTACTTTCACGGGATCGGCAGCGCCCATGAGGGCCGGCGCGTCGAAAGCGTCGATCCCGGCGGCGAGGTCTCGCGCCTGCTGCCGCCCGAGCGCGCCATCGGCTGCATCGTCTATCCCGCCGCCGAGGTCGTGGAGCCCGGCGTGATCGAGCACACCTACGGCGACCGCTTCACCCTGGGCGAGCCGAACGGCCAACGCACCCCGCGCATCGAGGCCGTGGCCGCCGCGCTGATCGCCGGCGGCTTCAAGGCGCCCATCCGCCCCCGAATCCGCGACGAGATCTGGGTGAAGCTCTGGGGCAACCTGGCCTTCAACCCGATCAGCGCGCTGACGTCAGCCACCCTGGAGGAGCTGACCGGCGATCCCGGCCAGCGGGAGGTCGCCCGCAACATGATGCTGGAGGCCCAGGCGATCGGCGAGGCGCTGGGCGTGCGCTTCGCCATCGACGTGGACAAGCGCATCGCCGGCGCCGCCGAGGTGGGCGCGCACCGGACCTCCATGCTGCAGGACCTGGAGCGCGGACGGCCCATGGAGATCGAGGCGCTGCTCGGCGTCATCGTGGAGTTCGCGGAGTTGACCGGACTCCCCGCCCCCACCTGCCGGGTGGTGCTGGCGCTGGTGCGCGCCCGCGCGCGGTCGGCAGGGTGCCTCTGAGAGGGCCATCCGGCAACAGCGGGAACCGCCGCGCTTGGATTGCCAAAGAAGGAAAGATGACGCCGCCACGTGGCGTAACGGCAATCAATCTGGCACGGCCATTTTCCCAGGAAACCGCGAATATGGCCGTTTTTCTTGGTTTCTGCGGCATTTATTCCGATATAGGTACTATCCATATTCGGAATAGATTACTAAAAAGTCATTAATCGTTAAGTTGATCCGGCCCGGCCCGGCCGGGCAGAAGGGAAAGAGCGACCTGAAGCGCCTCAGGCACGTCAAGGCGCGATTCATGGCCCGAAAAGGCCATCAAGAAAGGGTTGGGAATGTCCGGACACGCAATGGGGGCAGCGGCCCCGAGGCCTATGACGGCGGGCGAGAAGAAGGTGATCTTCGCCTCCTCGCTCGGCACCGTCTTCGAGTGGTACGACTTCTACCTCTACGGCAGCCTCGCCGTGATCATCGGCGCGAAGTTCTTCAGCCAGTTCGATCCGAACACGCGCAACATCTTCGCGCTGCTGGCCTTCGCCGCCGGCTTCCTGGTCCGCCCCTTCGGCGCGCTGGTCTTCGGCCGCCTCGGCGACCTGGTGGGACGGAAATACACCTTCCTCGTCACCATCGTGATCATGGGCAGCTCGACCTTCATCGTCGGCATCCTGCCCACCTCGGACCAGATCGGCATCACGGCCGCGGTCATCCTCATCATCCTGCGCCTGCTCCAGGGCCTGGCGCTCGGCGGCGAGTACGGCGGCGCGGCGACCTACGTGGCCGAGCACTCGCCGCAGGGCCGGCGCGGCTTCTACACCAGCTGGATCCAGACCACGGCGACGCTCGGCCTCTTCCTCTCGCTGCTGGTGATCCTCTTCACCCGCACGATCATGGGCGAGGCGGCCTTCGCCGACTGGGGCTGGCGCATTCCCTTCCTGCTCTCGATCGTGCTGCTCGGCATCTCCGTCTGGATCCGGCTGCAGCTGCAGGAAAGCCCGGCCTTCCAGAAGATGAAGGAGGAGGGCACCGGCTCCAAGGCCCCGCTCTCCGAGGCCTTCGGCCAGTGGAGGAACGCCAAGATCGCGCTCATCGCCCTCTTCGGCCTGACCATGGGCCAGGGCGTCGTCTGGTACACGGGCCAGTTCTACGCGCTGTTCTTCCTGCAGAGCATCCTGAAGGTCGACGGCTACACGGCGAACCTGCTGATCGCCTGGTCGCTGATCCTGGGCACCGGCGGCTTCATCTTCTTCGGCTGGCTGTCGGACAAGGTGGGCCGCAAGCCGATCATCCTGCTGGGCTGCGCGCTCGCCGCGCTGACCTACTTCCCGCTCTTCAAGATGATGACGAAGGAGGCCAACCCGGCCCTTTACGCGGCGCAGCAGAACATCCCCGTGCGGGTGGTCGCAGCGCCGGGCGACTGCAACTTCCAGTTCAACCCGACCGGCACGGTGACCTTCACCACCTCCTGCGACATCGCGAAGCAGGTGCTGGCGGGCCTGTCCATTCCCTACACGACCGAGACCGGCCCTGCCGGCTCGCTGGCGGTGGTGCATGTGGGCAACTCCGCCGTCACGTCCTTCAACGCCACGCAGGCCGGTGCCGGCGCGCCCGCCGCGCGGGCGACCTTCGCCCGCGAGCTGAGCACGGCGCTGACGGCGGCGGGCTTCCCGCCGGCGGCGAACCCCTCGGTCGTGAAGATGTCGCATCCCTTCGACATCTTCCGCGAGCAGCCGGCCGTCATCATCGGCATCCTGTTCATCCTGGTCGTCTACGTGACCATGGTGTACGGGCCGATCGCGGCCGCGCTGGTGGAGCTCTTCCCGACGCGGATCCGCTACACCGGCATGTCGCTGCCCTACCATATCGGCAACGGCTGGTTCGGCGGGCTGCTGCCGGCCACGACCTTCGCGCTGATCGCGGCCACGGGCGATATCTACTTCGGTCTCTGGTACCCGATCATCTTCGCGGTCGCGACGGTCATCATCGGCCTGATCTTCGTGCCGGAGACGAAGGACCGCGACCTCTTCGCCACCAACGAGGACGGCACGGCCAGCTCGGCGAAATACCGCCCGGCAGAGTAGGCCTTTTCCGAGTTGCTCGAATGGCGCCGGGGGGAACCTCCGGCGCTTTTTTGTGGATTATCGCTTCGCGGCGATCTCGTAGACATCGTCGCGCTGACCTATGGCGATTACCGCGACGGTGATCGTTCGGTCCTGCACCTCGTAGACGAGCCGATAGCCGACATCACGGAGCTTGATCTTATAGCGATCCCTCGCGCCATGCAGCGCCGCGCTCGGAACGCGCGGATTTGCGAGGCGCTCGGCCAGCTTCTTCTTGAATTGGGTCTTGATGGAGCCGTCGAGCTTCTCCCATTCCTTGAGAGCGCTCCTGACGAACTCCAGCCTATAAGTCATCGAGCGAGACGGCGATTCGCTCTTCGCCGGCCCGTTCGTCGCAGATACGATTCAAAGTTGCATCGTCGAGCAGGTCGACGATGCGCTCCCACACCGCCGCCGTCACCGCGTAGTGAGTCGGCGTGTTATGGTTGAGGATGGCGACCGGCCGGCCATGACCTGCATCGAGCGCCGCTGAGGGCGAACGCTTCAGCTCGGAGATCGTGACGCCGACATCGGCAAGAAGGGGCATAGGCATAGGTCTACTCCTTAGAGTAGACCTATTTAGGCACCAATTTAAGTACCTGCAAGGCCCTCACCGCGCCACCGCCGTCACGCGGTTCGTCCCCCGCGCCTTCTGCCAGGCCAGCAGCGCCAGCGCCGCCACCAGCGGTGGGATCAGCGTCAGGTTCAGCACGCCCCAGCCGAGGCGCGCATGCACGTAGCCGGACAGGAAGGCCGTGCAGGCCACCGTCCCGAAGACGATGAAGTCGTTGGCGGCCTGCGCCTTCACCCGCTCCTGCGGCGCGTAGCTCGTCGCCTGCAGCGAGGTCGCGCCCACGAACATGAAGTTCCAGCCGAGCCCGAGCACCGCCAGCGCGACGGCGAAGTGGGAGAAACTCTCGCCGGTCAGCAGGATCCCCACGCAGACCGCCGTCAGCAGCGCGCCCGTCACGATGATCGTCCGCACGCCGAAGCGCGCGATGAGGTGCCCTGTGAAGAAGCCGGGCGCGAACATCGCCAGCGCATGCGCCTGGATCACCGTCGAGGAATCGCTGATCGTGAAGCCGCAGAGCAGCATCTCCAGCGGCGTGGCCGTCATGGCGAGGTTCATCGTACCATAGGCCACCATGCCGGCCACGACGGCGGTGACGAAGGCCGGACGCCGGATGATCTCGCCGAGCGGCGTGCCGACCTTCGCCCTCACCGGGAGCGGCGGCAGCTTCAGCCCGCTCAGCAGCACGAGGTTCACCAGCGGGACCAGTGCCAGCACCATGTAGGTGCCGAGGAAGACGTAGGGCAGGAAGGCCTGGTACGTGTGCTTCACGATCTCGGGGCCGAGAACTGCGGAAAGCACCGGCCCCGCCATCACCAGCGCGATCGCGCGTGGACGATAGGCCGGCGTCGCGGCCTCCGCCGCGGCGAAACGGTAGTGCTGCGCGACACCCCAGCTCAGCCCGGCCAGCACCGAGCCCAGGCAATAGACCCAGAAATCCTGCAGGTAGACGCCGAGCCCGAAAGTCACGGAGGCGAGGATCGAGACGAAGGCGCCGGCCAGAAAGCCCGCCCGCCGGCCCCAACGCGTGAAGACATAGGAGGCGGGGATGGAGGCCGTCATGGTGCCGGCCATCTGGATGGCCATGGGCAGCGTCGCCAGCGCGATGTCGGAGGAGAGGCTGCGGCCGATCAGGGCGCCCATGGTCGCCTGCCCGATCATCGTCAGGTTCATCAGCGCCTGGCAGAAGAACAGCCGCCAGACGGTGGCCCGCATGGCGCGGTCCCCGGACGGACTCTCGCTGGACATTCAGAAGTGGCTCCATCCCCCCCGCGGCAGGCTCATTTCGCTGCCGTTCGGGCCGAGCACCCTCACATCCGGCGCGCCTGCCGTGAAGCGCCCGACACGCGTGACGGGGGTGCGCGCCACGCGGCCGGCCTCGGCCACGCGGGGGGCGTCCTCGGGGGCCGCGGCGAAGAGGAGCTCGTAGTCGTCTCCGCCTGTGAGGATGAGGGGCCATAGCGCCGGATCGGCCGCCAGCGCGGAGCGGGCGCCCTCCGATAGCGGCACCGCACCGGCCTCGACCCCCGCGCCGCATCCGGCGAGACGGCAGAGATGCCCGCAATCCTGGACGAGCCCGTCGGAGACATCCATCGCCGCTCGCGCCACGCCCCGCAGCGCCTGGCCCAGCTTGAGGCGCGGCTGCGGCAGGCGGTATCGGCCGGCGAGAGACCCGTCATCCGCCAGCGTGCCGCGCACCGCGCGCAGCCCGAGCGCGCCGTCGCCGATGGTCCCGGAGACCCAGAGCTCGTCGCCCGGCCGCGCCCCCTTCCGCAGCAGCGCCTGCCCCGGCGGCACCGTCCCGAGGATGGTGAGCGAGAGCGTCACCGGACCCGGCGTGGACACCGTGTCGCCGCCGAGCACGGCGAGGCCGAACTCCGCCTGGTCCTGCGCCAGGCCGGCCGCGAAGGCGTCGAGCCATTCCGGCGTCGTGCTCTTGGGCAGCGCCACCGTCATCAGATAGCCGAGCGGCGCCGCGCCCATGGCCGCGAGGTCGCTCAGGTTCACCCGCAGCAGCTTGCGGCCGATGGTCTCCGGTGGATCGTCCGGCAGGAAATGAACCCCGGCCACCATCGCATCCGCCGCCAGCACGAGCTGGCCGGCCGGTGCGTCGAGCACGGCCGCATCGTCGGAGAGCGCCAGCGCACCCTCCCCCGCCAGCGGCAGAAAGTGCCGCGCGATGAGGGAGAATTCGGGGGGCAGGCTCACCCCCCGTTGAACTCCTCGGCCCTGAGCGCGCGTGCCATCGCGTCCAGCACGCCGTTGCAGAAGCGCGGCTCCTCGCCCCCGAAGAAGCCATGGGCGATGTCCATGTACTCCTTGATGACCACGCGCGCCGGCGGGCCGCCCATGTCGCGCATCTCGCCGCCGGCAGCGCGCAGGATGGCGCGCAGCACCGGGTCAAGCCGCGTCATCGCCCAGCCCGACGCCAGGTGCGACGAGATCACCTGGTCCAGGTCCTCGGTGCCGGTCGCCGCGCCGCGCAGGATGCGCGCGAAGAGCGGCACGTCCGCCTCCTCCACCCGCCCGTCCTCGAAGCCCTGCTGGCCGGGCGCAGCGCCCAGCCGGTGGCGGACGAACTGGTCCAGCACCGTCTCGATGGCGTCGCCCGACTGCTCCGCCTGGAACAGCGCCTGCACCGCGGCGACGCGCGCGCCGGTGCGCGGGCGTCCCGGATGCGGCTTCGGCGCCTTGGTGGCGGGTTTCACGCCAGCCGCCATTGGCGCCGCAGGCCGACCTGCAGCAGCGCGGCCTGCGCCGCCTCGGCGCCCTTGTTGTGCCCGTCGTCGCTGGAGCGCTCGATGGCCTGCTGGAGCGTGTGCACGGTCAGCAGCCCGAAGCCGATGGCCGCGCCCGATTGCACGGACACGCTCATCACGCCCGAGCAGGCCTCGCGGCAGATGTGGTCGTAATGGTCGGTCTCGCCCTTCACCACGCAGCCGAGCAGCACGAAGCCGTCCCAATAGGGCGGCTCCTCCGGATGCTCCATGGCGTCCAGCGCCATGCGCAGCGCGGCCGGCAGCTCGAAGGCGCCCGCCACGTCCACGACCTCCAGCACGCCGCCGGCCTCGGCGACCACGCGCTCGACGCCGCGGCGCATGCCGCCCACGATCTCCTCGTAATAGGGCGCCTGGATCAGCAGGATGCGGGGCGGCTCGCCCTCGATCCGGACGGTGTCGCGCTTCGGGCCGTCGACGGTGCTCACGCGCTCTCTCCGATCACGGGCCGCGTCTCGATCACGCGCAGCCCCCAGCCCTCCAGCCCGACCACGGGCCGCGGGTTGTTGGAGAGCCGGATGATGTCCTTCAGCCCCAGATCGGCCAGGATATGCGCGCCGATGCCGTAGTCGCGCAGCTGCGGCTGGGGCTTGCCGTCGCGCCGGCTGCGGATCTGCTGGCTGATGCCGTCGAGCCGCCAGTCGCGCAGCATGACCACCACGCCGCGCCCCTCGGCCGCGATCGCCTCCATGGCGCCGTGCAGCTCGCGGATGCCGCGGCCGCCCACCATGTCGTTGAGGATGCTGGCCGCGTGCATGCGCGTCAGCACCGGCTCCGGCCCGGTGATGTCGCCCTTGACGAGCGCGATGTGCTCGCCGCCCTCCAGCGCCCCGGCATAGACGATGATGCGCCAGTCGCCGCCCACGGCATGGGTCACCTCGCCCTCCTCGACGCGGCGCACCAGCCGCTCGGTGCGGCGGCGGTAGCCGATGAGGTCGGCGATGGTGCCGAGCTTGAGGCCATGCAGCTGCGCGAACTGCACCAGGTCCGGCAGGCGGGCCATGGTGCCGTCGTCGTTCATGATCTCGCAGATCACGCCGGCCGGGTTCAGCCCGGCCAGGCGGGCGAAGTCCACCGCCGCCTCGGTATGGCCGGCGCGGACCAGCGTGCCGCCCTCGCGCGCCACCAGCGGGAAGACGTGGCCCGGCGTCACGATGTGCTCGCGCGAGATCTCCGGGTTGATGGCGACGGCGACCGTGCGCGCGCGGTCGGCCGCGCTGATGCCGGTGGTGACGCCGTCCCGCGCCTCGATGGAGACGGTGAAGGCCGTCTGGTGGCGGGTGCCGTTGCTCTGCGCCATCAGCGGCAGGCCGAGTTGCTCGACCCGGTGGCGCGTCATGGCGAGGCAGATCAGGCCACGCGCGAAACGGGCCATGAAGTTGATCGCGTCGGGTGTGGCGAATTGCGCGGGGATGACAAGGTCGCCCTCGTTCTCGCGGTCCTCGTCGTCGACGAGGATGAACATCTTGCCGCGGCGCGCCTCCTCGAGAAGCTCCTCGGTCGGCGTGATGAAGTCATGGAAGGTGGTGGTACGGGTGGCGACGTTCACGCACGGAACTCCAGGAGCCGGGCGACATAGCGCGCCAGGGTGTCGATCTCGATGTTGACCCCGTCGCCCGGCTGCAGCGTGCCGAAGCTGGTCACGGCGGTGGTGTGGGGGATGATGTTGACCCCGAAGCTCTCCTCGTCAACCTCGTTGACCGTCAGCGAGACCCCGTCCACGGCAATGCTGCCCTTCACGGCGATGAGCTTCGCAAGGTCGCACGGGACCTTGAAGCGCCAGCGGACGGAGGCGTTCTCCGGCATGGCGGAGAGGACCGTGCCCACACCGTCCACATGGCCGGAGACCAGGTGGCCGCCCAGCTCGTCGCCCAGCTTCAGGCTGCGCTCCAGGTTGATCCGGCCGCCGGCCTTCCAGGTCCCCATGGTGGTGCGGGAGAGGGTTTCGGCGCTGGCGTCCACGGCGAAGCTGTCGCCGTTCAGCTCCACGGCGGTCAGGCAGATGCCGGAGCAGGCGATGGAGCAGCCGAGCTCGGCGCCCGTGAGAAACTCTGGCGCCACGCCGATGAGCAGGCGCATGTCGTGGCCGCCGCCATTGGGCAGGACCTCGCGCAGCGTGCCGAGGGCGGTGATGATCCCGGTGAACATGCGCTATTCCTTCACGTAATCGCTCATGATGTCGTCCCCGACACGCCGCGAGTCCAGCAGGCGGAAGCGCGGCATGGCCGAAAGCGGCCCGATGCCGAGGCCGCCGAGGCTTTCCAGCCCCTCCGCGCCCATGGTGGCCGGGGCGTGGAACCAGACCAGCCGGTCCACCAGCCCCGCCTTGACCAGCGAGGCCGCGAGATTCGCCCCGCCCTCCACCATCACGCGGGTCACGCCGCGGGCGCCCAGCGCCTGGAGCATGGCACGCGGCTGGAGTCCGCCGCCGGAGGTCCGGCGGATGGTCACCACCTCGACGCCGGCGGCGATATAGGGGGTGAGCTGGGCCGGCCGATGGCCGGCGCCCGTCAGCAGCCAGGTCGGGTGGGTCGCCGCCTGGGTGACCAGCTTCGCCGTCAGCGGCAGGCGCAGGCGGGCATCGGCCACCACGCGCAGCATGGGGACCGGATCCATGCCGGGGATGCGGCAGTTGAGCTCCGGGTCGTCGGCGATGGCCGTGCCGCTGCCGACCATCACGGCATCGTGCTTCGCGCGCAGGGCATGGACGGCCCGGCGGGCGCCCTCGCCCGTGATCCAGCGGCTCTCGCCCGAGGCCGTGGCGATGCGCCCGTCCAGCGTGGAGGCGAGCTTGAGGGTGACGATGGGCAGGCCCTGGGTGACACGGCGGATGAAGCCGGCATTCAGCGCCGCGGCCTCAGCCCCCATGAGCCCTTCCTCGACGGCGATGCCGGCCGCGCGGAGCCGGGCGAAGCCGCGCCCGTCCACCCGGCTGTCCGGGTCGCGCAGCGCCACCACGACGCGCGCGACACCGGCGCGGATCAGCGCGTCGCAGCAGGGCGGGGTGCGGCCGAAATGCGAGCAGGGCTCCAGCGTGACATAGGCGGTAGCGCCCCGTGCCGCCTCACCGGCCCGGGTGAGCGCCTCGACCTCGGCATGCGGACGGCCGCCGGGCTGGGTCCAGCCACGCGCGATGACCACGCCGTTCTTCACGAGAACGCAGCCCACCGAGGGGTTGGGCCAGGTGTTGCCGAGGCCCCGCGCCGCAACCTGGAGCGCGGCCCGCATATGGGCCCCGTCAGTCATCAGGGCCCGTCTTCACGGAGCATCCAGGCCGCCGAGGAAAGCTTGAAAATCCTTGGCTTCGGAGAAGTTCTGGTAGACCGAGGCGAAGCGGACATAGGCCACCTGATCCACGCCCTTCAGCGTCTCCATCACCATCTCGCCGATGCGGCGCGAGGGGATCTCGGCTTCGGTCTCCATCTCAAGACGGCGCTGGATGCCGTTGAGCAGGCGCTCGATCCGGTCCTCGTCGATGGGCCGCTTGCGGCAGGCGACGCGGATGGAGCGGCCGAGCTTGTCGCGGTCGAAGGGCACGCGGCGGCCGTCGGTCTTGAGGACGGTCAGCTCGCGCAGCTGCACGCGCTCGAAGGTGGTGAATCGGTTGCCGCAGGCCGGGCAGAAGCGCCGCCGCCGGATCGAGGAGCCATCGTCGGAGGGACGGCTGTCCTTCACCTGGGTCTCATCGTTACTGCAGTAGGGGCAGCGCAAGCGCGATCTCCGGGCCAGACAGGACGTTCGGCGCCCGGGCCAGATCCACCGCATCTAGCGGTTGGCAGGCCCGGACAGCCTACATGTGCCCCTCTTGCGGCGCGAAGCCAAGGCGGCTCAGCGCATCAATAAATGGGGAACTTGGCACAGAGCGCCTTCACTTCCTCGCCCACCGCCTTCTCGACGGCCGCATTGCCCTCGGCCGAGTTGGCCGAGGCCAGCCCGTCGAGCACGCGGCCGATCAGCGCCGCCACCTGACGGAACTCGGCCTCGCCGAAGCCGCGCGAGGTCGCCGCGGGCGAGCCCAGCCGCACGCCCGAGGTCACCATGGGCTTGGCCGGATCGAAGGGGATCGCGTTCTTGTTGCAGGTGAGGTGCGCGCGGTTCAGCGCCGCCTCGGCATCCTTGCCGGTGAGGTTCTTCGGCCGCAGGTCCACCAGCATCAGGTGGTTGTCCGTGCCGCCGGTGACGATGCCGAAGCCCTGTTCCTTCAGGCTGTCGGCGAGCACCGCCGCGTTGGTGACGGTCTGCTTCGCATAGGCGCGGAAGTCCGGGCGCAGCGCCTCGCCGAAGGCCACGGCCTTGCCGGCGATCACATGCATCAGCGGCCCGCCCTGGAGGCCCGGGAAGACGGCCGAGTTGATCTTCTTCGCGAGAGCCTCGTCATTGGTGAGGATCAGCCCGCCGCGCGGGCCGCGCAGCGTTTTGTGCGTGGTGCTGGTCGTGACATGCGCATGCGGCACCGGCGAGGGATGCGCGCCGCCGGCCACCAGGCCGGCAAAGTGCGCCATATCCACCATGAAATAGGCACCGACCTCATCGGCGATCTCGCGGAACCGGGCGAAGTCCCAATGCCGCGCATAGGCCGAGCCGCCGGCGACGATGACCTTCGGCTTCGACTCGCGGGCGATGCGCGCCACCTCGTCCATGTCGATGAGCTGGTCCTCGCGGCGCACCGTGTAGGGCGCCACCTTGAACCACTTGCCCGACTGGTTCGCCGGCGAGCCATGCGTCAGGTGCCCGCCGGCCGCGAGGTCGAGGCCCATGAAGGTGTCACCCGGCTGCATCAGCGCGAAGAACACGGCCTGGTTCGCCTGCGCGCCGCTGTGCGGCTGGACGTTGGCGAAGCCGGCGCCGAAGAGCGTCTTCACGCGCTCGATGGCCAGCGTCTCGGCGATGTCCACGAACTCGCAGCCGCCGTAGTAGCGGCGGCCGGGATAGCCCTCGGCATATTTGTTGGTGAGGACGGAGCCCTGCGCCTCCAGCACGGCGCGGCTGACAATGTTCTCCGAGGCGATGAGCTCAATGCCGTCCTGCTGGCGGAGCAGCTCCTTGCCGATGGCGTCGGCGATCTCGGGATCGGCTTCGGCGATTCCGGCCTGGAAGAAGCGGGCGGGGAGGAAGCGGGCGGCAGATTCGTTCATCGCGGACGATCCTTCGTCGGGTCGCCCGCGGCATAACACAACCGGCGCGCGCCCGGATACCTGAGGCTGCGGCAGGTCAGGCCGGTTTCACCGGCATGACAGCTTCCCCATCGGGCCGATCAGGCGATGGCGGTCTCGGGGCTGAGCTTGTCGATGCGGCGCTGGTGCCGGCCGCCCTCGAACTCCGTGGCGAGGAAGGTCGCCAGCGAATCCAGCGCCACCTCGGCGCCGAGGGTGCGCGACCCGAAGCAGGCGACATTCGCGTCGTTGTGCTGGCGGGTCAGCCGGGCCTCGGTGGTGTTGTGCAGATTCACCGCGCGGATCGCCGGATGCCGGTTGGCCGCGATGGACATGCCGATGCCGGAGCCGCAGACCAGCACGCCGAAAACAGCCTCGCCGGCGGTCACCTTGACGCAGACCTCATGGGCAAAGTCGGGATAGTCCACGCTCGTTTCGTCGTGGGTGCCGGCGTCGAGCAGGGTGTGGCCGCCGGCCTCGAGCGCGGCGAGAAGGACCCGCTTCAGAGGCAGGCCCGCATGGTCGGATCCGATGGCGATGATCATGATGCGGGCCGCATAGCACGGCCGCCGCGACCGCCGCATCGCGATCTCGTCATGGCCGCCCGGCGTGGGCCTCCAGGAAGGCGGCGACGCGCTGGCGCGCAGCAGTGCGCGCCTCGGCATTCGGCCCCAGCGTGACGGTGCGGTTGTTGGGCAGGAACAGCGTCCGGATGCCGCCCGAGAGCTGGTCGAAGGAATGATGCGCGCCGGGGTAGAGCTCGGCCTCGATCAGGCTCGGCGCGCCGGCGGCGATCTGCTGGCAGGGCTGCGGCGGCGTCCAGTTGTCCTCGGCGCCGAGCAGCATCAGCAGCGGCGCCGTGCCGGAGACCTGCCCGATCGGCACGCCCTGCGCCCGGCCGCAGCCCGGATACAGGGCGATGGCGGCATGGACGAGGCCGGGGGGCGCGGAATTCCAGGCCGTCAGCGTGGTCGAGCCGCCATGCGACCAGCCGATGAGGATCACGCCCTGCCGCCGCGCCCAGGGCTGCTCGCGGGCCCATTTGCCGGCTTCCAGCGCGTCCCAGCGGCGCACGCCCGAAGGCCCGGCGGGGAAGCCGGGCACGCCGCAGGCCGGGCCGAGGCCGCGGCTGCCGAAGCTGTCGGGAAAGAGCACCGGATGTCCCATCGCGACCAGCCGCGCCGCCCAGTCCTGCTGGTGCGGCGGCAGGCGGATCGGCCGGTCCGCCGTGCCGAGGCCGGAGCAGGAATGCAGCGCGATCACCGGCTCGCTCGTGGGGTTCTCCGGCACGAAGAGCAGCGCGCGGAGCTGCGCGCCCTCGGCGCCCGGGACCGTGATGCGCTGGGCCGGGACGCCGGGGGTCATCGCCGTCTCGTCGGCGGCTAGCGGGCCGGCGCAGGCGGCCAGCAGCAGGAGCGCCATCAGGGCCCGGATCATCTTGCGCCTCGTTCTGCCGCGTGAGGACGTTCCCTAACCGAAACGCCCTCGCGTTGGCCAGGGCTCAGGCGCCGGCGAGCGCCCGCAGCCAGATCGCGACCGCCGCTGCGCCGCCATCCGGCGCGCCGACGGCCCGGGCGCCGAGGTAGCTCGCGCGGCCCAGGCGCGGGACCATGGAGGTGGTGGCCTCGGCCCCCTGCTCGGCCGCATCAGCGGCGGCCTTCACGGCGGCGGACAGGCCGACCGGCAGCGCGGCGGCGAAGGCCTCCACGGCCGGATGCAGCGCGTCGAGCATGGTGCGGTCGCCGGGCTTGGCGCCGCCCAGCTCGCCCACCGAGGCGACGGCCTGGGAGAAGGCCTCGGCCCAGTCGGCCGGCCCCGGCGAGGCGGGCAGCGCGCGGGCGGCGCGCAGCAGCGCCGTCGCGTAGAAGGGGCCGGAGCTGCCGGCCAGCGCCCGGCGCAGCGTGCCGGCCATGGCCTCGAAGGCCGTCGGCGGATCGGCCCAGGCGCCCTCGGGCAGGGCGCGCAACGCCTGGGCGCCGCGCTGCATGCTGATGCCGAGGTCGCCGTCACCGGCGCGGCTGTCGAGGTCGGTCAGATGCGCCTCGGCCGCCTCCAGCGCCGCGGCGACCGCCAGCGCGCCCTGCTTCAGCGCCGTCGCCAGCGGACCGGGCGGCGTGGGCGGCTCGGGCAACGGCGCGGGCGCGCCGGCGAGCATGTGGCGCGAGGGCTCGATGCGTCCGGGGCCGGGCCAGGCGGGCGCCTCCCCCTTCGCGTCCAGCAGCGCCAGCCGCGGCCCGTCCACCCGCAGCACCGAGAGCGACACGCCCGGCATCTCCAGCGCCGAGAGGAAGATGCCGGCCCAGGCGCGATCGACGATGACCCCCTTCCCGCGCAGCACCGCCAGCGCCCGGCGCGCGACAATCGCCAGCTCCATCGGAGGCGTGCCGCCGAGGCCGTTGACCATCAGCACCACATGCTCGCCCGAGCGCAGGTGGCGATCCTCGACGATGGTGGCGAGGATGCGGTCCACCAGCGCATCGGCCGGCTGGAGCGGGCCGCGCTCCACGCCCTGCTCGCCATGGATGCCGAGGCCGAGCTCGATCTCCGTCTCGCCGATCTCGAAGCCGGGGCGGCCGGCGGCGGGGACGGTGCAGGCGCCGAGCGCCACGCCCATCGTCCCCAGGTTCTCGGCGGCCGCGCGGGCCAGGGCCGCGACCTCGGCCAGCGGCTTGCCCGCCGCGGCCGCCGCGCCGGCCACCTTGTGGATCAGCACCGTGCCGGCAATGCCGCGGCGGCGGTCCGGGGGCACGGTGGCGCGCAGGGCCACGTCGTCGGCGACGACCACCACCTCGACGGGGATGCCCTCGGCGCGGGCCAGCTCGGCGGCGAGGCCGAAGTTCAGCCGGTCGCCGGTGTAGTTCTTCACGATCAGCACCGCGCCGGCCGGGCCGGCGGCGGCGCGGATGGCGGCCAGCACCGCATCCACGCTGGGCGAGGTGAAGACGTCGCCGGCGATGGCCGCCGTCAGCAGGCCGGGGCCGACATAGCCCGCATGGGCCGGCTCATGGCCCGAGCCGCCGCCGGAGAGGAGCGCCACGGGGCGGTCCGCCGGGACGGGCAGGCCGGCGCGGACGATGACGTCCTCGTCGGGCAGCAGGGCCAGGCCGGGGTGGAGGTCGCAGATGCCCTCGAGCATCTCGCGCACGACGTGGCGCGGATCGTTGACCAGCTTCTTCATGACGGCTCCTCCGTGTCGGCGCGCAGGTTGGCCCATGCGCGCGGATTCAGGGAGAGGGCACGCCTTACATCTCTTCGCCTTCGGCCTTGCGCAGCAGCTCGCGCAGGCGCTCGTTGCCGCCGGCGAGGCGCGGATGCATGGCCAGCACCGTCTCGTGGCTCAGCAGGGCGCCGCGGAAGTCGCCGGCCTCCTCCTGAAGGCGCGAGAGGCTGATCAGCGCGGGGAAGTGGCGCGGGTCGAGGCGGAGGCACTCGCGCAGGTCGGCCGCGGCGGCCACACGGTCGCCGGCCATGGCATAGGCCTGGGCGCGCCAGTGCCAGGCATCGGCCAGCGCCGGCGCCAGGGTGATGGCGGCGTCGAAATCCTCCAGCGCGTCGTCGGGCTGGTTGGCGCGGAGGTTGCGGACGCCGCGGTTGAGCAGCAGGCCCACCGCGGCGGTGGCCTGGCGCCCCCAGATCTGCCGGATGGCCGCCTCGGCCATCTGGGCGCCGCGGTCGTCGGTGGCGTCGCGCAGGGCTTCGAAGGCGCGGTCGAGATCGCGCTGCGCCTGCGCCTGGCTTGGGGCGGCGGGCTGGGCGAAGGCGGCGGGGGCGAGGAGGAGGAAGGCGAGCAGGATGCGGCGCATGCCCGATTTTCCGCCCGCGCGCCCCGGGAAGCAAGCGAAGTCGCGGCGGTGCCCCGCTAGTTCCGCCCCATCCGCAGCCCGGTCTCCCGCACGATCGACCTGAACTTCTCCAACTCCGAGGCCGCGAAGGCGCGCGTGCTGGCCGGCGTCGAGGGATCGGCGGGATCGACGCCGGCATCGGCCAGCCGGCGGCGCAGGGTGGGCTCGGCCAGCGCGTCCATGGCCGCCTTGTTGAGGCGCGTGACGATGGGCTCGGGAATGCCCTTGGGCCCCTGCACGAGGTTCCAGGTCACGATCTCGAAGCCGTTGAAGCCACACTCCTGCATGGTCGGCACGTTCGGCAGCAGCGGGTGGCGGACCAGCGACGTGACGGCGAGCGGGCGCGAGGCCCCGTCGCGCACATGCGGATAGGCCGAGGCCAGCACCTCCGCCGAGAAGTCGATCTCCGCCTTGCGCATGGCCTCCAGCACGGCCGAGCCGCCGCGATAGGGCACGTATTCCGCGCGGAAGCCGGCGCGGTGGGCGAAGAGCGAGCCGGTCAGGTGGCCGATGCCGCCCGTGCCGGAGCTGGCCCAGAGCGGCGGCGCCGAGCCGGCCTTGGCCGCGTTCACGAGGTCGGCGAGGGTATGGTGCGGGCTGGAGCCCGGCACGATGATCAGCATCGGCCCGCCGCCGAGGACGGCGATGTGGGTGAAGTCTTCCACCGCATCGTAGCGCACGGTGTCGGGCAGCGCCGCGGGGTTGGTCCCCTGGCTGGAGGCGGACTGCACGGCCAGCGTGTAGCCGTCGGGCGCCTGCCGCGTGACGAATTCCGCGCCGATCGAGCCGCCGGCGCCGGCCCGGTTGTCGATGATCATCCGCGCGTTCGGGGCCAGATGCGGCGCCATCCGGTCGATGAGCAGCCGCGCGGCGATGTCGGTGGAGCCGCCGGCGAGGAAGCCGACGACGACGTTGATGGGGCGATCGGGAAAGGTCGATTGCGCCCGCGCCGGCAGGGCGAGCAGCGCGGGCGCGGCGAGCAGGGTTCGGCGAAGCATATCGTTCACTCCCGGAAGGCGTTGTTCGGGAGATAGAACGATCAGGCGGGACCGTCGAGGGAAGCGGGCTTCGGCCCGCCCGCCATCCAGTCCAGCAGCTGCACGGTGTGCACGACCGGCATCACGTCGCCGGCCAGCTGCGTCATGCAGCCGATATTCCCGGCGGCGATGACATCCGCCTCGGTGCGGCGGATGTTTTCCAGCTTGCGCGTACGGAGCTGCCCGGCGATGACCGGCTGCAGGATGTTGTAGGTGCCCGCGCTGCCGCAGCAGATATGGCTCTCGGCGGGCTCCCTCACCCGGAAGCCGGCGCGGGCCAGAAGCTGCTTCGGCAGCGCCGTGATTTTTTGCCCGTGCTGCAGCGAGCAGGCGGAATGGTAGGCGACGGTCAGCGCCGGCTTCTCCCGCGTCGGCGCATAGGCGAATTTCTCCAGCACCTCGGTGATGTCCATGGCGAGCGCAGCCACGCGCGCGGCGTCCGCGGCATCCGGCTCCTCGCGGAACATGAAGCCGTAGTCCTTCAGCGTCGTGCCGCAGCCCGAGGCGTTCACCACGATCGCGTCCAGCCCCTCTCCGGCGACCTCGGCGCTCCAGGCATGGATGTTGGCGCGGGCGGCGGCCATCGCCCGCTCGTGATGGCCCATGTGGTGCGTCAGCGCGCCGCAGCAGCCCTGGCCGGGCGTGATCACCACCTCGATGCCCATGCGCGTCAGCAGGCGGATGGTGGCGGCGTTGATCTCGGGATTGAGCACCTTCTGGGCGCAGCCGGTGAGCAGGCCGACGCGGCCGCGGCGCTCGCCCTCGGCGCGATGGACCTGCGGCCTCTGCACGGGGCTGTCGGCGGGCAGCGACTTGGGCGCCAGCGTGAGCATGCCGCGCAGGCGCTGCGCCAGCATCGACTGGCCCGGGATCAGCCCCTCCAGCGGGCGCGCGAGCGCCGCTGCCTTCAGCGACAGCCGGAACAGCTTCGGGTTCGGCAGCACGCGGGCCAGCACGGCGCGCAGCAGCCGTTCCGGCCAGGGGCGGGTGTAGGTCTCCTCGATATAGGTCCGGGCGTGGTCGACCAGGTGCATGTAGTTCACGCCCGAAGGGCAGGTCGTCATGCAGGAGAGGCAGGAGAGGCAGCGGTCCACATGCCGCACCTCCAGCTCCGAGGCGGGGCGGCCCGCCTCCAGCATGTCCTTGATGAGGTAGATGCGGCCGCGCGGGGAATCCAGCTCGTCGCCCAGGAGGAGGAAGGTCGGGCAGGTCGCGGTGCACATGCCGCAATGCACGCAGGTGCGCAGGATGCGGTTGCTCTCCGCCGTGTCCGGGTCGCGCAGCTGCTCGGCGGTGAAGGTGGTCTGCATGCGTTTCCCCAAGAGGACTTTTAGTTCACTTGCGCGCCGGAGGCGTGGACGAGCGGCACCCAGAAGGCGATCTCGTCCCTGAGGTAATCGGTGAAGCGCGCCGGCGTCCAGCCGCGCATGACGGGCGTGCCCATCTCCTCGAAGCGCGCCTGGATGTTCGGGTCACCCAGCGCCTCGTCGATGGCGGCGGCGAAGCGGTCGATGATGGGCTGCGCCGTGCCGGCCGGAGCGTAGACGCCGTACCAGGAATGGCCGCGGAAATTCGCCAGCCCGATCTCGCGCGCAGTCGGCACCTCGGGCAGCGAGGGCACGCGGCTCTCGGTCGCCACGAAGATGATGCGGACCTGGCCGGCATCCTGCATGGGCTTGAAGACCAGCGGCGCATCCGTGGCGAAGGAGACCTCGCCCTTCTGCAGCGCGAGGTAGAGCTCGGCACCGCCGCGGAAGGGCACGTGCTCGGCCCGCGCGCCGATCTGAGTCAGGAAGTTGGACGAGGAGATGTGTCCCGAGCTGCCGATTCCCGCGCTGCCGAAAAAGTAGCGGTTCGGGTTGGCGCGCAGCAGGGCGATGAACTCCTGCGCGTTGCGCGCGGGAAGCTGCGCGTTGATCGCGATGGCGAGCGGCACGAAGGCGGTCGGAGCGATGCCGACAAAATCCCTCAGGGGGTCATAGGGCAGGTTGCGGAAGAGGCCGAGCGCCAGCGCCATGGGCGTCAGCCCGCCCTGCAGGAAGGTCTCGCCGTTGGGCGGGGATTTCGCGACATAGTCCGTGCCTGTCGTGCTGCCGCCGCCGGCGCGGTTCTCCACGACGAAGGGCTGGCCGAGCAGCGTGGTGAGTTTCGCCGTCAGCAGCCGGGCCGTGAGGTCGCTGGAGCCGCCGCCGGCGAAAGGCACCACGACGCGCACCGGGCGGGTGGGCCAGGCCGGGACCTGCGCCAGGGCGGGCGTCGCGAGGGTGGTCCCCAGCAGGACACGGCGGCGGAGAGAGGGCATCGGGCGCGTCTCCAAGGGAGGTGGCGATGTTACCCCTGCGCGACGGCAGCGCTAGGCCTGTGGACCGCTGGGATCGGGATGCGGTCGGCGAGGGATTTTCCGTGCCTGCAAGGCGGGCTTGCGCGGGCGATGTCTTCGCATCGCCAAGCAGGCCCAACGCGGCAGGCACGGAAAAGCACCGCCGAACGCGCCCGCAGACCAACGGTCCATAGGCCTAGGCCCGCATCCGCCCCGGATTGAGCACGCCGGCCGGGTCCAGCACGGCCTTCACACGGCGGGCGATGGCGGCAAGCGGCAGCGGCTCCTCCGGCAGGACGGGGACGCTGGCGGCAAGGGTCGCCGGGGCGCGGAAGAGGGTGAAGGTGCCGCCGGCCGCTGCGGCCGCCTGCATCACCGCGCCATGCGCCTGGGCGGTGGCCGGGCCGGCCACCCAGATCAGCCCGCCGCCCCAGTCGAGCAGCAGCTTGGCGGCGAAGGCGTCCTGCAGCGACGCCACCGCCTGCGCGGCCTGCGACGGCGCGACGGAGAGGCGCCAGACGGCGTCCTCGGGCTCTGCACCCAGCGGCTCCGCATCGCGGATGGCGCGCCAGAGGGGGCGTGGATTCTCGACCACGGTGACGTCGCCATGCATGGCCAGGTCCTCGCGCAGGCGGCCGAGGCGGTAGGTCACGCTCTCGGCAAAATCCTCGATGCGCGCGAGGGCGGTGATCCCGTCCGGCGCCATCAGCAGCGCCGCGCCGCTCACGCCATAGGGCGAGCCCAGCGCGGCGCTCAGCGCGGCCACGCCGGAGGCCACATCCTTCACGCGGATGGAGAGCGTGCCCGTGGCCTCGGCGGCGGGGAGCACCTTCAACGCCACCTCGGTCAGGACACCGAGCGTCCCATGCGCGCCGCTCAGCAGCTTGCAGAGGTCGAGGCCCGTCACGTTCTTCAGCACGCGCCCGCCGGAGCGAAAAATCTCGCCATCGCCGGCGACGGCGCGAATGCCGAGCACATGGTCGCGCATCGCGCCCCACATGATCCGGCGCGGGCCGGAGAGGTTGGTGGAGACCACGCCGCCTAAGGTCGCCGGCTCGTCGGTGCCGAAGAGCGCGCGCAGGTCGGGCGGCTCGGCGATGAGCTGCTGGTTGTGCTCGGCCAGCGCGGCCTCGATCTCGGGGATGGATGTGCCGGCGCGGGCACGGATCATCAGCTCGGTCGGGCGGTAGAGCGTGATGCCCGTGAGGTTGCGCGTGGAGAGCGTGTGCGCGGCCTGCACCGGGCGCAGCATGGCGCGCTTGGTGCCGTGCCCTTCGATGGCAAGCGGCTCGCGCGCCGCATGAGCGCGCGCGACCTCGCCGGCCAGGGCCTCCTCGGTGTCCGGGCTGATGGTGCTCACGCGGCGATCTTCGGGTTGTCTTCGAGCGGGAAGACCTTCGCGGTGTTCAGCAGCCATTCCGGATCGAAGGCCGACTTCACCTGGCGCTGGAGCGTGAGCTCAGCACGGGTGAACTGCGTGGTCATGAGGTCGCGCTTCTCCACGCCCACGCCATGCTCGCCGGTGAGGCAGCCGCCGACCTCCACGCAGAGCTTCAGGATGTCGGCGCCGAAGGCCTCGGCGCGACGGAAGCTGTCGGCGTCGTTGGCGTCGAACATGATGAGCGGGTGCAGGTTGCCGTCGCCGGCGTGGAAGACGTTCGCCACCTGGAGACCATACTGCTGCGAGAGCTCGGTGATGCGGCCCAGCACGCGCGGCAGTTCGCCGGTCGGGATGGTGCCGTCCATGCAGAGGTAGTCGGGGCTGATGCGGCCCACCGCGCCGAAGGCACCCTTGCGGCCCTTCCAGATGGCGGCCGACTGCTCGGCGCTCTCGGCCACCTTCATGCTGATGGGCTCGAACCGCGCGCAGATGCCGCGGATGCGGTCCAGCAGCATGTCCTGCTCGGCGATGCTGCCCTCGACCTCGATGATGAGCATGGCCTCGGCGTCCAGCGGATAGCCGGCATGGGCGAAGGCCTCGCAGGCGTGGATGCAGGGACGGTCCATGAACTCCAGCGCCACGGGGATGATGCCCGAGCCGATGATGGCATCCACCGCGGCGCCCGCGATCTCCACGCTCGAGAAGGCGGCCAGCATGGCGCGCGCGCCCTCGGGGCCGCGCAGGATGCGGACGGTGACCTCGGTCACCATGCCGAGCTGGCCCTCGCTGCCGGTGATGAGGCCGAGCCAGTCGTAGCCCGCGGCGTCCAGGTGCTTGCCGCCGATCTCGATGACCTCGCCCTCGATGGTGACGAAGGTCAGGCCCAGCAGGTTGTTCGCGGTCACGCCGTATTTCAGGCAATGCGCGCCGCCGGAGTTCATCATCACGTTGCCGCCGATCATGCAGGCGAGCTGGCTCGATGGGTCGGGCGCGTAGAAGAAGCCGTCGCCGGCCACGGCGTTGGTGATGCCGATGTTGGTGACGCCGGCGCCGACGACGGCGTAGCGGTCCTCGAAGTTGATCTCGCGGATCACGTTCATGCGCATAAGGGCGATCACCACCGCATCGGCCAGGGGCAGCGCCCCGCCGGAGAGCGAGGTGCCGGCGCCGCGCGGGACGACGCGGATGCCGTTGGCGTTGCAGTAGCGCAGGACGGCGGCGACCTCCTCGGTCGTGCGCGGCAGGACCACGGCGAGCGGGATCTGGCGGTAGGCGGCGAGGCCGTCGGTCTCGTAGGGGCGCAGGCGGACGGCCTCGCCGATAACGGCGTCCGCGGGGACCAGCCGGGCCAGGTCGGCGAGGATGGTGTCGCGCCGGGCGAGGATGTCGGGCTTGGGGGCCGGGAGGGAGATCATGGCAGCGGTGTCCGGACGTCTTGGGGAGAGAAGATGTCGCTCACCCCGCCCGGCTGCAAGCGGGAGCGCTTGCCTGCGCGGCCTTCGGCGGTGAACATGCCTCCGCAAGAAGCAAGAACGAGGAGACACCCATGCTGCGCATCGCCCTGACGGCCCTGTGCCTCGCCCTCCCTGCCCTGCCCGCCGCCGCCCAGCGCGCCGGGGCCTATGCCGTGGAGGGCCGCGGCGCCGACGGCTCGACCTATGCCGGCGCGGTGAACCTGGCGCCGACCGGGCCGCAGACCTGGCGCGTCACCTGGCGCATCGGCGGCGAGACGTCGCGCGGCGTCGGCATGATGGTGCGGAATATTCTGGTGGTCGGCTACGTGCTGAACGGCGAGGCGGGCGTCGCCGCCTACGAGCAGCAGCCGGATGGGCGGCTCGTGGGCCGCTGGACCGCGGGGCGGGAGGGCGGGCTCGGGACCGAGACCTGGCTGCCGCGGTAGGCGCAGAAACAGAAACGGGGGGCGGAAGCCCCCCGGAACCCGCTAAATCCGGCTGTGCCGGATTTAGCCCTGGCGCGCCTTGAAGCGGGGGTTCTTCTTGTTGAGCACGTAGAGGCGGCCGCGGCGGCGGACCACCACGCAGTTCTTGTCGCGCGCCTTGGCGGACTTCAGGCTGTTGCGGATCTTCATGGCGCGGACTCACAAAACGCGAAAAGGGTTGCGGGGCCAACGGCGTCGGCCCCGAGGAGGCAGCGAAATAGTCGGCCGGGCCGGCGGAGTCAACCGCGGTCACGCGGCGAGCGGCACGGAGGCGGCGATCCGCCGGTCGTAGTCCCCGGCCAGGTCGCGCAGCGCCGCGGCCCCGTCGCCCCGATAGGACGGGCCATGCATCAGCGCCAGCGTCCGCGGCGCGAGTCCGGCCAGCCGGCGGATCGTGGCCCCCATCGCCGGGTTCAGGCTGGAATAGCGGAACAGGTCCTCGGCGGCCACGGCCGGGCCCACGATATCGCCCTCCGTCAGCGCGGCGCCGTCGCCGAGCTGGGTGAAGAGGTCGCCGCAGAGCAGCGTCCCGCTCGCCTCCTCGTAGAGGACACCCGCCTCCCAGCCATGGGGGATGTGCGGCGTGTCGAGGTAGCGGACGCGCTTTCCGTGGCCGAGCTCGATCGCCTCGCCGTCCTGAAGGATGCGCGGCGCGCGATCGGCCATGTCGTTCAGCGAGACGAGGCAGGCCGTCTGGCCATGCGCCACCTGGGCCTGCGGCGCCACGGACAGCCATTCGTTCATGGCGCCGCACTCGTCGGCCTCGTAATGGCCGAAGGCGACCCAGCGCAGCTGCTCGGGGCGGATCAGGCGGCCGACCGCGGCGTGGAGAGCCGGGAACATCTTCCGCAGGCCGGTGTGGAAGAGCAGAGGCTCCTCCCCGCGGACCAGGAAGTGGTTGAAGGTGAAGCCGGCAGGCGGCGCGATCTCCGGCACGAAGAGGGAAAGCCGGAAGATGCCGTCCGCGATCTCGTCGATCCTTGCGTCCATGGGTGCCTCCAAGAGCCCGCGGGATGCGGGCCACATTTGATTGCACGTGAACGTTCTTTCAAATTTGCCGGCCTTGCCAATATCGAATGCACATACCAGTGTAGCGAAATTGAGATGACCCGCACCTACACCCAGACCCGCCGCGCCGCGCAGCAGGCCGAAACGCGGCTCCGCATCGTCGAGGCCGCCGTCGACCTCCATGGCAGCGTGGGCCCGGCCCTTACCACCTTCAGCATGGTCGCC
This sequence comes from Roseococcus sp. GW821-FHT12F05, assembly GCF_058806835.1. Classification (NCBI taxonomy): domain Bacteria; kingdom Pseudomonadati; phylum Pseudomonadota; class Alphaproteobacteria; order Acetobacterales; family Roseomonadaceae; genus Roseococcus; species Roseococcus sp. GW821-FHT12F05. Next base: position 99,863 of record NZ_JBXAQB010000001.1, read on the forward strand.
GAGCGGGCCGGCGTGCAGCGGCACACGCTCTATGCCCACTTCCCGGACGAGCGGAGCCTGCTCCTCGCCTGCTCCGGCCTGGTCGCCGAGCGCGACCCGCTGCCGGACGCTGCGCCCTGGACGGCCATCGCCGACCGGGGCGAGCGGCTGCGGACGGGGCTGCGCGCCCTCTACGACTGGTACGCGCGCAATGCCGGGCTGGCCGCCTGCATCCTGCGCGACGCGGAGCACCACGCGCTGACACGGGAGATGATCGAGCTCCGGCTCGGGCCGCCGATGCGCGCCTGCCACGAGGTCCTGGGCGCCGGCCTGGAGGCGCGGCCGCGCGCGGTGCTGCACCTCATGCTCGGCTTCTTCGCCTGGCGGAGCCTGGTGCGCGAGAGCGGGCTGGACCAGGACGCGGCGGTGGAAGCCGCCGCGCGGGCGATCGAATCGGACCATTGAGGCTGCTGGTCCGGTGGGCTGGTTTTCGTCTCCGGCGCGGATGCCTCGACGGTCATGCCCTACCGCGGCGGCGCCACGCCGGGCGGGATGCCGAGCGCCCGGGTCCGGGCGACCTCGCGGTCCTCGGCGGTCGGCGCGGGGTAGGCGCGGGGATAGGTGATCTGGTCGGCGGGGCCCGGGGGGCGCGGCGGGCCGACGCGGCCGCAGGCGGCCAGGGGCACGGAGGCGGCCAGGATGATCAGAAGAGCCCTCATGCCAGCCGCTCCTTCCATTCCGCGACCATGGCGCGGACGTTCTCCGGCGCGGTGCCGCCGTAGGACCGCCGCGAGGCCACCGAGGCCGCCGGGGTCAGCACGCCGAAGACGCTGTCGTCGATCCGGGGCTCGACCTCGCGCATCTCCAGGATGGTGAGGCCGGAGAGGTCCACGCCCAGCCCCTCGGCCTTGGCCACCAGCTTGCCCGTGACGTGGTGGGCGTCGCGGAAGGGCAGCTTCAGCTCGCGGACCAGCCAGTCCGCGAGGTCGGTGGCGGTCGAGAAGCCCTCGCCGGCCGCCTTGGCCATGCGGGCGATGTTCGGCTGCATGTCGCGCACCATCGCGGCCGTGGCGGCGAGGCAGAGGGTCAGGTTCTCCGCGGAGTCGAAGACGCCTTCCTTGTCCTCCTGCAGGTCCTTCGCATAGGTCAGGGCCAGGCCCTTCACCACGGTCAGCAGGCCCACGAGGTTGCCGTTCATGCGGCCCGTCTTGCCGCGGACCAGCTCGGCCGCGTCGGGATTGCGCTTCTGGGGCATGATGGAGCTGCCGGTGGTCAGCCCGTCGCTCAGCTTCACGAAGCCGAAGGAGGGGTTGGTCCAGATCACGATCTCCTCGGCCAGCCGCGAGAGATGTGTGGCGCAGATCGCGCAGGCGGCCAGGAACTCCAGGGCGAAGTCGCGGCTGCCGACGCCGTCGAGGCTGTTGCGCGTGGGACGGTCGAAGCCCAGCGCCTGCGCCGTCATGTGCCGGTCGGTCGGGAAGCCGGTGCCGCACATCGCGGCCGAGCCCAGCGGGCACTCGTTCAGCCGCGCGCGGGCGTCGAGCATGCGGCCGCGGTCGCGCCAGAGCATCTCCGCATAGGCCAGCATGTGGTGGCCGAAGGTGGTGGGCTGCGCGGGCTGGAGGTGGGTGTAGCCGGGCATGATGGTGCCGGCATGCTCCTCGGCGCGGGCGACGAAGGCGCGCACGCAATCGAGCATCTGGGCGGCGAGGCCGTCCATGGCGTCGCGGGTCCAGAGGCGAAAATCGGTGGCGACCTGGTCGTTGCGGCTGCGGGCGGTGTGCAGGCGCTTGCCGGCCTCGCCGATGCGCTCCGTCAGGCGGGCCTCGATGTTCATGTGGACATCCTCCAGCGCCTCGGACCACTGGAAGCCGCCGGCCTCGATCTCCTTGCCGATCTCCGCGAGGCCCCGCTGGATCGCGGCCTCGTCATCGGCGGAGATGATCCCCACATGCGCCAGCATCGCCGCATGGGCGAGGCTGCCGCGGATGTCCTGCCGCCACATCTTGGCATCGAAGCCGATCGAGGCATTGATGGCCTGCATGATGGCCCAGGGGCCCTCGGCGAAACGGCCGCCCCATTGCTGGTTCGTGTTGGTGTCGTTGGGGATGGACAAGGGAGTACCGCTTCCGTGCTGATGTCGCGCCGCCGCCTGATCCAGGCTGGCATGCTCGTAGCGCCCGGCCTGACCGCCACGCAAGCCGCGCTCGCCGCCGCGGGGCCGGAGCGGCTGCGCGAGGACACGCGCCCCCTGCCCGCCTTCACCTTCCTGGATGCCGAGGGGCAGGAGAAGACCGCCGCCGATTTCGCGGGACAGGGGCTGGTGCTGAACCTCTGGGCCACCTGGTGCGCGCCCTGCGTGGCGGAGATGCCTGCGCTGGCGAAGATGGCGGCCGCGTTCGCCGGGGAGCGGATCGCGGTGCTGCCGCTTTCCTCCGACCGGGGCGGCAAGTCCGCCGTGGAGGGGTTTTACCAGCGCGTGGGGCTGAGCGGGCTGGGCGTCTGGCTGGACCCGCGCGGGGCCGCGGCGCGGGCGCTGGGCGCGCGCGGGCTGCCGACGACGGTCATCGTGGACCGGACGGGTCAGGAACGGGCGCGGCTGGAAGGGGATGCGGCCTGGGACAGGCCGGACATGATGGAGGCGGTGCGGCGGCTCATCGGGCCCCGGCCCGCCGCCGATCCGACGACGCGCATCTAGGGTATGGACGCCGCCCTGGAGCCCGGCGCGCTGACCGCCGCCGAGCGGGAGCGCTTCGGCGACGACCCGACCGCCACCTTCGCCGCGAACCTCGCCGATGTGCGGCGCCGGATCGCCGCCGCCTGCGCGCGCGCCGGGCGCGACCCCGCCGAGGTCCGGCTGCTGCCCATCACCAAGACCGTCCCGGCCCATGTGCTGCGCCACGCCTTCGCGGCGGGGATGGACAGCATGGGCGAGAACAAGATCCAGGAGGCCATGGGCAAGGTCGAGCTCATGGGCGACCTGCCGATCCGCTGGAGCATCGTGGGGCATCTGCAGAGCAACAAGGCGAAGTATCTCGCCCGCTTCGCCGTCGAGTTCCACGCGCTGGACAGCCTCAAGCTCGCGGCCGAGCTGAACAAGCGGATGGAGGCGGAGGGGCGCGACCTCGACGTCTTCGTGCAGGCCAATACCTCGGGCGAAGCGAGCAAGTTCGGGCTGGAACCGGGGGCGGTGGCGGAGTTCGTGGCGCGGCTGGGGGATTTCCCGCGGCTGAAGCCGCGGGGGCTGATGACGCTGGCGATCTTCAGCCAGGACATGGACAAGGTGCGGGCGTGCTTCCGCATCCTGCGGCGTCTCAGGGAGGAGACCGGGCTGGAACACCTCTCCATGGGGATGTCCGGCGACTACGAGGCGGCCATCGAGGAGGGCGCGACCATCGTGCGGGTCGGGCAGTCGATCTTCGGGGCAAGGCCGGCGGGGACCGGGCCCTATTGGCCGGGATATATTCCTGGGACGGGGTGAGACTTGAAGGGGCTCCGCCCCTTCAAACCGTCCCGACACGGGGCGAACCTGTAGGTTCACCGTTCCCTGGACCCTCTTTCGTTTGAGGCTCATGGCCAGTTGGCCTTGAGCGCGCGGGGGATGTAGCGGCGGCCGGCGACGACGGTGAGCAGCTTTCGGATGGTGCGGAGATAGTCGATGGCAGCCAACCGGAGCCGCCGCGTCGGCGGAATCCGCTGCGGCAATGGCAGGGCGAAGATCTTTTCGGACAAATCCGGATCGGGACACATCCAGGGCGGGGCCGGCAGGGCGCGCTTCAGGTTGAGGCGTCGAGCGAGGAGGATGATGCGCAGGCCGCGAAGGCGGATGGCGCGGCGGGCGGCACGGCAGATGGGGCCGAGGAGGTTGCGCAGGGTGTGGCCCTCGGGCGCGGCGGCGAGGGCGAGCAGCAGATGCTCCCAGAAGCCTTCATGGGTGAGGCGGCGGAAGTAGCGGGAGACGGTGTCGGGCTTGCCGTATGGCTCGGGGAGGTCGGCCCAGGGGCCGTCGGTGGCGGCGACGCGGAAGATGGCGTCGAAGCGGGCGCGGTGGTCGCAAGGGCGGCCGCGGAAGCGCCGGAGGACGTGGGGAAGGAGGGCCTGCCATTCCGCATCGGAGAGGGGGTTGTGGGGGATGCGGAGGGGAGAGGGCATAGCGATTTATAGGAAATTAATCCACACTTTTGCAAGGACTAATCGATGAGCAGAGACCATTCCCACGGCGCTTGACGTTTCAAATCGATGATTTCAGTGTACGGAGATTATGCGTCAAGCCCGATAAAAATCGGATGCAAACAGAGGGTTAACCCGTGACGTGGCATCAAATTTCTACTGGGTTGATGCGGAAGATCCGCTTATGGTTTCGCGCCGTCCCGTTAATTGGTCGTTTATTAGAATGCTCGAAAAGCGATCTAAAAAGCGCAGCCAGTGAGGTATCCGTTGCGACGGCATTCTCAACAATGCCTTTGTGGCTTTTACCTCTTTTGAGTCCCTTTATTTTTATGACGCCTGTTTCGGGGCACGAATCCGTCCGGACTGGCGAATTTTTCCTGTTTTCGGCCGCACTAGTTGGACCTTTAGTATATATTATCACTAAAAATTATGGTGAACGCCGCCCAGAAGAGGAAAGCAAATCTCTATTGCACATATATACGATTAAATTTCCATATGGTGCCGGCTTTATTCTTATTAGTATAGGCATATGTGTGCTTTCAAGTTTTGCCTTTTATGTTCTGCGTAATCCATTGTTTAAAAGTGGAGATCTTGCCGGAATAATAAATTACGATGGCGTCATACTTATTTCATGGATAACTTTTGCGGTATCTACGGGTGTGTTTTTTTGCGCAACTGCCTATCGGAATGGCTTAGAGAATATTCCTCGGATAATGCCCTCACAAGAAAAAGAATTTATCCGCCTCTGGGAGGAACAGAAATGACTGCAGACCTTCCACCAGATCCTGATCCAATCAGTTTCGATTTTCCCTGCATTCGCGCAAGGCAGCCCATTGGCGATATCTTTGTCGGGGCTATTCCACATAAACGCCTTCAATCTATGACATTTTTCGACGTGAGGCGAGTTCTCCGCGATGAGCGTGATTTCGAAAGATACCTAGGAATACAGCGTCCGCTTGATGAAAAGCGCGTATCAAAGCTCAACACTTATGTCAATTTTAAAGATGCATCTTTCCCCACCTCTATTATTCTAGCTCTGACAGAAGGCTATGTTCAATTTGACGAAAAAAATCACCGCATGACAATATCTAATTGCCGCTCAGACGAAATTAAGCCGACGATTAATTTAGGCCAAATAGCTCGAGTTCTGGACGGCCAACACCGTATAGCTGGACTAGAGACCTTTAACGGTGCCAGCGACGAATTTGACTTGTCCGTAACGCTATTTGTCGGAGCTGATATTGCTGATCAGGCACAAATATTTGCAACTGTAAATTTAGAACAGACAAAGGTCAATAAGAGCCTCGTATATGATTTATATGATCTTGCAAATTCGAGAAGCCCTCAAAAGACTTGCCACAATATAGCTGTTGCACTGGACGGAGATAAAAATTCTGCTCTTTATAAGCGCATTAAACGACTTGGCATAGCTACCGAGGGCCGGGTATTTGAACCGATAACCCAAGCAACTTTTGTTGAATCGTTGATGATATATATAAGCATTAACCCTAAAATTGACCGAGATAAACTTCTGCGAAATAGTAAAATTCCTCTATCCTATGGCATTGATTTGCAAAAGACGCCCTTGAGAAATCTTTTTGTTTCCGAAAATGATATTGATATCGCAAAAATTATAAACAACTACTTTTTGGCGGTTCGAAGAAAATGGCCTTCTGCCTGGGAAGAGAGGGGGCGAGGATTCGTCCTCAACCGTACCAATGGCTTTCGCGCTTTAATGCGTTTTTTCAGATATGCCTACTCGAAGATTGCTGCTCCGGGCGATGTTGTGCTTGATACAAAATTCTATAACTTAATTTTTGATAAGATTTCGATCGATGATGCTCAATTTAATACCGATAATTTCCCTCCGGGAACATCCGGAGAAGCTCGACTATATAGAGTTTTACTGGGTGAAGAAAAATTATAGATATCGGATTTTTAGAAAATGTTTGATCCGTTTTTGAAATGGGCAGGTGGAAAGCGATGGTTAGCCAACTCAGGAGAACTGCCTATCCCGAGTTCTTATGCGCGATATATTGAGCCCTTTTTAGGTAGCGGTGCGATTTTCTTTAGATTGATGCCGAAGACTGCCATAATTTCAGACATCAATCGAGAATTAATAGATTTATATGAGGTTATTCGAGATTTTCCTGATGAACTCAGCGTCAAGATGAATATTCATCAGAGTTTGCATAACTCAAATTATTACTATTTAATGAGAAAAAATATTCCAGAAAATCAAATTGAAAAAGCGGCACGCACGCTTTATCTTAATCGAACCTGTTGGAATGGTTTATACAGGGTGAATTTAAGAGGTGAATTCAACGTGCCTATCGGCACAAAATCACGAGTCGTATTTGAAGGTGAGGATTTCCGCAATTTTAGCAAAATTCTTTTGGGCGCCCGTATATTATGTGTAGATTTTGAGGAAACTTTATCCCAAGCCGGGGAGGGCGATTACGTATTCGTAGACCCGCCTTATACCGTCAAGCATAACCTTAATGGTTTCCTCAAATATAATGAACGTATATTTACCTGGTCAGATCAAGTGCGCCTTTGCGCTGCTGTAAAAGCGGCCATACGCCGAGGAGCTGCTGTAGTCGTAACGAACGCAGATCATGAAAGTGTTCGGATATTATATCGGGATGCGGGAAAATATAAGCAATTACATCGCACAAGCATCTTGTCTGGACTAGCTAATAAACGGGGCCGCACAACAGAAGCTTTATTTTTTGCCAATATTATATAAATGCTTACATTATTATCAATTAAGCTGCTCACAACAGCGCCAACTGCCGATCATCCGCCCGCCCATTGAACTGCGAGCAATCCAGCGCCTTCGCCCACATCCGCTCGCCGATCCCGGCCCGCTTCACCGCCAGTGCGAAGCGCTGCCCCAGCACCCCGGCATAGACCCCGTTCCCGCTCTGCCGCTGCCCGAAGGTGGAGTCGTACAGCTTCCCGCCCCGCGTCTGCCGGATCAGCGCCAGCACCTTCGCCGCGCGGTCCGGGAAATGCTGGTTCAGCCAGTCCTCGAAGATCTGCTTCAGCTCCAGCGGCAGGCGCAGCAGCACGTAGCCGGCGCTGTCCGCCCCGGCCTTGGCCGCCGCCTCCACGATCCGCTCCAGCTCGGCATCGTTGATGCCGGGGATCATCGGCGCCGCCAGCACCGCCACCGGGATGCCGGCCGCCGAAAGCTGGCGCACCGCCTCCAGCCGCCGGACCGGGCTCGCCGCACGCGGCTCCATCACCCGGGCCAGCCGCGCGTCCAGCGTGGTGATCGAGACGCAGACGCGCACCAGGTTCTTCTTCGCCATCCGCGCCAGGATGTCGATGTCGCGGATCACGCCGGCGCCCTTGGTCACGATGCTCAGCGGGTGGTTGAAGCGCTCCAGCACCTCGAGGATGCGGCGCGTCAGGCCCTGGTGGCGCTCCAGCGGCTGATAGGGGTCGGTGTTGGCGCCCAAGGTCACCGGCTTCGGCTTGTAGCCGGGCCTGGAGAGCTCGCGCGCCAGGATCTCCGGCATGTCCGGCTTGAAGAGGATCTTCGTCTCGAAATCCAGGCCGGGCGAGAGGCCCACATAGGCGTGGCTCGGCCGGGCGAAGCAGTAGACGCAGCCGTGCTCGCAGCCCCGGTAGGGATTCAGCGAACGGTCGAAGCCGATGTCCGGGCTGTCGTTGTAGGTGAGCGCCGACTTCGCCGCCTCGCGCGTCAGCGTGGTGCGCAGCGGCGTGATGTCCTCGACCAGCGATCCCCAGCCGTCGTCGAAGGCTTCGGCGACCTGGGTCTCGAAGCGCACGTGCGGGTTGGAGACCGCGCCGCGGCCCTTCTGATACCCGTTGGGGGCGAGAGGATAATGAGCACCGTCCGGCATGACCGTGTTCTCTTCTTGTTCCTGAGGGGAAGGTGCCGAAAGGCCTCTCCAGCGTCAAGAACAAAAAGCGAATTCGACGGGGCCGGCGGATGAGCGGCGGAATCCTCTCCCTGGCGTCACGTCGTCGTTGCTTTGGCGGGGGCTCATCCTGTCTCATGGCGGCGTAAGGAGCGTGCAGGCTCCGCGCCAGTCCCGGCCGTCGTCACCTTATGGCTGGGAGTTGAGAGATGTACCGACGAAGCCTGTTCGCCGCCGGCGCCGCCGCGATGGCGTCGCCTGCGCTGTCGCAACCCGCCGGGAGCCGGGTGCTGAAATTCATTCCGCAGGCCGACCTCACCGTCATCGATCCGGTGGTCACCACGGCCTATGTCACGCGCAACCACGCGCTGCTGATCTACGACCAGCTCTACGGCTACGACGAGAACCTCACCCCCACGCCGCAGATGGTCGAGGGCCAGACCGTCGAGGACGACGGCAAGCGCTGGACGTTCCGACTCCGCGAGGGGCTGAAGTTCCATGACGGCACGCCGGTGCGCGGGGTGGACTGCATCGCCTCCATCCGGCGCTGGGCTGTCAGGGATTCGCTGGGCCAGGCCATGATGGCGCGGCTGGCGGAGATGACGGCGCCGGACGACCGGAGCTTCGTCATCCGCCTCAACCGGCCCTATGGGCCGATGCTGGACACGCTGGCGAAGATCGGGCCCTCGGCGCTGTTCATCATGCCGGAGCGGATCGCCAGCGGCTCCGATCCCTTCACCTCGATCCGGGAGATCGTGGGGTCCGGGCCCTTCAAGTGGAAGCCGGACGAGCGGGTGGTGGGCGCGCGCGTCGTCTATGAGCGCTTCGCGGACTACAGGCCGCGCGAATCCGGGCAGATCGCCTGGTCGGGCGGGCCGAAGGTGGCGCATTTCGACCGCGTGGAGTGGACCGTGATGCCGGACGCCGCGACCAAGGCGGCGGCGCTCGGGAATGGCGAGATGGACTGGTGGGAGAACCCGCCCAACGACCTCGTGCCCCTGCTGCGCCGCTCGCGCGAGGTGGTGACGGCCAATGCCAATCCGCTGGGGACGGTGGGGAGCGGCATCTTCAACTGCCTGCAGCCGCCCTTCGACAAGCCGGCGGTGCGGCGGGCGGTGATGGGCGCCATGTCGCAGGCGGACTTCATGACGGCGGCGGCGGGGACCGAGCCGGGGATCTGGCGGGAGAACGTCGGCATCTTCACCTTCGGCACGCCGCTGGCGAGCGATGCGGGGATGGAGATCATCACCCGTCCGCGCGACCTGGAGCGGTCGAAGCGGGAGTTGCGCGAGGCGGGCTACAACGGCGAGCGCGTCGTGCTCATGGGCACGACCGACCAGCCGGCGCTGACCGCGCTCAGCGAGGTCGGGCACGACCTGCTGAAGAAGCTCGGCATGAACGTGGACTTCCAGGTGTCCGACTGGGGCACGGTGGTGCAGCGGCGCGCCAGCAAGGAGCCGGTCGAGCGGGGCGGGTGGAGCATGTTCCACACGACCTGGACGGGGCTCGATTCGCTGAACCCGCTCAGCTACCAGGTGCTGCGCGCCAATGGGGCGGATGCCTGGTTCGGCTGGCCCAGCGCGCCGAAGGCCGAGGAGCTGCGGATGGGCTGGATCGACGCGCCGGACCTCGACAGCCAGAAGCGGATCGCGGCGGAATTCCAGCGCGAGATCCTGCAGCAGGCGACCTACCTGCCGACGGGGCAATACTTCTCCAAGACCGCGCATCGGCGGAACATCACGGGCGTGCTGGAGGGGATCGTCGCCTTCTGGAACGTGCGGCGGACCTAATTTTGACCTCAGGCGCCGGCCGCAGTCGCGGCCGGATCTTCCTGCTTCCGCTGGTCCAGCTAGGCGTGCCCCGCCTCGCCGGAGAGCAGCGTCGGGTCGATGTTCAGCTTCGCCAGCGCGCGGCGCCAGCGCGTGCGGTCGTCGCCGCCGAAGAGCAGGTCCTCGTCGGCGGGGACGCAGAGCCAGTCGTTGCGGGCAATCTCGTTCTCGAGCTGGCCCGCGCCCCAGCCGGCATAGCCCAGCGCGAGCAGCCCCTGCCGCGGGCCGCCGCCGGAGGCGATGGCCTTCAGGATGTCGAGGCTGGCCGTGAGCGCATAGCCGCCCTTCACGGGGAGCGAGCCCTCGGCCTTCCATTCGCCGCTGTGCAGCACGAAGCCGCGGCTTTCCTCGACGGGGCCGCCGTTGACGAGGCGGATGCTCCGCTGCGGCGGCAGGGGCTCCACGCCGACCTGCTTCAGGAGCTCCTCGAAGGAGAGCTTGGGGATGGGCTGGTTGAGGATCAGCCCCATCGCGCCGCCGGCGGAATGCGCGCAGAGGACGATCACGCTGCCCGCGAAGTTCGGGTCGCGCAGGTTCGGCATGGCGACCAGCAGCTGCCCCGCGAGCTGCGTTCCGTCCTCGAAGGGGTTGGCGGCCCCGAAGGCCGATTTCCAGTCGTGTCTTGCCATGGACGCAAATGTGAGGATGCCGCGCCCCCTCCGCAAGCGTGACAGGATTTTCGGGAGAGCCTACACCTTCGTCACCATCCCCTCGGAGGAACCCCGGATGACGATCAAGGTCGGCGACAAGATCCCCTCGGCGAAGCTCATGCAGGCCACGGCCGACGGACCGACGGAGGTCTCCACGGACGACCTCTTCGCCGGCAAGACCGTCGTGCTCTTCGGCGTCCCCGGCGCCTTCACGCCGACCTGCTCGGCCAAGCACCTGCCGGGCTTCGTCACCCACGCCGCCGAGTTCAAGGCGAAGGGCGTGGACGTGGTGGCCTGCATCTCCGTCAACGACGTGTTCGTGATGGGCGCCTGGCGCAAGGATCAGTCGATCGGCGACGAGGTCGTGATGCTGGCCGACGGCAGCGCCGCCTTCACCAAGGCGCTGGGCCTGGAGTTCGACCTGACGGCGCGCGGCCTCGGCGTGCGCAGCCAGCGCTTCGCGCTCGTGGCGAAGAACGGCGTGGTGACGCATGTGGCCGTGGAGGCGCCGGGCGCCTTCGAGGTCAGCAAGGCTGAGACGGTGCTCGCCGCGCTTTGAGGTCTTGAGGGGGCTTTGCCCCCTCAAACTCCCCCAGCAGGAAACTCAGTTTCCTGCACCTTCGTTCCGTTAAAGGGTCCAGGGCCAAAAGCCCTGGCGGGGAGCGCGAGGGGCAGAGCCCCTCGCAACTACCGGTTCGCCCGTGCCACCACCGCCTCGAACAGCACCTGGCAGCCGGCCTCCGCCTCCTCGGGCAGGATGCTTTCCGCTTCGTTGTGGCTGAGGCCGTCCTTGCAGGGGGTGAAGATCATCGCCGTGGGGATCAGCCGCGCCACATAGACCGCGTCGTGCCCCGCGCCGGAGATGATCTCGCGCGCGGGATAGCCGAGCCGCGCCGCCGCCTGCCGCACGAGGTCCACGCAATCCTTGTCGAAGGGCTGGGCGGGGATGACGAAGAGCTCCTTCAGCTCCAGCCGGCAGCCGTTCTGCGCCACCAGCGCCTGGGCCTCGGCGGGGAAGGACTTGGCGATGGCGTCGATCTCGGCGCCGTCGGGGTGGCGGAACTCGATGCTGAAGCGCACCTCGCCGGGCACCACGTTGGGGCTGTTGGGGATGACCTGGAGGCGGCCGACCGTGCCGCGGCCGTCCTCGCCGCGGGCGCGCATGATCTCGTCCACGCGGGACACCACGCGCGCGGCCGCGACCAGCGCGTCCTTGCGGGTGGAGGGCGGCGTGGTGCCGGCATGGGCGTCCTGGCCGGTGATGACGGCGTCGTACCAGACCTGCGCCTGGGCGCCGGTGACGATGCCGATCTGCTTGCCCTCGCGCTCCAGGAAGGGGCCCTGCTCGATGTGCAGCTCGAAATAGGCGTCGGCCGGGAAGGGCCTGGCGGGGTTCGGGCCGCGGTAGCCGATGGTATCAAGCGCCTCGCCGACGGTGACGCCCTCGGTGTCGGTCAGGGCATAGACCTTGTCCTGGTCATAGACGCCGGCCCAGACGCCGCTGCCCATGAGGGAATGGCCGAAGCGGCTGCCCTCCTCGTCGGTCCAGTTCACCAGCTCGATCGGGGCCTCGGTGGTTATGCCGAGGTCGTTGAGGGTGCGCATGACCTCGAGGCCGGCGATCACGCCCAGCGCGCCGTCGAATTTGCCGCCGGTGGGCTGGCTGTCGAGATGGCTGCCGAGGAGGACCGGCTTGCGCGTGGGGTCGCGGCCCTCGCGCCGGCAGAACATGTTGCCGATGGCGTCGACGCGGACGGTGAGGCCGATCGCCTCGCACCATTCGGTGAAGCGGCGGCGGCCGGCCTTGTCGACCTCCGTGAGGGTGAGGCGCTTCACGCCGCCCTTGGGCGTGGCGCCGATCTCGGCCATGGCCATGAGGGTGGACCAGAGGCGGGGGGCGTTGATGCGCTGGTTGGTGGTGCTCGTGCTCATGGGGTGGGTTTTAGGGGAGGATGGGTGGGGGTGGAATTGGGGGCAGCCGCTTTAGACCCATTGCGGTCTGCATCGGTCCCTTGCTGAAAGCAGTCAGCCCTGCCAGGACCTCGACGCCTTAAGACCAACCAAAGTGACCCGCGAGATATCGCCGGAGCCCGCCTTTTACGCCGAGACACAGTCCCGGGGAGATCCGCTAATTCACCCGTCGAAGGCGTCAGGAGCGACCACGGCTGGTGCCAGTGTCGGGCACAATTGCGGCTCGGGCGTGCTGGGAGACGGCATGCGGATGCTCCAGGGGAAGCGAATGGCGTCCCCGGGCTCGCGTTGATAAACTTGGAGCGCAGACCAATTGCGGTCGAGATGGCGACCAAGGCGGAACACCACGCTGTTGGGGGCTGCCAGAAAGAGATGCACCTGCAGAACGCCCCGGTCGGCTAGCTTCGCCATGACCCGAACAAAGGTCTCAGCCATCCGCCGCTGCTTGGCCTCGGACCAATGGTTCCCGATCTCTACCTGGCCCATACGCATGTGCAGCAACGGCCACCCATTGCTGATCCGTCGTATAGCAGCCTCCTCCACCTCGTAGGAGACCGAGATCGCCAACGCCACCTCCTCGGTGCCTGGTGGCACGCGAGATAGGTCAGGTTCCGACAGATCGTCTCCGTCATCGTCCCCGTCTAGGCCACGCCATGCGTTCGCCGCCCGGTCCCAATCCATGATGTCTACGGCGCTCAGGTCGTCAAAGTAGGTGCCGGTCAGGAAGGTGAGCGGAACGGGAGCCACCCCGCCATAGACCACTGTCACGTCCGACGGTTCGACGTCTCCCAATCCTTGCCGAAGGGTGCCCCTCGCCTCTCTGACCTCCATGAAGGCCGCACCGAACTCAACCAGCGCGCCATCCCGAAAGTAGGGACTAGTGTCGATCACCTTCGAAAGCGGCAGACCAACCAGCCCTCGGGGCAGCGCGTCCTTCAACGGCGTGGCGAACTTCTTCAGCAACCCACGCTGCTCGACCACCAGGATCCGCTTCCGCTGCCGGATCGCCCGCTCGTCCGTTGCATCTTGGAAAACGAGGCGGCCGCCGAATAGTAGCAATCCGGTTCCAATCACCAGGCCTGCGACGGAGAGAGGCAACCAGGCATCGCTCCCCACCGTCAGGATCGCGTCGCCGCGCCTGATGCTGAAGGCGAAGCCGCCGATCGACACGCCTACAATCGACGCTCCGCAGCGCATGATCCGCAAGCCCGTGGAGCGCTTCCGGAAGGCCCATTCGACGGCCAAGGCCAGGAACCTGCGAAGATCGTTCGCCCAGTTGGCGGAACTCGGCATTGCTCTCGCCCCTTCACCAGTCGAGTAGCAGCGATGGCAGGCGTCGCTCGGCAGCGGCGCGCAGGACGGGCCCGCTGCCCTCCGTACGCTCCTCCGTTGCCACCCGCCTCACGGCGGCGGGCGAAGCGGAGGGCGGCTCCGTCGCGATCTGGGAAGACCGAGCCTCCGCCGTGTCCTCCGGGGTGGGGTGGCGCTCAGGCCCGCTCCACTTCCGGGTGACCAGCCAAAGTTCGTAGGACGCCAGCCACCGCGCTACCCAGAGGATGTAGCTGTCCGCAACCAACATTCCCCTGCGCCACTCGCGCTCCGGCGCGTGAGGATCGAAGACGCAGAGGTCGGGATAAGGGACGGTTCCGTACACGTGAGGCGGGCGGCCACCGCATTCGGCCACGAGGTCGGGCGCCAGCACCTGCGTCCTGGGGAGTTGAAACCTCCAGCCTAGATCGCATCCGCCGAAAATCAGGGAGGCCATGTAGGTCACCCTCACAAGATAGGGACGGCCCAACCCAACTAATGGCCCCTCCCAGATGCAGCCCCATCGCCCTTCCACTGTGAGGCGCATCGCCGGGAAAGCTACCCGCATCGCGGCGACCTGGGCGCTGATGGAAGCCACAGCCCTGCTTAGTCCTCGTCCGCGCCGTAAGACGTGCTCCGGGGGGCCTGGCGCACACCGGCCGGAGAGGGGCTTCCGATTCCGTTGGAGGGGATAGCCGGTGCAGCCAGCACTGCGCCCGTGCCGAGGCGGTGGAGCACCTGCCCAGCCCTGGCCCGCTCGTCGTGCCTTTTTCGCATCTCCTCGATCGCCTGGGCCGCGGCACGCTCACCGAACATGTCGGACAGTAGCTCGTTATACTGCGGCACGGAGAGGTCGCCCCTGCCCAACATCTCCAGCTTGGCAACGAAGTCCCTTAGGTCAGCGATGAACTGACGCTGATCTGCGACTCCGGCGGGCCACCGGTCCGTCAGCACCTCATCCAAACGGCATGCCGGATTTGCACGGTAGATGAGCTGTCCAAGCCTCTCGGCCGCCTCGAACTGGATGAGGATATAGGTCACAAGGTCGAGCAGCGTCGCGTGCAGAGAACGCTGGACCGTGCCTGCATTGATGAGAGACCCGGATCGCTCTCCGACGAGGCATGCGATTAGGACAGAGGGCGGGCAGCGCCCCTCGCGCTTGTCATACTTTTTGTTGCGCCAGCGCTTGATGAGTTGCATCGCGATGACTGGCAGGCTCCGTTCGTGGAGTTCGAGCTGATCCTCCACAGGCACCGCCTCGGATGCCTTCGCCAGAGTCGACATCCCCACGCCATCACCGATGGCCAGTGGCATTTGCTGCTTGAACCATTCAGCAAAGCCCCACGGGTTGGCGGGGATCCGGCGGTCCTCCTCCCTCGGCCTCTCTCGCTTGCTGTGGCAGATGTTGCTGACCCGCGCCGCGCGGCCCGCGATAAGCGTCGCCGGCGTCACGTCGAGGTGCATGCCTGCATATTGCACCTGCACACACCGCGTCATTCGCTCCACCATGCCGTAGTAGCGCGAACCTGGGTCGCCGTTGATCGCGAAGAACAGTAGGTCGAGAACATCCCGGGGGTGCCGATAGGCGAACTCCGCGTCCAATTCGGCCATGAGGTCGATGTCGAACTCGTCGTTCTCCAGGCGAGAGGAAATCGTGGTACCCGTCGCCATAGATCCCTGCGGATACATCAGCATGACCTTCCCGCGCATGGGGCTGCCATCGCGGTCGAGCCATTCGTTGATGGTCCTGTACCTCTCAACGGCCAACCGATGGTCCGTCGGTGAGAGCTGCACCTTGCGGGCCACATCGGCCAGCAAGACGTCAATAAGGCTGGGCCGGAAAGTGCCAATGTAGGTCAAAACCACCTCCTGATTGTGGAGTCGCAGCGGAACCATCTCACGCAGGGCGACTTTATGCAAGAACAGTTAAACTGTTTCTAATATAAACACACAACGACATAAATCTAAGTTTATGTTTCCCTGGTTGACGCAACCGAACCCTTCCGGCACTGTTAGTGGCGCACAGGGAGATTTCGGCATGGCGATCGCGCGCAGCGGCAGAGCTGGCATGCTCTATGTGGCGGTAGGCAGGGAACTGAAGGAGAAAAGACGGGAGGCCAAGATGCAGCAGGGCGAACTGGCCGAGGCTGTTTCCCTGTCCCGTTCCTCCATAGCCAACGCGGAGGCGGGTCGGCAGGCGCTGCCCATCCATCACCTAGTCGAGATCGCGGAAGCGCTCGGGACAACCGCCGCCGATGTGCTGTCGGCAGCCGAGGCGCGCCTTTCGACGAAGCCGACCGCCACTGCGCGCGATCTGCCCAAGGCCGTGGTAGCGTTCCTTGAGCGCGCGACGGGCGCAAGGCGATGACTGACCGTAGACCACGCTTTGCCTACATCCAGCGGCTGGCCGAAGGCCTACTTGACGAAGGAAGTATCTCGAAGGCTCCTGTACCCGTAGATCGGCTCGCAAGGCTGAAGGGATGTCGGGTCGTTAAGTACGATATTAAAGAAATCTCGGGAGTTCTGTTCCGGTCAGCCGATGGGGTGGTGATCGGCGTGAATTCTAGGCATTCCCCTCAGCGCCAACGATTCACCGTTGCGCACGAGTTGGGCCATTTTTTGCTACACGAAGGCGAAGCCGTCCACTACGACAAGGACTATAGAATCAGTCTTAGATCGGGTCTTTCCTCCGAAGGCACAAATATCGAGGAGATCGAAGCCAATTTCTTTGCAGCTTCTCTACTGATGCCCGACCGATTCCTCCGTGGCGACCCTCGGGCGGCGGAGATGGATGTCGAGGATGGGAGAGCAATTAAAGCGCTCGCCGACGCCTACGGAGTAAGCGCCCAGGCGATGACTCATCGCTTATTGCGTATGGCCGCCAGACGACCCGCTGAATCGTAGCCTGCCAACGGGAGGGGCTTCAGTTCCCGATGAAAGCTACGCCTTCAACCGATACCCCGTCCGGAACATCCACCACAGCACCCCCAGACACAGCACCATGAATCCCGCCGTGAACCCCAGGCTCGCCCCCACGCTCACATCCCCCACCCCGTGGAAGCTCCACCGGAACCCGCTCACCAGGTACACCACGGGATTGAACAGGCTGATCGTCCGCCACGGCTGCGGCAGCATGTCGATCGAGTAGAAGGCCCCGCCCAGGAAGGTCAGCGGCGTCACCACCAGTGAGGGGATGACCGCGAGCTGCTCGAAGTTCCGCGCCCAGATCCCGATGATGAAGCCGAAGAGGCTGAAGGTGATCGAGGTCATCAGCAGGAAGGCGACCATCCAGAAGGGATGGTCGATCTGGACCTTCACGAAGAAGGTCGCGGTCACCAGGATGATCAGCCCGATGCCGACCGACTTGGTCGCGGCCGCGCCCACATAGGCGAACACCGCCTCGAAGGCCGAGAGCGGCGCGGACAGGATCTCGAAGATGGTGCCGGTGAACTTCGGGAAGTAGATCGCGATCGAGGCGTTGGAGATGCTCTGCGTGAGGAGCGTCAGCATGATCAGGCCCGGGACGATGAAGGCGCCGTAGTCGACGCCGCCGATCTGCTGCATGTGCGAGCCGATCGCCCCGCCGAAGACGACGAAGTACAGCGCGGTCGTGATGACGGGCGTGGCGATGCTCTGCCAGACGGTCCGCAGGGTGCGCGCCATCTCGGTGCGGTAGATCGCCCAGATGCCGTGACGGTTGAACCCATTATAACGAATTGGGGGCATCAGGCGCGCTCCACCAGGCGAATGAAGATGTCCTCGAGGGAACTACGCTCGGTGTCCAGGTCCTTGAAGTCGATGCCCAGCTCGCCGAGGCGCCGCAGCAGCCCCGGGATGCCGGTGCCCTCGGCATTGGCGTCAAAGGTGTAGAGGAGCTGGTGGCCCTCGGCCTGGAGCTCGAGCGGCCAGTCGGCCAGCTCGGCGGGGATGGAGGTCATGGGCTTCTGCAGGGCCAGCTTCAGCCGGCGCTTGCCGAACTTCCGCATCAGCGCGGCGGTGTCCTCGACCAAGAGGATGCGGCCCTTGTCGATGACCCCGACGCGGTCGGCCATCTCCTCGGCCTCCTCGATATAATGCGTGGTCAGGAGGATGGTGACGCCCTTGTCGCGCAGCTTGCGGACCAGCGCCCACATGTCGCGGCGCAGGTTGACGTCGACGCCGGCGGTGGGCTCGTCGAGGAAGAGCAGCTCGGGCTCGTGGCTCAGGGCCTTGGCGATCATCACGCGGCGCTTCATGCCGCCGGAAAGCTCGATGATGCGGCTGTCGCGCTTGTCCCAGAGCGAGAGGTCGCGCAGGAGCTGCTCGATGTAGACGGGGTCGGGCGGGAGGCCGAAGAGGCCGCGGCTGAAGCGAGCCGTGTCCCAGACGGTGGCGAAGATGTCGATCGCGATCTCCTGCGGGACGAGGCCGATGGTGGCGCGCGTCCTGCGGAAGTCCCGGACGATGTCGTGGCCGGCGACGGAGACGGTGCCGGAGGACATGGTGACGGTGCCGCAGATGATGCTGATGAGCGTCGTCTTGCCGGCGCCGTTGGGGCCGAGGAGGGCGAAGATCTCGCCGCGCTCGACCTCCAGATCGATCCCTCCCAATGCGGTCAGGCCTGAACGGTAGTGCTTCTCGACGCCGGAGACGGAGAGGATGGAAGGCATTCACGAATCCCTGAGGGCCGAAGGTCGCGGCCATGGCTGCCGGAGCAGATGGGCCCCTGCGGGAGGGCCGGCAAGCCGCCTTGGCCCTCCCTGCTGACCTATCGTGGCTGCAGCAGCAGGGCGAAGCCGGGGATGTAGGTGGTCAGCATCAGCACGATCAGCATCACGATGATCTGCGGCCAGATGGCCCGCGCGATCCGCGCCAGGGAGAGGCCGCTGATCGCCATGCCCACGAAGAGGCAGTAGCCGATCGGCGGGGCCGCCATGCCGATGGAGACGTTGGTCACGATGATGGCGCCGAAATGCACGGGGTCCACGCCGAAGCGGTTGGCGATGGCGATGAGCATGGGGCCCAGGACCACCATGATGGCGATCTCGTCCATGACGGCGGCCAGCAGGAAGAAGGCCAGGTTCAGCGAGGCCAAAGCGAGCCACTTGGTGCCGAGGCTGTCGGCCATCCAGCTCGCGAAATCCACGGCGATCCGCTCCTGCGCCACCAGCACGCCGAAGCCCACGGAGACGGCGATGATGGAGGTCACCATGGCGCTGGTGCGGGCGGAGCGGAGGAAGAGCTCCGGCAGGGCGCGCAGGGTCAGCGTGCGGCCGGCGAGGCCGACGATCAGCGCATAGACGCAGGACATGGCGGCCGCCTCGGTCGGCGTGAAGACGCCGCCGTAGATGCCGCCGAGCACGAAGATCGGCGAGAAGAGCGCCCATTTGCCGAGGACCATGGCCTGGCCGACCTCGGCCCAGCTCGCCGGCGGCTCCTTGGGCACCTTGTGGCGGCGGGCGTGGAACCAGCAGATCACGATCAGCCCGGTCGCGATGGCGAAGCCGGGGATGACGCCGGAGAGGAAGAGGCGGCCGATGGATTGCTCGGCGACGATGCCCCAGATGACGAAGGCGATGGAGGGCGGGATCAATGGCCCCAGCACGCCAGCCGAGACCGCGATGGAGGCGGCGAAGGCCTTGTCGTAGCCGGCCTTCACCATGGCCGGGATCATGATGGCGCCGATGGCGGCCGTGGTCGCCGGCGCGGAGCCGGAGATGGCGGAGAAGACCAGCGCCGCCAGCACCGTCACGATGGCAAGCCCGCCCGTGCGGTGGCGCACCAGGGTGGAGGCCACCTCCACCAGCCGCTGGGAGAGCCCGCCGGCGGACATGATCTCGCCCGCCAGCATAAAGAGCGGGATGGCCAGCAGGCTGAAGGACTGCGAGCCGGCGATGAGCTGCTGGGCGAGGAAGGCGGGCTCGATGTCGGCCGTCACCAGCGAGCCGAGGGTCACCAGCGCGATGGCGATGGCGAAGGGCACGGCGCAGACCACCAGCCCGGCGAAGCCGCCGGTCAGCAGGAAGGCGATGCTCATGCGGGGGCCGTCTCCACCGGGGGCGGCGGGGGCAGGAGGATGCGGCCCAGCGCGAAGAGGCAGACGAGCGCGCCGGAGACGGGCGCCATGCCGTTCAGGATCTCGATCGGGTATTCCATGGCGGCCGAGGTGCTGCCCTCGGTGAACTCCAGGAAGCGCATCCCGGACCAGACGACATAGGCGCCGAGCCCGGCCGTCAGCAGGTTCACCGCCACTTCCCAGCCGGCGGCGACGCGCGCGGGAAGCTGGTCGGTCAGCAGGGTCAGGCGGACATGGAAGCCCTCGCGCACGCCGAGCGCGAGGCCGCCCATGGTCGCCCAGGAGAAGGCGAGCAGCGCCAGCTCCTCCGACCAGGGCGGGGCCTGCGAGAAGACGTAGCGCATCACCACCTGGAGGAAGATGAGCCCGAGCATGGAAGCGGTGGCCAGGATCAGGCTCCAGCGCAGCAGCGCGGCGAGGCCGGCGAGTCCCGCCGCGACAGGCCGCATCAGCGAGACGCCGCGAGAGCCTGTTGCACGATGTCGGCGCCGATGGCGCCGCGGAAGCTTTCGTACATGGGGAGGACCGCGTGGCGGAACTCGGCCGGGTCGGCCACCGCATTCACCGTCATGCCCTTGCCGCGCAGGGATTCCGTGATCTGCCGGGCATTGGCGATCGAGGCCGCGCGCTGCTTCGCCGTGGCCGCCACGCCAGCGGCGCGCACCACGTCGCGCAGGTCGGCCGGCAGGCGCTCGAGATTCCGCTTGGCCATGAGCAGCGCGATCATCGAGTAGATGTGGTTGGTCAGGGAGAGGTACTTGGTCACCTCATTGTACCGGTTGGCGTCTATGACGGCGAGCGGGATCTCCAGACCGTCGATGGCGCCCTGCTGCACGGCGGTGAAGGTCTCGCCCCAGGCCATGGGGACCGCGGTGCCGCCGAGCGCGTTGTACATGCCGACGTAGATGGGGCTCTGCAGCACGCGGAACTTCACGCCGCGGACGTCGGCCGGATGCACGATCGGGCGGACGTTGTTGATCATCTGCCGGAAGCCGCCCTCCATGTAGCCGAGGTTCACCACGCCGCGGGTCTCGAGGCGCGTGGCCAGGCTGCGGCCCATCTCGCCGTCGAGGCCGCGCTGCGCCGTTGCCTCGTCGGGGAAGAGGAAGGGCATGTCGTTGATCTGGAAGGACGGCTCGATCTGCGCGATCACGGCATTGGTGATGACCGCGAGGTCCACCGTGCCGAGGCGCAGGCCGTCGAGCATCGGCCGCTCGTCGCCCAGCGCGCGGTTGGGGAAGAGCTGCACGTCGAGCCGGTTGTTGGAGAGCTTTTCGGCCTCCTCCTTGAAGGCGCGGGCGGCGATGGCATAGGGGTCCTGCGCGCCGTCGCTGGTGGTCCAGCCGACGCGCAGCACGGTCCGCGCCTGCGCATGCGCGCGGCCAAGGATGGCGAAGCCGGCGCCGGCCAGCAGCGCGCCCCTACGAGTGCTGAGCATTGGATGTTTCTCCCGCTGAACGTTCTTGCGGCGCACCTTAAGGCGCGCCACGGCGGCGTCAAAGGCCGGCGGTCCATATACCCATCCGCGTTGAATGCGCTTTCATGATCATCCCGGCAGGACCGGCCTTGCCCCGGGCGCGCGGGCCTGCATGCTAGGGGAATGGCCCACGCCCTCGACACCGCCGCCCCCGCCCTTCTCCGCAACTCCGAGCTCGACACGCCGGCGATCCGCCAGGCGCGCATCGACCTCGCAGCCTGCTTCCGCATGGCCGCGAAGCTCGGGCTGCAGGAGGGCATCTGCAACCACTTCAGCCTCGTCGTCCCCGGGCATGACGACCTGATGCTGGTGAACCCCTACGGCTACGCCTTCGCCGAGGTCACGGCCTCCAACCTCGTGATCTGCGATTTCCAGGGCCGCGTGGTGGCGGGCAACGGCGTGCCGGAGGCGACGGCCTTCTACATCCATGCCCGCGTCCACATGAAGCATGCGCGCGCCAAGGCCGCCTTCCACACGCACATGCCGAACGCGACGGCGCTCTCGATGCTGGAGGGGCCGCCGCTGGTCTGGGCCGGGCAGACGGCGCTGAAATTCTACGGCCGCACCCTGGTGGACGAGGACTACAACGGCCTCGCGCTCGACGAGCGGGAGGGCGACCGGATCGCGGATTCGCTCGGCGATGCAGACATCGTCTTCATGAAGAACCACGGCGTGATGGTGGTGGGCCCCAGCGTCGCCGAGGCCTGGGACGACCTCTACTACCTGGAGCGCGCGGCCGAGGTGCAGCGGCTCGCCATGGCGACGGGGCGGGTGCTGAAGCCAGTGCCGGAGGCGGTCGCGAAGGCCACCTACGCGCAGATGCGCGAGGGCGATCGCGAGAGCGCCGTCCTGCACCTGGAGAGCATCAAGCGGCAGCTCATGAAGGAGCAGCCCGACTTCGCGGATTAGGCCGCGTTCACGAGCGACCGAATCCGGTCGGCATCCGCCGACGCGGCGGGATTGTAGACGATCATGCCGAGGTCGGGCCGGCCGTCGACGGCAAAGGCCGAATATTCCAGCTCGATCGGGCCGAGGATCGGATGGCGGAGGCGCTTGACCCCTTCGCCATGCGCATGGACGTCGTTGTCACGCCAGAGCGCCTCGAATTCGGGGCTGAGCCGGCACAGCTCGGCCACGAGCTCGCCGACCTCGGCCGCCGCGCCGGCACGCGCCGCATCCGCCCGGAATGCGCCGACCACGAAGCGGGCCACGCTGTCCCAGTCATATTGCGCGGCCCGGACACGGGGGTCGCAGAAGATGAGGCGCAGGATGTTGCGCTGGCCTGGAGGGATCGCGCCGTAATCGGTCAGCACCGTGGCGAAGGCGCGATTCCAGGCGACGACATCCCAGGTGGCGGTCTTGATCAAGGCGGGGCTGGCCTCGAAGGCGTCGAGCACGCGCTGCAGGCGGGGCGTGACGCCCTCGGCGGGCTTGTAGCGGACCTCGGGCGGGCGCCCGAGCCCGAGCAGGAAGAGGTGCTCGCGCTCGACCTCGGTCAGCATCAGCGCGCCGGCGATCCGGTTCAGCACCTCCGCCGAGGGCGCGCCGCCGCGCCCCTGCTCCAGCCAGGTGTACCAGGTGGGGCTGATGTCGGAGCGCTGGGCGACTTCCTCGCGACGGAGGCCCGGCGTCCGCCGGCGCCCCACCGGGAAGCCGAAGGCGGCCGGATCGAGCCGGGCGCGGCGATCCCGGAGGTAGGTTCCCAGCAGATGGCCGGTCTCGGAGGGCATGCGGAGCCTGTTGGTTCTTATACCATGATATCTTCACGACTTTAACAGGATGCAGGTCGGACCGATACGGTCTCCAGGACACCCCAGGAGACTTCCCCATGCGCATCTTCGTTACTGGCGCCACCGGCTTCATCGGCTCCGCCATCGTCCCGGAGCTTCTCAGGGCCGGCCATCAGGTGCTCGGGCTGACGCGATCGGAGGCGGGCGCCCGGTCGCTCCTCGCCGCCGGCGCCGAGGTCCATCGCGGCGATCTCGAAGACCCGGAGAGCCTGCGCCGAGGGGCGGCCGCATCGGACGGCGTGATCCACACCGCCTTCGACCATGACTTCTCCAACTTCGTCGCGAATTGCGAGAAGGATCGCCGCGCCATCGAGGCGCTCGGCGCCGGTCTCGCCGGATCGGATCGGCCCCTGGTCATCACCTCCGGAACCGGGATGGGGAGTGCCGGGCCAGGCCAGCCCGCGACGGAAGACGTCGTCAACGTCCACCACCCGAACCCTCGCGTCGCTTCGGAGCTGGCGGGCGCCGCAGCGCTGGCGACGGGCGTCAACGTCTCGGTGGTGCGCCTCCCGCAGGTGCATGATCCGGTCAAGCAGGGCCTGATCAGCCCTGCGATCGACCTGGCCCGCAGGACCGGCGTGTCCGCCTATGTGGGGAACGGACTCAACCGCTGGCCGGCAGCGCATGTCCTCGACGTCGCCCATCTCTACCGGCTGGCCCTGGAGAAGCGGGCGGCCGGCGCCCGGTATCATGCGGTCGCGGAGGAAGGGCTGCCGGTGCGCGACATCGCGGAGGTCATCGGCCGGGGCCTGAAGGTGCCGGTCGTCGCCATGTCTCCGGAGGAGGCCGCCGGGCATTTCGGCTGGCTCGCGATGTTCGCCGGCCTGGACATGCCGGCCTCCAGCGCGTTGACGCGCGAGCGGCTCGGATGGCGCCCGACGGGCCCCGGGCTGATCGCCGATCTCGAGGCGATGCGGTATTTCGACGCCTAGGAAGAGGCGAGGCGCTCTGCCCCTCCTCCCCGCCAGGCGACCGCGCCCCTGGCCCTACTCCATCCGCACCGGCGTCAGGTCCTGCACCCAGTTCTGCGCCTGCATGAAGCCCTTCACGCGCGGCGACATGGCGCGCGGGTTCATGTCGTGCACCACCCAGAGCCACACCGCCTCGTCCACCATGCGCGTGTGCATCTCGGCGACCACCGCGTCCTGCTTCGCCGGGTCGAACTCGGCGCGGATGCGGTCGGACAGCGCGTCGAACTCCGGCTGCTCCACATTGCCCCAGTTGTTGCCGCGCGGCGCCGTGCGGCGGCTGTCGAGCGCGGTGATGAAGCCGAAATCCGGGTCCACCCAGACCCAGGAGTAGTTCAGCCCGTGCAGCCCGCGTGCCGAGGCGTCGCGCGAGCCGCGCAGACGCGCCTGCACCATCGCCGCCCAGTCCACCAGCTCGAAGCTGATCTCGACGCCGAGCGGCTTCAGCATCTCCTGGATTGCCTCATTCATCATCACCGGCTGCATCTGGCCTGAGCCGGAGGCGCTGATGATGATCTTCGCGCGCACCGGATTCTGCGGCCCGTAGCCCGCCTCGGCCAGAAGCTTCCGCGCCTCCGCCGGATCGTGGCGGATGCGGAAGCTCGGGCTGCCGAACCAGGGATGGCCCGGCGGCACCTGCCCCACCGCCGGCGCGCCGAAGCCGCCCAGCATCGCCGAGATGCCCTCGCGGTCGATGCCGAGGTTGATCGCCTTACGCACGCGGATGTCGTGGAAGGGCGAGCCCTCGTTCATGTTCAGCACCCAGGGCCAGGTGTGCTGGTAGCCGTTGGTGACGATCTGCATGTTCTGCGAGCGCAGCCGGCCCACCGCATCCGGCGGCGGCGCCTCGATCCAGTCGACCTGGCCCGAGAGCAGCGCGGCCACGCGCGTGCTGGCATCCGGGATGGGCAGCAGCACGAGCCGGTCGGTCTTGGGCACGCGGTCGGCATCCCAGTAGTCCGGGTTCTTCACGAGCTCGAGCCGCTGGCGCGGCACGATCGCGCCGAACTTCCAGGGGCCGGTGCCGGAGGGGGCGCGGGCGAAGGCCTCCCAGCTGCGGCCGACCTTTTCCCACTGCGCGGGGCTCGAGAAGAAGATGCGTCCGAAATAGTAGGGCACCAGCGCGTCGGGCTCGCGCGTGGTGATGCTGATGGCGTGCTCGCCCAGCTTCTCGAAGCTCGCGATGAGCCCCATGCGCCCGTAGGTCTGCGCCACCTGGCGCCGGTCGTATTGCGGCGCCGACTGGTCGGTCAGCTTCACCAGGTTCCACACCGCCGCTTCGGCGTTCCAGGGCGAGCCGTCATGGAACTTCACGCCCTGGCGGAGCTGGAACACCCAGCGCCGCTTGTCGTTCGCGTCCACCTGCCAGGAGGTGGCGAGGCCCGGGATGATCCCGCTCGGCCGGTCGGCGCGCGAGAGGTCCCAGTTCACCAGCGAGTCGTAGAGCGTGATGCCGGTGAAGCGCCAACCCTCGCTGCCCTGGTCGGGCTGGCCGGTGACGGCGGGGATGTCGGAGGCCGTCATGCCCACGCGCAGCACGGTCTCGCGGGATTGGGCCTGGGCGCCGGCGAGCGGCGCGGCGGCCAGGCTCGCCGCGGCGATGCCGCGGCGTGTGGCGAGCGGCCCTGTCGGATGGTCGGTCATGGGGGCGGTCCTTGCTGTCATAAATATGTCATATAACAGCAAGAAGCGTGCCGCCTGGCGGCGATCCTACGGAGCTAGCGGCAGGTCTGGCCGCCCATGCCGTTGGACGTGCAGGTGAAGGGCCGCCCGCCGACGGTGCCGCGCGTGTTCCCCATCGCATCCGTCTGCCCGATCATCGGCGCATTACCGATCCGGCCGGTGGTGTTGCCGGAGCGGTCGGTCTGCGTCTGGAAGCTCTGCTCGCCGATGCGGCCGGTGGTCATGCCGTTGCGCGTCAGGCTCTGCACGGGCGCGTTGCCGATGCGCCCGGTCGTGGTGCCGAAGCGGTCCGTCTGGACCTGGGCCATGGCCAGGACGGGCGTGGCGAGGAGCAGCGTCAGGGCGAGCAGGAGGGACATGGGGGGCATGATACGGGATTGAACGTCCCAGCGGTGGCGGCAGTTGCGCGGACTATCCTGCGTCGCGCTCGCGATAGGCTGCCTCGCGATCCTGTCCGCTGTGAAAGATGCCTTCGATCAGCACGAGGTCTTCAGTCGCGACGAAGGCGATCGCGAAGCGTCGCTCGAACCCGATGATCCGCAGCTCCGGGATGATATCGTCGCGCCGCACGCCTCGCCTGGGAAGGAGATCGAGCCCTCCGCCCTCGCCTCGCCCGCCACTTCCGTCAGAACTTCAGCGGCTTCGGGCGGCCGCGCGGCGTGCCTTGATGCGGTCCAGGATCTGCTCCGCCGGAACGCCCTTCGATGGATCGGCGAGGTATTCGGCGCGCCCCGCCGCCACCTCCTCCCGCAGCCAGCGCTCCACGGCCGCGTCGCGCTCCTGCAGCTCGCACAGCCCGGCGCGGACCACCTCGCTCGTCGTGGCATAGGTGCCCGAGGCGACGAGGTCGATGTAGCTGGCCTGCTCGGCCGGCGGGCTCACCGTGCGTTTCTCGACCGATGCCATCCTGAGCTCCCGGTCCGGTATGAAAAAATCATGCCGAGCCTCACGGCCCCTGGTCCAGCCCCGCCCGCAGCGCCTGGCCCTCCGCGCTCGCCGGATCCACCAGCCCTTCGCGAAGAAAGAGGTCGATCAGCACGAGGTTCACGTTGAACTTCACGTCCTCCGTGTCCCGCACCACCTCCAGCAGCCGCGCGACGGGCCAGAGCTCGAAGCGCTCCACCTCGTCGTCGTTCGGCGTGGGGACGAAGCTCTCCGGCAGTTCCAGGTCGAAGACGTGCAGCACGTCGCGCCGCAGCCCCTCGTTGTTCGTGAGGATGTAGGAGAGCCGCCCCACCCGCCGGGCCGTCACCGCCAGCTCGGGCGGCAGCGAGGCCTCCTCGCCGGCCTCCTTCAGCAGCGTCTCCTCGGGCGTCATGCCGGCCGGGATGCCGCCGGCGACGAGGTTGTCCACCTGCCCCGGCGCCACCGCCTTGTCCTTCGCGCGGATGCCGACCCAGACATGCAGCCCGTCCGCCCGCCGCACCAGCCCGTTCAGGTGCGCCCCCTGCCCGATGATGCCGAATTGCGGGATCATCCCCCGGTCGAGCGTGCCGAGCGCCGGCCCGTTCGCCTCGGCGCGGATGTCGAAGAGCTCGCCGCGGATCCGGCCGAAGCCCTGCCTGGCCAGCTCGCGCGCCGTCGCCGCCAGCGCGTCGCTGCGCATCCCCGGCGTGCGCAGCCGCCCGGCCATGGAGACGCCGCGGCCCTCGAAGTGGAAATCGCGCGGGAAGAAGGTCAGGGCACGGGCGAGCTCCGTCGAGACCCAGCCCACCTGCTCCGCGCCGAAATAAAACGGCAGCAGGTGGTTCGGCGAGGGCGTGTTGTTGCAGGCTTCGATGTGGCGGAACAGGGGGGAGGTCATGCCTGTCATGTGCCGCCGCGGGGGGCCGAAGGAAAGGGCACAGGTTTCCAAAACAGAACGTGCGGGCCACATGGAGCCCATGAGCGCGAAGAACGACAATCACGGCCGGGCCTTGCTGGCCATCCTGCCCTATCTCTGGCCCCGCGGAGAGCTCGAGCTGAAGGTGCGGGTCGTGCTCGCGGTGGCCAGCCTGGTGGCAGCCAAGGCGGCCAACGTGCTGGTGCCGATCGCCTATGCCCGCGCCGTGGACGCGCTGACGCCCAAGGAGGGCATGGGCCTCGTCGTCGCGCTGCCGATCGCGCTCGTGCTCGGCTACGGGCTGCTGCGCCTCACCGCCGCTGCGCTGAACGAGCTGCGCAACGCCGTCTTCGCCAAGGTCCAGGCCCGCGCCGGGCGCCGCGTGGCGCTGGAGGTGTTCCGGCACCTGCACGCGCTGTCCATGCGCTTCCACATGGACCGCTCCACCGGCGGGCTTTCCCGCGTGATCGAGCGCGGCACGCGCGGCATCGCCACGGCGCTGAACTTTCTTCTCTTCAACATCCTGCCGACGATCTTCGAGATCATCCTGGTCGCCGTGATCCTGTGGTGGATGTTCGGCGTCTCCTTCGCGGTGACGATCCTGGTGACGATCGGCGGCTATGTCGCCTTCACGCTGCTCTTCACCAACTGGCGGCTGGCCTTCCGCCGCGCCATGAACGAGACCGACCAGGAGGCCAACACCAAGGCGGTGGACAGCCTGCTGAACTACGAGACGGTGAAGTACTTCAACAACGAGGCGCACGAGGCGCGCCGCTACGACGAGAGCCTTCGCCGCTACGAGACCGCCTATGCCCGCTCGGAGATCTCGCTCAACGCGCTGAACGCCGGCCAGGCGCTGATCATGTCGCTCGGCCTCACGGTGGTGATGCTGCTGGCCGGGCGCGGCATCGTCCACGGCAACATGACGGTCGGCGACTTCGTCATGGTCAATTCCTACCTGATCCAGCTCTACCTGCCGCTCAACTTCCTCGGCTTCGCCTATCGCGAGATCAAGCAGGGGCTGACGGACATGGAGGCGATGTTCCACCTCCTCGACGTGCCGCAGGAGATCGCGGATGCACCGGACGCGAGGCCGCTGGCCGTGACCGCCGGCGCGATCGAGTTCCGCGACGTGCGCTTCGCCTACCGGCCGGACCGCGAGATCCTGAAGGGCGTCAGCTTCGAGGTGCCGCCGGGCAAGATGCTGGCGATCGTGGGCCCGACCGGCGCCGGAAAATCCACCATCTCCCGCCTGCTCTTCCGCTTCTACGACGTCACCGGCGGCCAGGTGCTGATCGACGGGCAGGACGTGCGCGACGTCACGCAGGACAGCCTGCGCCGCGCCATCGGCGTGGTGCCGCAGGACACCGTGCTGTTCAACGACACCATCCGCTACAACATCGCCTACGGCCTGCCCGATGCCGAGCCCGAGATGATCGAGGCCGCCGCCCGGCTGGCCCAGGTGCACGACTTCGTCATGCGCCTGCCGGAGGGCTACGACACCAGGGTCGGCGAGCGCGGGCTGAAGCTCTCGGGCGGCGAGAAGCAGCGCGTGGCCATCGCGCGGACGATCCTCAAGGACCCGAGCGTGCTGATCCTGGACGAGGCCACCAGCGCGCTGGACACCCGCACCGAGCAGGAGATCCAGGCGGCGCTGACGCGCATCTCCACGGGGCGCACGACGCTGGTGATCGCGCACCGGCTCTCCACCGTGGTGGAGGCGGACGAGATCATCGTGCTGGAGGACGGCCGCATCGCCGAGCGCGGGACGCATGGCGGGCTGATCGCCCAGGATGGGCTCTATGCGGAGATGTGGCGCCGGCAGTCGGAGGCCGTGGCGGCCGCCGAGGCGGCGGCGCTCGCCCAGGCCCAGGCCGAGTTCGGCAGCGGCATCAGCGCGCGGGCGGCCGAAGAGATGACAAAGGCGTAATCCGGACGGGGCCGCCTCCCGCGGGGCTTTCCTCGCGGATGTTTCCGTCCCATTTCCGAGCGTGACTGGAGATTACACTATGGATGATGAAGCGCCCGAGGATCTGAGCCACGCCGGCTCGGTCGTGGACAAGGCCATCGAATACATGCTGGAGCAGCAGATCGCCCCCGTCTCGGCCGCCTCTGCGCTGCTGGGCGGCGCGCTGGGCCTGCTCTCGCGCAGCATGGACGACCGCGCCATCGCCGGCGTGCTCCGCCAGGCCCTGGCCAGCGTCGAGGCCGGCGAGCTGCGGCAGCTGCCGAGCCTTCCGAAGCGCTGAGAGTCGTCCGGCGAGCCTGGCGGCTGAAGGCCCGGCCAGGATTTTTCGTGTCGGGCGTCGGAAGCTTGGCCCGATACGGGAACGTCGGGCCAAGCTTCCGACGCACCCGGCGCGAAAAGGACGGCCGGGACTGACCCGCCAGGCTTGCCGGATGGCTCTGGTATTGACTCACCGGCCGGGCTGCCGCATACGCCCGGCTCCGTTTTCCACCGGCCGCGGAGACCAGCGCGCGGCCTGACTGCAGGATCTCAATCATGGCTCGCCGCTGCGGCATCACTGGCAAGGGCGTTCAGTCCGGCAACAACGTCAGCCACGCCAACAACAAGACTCGCCGGCGCTTCCTGCCCAACCTGCAGGAGACCTCGTTCTTCTCGGACGTGCTGGCGACGTCGATCCAGCTGCGCCTGACGACGAACGGCATCCGCACGATCGAGCACAATGGCGGGCTGGACTCCTTCCTCCTCACCACGCCGGCGCGCAACCTGCCGCCCGAGGCGCTGGTCCTGAAGCGCCGCATCGTGCGCGCCCAGGCGAAGAAGGCCGCCTCCGCGGCCGCCTGATCCGCCGCGGGACCGTCCGGACCTGACACGACGACCTCCCGGAACGGGCCCGATTCCCAGCGAATCGGGCCCGTTTTAGCAGGGCGTTAACCTGCCCCCGGGCATGGTCGGGGCATGACCCTCGACATCCTGCACGCCTTCCTGATCGTCCTGGCGCTGGGCGGCATCCTCGCCGCCATCGCCGCCTCCTCACGCTCCGCCCGGCTCGTCGCCGGGGTCGCCACGCAGCGCGCCCTGGCCGAGGGCCGGGCCCGGAGCTTCGCCCTCCTCGCGCGCGACATGAACAGCATCGGGCTCGCCATGCTCGGCCGCGCCCAGCATCTGGACACCGGGGCGGGCCGCGCCTTCGAGGGCGATGCGCGCCAGCTCCTCGCCCTCGCCGATGCGGCCGCCGAGGAGGGCGCCGGGGCCGCGCCGGCGCGCAACCTCGTGGAGGAGCGCTTCGCGCTCGTCCCCGTCCTGCAGGAGGCGGTGGCGATCGCCGGCGCGCAGCTCGGACCGGGAACCCGCCATTGGCGCATCACGCCCAGCCTGGAGGGGCTGGCCCTCACCGCCGACCGGCGCGCGCTGCGCGGGGCGGTGGTGCAGGTGCTGGGCCGCGCCGCCCGCGCGACCCTGGAGGGCGACTTCATCGACATCCGCGCCGACCTGCGGCCGCACGCCGTCTCCATCATCGTGGAGGACGAGGGGGTGGGCGTGGCCATCGAGGACCTCGCGCCCGCCCTGCATGACGGCGCGCCGGAACGCACGCGGGGGCTGGGCTTCGGCCTGTCGCTGGCGCGCTCGCTGCTGCGGGCGCATGGCGGGGAGCTGGTGATCGAGGCGGCTCCGGGCATCGGCGCCCGCGCCTTCCTGTCCCTGCCGCCGGAGCGCGTGGCGGCGCTGGATCAGGCGATGGCGTAGAGCAGCAGCAGGGTCCGCTGGAACGGGCTCTGGTTGTCGTCGGAGACCAGGGCCACCAGGGTGCGCCCCTCATGCCGCGCGGTGGCGACGCCCTCCCAGTTCTCGGCGGGCGCATCGGGCGGCAGGTCGAGCCAGGTCTCGGCGGAGAGCGGGGCCGTGCCGCGCAGCGCGGCGGCGGGCAGGTGCGCAAGCCGTGCGGAGAAGCCGCCGAAGAGGGTGAAGCGCCGCTCGAGGACCAGAGCGCCGCCTTCCAGGAGCGCTGCGGCATCGGTCGGCACGAGACCGGGTGCCGGTCGGTATTCCGTGCGGCGCCACGAGATGCGCGGACCCTGGAAAGTGCCGATCCAGGCGGCACGGGTCTCGGGCTCGCCGCCGGGCAGGTCCTCCGCGATGGCGAGAAGGCGGCCATCGGCGAGTAGGGTCAGCGCCTCCAGCCCGCCATTGCGGGGTGCGGCTTCCAGCCCGGGCGGCGCCTCGAAGGGCTGGGAGGGGCCGGCGAGGTCGCGGTAGCGCAGGATGCGGTGCCAGCGCTCAAGCCCGACCAGCCAGTCGCCATTGGGGAGCCGCGCAAGGCTCTCCGAATCGGCATTGGCCGACTGGCCCAGAGGCGCGCCGGCGGCATCGCGCAGCGGGCCGAAGGTCGCAGCGCCGATGCCGGAGAGCCGCCCGCCGCTCAGCCGCAGCGGCGCGCGCCACCAGCGGCCGCGGTCGCTGAGGGCGGTGAGGGTGAGGTCCGGCGCCAGGTTCAGCGCCGAGAGCCCGCCGAAGCCCCAGGCGGAGGTGTTCAGCTCCAGTCCGCCCAGCGGCAGGAGCTTCCTGCTGCGGGGCGCGGCGAGCTCCAGCGGCGTCGCGACCGGGCCGGTCGCTCCGGCCGAGCCGATGGACAGCAGGGACAGGCCCGCGAAAAGATGGCGGCGACGGATCAAGCCAGGGTCATCCGGAGGTGCGCGGCGGCGTGTGCCTGGCAATCAAGGCGAAAGGAGGGGGCTTTGCCCCCTCGGTTGTCTCCGCTTCGCGGCCAACCCCCCAGCAGGGAACAGCGTTCCCTGCACCCATATCCGTTGCTTTACGCCACCAGCGGCGCGCGCTCCGCGGCGGCGCGATGCCAGGCCTCGGCGGCGTCCTCGTCGAACAGCTCGGCCAGCTTCTTCATCATCGTGCCGCCCAGCTCCTCGGCGTCGACGATCGTCACCGCGCGGCGGTAGTAGCGCGTGACGTCGTGGCCGATGCCGATGGCGATGAGCTCCACCGCGCTGCGGCCCTCGATCTCCTTGATGACCTCGCGCAGGTGCCGCTCCAGGTAGTTGCCCGGGTTCACGGAGAGCGTGCTGTCGTCCACCGGCGCGCCGTCGCTGATGACCATCAGAATCCGGCGATGCTCGGAGCGGGTGAGGAGCCGGCGATAGGCCCAGTTCAGCGCCTCGCCGTCGATGTTCTCCTTGAGGAGCCCTTCGCGCAGCATCAGCCCGATGGCCCGGCGCGAGCGCCGCCAGGGCGCGTCGGCCGCCTTGTAGACGATGTGCCGCAGGTCGTTCAGGCGGCCGGGGTTGCGCGGCTTGCCCTCCTGCACCCACTTCTCGCGCGACTGGCCGCCCTTCCAGGCGCGGGTGGTGAAGCCGAGGATCTCGGTCTTCACCGCGCAGCGCTCCAGCGTGCGGGCCAGGATATCGGCGCACATGGCGGCGACGGTGATGGGACGCCCGCGCATCGAGCCGGAATTGTCGATCAACAGGGTCACGACCGTGTCGCGGAAATCCGCGTCGCGCTCGCGCTTGTACGAGAGCGACAGCGTGGGGTTGGCCACCACGCGCGCGAGCCGCGCGACGTCGAGCAGGCCTTCCTCCAGGTCGAACTCCCAGGCGCGCTGCTGCTGCGCCATGAGCCGGCGCTGCAGCCGGTTGGCGAGCTTGGAGACCACGCCCTGCAGGTGCTGCAGCTGCTGGTCGAGCTGCTGGCGCAGGCGGGTCAGCTCCTCGGGATCGCAGAGGTCCTCGGCCTCGACCACCTCGTCGAACTGGGTGGCGAAGGGCTTGTACCGCGAGCTGTCGTCGGTCTGCGGGACTTCCTTGCGGGCCTGCGGGCCGCCGGGCTTCTCGTCGCCCTCGGCAGCGGCGCCCTCTTCCTCGCTCTCCTCGGCCTCCTCGTCGGCCGCCTCGCCCTCCATGCTCTCGGGCTCGGCGCCCTGCATGGATTCCTGCTCCTGGGACTGGGCCTCGCCGGCGCTGGACTGATCCTGCTGGGAGGACTGGTCGCCGCCCTCGTCGCCTTCCTCGTCCTGGTCGGCCTCGCTGTCGACCTCGGCCTCGGCGAGATCGAGCGCGGTCAGCAGTTTTCTCGCCGCGCGGGCATAGGCGTCCTGGTCGTTCGTCGCCGTGTGGGCGAGCTCGTCCATGGCGGCGCTGGCCTTCTCGTCCAGCGTCTCGCGCCACATCTCGAGCACGCGGGCGGCGGCCGGCGGCACGGCCTCGCCGGAGATGCGCTCGCGCGCCAGCAGGGCCAGCGCCGCATGCATCGGCAGCTGGTCCTTCCGCGTCATGCGGTCGTAACCCTCGGCCTCGGCCTCTTCGACCAGGCGGGCGCGGAGGTTGGCGGCGACGCCGGCCATGTGGCGGCTGCCGACGGCCTGGACGCGCACATCCTCCAGCGCGTCGAAGACCTCACGCGCCTCCTTGCGGGAGGGCGCGCGGGCGGCATGGGCCGCCTCGTCATGGTGGCGCAGCTTCAGCGCGACGGCATCGGCGGCGCCGCGCAGCTTCGCCATCTCGGCGGGCGGGAGGGATCGCGTGGGCAGCGGCAGGCGCGCGCGCTTGCCGGAGACGCCGGCCGGCCCGGGCTGGAAGGCGACCTGCACCTCCTGCTGCTGGGCGATGGCGCGGACGGCGCCGGCGGTCGCGCGCTTGAACTCTTCCTGCCGCGTGAGGTCCTGCTTCGACATGTTCAGCTCGTTCGATCGAGGCGGCGAAGGCGCCGCACCACGTCAGGCACTTGGGGGAGGCAGGACCTTGCGGCCTGCCCCGATCCCGTCGTCTAGCTCGCCTTCTTGTACAGCCCCGTCGAGATCTCGGCGTTGAAGCAGCGCTGGTAGTACTCCGCCACCGTCGAGCGCTCGGCCTCGTCGCACTTGTTCAGGAAGGTCAGCCGGAAGGCGAAGCCGACATCGCCGAAGATGCGCGTGTTGTCGGCCCAGGTGATGACCGTGCGCGGCGACATGACGGTCGAGATGTCGCCGGCGATGAAGCCCGCGCGCGTCAGGTCGGCGAGCGCCACCATGGCCTCCACCTGCTTCTTCATCTTCGGATCATTGGTCACGCCGAGCTTCGCCAGCACGATCTCCGTCTCCTGCGCATGCGGCAGGTAGTTCAGGGTCGCGACGATGTTCCAGCGGTCCATCTGGCCCTGGTTGATCTGCTGCGTGCCGTGATAGAGGCCCGTCGTGTCGCCGAGGCCGACCGTGTTCGCGGTGGAGAAGAGGCGGAACATCGGGTGCGGGCGGATCACGCGGTTCTGGTCGAGCAGGGTCAGCTTGCCCTCGACCTCGAGCACGCGCTGGATCACGAACATCACGTCCGGGCGGCCGGCGTCGTACTCGTCGAAGACCAGCGCGCAGGGATGCTGGAGCGCCCAGGGCAGGATGCCCTCGCGGAACTCCGTGATCTGCTTGCCGTCCTTGAGGACGATGGCGTCCTTGCCGATCAGGTCGATGCGCGAGATGTGGCTGTCCAGGTTCACGCGGATGCAGGGCCAGTTGAGGCGCGCCGCCACCTGCTCGATGTGGGTGGACTTGCCGGTGCCGTGGTAGCCCTGGACCATCACGCGCCGGTTGAAGGCGAAGCCGGCGAGGATCGCCAGCGTCGTCTCCTTGTCGAAGCGGTAGGAGGTGTCGAGCTCCGGCACGTGCTCCGTGCGCATCGAGAAGGCCGGCACCTGCATGTCGATGTCCACGCCGAAGACCTCGCGGGCATTCACGGTGATATCCGGCACATTGATCGCCGAGGTCGGGCTCACATCGCCAAGTTGGGCCAGCTTCGTCATCACGCTTCCGCTTCGTTGCATTTGGGTGTCCGGGGATGTTAGGGCAGCCTGCGTCCCACGGCTACCCGGCATGGTCCACGCCGCTGACCTATCCTGCGTGGGCAGGTTGCGCGGCGTCCATCGCACGCCCTACCCGCTGGCGCAGCAGCGAATAAGCGCGGTTGATATCCTTCAATTTCTCTTCGGTGCTGCGGTCGCCGCCGTTCGCGTCCGGGTGGTAGCGCTTGGCGAGCTCCTTGTAGCGCGTCTTCAGGACCGCAGGATCGAGCGGCCATTCCAGGTCGAGCAGGCCGAGCGCGGCGCGCAGCTCGGGCGGGGCCTCGTGCCGGGGCGGCTGGCGGCGCTTCTCGTGCAGCGCCGTGTCGCGCAGGATTCCCAGGGGATCGGCGATCACGTCAGGGTCGATGCGCGTGCCGCCGCCGAGCCGGCCCAGGGGCCAGGTCGGCCGCTGCCAGCCGGTGTCGGAGCGGATGGCGGTCTCGATGTCGGCCTCGCCCATGCCGCGGTAGAAATCCCAGCCGGCATTGTACTGGCGCACATGGTCCAGGCAGAACCAGAGGTACTCGCGCAGCGCGCGGTCCTTGGGGGCGCGGAACTCGCCGTGCTTCTCGCAGCCGGGGGAGGCGCAGCCGCGGGGCGGCGCCTTGGGGTCGGTCTGGGGCTGGAAGCTCGCGCGGCGCGCCATCCGGACTTTATGAGTGGACGGGACGGGGTTGGCAACGTCGCGTTCGCGGGCGAAAGCTGGGGTCATGGACAATCGGGCCGATCGGATCCGGTCCGTGCTGGCGGCGCGCTTCGCGCCGGCACGGATCGAGGTGGTGGACGACAGCGCAAAGCATGCGGGTCATGCCGGTGCGCGACCTGGCGGACAGACGCATTACAGCGTGCTGCTGGTGAGCGAAGCCTTTACGGGCATGAACCGCGTGGCGCGATCGCGGGCGGTGCATGCGGCACTGGAAGACGAATTCTCCGGCGGGCTGCACGCGCTGGCGCTGACGCTGCGCGCCCCCTCGGAAGTCAGTTAGGGACTCTCGGCCTTCTCGGCGAGGTCGCTCCACTCCGGCCACCTCTGCCGGACGACCGGGCTGTTCGGCGCATAGGCGTGGCAGGTGCCGAGCAGATGCGGGCGTTCCGGCGGCGCGCCGGCCGCCTCGGCCTCGCGCTGCGCGTCCTGCTTCGCCTTGCGCATCGGCCAGACGGTCTGGAAGGCCACCGTCGCCATCTGGGCGATGACCTCCCGCAGATGGGTGCAGCCGAGCACGCCGCCAACCCGCTCGTTCACCGCGCGGTTGAAGCCGCCGCCGATGGTGAGGCCGGCGAGGTTCGCGAAGTTCGGCGTGGCGCCCGGGCAGACCGCGAAGGGGGTGTGGTCCGACACGGCCTCGCAGGCCGTGATCTTCATGTCCATGTTCACCGTCATGCGGACCCACATGCCGTGGATCGGGTCGCCCGGCAGGACGTCGCCGCGGTGCTCGGAGGGGAAGCCGTAGGTCTTGGTGTCGGTGAGGTGCGCCTCGATGTCGACCTGCCCGTCCTCGCGCGCATAGCCGCGCAGCGAGATGTCGCGCAGATGCGAGAGCTTCCGGGGCGAGGGGGAGGACAACGGCATCGCAGCATAAGATAGGCCTTATGCCGCACTGCGCAAAGACGCCGGCAAACCCGCAGCGCGAATTGCTGCCCTGCGATCCCGCCCGCTCTGGCGGCCCGGCCGGCCCCGTGGTAGCCGCCTCCCGCAAATTCCTTCTGCAAACTCCTCCCGAGGGGCCGCACATGTCCGACCAGCCGATCCAGCTTCCCAACCCGCCCAATGGCGAGCCCCCGCTGCCGCTGACCCTCAACATCCAGTTCACCAAGGATCTTTCCTTCGAGGTGCCCGGCGCCCCCGGCATCTTCGCGACGCTGCGCGAGCAGCCCCGGGTGGACCTGGCGCTCGACGTCCAGGCCCGGCCGATCCAGGAGGGGGAGAACGTCTTCGAGATCTCGCTGATCATCCGCGCCGACGCGAAGGCCTCGGACGGCACGCAGTGCTTCATCGCCGAGCTCACCTATTGCGGGATCTTCACCATCAATGTCCCGCAGGAGCATCTGGAGCCGGTGCTGCTGGTCGAATGCCCCCGACTGCTTTTTCCCTTTGCGCGCAACATCCTGGCGGATGTGACGAGCAGCGGCGGCTTCCCGCCGGTGATGCTCAACCCGATCGATTTTGTTCAACTGTGGCAAAATCGCCGCGGTCAGACCTCAGGCACTGCTTGAGGTCGAAAACACAATCCCTTGCGGTTCTGACGAGTCTCGCCTGGCGATATGTTGTGTATGCATCTATCCCCAGGAAGGCGGTTGATTCTTTAGAGGGCGATGCACGTATAACTTGCAACCTTTAACAATCAACGGTTTGCTGGCGGTCATTCGTTAACCGAGAGTAAGCCAGCATGGCGCCTGTGCAACCATCCGTTGCGCTTTCCTCTGCTCCCATCCTCCCGTTCCGGCGCGATCGGCCGGCGCCGCAGCCGCCGCTGCATCTTTCGCCGCCCCATCTGGCCGGCACCGAGCTGGACGCCCTGCGCGAGACGCTGGAATCCGGCTGGCTCGCCCCGGCGGGCCCCACCCTCGCCCGCTTCGAGACCGTGCTGACGGGCGTGATGCAGCAGCCTCATGCGCTGGCCCTCAG
This sequence comes from Roseococcus sp. GW821-FHT12F05, assembly GCF_058806835.1. Taxonomy (NCBI): domain Bacteria; kingdom Pseudomonadati; phylum Pseudomonadota; class Alphaproteobacteria; order Acetobacterales; family Roseomonadaceae; genus Roseococcus; species Roseococcus sp. GW821-FHT12F05. The sequence goes on from NZ_JBXAQB010000001.1 coordinate 137,867, forward strand.
CTCCGGCACGGCCGCGCTGCATCTCGGCTACCGGCTGCTCGGCGTCGAGCCGGGCGACGAGATCTGGACCAGCACCCTCACCTTCGTCGCCACCGTCGCCCCCGCCGTTCAGATGGGCGCGACGCCGCGCTTCCTCGACGTCGACCCGACCAGCTGGACGCTCGATCCGCATCTGCTGCGCGAGGAGCTTTCGGCCGCCGCGCGCCGGGGCCGGCTGCCGCGCGTGGTGGTGCCGGCGGACCTCTACGGCCAGCCCTCCGACATGGCGGCGATCCGCGCCGCCTGCGCGCGCTGGGGGGTGCCCGTGCTCTCCGACAGCGCCTGCGCGCTGGGCGGGCGGCAGCACGGCAAGTCGGCCGGCCATGGCGCCGACCTCGTGGCGGTGAGCTTCAACGGCAACAAGATCGTCACGGCCGGCGGCGGCGGGGCGCTGCTCTCGGCGGACGGCTCGCTGATCGGCCGGGCCCGCCACCTCGCCACCCAGGCGAAGGAGCCGGCGGCGCATTACCAGCACGAGACGACGGGCTTCAACTACGCCATGAGCTCCGTGCTGGCGGCCGTCGGCCTCGCGCAGCTGCCGAGCCTGGAGGAGCGCGTCGAGACCCGCCGCGCCATCTTCGGGCGCTACGTCGACGCGCTGGGCGCCATGCCCGGCCTCTCCTTCATGCCGGAGCCGGGCTGGTCGCGCGCCACGCGCTGGCTGAGCGCGATGCTGGTGGATCCGCGGCGCTTCGGCATGGACCGCGAGGCCGTCCGCCTCGCCCTGGCCGAGCAGGGGATCGAGAGCCGGCCGGTCTGGAAGCCGCTGCACCTGCAGCCCGCCTTCCGGGGGGCGCCTTCGGTGGGCGGCGAAGTGGCGGCGGCGCTGTTCGAGCAGGGGCTGTGCCTGCCCTCGGGAAGCGCGATGACGGTGCCGCAGCAGTTCCGGGCGATCTCGGCGATCCGTGCGCTGCATCGGTAGACGCTGCGCTGTCGATGCGAGAGGGCTCCGCCCCTCTCGCGCTCTCCCCGCCAGGGCTTTTGGCCCTGGACCCTCGAACTGATGGGGGGTTGGCGCCCTCGACGGCGCCTCTAGATGCGCATCCTTTATTTGCACCAGCACTTCTCCACGCCGGAGGGGACCACAGGCACGCGCAGCCATGCGATGGCCCGCGCCCTGGCCCAGCGCGGCCATGCGGTGACGCTGGCCTGCGGACAGTTTTCCGGCGCGGTCACCGGCCTGTCCGGGCCGTTCCGCCGCGGGCGGCGCTCCGGCCGCGTCTCGGGCTTCGAGCTGGTGGAGTTCTCGATCCCCTGCGGCAATGCGATGGGCCTCGCCGCCCGGACCGGCGCCTTCCTGCGCTATGCCATCAGCACCGGATGGATGGCCGCGCGCGGCGAATGGGACCTGGTGATCGCCAGCTCCACGCCGCTGACCGTCGCCCTGCCCGCCCTGGCCGCGCGGCGGCTGCGCGGCACGCCCTTCCTCTTCGAGATCCGCGATCCCTGGCCGGAGCTGCCGGCGGCGCTCGGGCTGCGGGCGCCGGGCGTGCTGTCCGCCATGGAGCGCCTGGCCGGCGCGGCCTGCCGCAACGCTGCCGCCGTGGTCGCGCTCACCGAGGGGATGGGCGCCACGGCGCTGGCCCGCGGCACGCCGGCGGATCGGCTGCACGTGATCGGCCAGGGCTGCGACCTCGACCTCTTCGGGCCGCAGGTCGCGCCCTGGCGGCCGGACGAGGCGGGCAGCCAGGAGATCCTGGCCGTCTATGCCGGGGCGCATGGCCGCGCGAACGGGTTGGACCGGCTGCTGGACGTGGCGGCCCGCCTGCGCGTGGCGGGCGAGCGGCGCGTGCGGCTGGTCCTGGTCGGCGAGGGTGGCGAGAAGCCGGCACTCATGGCCGACGCGGCGGCGCGCGGGCTGCGCAACATCACCTTCCTCGACGCCATGCCCAAGCGCGAGCTGGCGCGGCTGCTCGCGGGCAGCCAGGCTGGGCTGCTGTGCCTCGCGCCCGTGCCGGAATTCGCGGAGTGGACAGCGCCGAACAAGCTGATGGACTACCTTGCCGCCGGCCTGCCCGTGCTCTCCAACGTCCCGGGCGAGGCCGAGCGCCTCCTGTCCGGCGGCGCCGGCGAGACCTGCGCGGATGCCGCCGGGATGGCCGCCGCGCTGTCCCGCCTCGCCGGCGATACCACGCGGCGCGAGGCAATGGGCCGGGCGGCGCGGGAGCTCGCGGTCCGCCGCTTCGACCGGCGGCTGCTGGCCGCGCGCTTCGTGGCCGCCGCCGAGGGCGCGATGACCCCGCGCTCCGCCCCGGAACCGGGCTGGGCCGGCGCGTGATCCTGCTGCTCTCCGCCGCCCATCCCGCCGACGACATGCGCGTGGTCCGGAAGGAGGGGGCCGCGCTGGCCGCCGCCGGCTGGCCGGTGACGCATCTGTGCCCTGGGCCTGGCGGTCCTCGGGCGCCGGTGGCCGGCGTGGCGATCGAGACCGTCTTCGGCGCATCGCGGCTGAGGCGGCTGCCGGCGCTGTATCGCCGCGCGGTGGCGCTGCGGCCCGCCGTGATCCACGCCTCCGAGCCGGATTCCTGGGCCGTGGCGCTGGCGGCCGGCGCGCGATGCGGCGCGCGCGTGGTGCTGGACGTCCACGAGCACTACCCCTCGCGCCTCGACACCCGCCTGCCGGCGGCGCTGCGGCCTCTGGCGCGTGGGGCCCTGCGGCTCGCCCTGCGGGCGATGGGGCGTGTGGCCGACGCGGTGGTCCTCGCCAAGGACGGGCTGGCCGGGGACTTTTCCGCCCGCACGCCGCTCGTAGCCGTGCGCAACCATGCGCTGATCCCACCCGGCCTGCCGCGCCGCGAGCATCGCGAGGGGCCGATCACGCTGCTGCATCTGGGCGCCATCGGCGTGAAGCGCGGCTGGCCGCAGCTCCTGGCCGCGATGGCGCTCGCGCCGGCCGACACGCGCCTGCTGGTCATCGGCCGCTTCACCGACGGCAGCGAGACGGAATTCCGGGAGGCCGCAGCGCGCGCAGGGCTGGCCGGCCGCATCGAGGTCGCCGGCTGGATGCCGGCCGAGGCCGCCCTCGCCCGCGCGGCGGCCGAGGCGGACGTGAACCTCGTCCTCTTCCAGCCGGGCGAGGAGAATCATCGCCTCGCCCTGCCGCACAAGCTCTTCGACGGGATGGCGATCGGCCTGCCGGTCATCGCCCCCGCCTTCGCGACCGGCGTCGCCGGCATCGTGCGCGACGCCGGCTGCGGCGTGCTGGTGGATGTGACCAACCCGGCCTGCATCGCCGCCGGCATCGCCGCCCTGACCGACCGGGCGGCGCGCGTCCGGCTGGGCGATGCGGGCTGGCGCGCGGCGCGGGGCGAATGGGGCTGGGAGGCCGAGGCCGCACGGCTGGTGGATCTGTATCGCGGCCTCCTGGCGGGGCCGCGGAAATCCAGCCGGCACCGAATGTTTGAGGGCGAAGCGGGGAGGACCTATAAGGCGCCGAATGGCTAAGGCCCCCTCGCGCATCCTGCTGAACCTCTCGCTCGACGCGGCGCTCGCCGTCGTCGCGCTCCCGGTCGCGCTGCTGCTGGCCGGGCCTGGGAGCTGGCCGGGCCAGGGCTGGTGGGGGCTCGGCATCCCGCTGGCGGCGCTGTCCATGCTCGCGCCGGCCTGGGCGCTGGGGCTGCCGCAGCAATACTGGCGCTATTCGGGCGTGCGCGACCTGCTGCAGGTGCTCGGCGCCTCGGTCGGCGCCGCGGCGCTGTTCACCGCGGTGCTCTGGCTGCTCGGCGCCTGGCACTCGCCCAACCACGCCTTCCCGGCCCTGCACGCCATGGCGCTGACCGGGCTGCTCGGCATCCCGCGCCTCAACGGCCGGGTGCGCGCCATCCGCCGCATCGCCGAGGAAGGAGACACCCAGCCGGTCCTCGTGGTCGGCGGCGTGGACCAGGCGGACCTCTTCATCCGCGCGCTCGAGCAGGAGCGGAAGCCGGCCTATCGCGTGCAGGGCATCCTGGCCCGGCGCTCGCGGCAGGTGGCGCGGCGCATCCAGGGCCATCCCATCCTCGGCACCATCGAGGAGACGGATGCGGTGCTGGAGGGACTTCGCAACGAGGGGCGTCTGCCGTCCCTGCTGGTGCTGGCCTCCTCCGACCTCAACGGCCCCATGCTGGAAGCGCTGCTGGACGCCGCCGACCATCACGGCGTGCCCATCCGCCGCGCGCCGCAGCCGACCATGCTCGGCCAGGCGGCGCGGCCGCAGGACACGACGAAGATCAGCCTCCGCCCCGTCTCCATCGAGGAGCTGCTGGACCGGCCGCAGGTGCCGCTCGACCGCGAGGGCATGGCGCGGCTGGTGCAGGGCCGCCGCGTGCTGGTGACCGGCGCCGGCGGCACCATCGGCGGCGAGCTGGCGCGGCAGGTGGCGGCGCTGGGGCCCTCGGTGCTGACCTTGCTCGATCACGGCGAATACGTGCTCTACGAGATCGACCTGGAGCTGTCGGAGCGGCATCCCAACGTCGTCAGGCGCTCGGTGCTGGCGGATGTGCGCGACGAGGCGCGCATGCGCCGGCTGATGGAGGAGTTCCGGCCGGAGCTCGTCTTCCACGCCGCCGCGCTGAAGCACGTGCCGATGGTGGAGAACGACCCGCTGGAGGGGCTGCTCACCAACGCGCACGGCACGCGCATCGTGGCGGATACCGCGCGCGCGGCGGGCTGCGGGCTGATGGTCTTCATCTCCACCGACAAGGCGGTGAACCCGACCAGCGTGATGGGCGCCTCCAAGCGGCTCGCGGAGATGTACTGCCAGGCGCTCGATCGCGAGGCGCGGCAGAGCGGCCAGGGGATGCGCTGCATCACCGTGCGCTTCGGCAACGTGCTCGGCTCCACCGGCTCCGTCGTGCCGCTGTTCCGGCGCCAGCTGGAGCGCGGCGGGCCGCTGACCGTCACGCATCCGGACATGCGCCGCTATTTCATGACGGTGCGCGAGGCGGTGGGGCTGGTGCTCCAGGCCGCCGTGGTCGGCGCGGTGGACCGGGCCGATGCGCCGCCGGAGCTGCGCGAGGGCGGCATCTTCGTGCTCGACATGGGCAGCCCGGTGAAGATCGTGGACCTCGCGCGGCGGATGATCCGGCTGGCGGGGCTGCGGCCGGACGAGGATGTGGAGATCCGCTTCACCGGCCTGCGCCCGGGGGAAAAGCTGTTCGAGGAGATGTTTCACGGGCAGGAGCCGCCCAGGCCCACGCAGTTCCCGGGCCTGCTGGTGGCGACGCCAAGGACGGCGGATGCCGCGCTGGTCGCGCGGGCGCTGGACGAGATCGCCAGCGCGGCGCGCGGCGGGCATGGAAGGCTCGCGCTGGCGCAGCTGTCGCGGCTGGTGCCGGAGTTCGACCACCAGGACGCGGCGACGGTGGCGCAGAAGGGCGGGGCGTAAGGGCGGCGCCTGAGGGCGCCGCCGCTCGGTCAGGCCGATGCCTGACCCGCCTGGGGCAGGCGGGCGATGACCTTGATCTCGAAATCGAAGCCCGCGAGCCAGGTCACGCCCACGGCGGTCCAGTTCGGATAAGGCGCCTCGCCGATCTCCTTCAGCCGGACCTTGGTGACCGTTTCCCATTGCGCGGCCGGGTCGGTGTGAAAGGAGGTCACGTCCACGACGTCGTCGAAGCCGGCGCCGGCGGCCTTCAGCACGGCCTTGAGATTGTCGAAGGCCAGCTGGACCTGCTTCTCGAAGTCGGGCTCGGGTGACCCGTCCTCGCGGCTGCCGACCTGGCCCGAGACGAAGAGCAGGTCGCCCGAGCGGATCGCCGCGGAATATTTATGGATGTCGTAGAGAGCCTGCCGTCCCGGCGGGAAGATCGCGTCGCGCTTGGCCATGATGCCGATCCTTTTCGAAACGGGCCGGGGCCGGACCCTTGATATACGCCCCGTATGCGAGCAGATTGGGACATACGTCTCGTATGTCAACCCGCATACGAGGCGTATGTCGTTGAGCAGGAGATTTCCGTGGCCACGGGACGGCGCGCGCAGATGATGGAGGAGACCCGGGCGAAGCTGATCCGGGCGGCCCGCAAGGCCTTTGCGGAAAAGGGCTATGCATCGGCGTCGATGGACGAGCTGACCGCCGGGGCCGGGCTCACACGTGGGGCGCTCTACCACAATTTCAGCGACAAGAAGGGCCTGCTCCAGGCGGTGATCGACCAGATCGACGCCGAGATGCTGGCGCGGCTGCGCGCCGTGCGGGACCGCGCGGAGACTCCCTGGCTCGCCCTTGTCGACGAGAGCATTGCCTATATCGAAATGGCCCTGGAGCCGGAGATTCAGCGCATCATGCTGCTGGACGGGCCGGCCGTGCTGGGCGACCCGTCGCAATGGCCGAACCAGACGGCCTGCCTGCGCACCATGACGCAGGCGATCCAGGCGCTCATCGACGACGGGACCGTCAGGCCGATGGATGCCGAGGCGGCGGCGCGGCTGCTCAACGGCGCGGCGCTCAGCGCCTCGCTATGGGTGGCTGCCTCGGAGGACCCGCCCGCCGTGCTGGGCAAGGCGGTCGAGGCCTTCCGTCATCTCGCAGGCGGGTTGCGGCGCGGCTGAAATTCTCAGGCCGCCACGTGCACCTGCGGCCGGCGTCCGCCGTTCCACTTGCCGTCCAGCGCGCGCTCGATCTGCGCCGCGAGTTGCAGCAGCAGCCCGTCTTGCCCCTGCGCTGATATCGCCTGGATGCCGAAGGGCAGCCCATGCGCCTGCTCGCCCATCGGCATCGAGATTCCGGGGATGCCGGCGAGATTGCACAGCGGCGTATAGGCGAAGATGCCCCAGAGGTTCTCGAACCAGTCCAGCACCGAGGGGTTGTCGGCGATCGTCAGGTACTCCGTGGTGCCGACCGCGGGCGTGGGTTTCGCGGTGATCGGCGTCAGGATGACGTCCCATTCCTCGAAGAAGGCGCCGAACTCGCGCGAGGTCGCGTTGAACGCCGCCTGCATCGCCGTTCGCTCGGAATAGGAGGCGCCGATCCCCGCTTCCCAGATGCGGATGTTCATGCGCTCCACCAGATCGGCCGGCGGCTTCTCCAGCCCCTTCGAGCGCAGCAGCGCCGCGATGGTCTGCGCGAAGTTGGTGATGTAGCAGGTGGTCTGCGCCGCATAGGCCGCGCGGAAGTCGATGCGCGGCACCACCCATTCCACGCAATGGCCGAGCCCTTCCAGCAGCCGGCCCGCCTGCTGCAGCTCCGCCACCAGCTCGGGCGCCGCGCGGTAGTCGCCCCATTCGTGGGAGAGGGCGATGCGGAGCTTTCCCGGGTCCCGGCGGATCATCTCGGTATAAGGCTCCGGCACCGTCCAGTAGGGCATGAACTCGCCCGGCGCGCCGCCGCGGCAGGCGTCCACGAAGGCGGCGGTGTCGCGCACCGTGCGGGTATGGCAGCCCTGGATGGAGACCACGCTCGCGAGGTCCGAGCCGTAGGGCGCGATGGAGAAGACGCCACGCGAGGGCTTCAGGCCGATATTGCCGTTCCACCCCGCGGGGATGCGGATGGAGCCGCCGCCGTCGGTGGCGTGCGAGATCGGCGTCACCCCGGCGGCCACCAGCGCGCTCGTGCCGGCCGAGGAGCCGCCCGTGGTGTAGCCCGTGTTCCACGGGTTGCGCGTGACATAAACCTCGGGGTTCTCGGCCGAGGAGCAGGTGCCGAATTCCGGCGTGGTGCTGCGGCCGATGATGTTGAGCCCGGCCTTGCGGATGCGCGACGCGAGAAAGCTGTCCGAAGCCGCGCGGTTCCCCTGCATGAGCCTGGAGCCCATCTCCTGCAGGCGCCCCTTCAGCGTCGGCCCGAGATCCTTCATGAAATAGGGCACGCCCGCGAAGACGCCCGTGGGGTCCATGCCGTCCTTCAGGGGATCGGCGACCACGTCCTCGAAGAGCTCGACTACGGCGCTGACGGCGGGATCGACCTTCGCGACGCCGGCCGCGGCCTGGGCGGCCAGCTCGGCCGGCGTGACCTCGCCCGTCCGGACGCGCTCGGCCAGCGCCGTCGCGTCATGCCGCGCCCATTCGTCCCAAGACATCGCCAGGGTCATGCCGAACCGCCTTTCCGAGAATCCGACGGAGCCTAGGACCGCTCCGGGAGCGGTCAAGGCGAGGCGGCGAGGGCGCGCAGCAGCAGGTCGGTGGCGGCGTCCACCTCGGCGGTGATCGCCTCCTCGGAGGGGACCTTCACCAGGCCGAGCGCGATCTTGATGTAGAGCTCGCTGCGCAGCAGGGCGACGATCTGCGCGCCCGTGGTGCGGGGGTCCAGATCCGCGCGCAGGCGACCGCGCCGCTGCTCCTCCGCGATCCATTCGCCGATCCAGGCGAGGCCGATCTTCGGGCCCGCCTCGAAGAAGGCGCGGGCGAGGTCGGGGAAGCGGGCACCCTCGGCGAGGACGGTGCGGTAGGTCGCGACCACCTCGGGGTTGATGAGGAAGCGCAGCCAGAAATCAACCAGCCGGCGCAGGGCCTCGGGCAGCGGCGCATCGTGGTCGCCGACAAAGCGGTTCTGGGCCAGCATGCCGGCGCAGCGCTCGGCCACCATGGCGCCGAACAGCGCGTCCTTCCCCGGGAAATAGGCGTAGAGCGTCGCCTTGGAGACGCCGGCCACGCGCGCGATCGCGTCCATGGAGATCGCGGCATAGCCCTCGGCCAGGAAGAGCTTTCCCGCGGCGTCCAGGATCTGGCGGCGCTTCGGCGAGGCGTCGGCGGTGTCGAGTTGTGCGCTCATGGACGCTCTTATGGTCATGAAGCACACCCGATTTCAAGATTGAACTGAACGGTTCAGTTTACTCTTGACGCCGCCGCGGCCCTTCGCCATGTTCCGCGGCGTTGAACTGAACGGTTTAGTCCGATGAACGCCCAGACCCCTCTCTCCGCCGATCCGGCCCTCCAATCCGTGACGGCCGGGAAGAAGCCTTCCCTCGCCCGGCGGCTGCGCCCCGTCCTGCTGCTGGCCGCGCTGGTCGGCGCCGGGCTGGGCGGCAACTGGTGGTTCCGCGTGGGCCGCCACATGGAAGCCACCGACAACGCCTATGTGCAGGGCGACATCGTCCTGCTCGGCGCCCGCATCGAGGGCGACATCGGCGCGATCCTGGTGACCGACAACCAGCGGGTGGAGGAGGGCCAGCCCCTCATCCAGCTGGAGGACCGCGACTGGCGCGCCCGCCGCGACGCCGCGGCCGCCGCGCTGACCCAGGCCGAGGCCGGCATCACCACCATCCGCGCGCAGATCGAGCAGCAGCGCGCCCAGATCACCGCCACCGAGGCGCAGATCGCCCAGGCCGAGGCCGAGCGCGTCCGCGCCACCGCCGATGCCGGGCGCTACGGCTCGCTGGCACAGTCGGGCTTCGGCAGCCGCGAGAACGCCGACCGCACGCTGGCCGACCGCCGCAAGGCCGAGGCCACGCTGGCCTCCGCCCAGGCCGCGACATCAGCGGCCCGCGCCGCCGTGCCGGTGCTGGAGGGCCAGCTCGCCACCGCCGAGGGCCGCCGCGCCGAGGCCGCGGCGCAGCTTGCGCTGGCCGAGAGCAACCTCGCCTATACCGTGATCCGCGCCCCCTTCGCCGGCATCGTCGGCAACCGCACGGCGCAGCTCGGCGCGCATGTGCGGCCGGGGCAGAACCTCATCGCCGTGGCGCCGCCGCCGGAGCGGCAATGGGTGACGGCGAACTTCAAGGAGACGCAGCTGCGCGGCATGCGCCCGGGCCAGCCCGTGACGCTCTCCGTCGACGCCGGCCACGAGCTGCATGGCCGCGTCGAGAGCCTCGCGCCCGCCACCGGCGCGCTGTTCAGCCTGCTGCCGCCGGAGAACGCCACCGGCAACTTCACCAAGATCGTGCAGCGCGTGCCGGTGCGCATCGCGCTCGACGCGGGCCAGGATGCGGCGCTGCTGCGGCCGGGCCTGTCCGTGGAGGCCAGGGTGGACCTGCGCCCCGATCCCGGCGCGCCGCGCAGCGTCTTCGGCGCCGCGGCCGCGACGCTCCACCTGCGCTGAACGTCTGACGGAGGGAGGGCGCCATGTCCGCGACCACGATCGGCGCCCTGCCCGCGCCCGCCACGCCGGCGGTCTCGCGCGAAAAATTCCTCGGCTTCATGGTGATGGTGCTGGGGATGTTCATGGCGATCCTGGACATCCAGATCGTCTCCGCCAGCATCGCCGACATCCAGGCCGGCCTCGCCGCCAGCCCGGACGAGGCCTCCTGGATCCAGACCTCGTACCTGATCGCGGAGATCGTCATGATCCCGCTCTCGGGCTTCCTGTCGCGGCTGCTCTCGACGCGGGTGTTGTTCACGGCATCGGCGGTGGGCTTCACCGTCTTCTCGCTGGCCTGCGCCATGGCGGATTCGCTGCCGCTGATGATCGCCTTCCGCGCCGCGCAGGGCTTTCTGGGCGGCGCGATGATCCCGACGGTCTTCGCGACGGCCTTCAGCCTCTTCCCCGGCAAGCAGCGCACGCGCATCTCGGTGCTGATCGGCCTGACCGCGACGCTGGCGCCGACCATCGGCCCGACGCTGGGCGGCGTCCTGACCGAGACCTTTTCCTGGCACTGGCTGTTCCTGATCAACGTGCCCGTCGGCATCCTCGTCGCTTCGGTGGTCTGGGCCACCATGCGGATCGACGAGGGCAATCCGAAGCTGCTGGCCTATTTCGACTGGTGGGGCCTGGCCTTCATGGCGGCCTTCCTCGGCAGCCTCGAATACGTGATGGAGGAAGGCCCGCGCTGGGAATGGCTCGAGGACGAGACCATCGCCGCCTTCGCCGTGGTGGCCGTGGTGTCGGGCGCGCTGTTCTTCGCCCGCGCCTTCACCCGGCAGGAGCCGATCGTGGACCTGCGCGCCTATGCCAACCGCAACTTCGCGGTGGGCAGCGTGCTGGCCTTCCTGCTGGGCATCGGGCTCTACGGCTCGGTCTACCTGATCCCGCTCTTCCTCGGGCGCGTGCGCGGCTTCAACAGCCTGCAGATCGGCGAGACCATGTTCGTCACCGGCCTCGCCATGTTCGCGGCCGCGCCCATCGTGGGGCAGATGGCGCAGCGGATGGACGTCCGCGTCGTGCTGGCGCTCGGCCTCGCCATCATGAGCTACGCGCTGTGGCTGACCTCGGACCTCACCACGCTGTCCGGCTTCAACGAGATGTGGCTGGCGCTCGGCCTGCGCGGCGTGGGGACCATGATGGTGATGGTGCCGGTGAACCAGATCGCGCTCGGCACCCTGCCGCCGGCGCGGCTGAAGAACGCCTCGGGGCTGTACAACCTGATGCGCAACCTCGGCGGCGCGGTGGGGCTCGCGCTCATCAACACCATGGTGACCGACCGCGGCGCGGCGCACCGGCTGCACATGGCCGAGCAGGTGAGCTCGGGCCGGATCGCCGCGACGCAGTGGTACGACAATCTCGTCACCGCGATGACGCCGCGGATGGGCGAGGCGCAGGCCCAGGGCGCGGCGCTGCGGCGGCTGGCGCAGATGGTGGAGCAGCAGGCGCTGGTGCTGGCCTACAACGACGTGCTGGTGGCGATGAGCCTGCTCTTCGCCGCGGCGATCCCGCTGGTGCTGCTGCTGCAGCGGCCGAAGCCGGGGGGTGGGGGCGGCGGGCATTGACGCCTGCGGGAAAGCATCCCGCGGCGCGCGCACAGCGCTGCGGGACCTATCCATGCCATTGAAAGCACCGAAAATCCCAGGGGAAACGCCCGCGCCGGTAGCGGGGCGTTAACACCCCGCGTGCCATTCCCTGCACACCAACAATCGAAGGTGTGCCTTCCGTGCTGCAAACTCCCGGTTCCTCCTTTCCGCGGCGTCGCCCCGGCCTGAGCGGCTCCACCGCGCTGGTCGGGATCGGCCTCATCCTCGGAGGGGCCGCACTGCTCGCCTCCACACCGGTCCAGCCGGCCTTCGCCGATGGCGGAGCCGGCGGGCGCAGCGGCGGCGCGGGCGGCGGCGACAGCGCCACCAGCCCGGGCGGCGATGGCGGAGGCTTCCCTTACCCGTCCAGCCAGATCCCCGGCGGCGGCGGCGGCGGCGCAGGCGTCACCGGCGGCAATGGCGGCGATGGCGGCGGAAGCCTCCATGGCAACGGCGGCACCGCGGGTGGCGGAACCGGCTCGGACGGCGCGGACTCGTCAACCTTCGGTGCGGGCGGTGGCGGCGGCGGCGCGCATGGCCTCGTGGACGCGGGGCTGCCCGCCAGTTCGGTGTGGGGCGGCTATGGCGGCTATGGCGGCAACAGCACCTCGATGGGCGGCGGGGGTGGCGGCGCTGGCGGCTGGGGCGCCGTGGTGACCGGCAGCGGAAGCCTCGGCACCCTGAGTTCCACCGTGACCGGCGGCAATGGCGGCGCCGGCGGGTCCGGCACCGGCACGGGCGCGGCGGGCGGAAGCGGCGGTCACGGCCTGGTCTTCACCGACACCACCGGCGTGACGGCCATCATCGGGGCCGCGGTGACGGGCGGCAACGGCGGGGCCGGCGGTATCGCCACCACGGCTGGGCCCGCCGGCGCGGGCGGCGAGGGCATCGTCGGCTCCGGCCTCGACCTGACGCTGAACGCGTCGGTCTCAGGCGGCCTCTCCGGCGGCGGGGCCCGGGCGAACGCCCTGAACTTCACCGGGGGGTCCAATGCCCTCACGCTCGGCGCGGGCTGGGGGCTGGTCGGCGACATCGCCGTCGCCGGCTCGCTCGCCATCGCGCCCGAGGTCGCGGGCTCGACGCTCGGCAACGTGATCGCGGGCAACGGCTCGCTCGGGAAGACCGGCTCGGGGACCCTGATCCTGACGGGGGCCAACACCTATGCGGGCGGCACCACGGTCAGCGCGGGCACGCTGCAGATCGGCAATGCCGGGACGACAGGGTCCATCGCCGGCAATGTGAGCCTTGGGAGCGGCACGTCGCTGGTCTTCAACCGGTCGAACACGCTGGTCTTCGGCGGTCTGATCAGCGGCCCAGGCTCGCTGGCGCAGTCGGGCACGGGCACGCTGGTGCTGACCGCCAACAACACCTATGGCGGCGGCACGACCATCGATGCGGGCCGGACGCTACAGGTCGGCAATGGCGGCAGCACCGGCGCCCTTGGTTCCGGCAACGTGGCGAACAACGGCCGGCTGGTCGTCGACAAGCCCACCAGCACCGCGCCATTGACCATCTCCGGCGTGATCAGCGGCTCCGGCGTGCTGGAGGCGGCGCCCAATGGCGGCATCATCCTCACAGGGGCGAACACCTACTCCGGCGGGACCGTCATCGGCGTCGGCGGCGGCATCCGGGTCGGCGACTCCAACACGACCGGCAATCTCGGCCCCGGCGCCGTGGCCAATGACGGGATCCTCGTCTTCGCCCGCACCGACAGCCACACCGTCGCCAATGCGATCGGCGGCTCGGGCGCGCTGTACCAGACGGCGAGCGGCACCACGATCCTGACCGGGGTCAACACCTATTCCGGAGGCACGACCATTCTGTCGGGGACGCTGCAGGTGGGCGACGGCGGGACCACCGGCTCGCTCGGCAGCGGCGGCGTGGCCAATTCCGGCACGCTCGTCTTCAACCGCTCCGACACGCTGACGCAGTCGGGCGTGATCTCGGGCGCGGGCGCCGTGACGCAGATCGGCACGGGCAATCTGATCCTGGGCGGCGCAAACACCTACACGGGCGCGACCACGGTGCATGCGGGCACGCTCTCGGTGAACGGCTCGATCGCCAGCTCATCGGGACTGACGGTGAATGCCGGCGGCACGGTGGGCGGCACGGGCACGCTGCCCGTCACGACCATCGCCTCGGGCGGCACGATCGCGCCGGGCAACTCGATCGGCACGCTGACGGTCAACGGCAACCTCACCTTGGCCGCGGGCGCCACGGCCGCCTTCGAGGTCGGCGCCGCCTCGGCCGACCGGCTGGACGTGACGGGCACGGCGAGCCTGCAGGGCACCATCCGCCTGATCCCGATCGGCGCCACCTTCAACGCGCCCTACACGCTGATCACGGCCGGCGGCATCACCGGCTCGCCCGCCGTCATGACCCAAGGCAGCTTCGGCGCGGGCGTCACCGCGGCACTCGACGTGAGCGCCAGCCGGGTGCGGCTCACCCTCGCCCCGGCCGCGCTGATCCCCACCCCCGAATCGGGCACCACCGTGACGACGGCCACGCCCTCCGGCGTCACGACCACGGCGACGGCGCCGGGCCTGGGCGGCTTCCTGCCCGCGAACCTGCGCGGCGCGGGCGGCGCGCTGGACGCGGCGCGCAACGCCGGCGGGAACCTGCAGCCCTTCTTCGGCGTGTACAACGCGCCGGCGAATCGCATCGGCAACGCCGTGAACCAGCTCTCGGGCGAGGTCTCCACCACCAGCACCGGCATGGGCGTGGTCGCGGGCCAGCAGTTCCTCTCCTCGATGCTGAACGTCTTCGGCCAGGGGCAGGGGTCGTCGATCGGCAGCCGCATCGCCTCCATCGGCTCAGCCGATGGCGACGATGCAACGCCGGCGCCGCGGCCGCGCCTTGCCATGTGGGGCCAGGCCATGGGCGCCTATTCCCGCGTGGCCGGCGAGAGCGGCGCGGGCTCGGCCACGCGCTCCGCGCAGGGCTACGGCTTCGCCATGGGCCTCGACATCGCGCTGGGCGCGGAGAGCCTCGCCGGCGTCTCGGCGGCGGCCGGCGAGACCCATGCCTCGCTCTCCGGCGGGCTCGGCAGCGCGCGCAGCTGGACGGGACAGCTCGGCGCCTATGGCCGGACCCGGATCGGCACTCCGCTCGGCGGCCTCACGCTGGAAGGCGCGGCGGCGCTGTCCCTCCTCGACGTGGAGAGCAAGCGCACGCAGGACTTCCTGGGGGGCGCGCAGCAGCGGGCGGATTATGACGCCCGGGTCTGGTCCTTCCGCGTCGAGGCGCGGCACGACGGCGTGGCGCGGGCCGGAATCCGGCTGCAGCCCTTCCTGGCCGTGCAGGCCCAGGTGACGGACAGCGACGGCTTCACGGAACGGAGCAGCGCGCCGGGCACGCCGACGGGCGTGCAGGTCGCGGCCTCCACCAACAGCACGGTGCGGACGGAGCTCGGCGGTCAGGCCGAGGGCACCCGGGTGGTGGCGGGCCGGCCGGTGCGCGGCTTCGCGCGGCTGGCCTGGGCGCATTACGTGATGCGCGAGCAGAGCTCGGCGACCAGCTTCATCGCCTTTCCCGGCAGCGGCTTCACCACGCAGGGCGCGCGGCCGGACACGGATTCGGCGCTGCTGGCGGTGGGGCTGGAGACGGAGGTCGCGCCGCGCTGGACGCTCGGCGCCCGGCTGGACAGCGAGCTCTCGAGCCGGGTGCGCGAGATCTCGGGCACGGTCCGGCTGCGCTATTCGTTCTGAGGGAAAGGCTGCCGATCCGGGAGGGCCATGCCTTCCCGGCCGGTAGTGATTCGTCACACAGGTTGAATCCGGCGGGGGTTGATCCATCCCGCGCTGCAGCGCACCAAGGCGCCCATGAACGACCAGACCCGTCCCATCGCGCTCTTCGACATGCAGGCCCAGCAGGCGCTGATCCGGCCCGAGCTGGACCGGCGCATCGCCCATGTCCTCTCCTCCGGCCGCTTCATCAACGGGCCCGAGGTCGCCGAGCTGGAGAAGCGGCTCGCCGATTTCGCCGGCTGCGGCCATGCCGTCGGCGTCTCTTCCGGCACGGACGCGCTGCAGATCGCCATGATGGCCGAGGGCATCGGCCGCGGCGATGCGGTCTTCCTCCCCGCCTTCACCTACACCGCCACAGCCGAGGTGCCGCTGGTGCTGGGCGCTACGCCGGTCTTCGTGGATGTGGACCCGGAGACCTTCAACATCGACCTCGCCGACCTCGAGCGCCGCATCGGGCTCGTGGTGAAGGAAGGCAAGCTGAAGCCCCGCGCCATCGTGGGCGTGGACCTCTTCGGCCTGCCCGCCGACTGGCCGGCGCTGAACGCCATCGCGCAGAAGCACGGGATGTTCACGCTGGACGACGCGGCCCAGGCCTTCGGCGCCTTCCTGCACGGCAAGTCGCTCGGCTGCCACGCGGATGCGACAACGCTCAGCTTCTATCCGACCAAGACGCTCGGCTGCTACGGCGACGGCGGCGCG
The DNA here is from genome assembly GCF_058806835.1 of Roseococcus sp. GW821-FHT12F05. NCBI lineage: Bacteria > Pseudomonadati > Pseudomonadota > Alphaproteobacteria > Acetobacterales > Roseomonadaceae > Roseococcus > Roseococcus sp. GW821-FHT12F05. Next base: position 153,925 of record NZ_JBXAQB010000001.1, read on the forward strand.
CTGCTGACCCAGAGCGCCGAGCGCGCCGAGCTGTACCGGAGCCTCCGCACCCACGGCGAGGGCGGCGGCCGCTACGAGGTGCTGCGCACCGGCATGAACGGGCGCCTCGACACGCTCCAGGCCGCCATCCTGCTGTGCAAGATGGATCTTTTCGCGCAGGAGCTGAAGGATCGCGCCAAGGTCGCCTCCTGGTACGCGGCGCGGCTGACCGGGAAGGTCGCGCTGCAGCGCGCCTCCAGCGAGGCCCCCTCGAACGCATATCAGAGCGCCTGGGGCCTCTACACCATCCGCTGCACCGACGCCGACCAGCGCGCCCGCGTGCAGGCCTCGCTGAAGTCGGAGGGCATCCCCTTCGGCGTCTACTACCCCAAGCCGCTGCATCATCAGCCGGCCTACCGGGCCGCGCATGCCGCCGGCCTTGCTGCGGCGCCGGCGCTCACGGTCAGCGAGGCGCTCTGCCACCAGGTGATGTCGCTGCCCATGCACCCCTACCTCACCGAGGCCGAGGTGGACCGGGTCTGCGCGGCCGTCGTCCGCGAATTGTAGCTGCACCGCAACTAAAGATTGCATTGACTCCGTCATGAGCGGTTCCATGGCGACTCCCCCGTGGAGTTTCGCCGCATGCGTCGTCGCTCTCTCCTCGCTGCCTCCGCCGCCGCGCCCGCCCTCTGGACGGCGCGCCCCGCTCGGGCGGAGCCCGAGCCGGTGGATGTGCTGCTGGTCCTGGCGGTGGACGTCAGCCGCTCGATCGACGAGGACGAGGCGCGCCTCCAGCGCGAGGGCTACCGCAACGCAGTGAGCGATCCGCGCGTGGTCGAGGTGGTCCGCCGGGGCATGATCGGCGCCATCGGGCTGGCCTATGTCGAATGGGCCGGCTTCGAGTACCAGCGCCTTGTCCTGCCCTGGACGCGGATCGCCAACCAGGGCGACGCCGACGCCTGGTCCTCCGCCCTGGCCGAGGCGCCGCGCAATTCGCTCTCCTGGACCTCGATCTCCGGCGGCATCGACTTCGCCCGCCGGACGCTGGCCGAGGCGCCCTACGAGGCCACGCGCAAGGTCATCGACGTCTCGGGCGACGGCGTGAACAATTCCGGCCGTCCCGCCGAATCGGCGCGCGACGAGGCGGTGGCCGAGGGCATCGTCATCAACGGCCTGCCCATCGTGAACGACCGGCCGACCTTCGGCCGCATGCCCTCCATCCCGCTCGACCAGTACTTCCAGCAGAACGTCATCGGCGGCGACGGCGCCTTCATGATCGTGGCCGAGGATTTCGAGGCCTTCGGCACCGCGGTCCGCCGGAAGCTGATCCGCGAGATCGCATAGGGTGCGATCGGTTGGGGCGAAGCGCCGGAATCGTGAATCGCTCTCCTGTCCACACAGGGTGCGATGGGTTGGGGCGAAATCGCCGAAGCCGTGAGGCCCCGCTTATCCATAGAAATCCATGGATTGACGCCGGCGGCGCCAGCGCGGAAAACATCCGCATGGATCAGGCCCCTACTGTGACCGTGGATGCCGAGGACGTCGGCAACCCGGCGGAGACTCGGGAGGCGCAATTCCGCCTGCTCGGCCAGCACCGTACGCTGCGCGCAACCGGGCGGGAGACGTCCTGGCACTACCTCTCGCAGGGGCGGCAGGATCCGCGGATCGAGCGCCTCGCCCGGGTCGCGGCCGCGGCCTTCCCCGATGGCGGCACAGGCCGGGTGCTGGTCGACGCCCATGCGGGCAGCGGCCTCGCCGCCGTCGCGCTGGGCACGGCCCTGCCCTACCACGCCTGGCTCGTCGGCATCGAGCCGGAGGCCGAGGCGGCCGCCCTGCTGCGCCACAACCTCGCCGCCAACGGGCTGAACGAGACCCGCTTCGCCGAGGCCGCCCTGGGCGCCGAGGACGATGCGGAGCTCTCCCATCGCCGGCTCGACGGCCTGCTGGCCGAGCTGGATCTGGAGCGGCTGGACCTGCTGCGCCTCGCCGCGGAGGGCCACGAGACCGCCGCCATGCTGGGCGCCGCCGGCGCCATCCGCCGCGACCGGCCGATGGTCCTCGCCGAGTTCAACCTCTGGACGCTGATGACCGTCTCCCGCGAGAACCCGCTGGCGGTGCTGGAGGAATGGCACGCCGCCTTCCCCCATCTCGTCGGCTTCGACGACGAGGGCCTGCCACTGCCCTTCCCCACCACGGACGGGCTGCCCTGGCTGCTCCATGCCGTGCTGACCCGGCGCGGCGGGGTGGACGACGTGGTTCTGTGCCACGATCTCGGCTGGGTGGAGCGCTGGGCATGAGCGGACGGCCGGGCCGCGGCGCCGCCCGCCGCCTTGCCTGAGGTCCGTTTGCCTGACGCCCGTTTGCTTGACGTTCTGGCGGCCGCGCGGAAACTAGGCGCATGAACCCGCCCGCCGCTGCCGGGGACGCGGAGACCGTGCGCTGGGCCTATCGGCTGGTGCTGGGCCGCGAGCCCGAGAACCGCGCCGTGATCGAGGGCTGGAGCGCCCTGAATCCGCGGGACATCCTGACCTCCATGGCCGCCTCGCCCGAGGCGGAGGCCTATTGCGCGGCCGGCTTCCCGGCCAGGGGCACCTGGCTTCAGCAGCCGCTGTCCCGCGACGTCGCCGTGGCGGCGCACCGGCTCCTGCACGGCTCCGCGCCGTCGGAGCCGGAGGTGGCTTCCGCGCTCGAAGGGCACCAGAGCCTGGCCGGCTTCCGGGCGGGCTTCCTGAAGCGGCTCTACGGCGACGCGGCGATCGCCGAGCCGCAGACCGGGCCGCGCCGTTTCGACTTCCTCGGCCGGGAATTCACCCTGCAGGGCGAGCCTGGCGACGGCTACTGGGAGGCGCTGACGGCGGGCGGCCTCGATCCGGGCGCGGAGCGGCTGGCCCGCGTCGCCCGGGCGGCCTTCCCCGATGGCGGGGCCGGGCGCGTCCTGGTCGACGGGGGGGCCAATATCGGCCTGACCAGCCTCGCCTTGGCCGGCGGGGCGCCCGATCACGCCGTCCTGCTCTGCGCGGAGCCGGACCCGCGCTGCACGCGCCTGCTGCGGGTCAATCTCGCGGCGAACGGGCTCGACCGGGCGCGGGTCGTCGAGGTGGCGCTCGGCGCCGAGGACGGTATCGCGACGATGCGGCTCGCGGACGACAACCCCGCCGTCAACTACGTCGTGGGCGAGCGGAGCTACGCGCCCGAGGGCAGCGCCCGGCGGGCCGCGCTTCCCCTCCGGCGGCTCGACACGGTGCTCGCCGAGCAGGGGCTGGAGCGGATGGACCTGCTGAAGATCGACGTCGAGGGCTCCGAGAGCGCCGTCATGGCCGGCGCCGCCCAGGCGATCCGGCGCGACCGCCCGCTCGTCTTCGCCGAATTCAACATCTGGACCCAGATGGCCGTGGCCGCGCGCAATCCCCTGGAAGTGATCGAGGAATGGCATGCGGCCTTCCCGGCCCTCGTCGTCTTCGGCGAGGACGACCGGCCGTTTCCCGTGCAGGGCCGGGAAGCGCTGCTCTGGTGGCTCCACGGCGTGCTGACCGAGCGGCGCGGCGTGGACGACCTCGTGCTGTGCCATGATCTCGGCTGGCTGGAGCGATGGGCATGAGCGAAGCGCTGGAACCGGCGACGGTCCGCTGGGCCTATCGCTTCCTGCTGGGCCGCGACCCTGAGAGCGAGACGGTGCTCGACGCCTGGTGCGGCACGGGCAGCGTCGCGGGGCTGATGGATGGCATCCTGACCAGCCCGGAGATTGCCGGCCTCGCGCTCGCGGGCTTTCCGGAGCGCGGCACCTGGATCGAGAGCCAGGTGACGGACGAGGCGGCGAAGGCTGCGCTGACGCTGCGCGACGGCGCCTCCCCCGCCTCCGAGGCCGTGGAGGAACTGCGGCTGCGCTCGCCGAGCCTGCGCGTCCTGCGCCGGACCTTGCTGACCAGCCCCTCCATCGAGCACCGCCTGCCGCAGCCCGAGGGGCCGCGCAGCCGGGCCCTGCGGCTGCCGGGCGGCGAGGTGGTGCTGGCGGGCGACAGCCGCGAGCCGGAGCTCCTGGCCGCCCCCGGCTTCGCGCCGCGCTGGGCCGCGCTGCTGCGCGCGGCCTGGTCCGACATGGGCGAGGGACGCGTGATCGTCGAGGGCGGCGCGGGGATCGGCGTCGCCACGCTCGGGCTGGCCACCGGCGCACCGGCCCATGCGGCGCTGGTCGCGCACGAGGCCTCGCTGCGCAAGGCGGCCTCGCTGGCGGAGAACCTGGTGGGCAACGGGCTGACGCGGGCGGCCGCGCGCGCCGTCCCGCTCGGCGAGATCCCGGCGGTGCTGGCCCGCGAGGGGCTGGAGCGGCTCGACCTGCTGCGCCTCGGCGAGCCCGGCGCGGCGCGGCTGGCAGCCCAGATGGCGCCCTGGCTGCTGGAGCGCGGCACGCTCACGGTCATCAGCTTCGACCTCGGGGAGCTGGTCGTGGACCCGGAGGGGCCGCGCGCGCTGCTGGCCGCCTGCGTCGCGGCCTTCCCGCATGTCGTGGGCTTCGACGCGGCGCACGAGCCGCGGGTGCTGCTCGACGACGTCGCCATCGATGCCGCCCTGCGCCGCGCGCTGATGCGGGCGGACCGTCGGGACGAGCTCCTGCTGTGCGCGGATCTCGACTGGCTGGAGCGCTACCGGACTATTTAGTGCCCCCAGACCCAGGCGCGCGCCTGGCTTCGCCACGCCGCTGATGCTCCAAGCCGGCAGGCGGAGTGGGCGGAGAACCGGACGGGCGCGGCGGCCCGCGGTGGGATGCCGGCCCGAGGACCCCTGGCCTTTCGCGGGGAACGGGGCGATAGAGCCTCCGGATTTTGCGAAGGGTGCGCGGCATGGCCGAGAAGAGGACGATCCTGGGCGCGGTGCAGGCGACGGCCGCGCTGATGGGGCGCATGGCCGAGGACCAGGCCATGATCGATGCGGCGACGCAGGCCGCCGAGCTCTGCATCGCGGCGCTGCGCGGCGGCCGCAAGGTGATGATCTGCGGCAATGGCGGCAGCGCCGCCGACGCGCAGCACTGGGCCGGCGAGCTGGTCAGCCGCTTCTACTACGACCGGCCGGGCCTGCCGGCGATCGCGCTCACCACCGACAGCTCGATCCTCACGGCCATCGGCAACGACTACGGCTACGAGCGCGTCTTCTCGCGCCAGGTGGAGGCGCTGGGCGTGGAGGGCGACGTGCTCTTCGGCCTCACCACCTCGGGCCGCTCGCCGAACATCCTGGCGGCGATGAAGGCGGCGAAGGAGCGCGGGATCACCTGCGTGGGCTTCACCGGCAACGGGCCCGGCGCGGCGGTGCTGGCGGAGCAGTGCGACGTGACGGTGATGGTCCCCTCGCCCTCGACGCCCTCCATCCAGGAGGGGCACGAGGTGCTGGGCCATGCCATCTGCGCGATGATCGAGGAAGCAATCTTCCCGAAGAACGCCTGATGCTCCCCACGGAGGCCATCGTCCTGGCCGGCGGCTTCGGCACGCGGCTGCGCAGCGTGGTGAGCGACGTGCCCAAGCCGCTCGCACCCGTGGCCGGCCGGCCCTTCCTGGCCTGGCTGCTCGACGCGTTGGAGCGCGGCGGGCTGCGGCGCGTGGTGCTGGCGACAGGCTATCTCGGCGAGATGGTGGAGGCGGCGATCGGCGATCGGCATGGGGCGATGGAGATCGGTTATGTGCGCGAGGAGGCACCCCTCGGCACCGGCGGCTCGCTCTGGGCGGCGATGGCGGCGACATCGGGCGAGCGCGTCTTCGCGCTGAACGGCGACACCTGGCAGGCGGCGGACTATGCCGCGATGGCGCAGGCGGCGCCGGAGGCGGACCTCGTCTTCGCGGTGCGGCCGGTCGAGGACCGGGCGCGCTACGGCAGCGTGGTGCTGGAGGACCGGCGCCTCGTCGGGCTGCGCGAGAAGGGCGAGCACGGGCCGGGGCTGGTGAATTCCGGCATCTACCTGATCCGGCGGGAGCTTCTTTCGAAGCGGTCCATCGCGGGCGCCTTCTCCTTCGAGAAGGAGATCCTGGAGCGCCCGGAGGGGCTGGACATCCGCGGCTTCCAGGTGGACGGGCGCTTCATCGACATCGGCACGCCCGAGGATTTTTCGCGCGCGCAGAGCGCCCTGCCCGAGTGGAGCAGATAGCCCGAGTGGAGCAGATAGGCAGAAACGGAGCGCCTACGGAGATTTCGGCCGCGACTGCGGCCGGCGCCGCCAAATTGACCTAACGGCCGGGTGTTTCAGCCGCGCGGCGAAGCCAAGGCGACGGTTGGGGCAAGCAGCCCCAACCCACCCGGCGTTTGAGGGCGCAAAAAACTACCTGTCGATCTCTTCGATCGCCAAGCCGAAGGCGCCGACGCCCTCGGAGAGCAGGTCGCCCAGCCCTTCCAGACCGGCGAGGTAGGTGCTGGCGTCGCCCTTCACGTTGCGTTCGGTGGCGAGCTTCACCGCCTCCGCCCACTCCTCGGGCTCGTAGTCGCCGCGGCCGACCCAGGCGAGCGCGATCAGCGCCACCTGCTGCTCCTCGTTCAGCTCATCGATGTAATCGGTGAGCATCTCCTCGGAGATCTCGTCCTCTTCGTCGTCGTCGAGCGGCTCGTCGTCGTCGTCATCGCCGATCTCGGCCTCCTCGGCCTCCTGCACGGCATTGGCGAGGTCCACGACCGTGGCGACGACCTCCAGGCTGATGCCGAGATCGACCTCTTCGCCCTCATCATCCGGTTCCGCCATATCTTCGCCTTTCCTCGTCTCGGCAGGGGCCCACGGCACCTCGCGCAAACGCGGAATGCCGGGGGTCGTTGCGCGGCGCAAGACACCCGCGGCCGGATTTCTGCGTCCGGTCCAGCGGGCGGAGTTTGGTCCGGGACGGCGGGCCGCCGCAAGCCCGATCAGCTGTCCCAGGCGGGGGCGAAAGCCGGGTTCACGAAGCGCCTGTTCTTCGGCAGCGCGCCGATCGCCTCGAGATCCGCCTCGCTGAGCTTCAGCTTCGCCGCGGCGAGGTTCTCCGCCTGCCGCTCGACGCCGCGCGCCTTGGGAATCGCGGCCACCAGCTCCTTCGAGAGCAGCCAGGCCAGGGCCACCTGGCCTGGCGTCGCGCCGTGCTCCCCGGCGATCCGCTGGATGACCGGATGCGCCAGCACCTCGCCCTTGCCGACGGGCGTGTAGCTGGTCAGCACGATGCCCGCGGGCTGGGTGATGTCGAGCAGCTTCCGCTGGTCGAGCATCACATGCTGCTCGACCTGGTTGCAGGCGATGGGGGCGATGTCCAGCGCCAGCGCCTGCTTCAGCAGGGCGGACGGGAAGTTCGCGACGCCGACGGCGCGCGCCAGCCCCTCCTCGCGGATCCTCGCCATGGCGGTGAGGACGGAGGGCAGGTCCAGCTCGGGCGAGGGCCAGTGGATGAGCAGCAGGTTGACATAGGGCTGCTTCAGCCGGGTCAGGCATTGCTCGAAGGCGGCGCGGAAGGCCGGGCCCTTCGGCTTGTCCCACCAGACCTTGGTGGTGAGGAAGATCTCGCCGCGGGGGACGGAGGTGGCGGCCAGGGCGGCGCCCACGGCCTCCTCGTTGCCGTACATCTCCGCCGTGTCGATGTGGCGGTAGCCCATGTCGAGGGCGGTGCCGACCGCCTCCTCGCAATCGGCGCCCTTCATCGGCCAGGTGCCGAGGCCGAGGGCCGGCATGGCCAGGTGCTTGGTGGTGAGAATCGGAACAGTCATCCGTGGGCCGCTCTCTCGCTGTGTCGGGGGAAGAGCAGGCCGATACAAAGATTGGGTCAACTCCCTCGGGTCACGACTAGAGGATGATTTCAGATTTCATCCCTCGATGAACTGGCATGGGCGGCGCATGGCGCTTAACCTGCGGGAATGAAAGTCCCCCGCCTTAACCCCGGCTTTCCTTCTCTCGAAGACATGGAGAATGAGGCGCTGCCATGGGCGGCTAAGCAATCCTTCCACAATACCGATAGAATGAAGGAAATGCTCGCCCAGCGGTTCGCGCTGAGCTCTAAGCTATTGACCTTACAACTAAAGAATGGCGTGCAAGCGTTTTCGAATCACGTCGATTGGATGACAGCCAAGTGGACACGCGAGCGCATCCATCAGGGCAGCAATAAGCACTATACGCTAACCGAATATGGGCGCGACAGAGCGCGCGATACGGCACCGATGCCGTCTGATATCGGCACGCTGCGAGATATCGGCAATGATATCGTTGAACTGCACCGAGAAGGCATGACTGTCGAGCAGTTCATCTCACTTCGCGTGCGCGCAACGGGACTGGCCGAGCAGTTCTGCACGATGCGTGCGGCCGAAGGAAGGATGCAATGCGAGAGGTGCGGCCTCGATCCGCACGCATATGCTGAGCGAACAGGATTGCCGCCGCGCGCCTTTCTCGATGTACATCATAAAATTCCTCTCGCAGAGGGCGAACGACTCTCAAACGCGGATCAATTTGAACTGCTCTGCCCGAACTGCCATCGCTTCGTTCACGCGTTGATGCGTTGCAGATAAGGAAACAATTCCTTAACCTGCGACATTAACGGGCGGCTAGGTCCAACAATCCGCAGAATCCCTTCTCGGTGCCGAAGGCCAGCAGCGTGCCGTTGGCGTTCCAGGCGAGCGCGGAGATGCCGCCCTCGCCCGGCGGGGCGACCGGCAGGATGCGGCCGTTGTTGATGTCCGAGAGCAGGACCAGCCCGTCCTCGAAGCCCGCCGCCACCATCTCGTGCTGGGGGTGGCAGGCGACACGGGTGCACATCACGCCGTCGCCGCCGGCGAGCTCGGTCGGCGCCTTGCCCATGGGGCCGCCGCCGAAGAAGGGCCAGAGCACCACGGATTCGGCACCGCTCGTCGCCAGCCATTTTCCCTTCGAGGTGAAGGAGAGGCTGTGGGTCTTGGAGGGGTAGCCGGACATGCGCATGTGCTGGCCGTCAGCCAGGCGCCAGCCGTGCAGCGCCATCTCCTGCATCGCGGTGACGACATGCGTGCCGTCCGGATGAATGGCGATGGCGGCGTGGCTGCCCTTCCAGTCGAGCAGGCGCGGCTTGTCCTCCTTGGCGTTCACGAACCAGAGCGAGGCGCCGTTGTAGTGGCTTGCCGCGATGCGCTTTCCCTTGGCGTCGAAGGCGATGCCGCCGACGGTGGAGGGATGCGCCAGCGATTTCTGGACCTCGCCCTTCGTGTCGAGGACGTGCACGGCCTTGGAGACGGAGGCGGCGCGGATGCCGCTCTCATGGGCGGCGACATGCTCGATCCATTTGCTGCCGAACTTCTGGAGCTCGGTCGCCGTGCCATCGGGCGCGATGCGCATCACGCGGCCGTCGTCGCCGCCGGTGAGCGCGCCGTCCTTGCTGTCGGCGCAGAGCGAGAGGACGGCGCCCTTATGGGCCTCGACGACAGTCCATTCGTCCTGCTTCGCGGCGAGATTCACCACATGCACCGCCCCGTCGCCGAGGCCGATGTGCAGCGTGCGGCCCTCGCGCCCGAAGGCCATGCCGATCACCCAGGCGCCGAGCTGGCGGGAGAGGCCGCGCTCGGCCAGCAGGTATTCGATCGCAGTGTCCGACATCAGGCCTGGCAGCCCTCGAAGCCGCGGCGGAGCTGCGGACGGTTCAGGTCGCGGCCGATGAAGACGATCTTCGACTTGCGCGGATCGCCCTCCTTCCAGGGGCCGATATAGTCGCCGTCGGCGATCATGTGCACGGCCTGGAAGGCGAAGCGGCGGTCCTCGCCGGGATAGGCCAGGATGCCCTTGGTGCGCAGCAGGTCCTGCCCCTTGGCGGCCAGCAGGTCGGTCATCCAGGAGTTGAATTTCTCGGGGTCGATGGGCTTCGACACCTCGAAGGACACCGAGTTGATCTCGCTGTCGTGCTCGTGGTCGTCCTCGCCGGACAGGAAATCGGGCTCGCGGGCCAGGATGCGCTCGAGGTTGAAGGCGTCGCGGCCGATGACGCTGGCGATCGGCGCGTCGGAATTGGTGCTGCGGATCAGCTCGACGGTCGGGTTGATGGCGCGGATGCGGCGCTCGACCTCGACGGCCTCGGCCTCGCTGACCAGGTCCATCTTGTTGAGCAGGATGAGGTCGGCGAAGGCGATCTGCTCCTCGGCCTCCTTGGTGTCGTCCAGGCGGGCCAGCAGGTGCTTGGCGTCCACGACCGTGACGATCGCATCCAGCTTCGTCGCCTTCTTCACGTCCTCGTCGACGAAGAAGGTCTGGGCGACGGGGGCGGGATCGGCGAGGCCGGTGGTCTCGACGATGATGCCGTCGAACTTCTCCCGGCGCTTCATGAGGCCGGAGAGGATGCGGATCAGGTCCCCGCGCACGGTGCAGCAGATGCAGCCGTTGTTCATCTCGAAGACCTCCTCGTCGGCATCGACGACGAGATCGTTGTCCACGCCGAGCTCGCCGAACTCGTTGATCACGACGGCGAATTTCTTGCCGTGGTTCTCGGTGAGGATGCGGTTGAGCAGCGTGGTCTTGCCGGCGCCGAGATAGCCGGTAAGGACGGTGACGGGGACGGGCGCGGCGGTGTCGCTCATCTGAGGGGAACTCCGGGGAAAAGGCTTCGGCCGCAATATGGTATAGCGTTGCGAAAGGGCAAAGTGCCGCTTGGCCAGGGCTGCGGCGGGCGCATAGCCTGCGGGGCATGACCCTCCCGGACCTTCTCTGGCTCTGCACCGCGGCCTATGCGGCGCATGTGATCGAGGAGTTCGTCCTCGACTGGCGGGACTGGGCGCGCAACGTGCTGGGCTTGCCGGTGGAATGGCCGAGCTTCTACGTGGTGAACGCCGTCGTGGCCGTGCTGGGGGTGACGGCGGCGATGGTGGCGCCGAACCTGCCGGCGGTGGCGCTGGGCTTTCCGGCGCTGATGCTGATCAACGCGACCTTCTTCCACGTGCTGCCGGCTTCCACGTGCTGCCGGTGATCCGCTTCGGCGGGCGGTTCTCGCCGGGGGCGATCTCGGCGGTGCTGCTGTTCTACCCGCTGGCAATCGGCTGCTACGCGGTGGCGGAGGTGGGCTGGGGTGGGGTGGCGCTGTCGGGGGCGATCGGGGCGGCGCTGATGGCCTGGCCGGTCGTGCTGCTGAAGGTCAAGGACAAGCCGTATTTCCGGCAGGACCGCTGATCACCAGAGGGTGCGGACGCCGTAGGCGCGGAAGATGGCGTCGACGGTGATGACCGGCCAGCCGCGGCGGAGGGCGGCGGCGATCAGGAAGCGGTCCATCGGGTCCTTGTGGTGCTCGGGGAGCGTGGCGGCCAGGGCGGCGTCCTCCCAGTCGATCGGAAGAAGCTTGTAACCCTTCTCGCGCAGCCAGTCCGGGTACCGCGCTGCGTAGCCGGGCGGCGCCGGCAAAGGCAGCTTGCCGATCCCGACCTTCCGGAGGATTTCCCAAACCGCCACGCCAGCCACATGGATGGCGTCGGTGCCCATGATCTCCAGGACTTCGGTACTCATGGTCCGGGGGCTTGGCGCGTGGAACTCGACCAGGGCGCAGGCACCCGCGAGATAGGCGGTCAAACGTCCCAGCCTTCGGCCCGCAGCTCCTCGTCGGTGTTGAGCGGCGCGAAGATGGTAGCGTAGTCGCGCGAGAAATTTTCCCAACGGGGATCGCCAGCCAGCTCACCGCCCTTCCGTACCACCTTCTCAGGCGTCACGGGCACCAGCTTCGCCACGGGCTTGCCGTGGCGGGTGATGGTGATCTCGGCGCCCTTCTCGACCTGCGAGACCAAGGCAGAGAGATGCGCCTTGGCATCGGCCAGGGAGGTGGTGTCGGTCATGACCAGAATTTAGGTCAGAATTTGGCCAGATTCAACGATTGCCCGCGTCGCGGGTTGAAGGGGCTCAACCCAGAGGAGGCCGCCATGACCACCGGAAAGCCCAATCCCGGCAGCGCGAAGAAGGGCGACATCGACCTGCGCAGCACCGACGCCAACGGCAAGCAGGCCGACGAGGTGAAGTCCCATGCCCAGAAAGCCAGCGAGAAGCCGGCCGAAAAATCCCATCGCGCCGGCGAGGCCGCCGGCGCGATGAAGGATCAGACCGCCCGATAAGGGATCAGGCGGCTTCCTTGTGGATCGCATCCGCCAGCGTGGTGAAGATGCGGTCCACATGCGACTTCTCGATGATGAGCGGCGGGCTCAGCGCGATGATGTCGCCGGTCACGCGCACCAGCAGCCCGTCGTCGAAGCAGCGGCGGAAGACCTGCGTGGCGCGGTCGCCCGGCTTGCCCTCGCGGGACTTCAGCTCGATGCCCGCGATCAGGCCGTAGTTGCGGATGTCGATCACGTTCGGCGCGCTCTTCATGGAGTGCGACGCCTCTTCCCAATAGGGCTCGATCGACTTCACGCGGCCAGCGAGGTCCTCGCGGACATGGATGTCGATGGCCGCGATCGCCGCGGCAGCGGCCAGCGGATGGCCCGAATAGGTGTAGCCGTGGAAGAACTCGATGCCGGCCGCCGTGCCGTTCACGATGGTGTCGTAGATGTGGTCGTTGACCGCGACCGCGCCCATCGGCACCGCGGCGTTGGTCAGGCCCTTCGCCATGGTCATGATATCCGGCATCACGCCCAGGCGCTCGGCGCCGAAGGGGGTGCCGATGCGGCCGAAGCCGGTGATGACCTCGTCGTAGATCAGCAGGATGCCGTGCTTGGTGCAGAGCTCGCGCAGGCGCTCGAGATAGCCGACCGGCGGCACCAGCACGCCCGTCGAGCCCGCCACCGGCTCCACCATCACGGCGGCGATGGTATCGCCATGCAGGTTCACCAGCCGCTCCAGCTCGTTGGCGAGGTAGGCGCCCTTGGCCGGCTGGCCCTTGGAGAAGTCGTTCTCGCCCGGGAGGTGCGTGCTCGGCAGGTGGTCCACATAGGGGAGCATGGCGCCGAACTGCTTGCGGTTGCCGCCGATGCCGCCGACCGACATGCCGCCGAAGCCCACGCCGTGATAGCCGCGCTCGCGGCCCACGAGGCGGACGCGCTGCGCCTGGCCGCGGGCGCGCTGGTAGGCCAGGGCGATCTTGAGGGCCGTGTCGGCGCTCTCGGAGCCGGAATTGGTGAAGAAGACGCGGTCCAGCCCGTCCGGCGTCAGGTCGGCCACGCGGGCCGCGGCCTCGAAGGCCAGCGGGTGGCCGAGCTGGAAGGTCGGCGCGAAGTCGAGGATGGCGGCCTGCTTCTGGATCGCCTCGGTGATCTCGCGGCGGCCATGGCCGGCGTTGCTGCACCAGAGGCCGGCCGTGCCGTCCAGGATCTCGCGGCCCTCGGGGGTGTAGTAGAGCATGCCCTCGGCCCGCGCGAGCAGGCGCGGATGGCTCTTGAAGTACTTGTTGTCCGAGAAGGGCATGAAGTAGGCGTCCATGTTGTTCGGACGCGAGATCTCGTTCATCGGGCGGGGTCCTGATCGTGTCGGCCGGAGCTTAGACCCGCAAAGCCGGCCGGTCCAAGACCGCGCTTCCCCCTTTGCCCAGGGGAATGCCGGGTTACAATGGTCACAACCGCATCGTCAGGACATCCCGGCCCTTGCTCGCCACCTCGCCCCAGTTCAAGGAGAACGCCCGCCGGGCGATGGCCGATCCCGGCCTGCAGAAGGCGCTGACCACCGCCAAGGGAGCCTTCCTCCAGCGCCGCGCCGCCGCCGTGGCCCGCCTGCCGGAGTTCGAGCAGCTGCGCGACATCGGGCGGGACATCAAGAACCACGCCATCGCGAACCTCGACTTCTATCTCGAGACCTATGCCGCGAACGTCGAGCGCGCCGGCGGCAAGGTCCATTGGTGCAGCACGCCGGACGAGGCGCGGGCGGCGGTGCTGAAGATCTGCCAGGACGCCGGTGCGAGGACCGTCACCAAGGGCAAGTCCATGATCTCCGAGGAGCTCGGGATCAACGACCATCTGGAGCGGCACGGCATCGCGCCGATCGAGACCGATCTTGGCGAGTACATCATCCAGCTGCGCAAGGAGACGCCGTCGCACATCATTGCGCCGGCCTTCCACCTCAACGTCGAGGATTGGGAGGAGAGCTTTCGCGCGGCGCATACGGACCTGCCGAAGGACCGCGTCTTCCACGAGCGGCGCGACCTGCTGACCGAGGCGCGCGCACGCCTGCGCGGAAAATTCCTGGCGGCCGATGTCGGCATCACCGGCGCCAATTTCCTCATCGCCGAGACCGGCTCGTCGGTCATCGTCACCAACGAGGGCAATGGCGACCTGACGCAAACCCTGCCGCGCGTGCACATCGCGCTGGCCAGCATCGAGAAATGCGTGCCCACGCTGGAGGACGCGACCTCGCTGCTGCGGCTGCTGGCGCGCTCGGCGACGGGCCAGGATTTTTCGGTCTACACCACCTTCAGCACGGGCGTGCGGCGCGAGGGCGACCTCGATGGGCCGCAGGAATACCACGTCGTGCTGATCGACGGCGGCCGCTCCGACATGATCGGCACGGAGTTCCAGGACATGCTGCGCTGCATCCGCTGCGCCGCCTGCATGAACCACTGCCCGGTCTATGGCGTCACGGGCGGGCATGCCTATGGCTGGGTCTATCCGGGCCCGATGGGCGCGGTGCTGACGCCATCGCTGATCGGCGTGGACAAGGCCGGGCATCTGCCCAATGCCAGCACCTTCTGCGGCCGCTGCGAGAGCGTCTGCCCGGTGAAGATCCCGCTACCGAATCTCATGCGCCACTGGCGCGAGCGCGAGTTCGAGCGGCACCTGCGGCCGGGCGCGCTGCGGAAGAACCTCGACATCTGGGCCTGGTTCGCGAAGCGGCCGGGGATCTACCGGATGGCCACGCGCATGGCGATGGGAACGCTCGGCCTGCTCGGCCGCGGAAGGGGGGCCTTCAAGTCGCTGCCCTTCGCCGGCGGCTGGACCGAGGGGCGCGACCTCCCCGTCCCGCAGGGCGGCACCTTCATGGCGCAATACGCCAGGCGCCAGCGCGAGGAGGGCCGCCGGCGATGACGCCCGATGCCCTCGCCCGGATGCTGCCGGAGTGCTGGTCGCTGGCCAGCAGCAGCAAATGGCGCACGGAGAACCCGGCGGCGGGCCAATGCAGCGTGACGGCGATCCTCGTGCAGGAGCTGCTCGGCGGCGATATCCTCAAGACCCGCATCGGTGCCGACTGGCACTTCTATAATCTCCTCGACGGCCTTCGCCGAGATTTCACGGAAAGCCAGTTCGCCCTGCCCATCACCTATGACGACACGCCCAGCGACCGCGCGGACGCCCTGACCGACACCTCGCCCAAGCAATACGCAGCGCTGCGATCGCGCGTCCTGACGGGAATCCCCGCATGAGCAAGGAGGCCATCCTCGGCGCCATCCGGCGCGGGCTGCGGCGCGGCGAGCTGCCGGAGGACCAGAAGGCCATGCTGCGCGCCCGCATGGCCGCGCCGCCGCGCCACCTGATCCCGGCGCGATCGCGAGTCTCGCGGCCGGAGCAGATCGCGCTCTTCATCGCGAACGTCGAGAAAGAGTTCGGCAGCGTCGAGCGCGTCCCGGACCTCGCCGCCGTGCCCGCCGCCGTGGCCGACTACCTGGCGGCGCAGAACCAGCCACCCCGCTTCGCCATGGCGCCCAATCCCGAGCTGCAGGGCATCGACTGGTCCAGCCGCCCGATGCTGCAGTTCGAAGCGCGCAAGGGCCAGGCCGACGACGTGGTCAGCCTGCAGAGCGCCTTCGCGGCCGTGGCCGAGACCGGCACGCTGATGCTCCCCTCGGACGCGATCCGGCCGACCACGCTGAACCTGCTGCCGGATGTCGCGATGGTGCTGGTGCGTGCCTCGCGAGTCGTGGGCGCCTACGAGGAGGCCTGGGACCTGCTGCGGGCCGAGCGCAAGGATCCCCTCACCGGCGGCTTCATGCCGCGCAACGTCATGCTGGTGACGGGCCCTTCACGCAGCGCCGACATCGAGCAGACGCTCGAGTTGGGCGCGCATGGCCCGCGCATGCTGCATGTCCTCCTCGTGGATGACGACCCCGCCGCATCAGCCGGATCGTGAGGCGGCGCGGCCTCACGGCGGAGGACAAGGCCCTCTGGGCCGCGGTGGCGCGCAGCATCCGCCCCCTGCCCGGCCGCGAGATGCCGGAGGCGCCGCCCTCCGTCACCGTCACGCCCCCACCGCGCCCGGCCGATGCGCCGCCACCCGCCCCGGTCGCGAAGCGCCGCCTGCCGCCGCCCGAGATCGCCGTGGGCGACCAGCCCTCCGGCCTCGACGCGAAGCGCTGGCGCGACCTGCGCCGCGGCACCATGCGCCCCGAGCGCAAGCTGGACCTGCACGGCATGACCGCGGCCCGGGCCCATCTGGAGGTCGAGCGCTTTCTTCGATCCGCCCAGGCGGAGGGGCTGCGCGTGGTCTGCATCGTCACCGGCAAGGGCAGCAGCGCGGAGGGCGGCGTGCTCCGCCGGGAGCTGCCGCACTGGCTGAACGCGCCGGCCCTGCGGCCGATCATCCTGGGCGCCGCGCATCCCCACCGGTCCAATGCCGGCGCGGTGCACCTGCTGCTGCGCCGGCCGAGATGAGGGGAAAGGCCACCTCTTCCCGGAATCCGGCCGCACGGCGGCCGGCGCCGCCCACTCAACTCACCGGCTCGGTGCGCCCGTCGCGCGGCGAAGCCAAGCCGCCCGGAGGGCGGGGCCCGGCGTCTGAGGGCACAAAACAATGACACCCTTCGGCGAGAGGCTCAGGGCGCTGCGCGACCAGCATGGCATCTCCCTGACCGAGCTGGCGCATGCCCTGCATGTTTCGCCGGCCTATCTCTCGGCGCTGGAGCACGGCAAGCGCGGCCGCCCCTCGGCCGGGCTGATCCACCAGGTGAACGAGCATTTCGGGCTCATCTGGGACGATGGCGAGGAGCTGGTCCGCCTCGCCCGCCTCTCGCATCCGCGCGTCGTGGTGGACACCTCCGGCCTCAGCCCTCAGGCCACCGAGCTCGCCAACCGCCTCGCCCGCCGCATCCGGGACCTGCCGGAATCCCGGGTGGCGGAGCTCCTGGCGCTGCTCGAAACGCCCCCTGAATAGGCCTTTCGCCGCCCCGTGACTTGCCCTCCACCCGACCGATAGGTAGGGTCCGGGGCAGTTTTCACGGCAGTGCAGCAAAGAAGGCGCAACGGGCAATGAAGCTTCTCGTCCCGGTCAAGCGGGTGGTCGATTACAACGTCAAGGTCCGCGTGAAATCGGACGGGACAGGCGTCGAGACCGCCAACGTCAAGATGTCGATGAACCCCTTCGACGAGATCGCGGTCGAGGAGGCGGTGCGCCTCAAGGAGAAGGGTGTCGCCACCGAGATCATCGCCGTCTCCGCCGGCCCGGCCGCTGCGGCCGAGCAGATCCGCACCGCGCTCGCCATGGGCGCCGATCGCGGCATCCTGGTCGAGCATGACGGCGTGCTGGAGCCCATCGCCGTCGCCAAGCTGCTCAAGGCCCTGGTCGAGAAGGAATCGCCGGAGCTGGTGATCCTCGGCAAGCAGGCCATCGACGACGACATGAGCGCCACGGGCCAGATGCTCGCCGCCCTGCTCGGCTGGCCGCAGGCGACCTTCGCCAGCAAGATCGAGATCGCCGACGGCTTCGCCACCGTCACCCGCGAGGTCGATGGCGGCCTCGAGACGGTGAAGGTGAAGCTGCCGGCCGTGGTCAGCGCCGACCTGCGCCTCAACGAGCCGCGCTACGCCTCGCTGCCCAACATCATGAAGGCGCGCAAGAAGACCATCGACAATGTGAAGCCCGCCGATCTCGGCGTGGACGTCACGCCGCGGCTGACCGTGATCAAGGTCGAGGAGCCGGCGAAGCGGCAGGCTGGCGCGAAGGTCGGCTCCGTGCAGGAGCTGGTGGCCAAGCTGCGCAACGAAGCGAAGGTGATCTGATGACCGTCCTCCTCCTCGCCGATCACGACGGCGCGATCGTCTCGCAGCCGACCCGCAGCGCCATCGCCGCCGGCGCCAAGCTGGGTGAAGTCCATGTGCTGGTGCTGGGCGAGGGCGCGGCGGCCGCCGCCGCTTCCGCCGCGGCCGTGCCGGGTGTGACCAAGGTTCTCCTCGCCGAGGACGCCTCGCTCGCCAACCGCCTCGCGGAGCCGGTTTCGGCGCTGCTGGTGAGCCTCGCGCCGGGCTACACGCACCTGCTGGCCCCGGCCTCGGCCGCCGGCAAGAATGTGATGCCGCGCGTCGCCGCTTTCCTGGACGTGCAGCCGATCAGCGACATCTCGGGCGTGATCGACGCCGACACCTTCGTGCGTCCGATCTATGCCGGCAACGCGATGGCGACGGTGAAGAGCAGCGACGCCAAGAAGGTGCTGACCGTCCGCGCCGCAAGCTTCGATCCCGCGCCGGCCACCGGCGGCTCCGCGCCGATCGAGGCCGTGGCCGCCGCGACCGATCCCGGCACGTCGAGCTTCGTCGGCGCCGAGGTGAGTAAGAGCGAGCGGCCCGAGCTGACGGCGGCGAAGATCGTCGTCTCGGGCGGCCGCGCCATGGGCTCCGCCGAGAACTTTCATCTCATCGAGGCGGTCGCCGACAAGCTCGGTGCCGCGGTGGGCGCGTCCCGCGCGGCGGTCGATGCCGGCTACGCGCCCAACGACCATCAGGTCGGCCAGACCGGCAAGATCGTGGCCCCCGACCTCTACATCGCCGTCGGCATCTCGGGTGCCATCCAGCACCTGGCCGGCATGAAGGACAGCAAGGTCATCGTCGCCATCAACAAGGACGAGGAGGCGCCGATCTTCCAGGTGGCCGACTACGGGCTGGTGGGTGACCTCTTCAAGGTCCTCCCCGAGCTCGAGGCCGAGCTGGGCAAGCCCGCCTGATGTCCATCCACCTCGCCAGCCGCGCCGACATGCCGGACGCCCCGGTGGACGTTCCGGAGATCCGCAACATCGGCATCATCGGCGCCGGCCAGATGGGCAACGGCATCGCGCATGTCAGCGCGCTCGCCGGCCTGCCCGTGGCGATGGTGGACATCAGCAAGGACGCGCTCGACAAGGCGATGCAGACCATCGCCCGCAACATGGAGCGCCAGATCGGCCGCAAGCTGATCACGCCCGAGCAGCGCGACGAGGCGCTGGAGCGCATCACCACCAGCACCGACTACGGGCATTTCGGCGAGACCGACTTCGTCATCGAGGCGGCGACGGAGAAGGAGGCGATCAAGCGCGACATCTTCAAGGCGCTCTGCCCGCATCTGAAGCCGGAGGCGATGATCGCCTCCAACACGAGCTCGATCTCCATCACGCGGCTCGGCGCGACGACGGACCGGCCGGGGCGCTTCATCGGCATGCACTTCATGAACCCGGTGCCGGTCATGAAGCTGGTCGAGGTCATCCGCGGCATCGCCACGGACGAGCCGACCTACCGGGCCGTGGAGGCGCTGGCGCGCAAGCTCGGCAAGATGACGGCGACGGCGCAGGATTTTCCCGCCTTCATCGTGAACCGCATCCTGATCCCGATGATCAACGAGTCCGTCTATGCCCTCTACGAGGGCGTGGGCGACATCCGCAGCATCGACACGGCGATGAAGCTGGGCGCCAACCACCCGATGGGGCCGCTGGAGCTGGCGGATTTCATCGGGTTGGATACCTGCCTGTCGGTGATGCAGGTGCTGTATGACGGGCTGTCCGACAGCAAGTACCGGCCCTGCCCGCTGCTGGTGAAGTATGTCGAGGCCGGCTGGCACGGGCGTAAGACCGGCAAGGGGTTCTACGACTACAGCCAGGACCCGCCGGCGCCGACGCGGTAGGGTCGTTCATACGCGAACGCGTATATTCTGACTTTATACGCGAATGCGTATAATTTGAATTTATACGCATTCGCGTATATCGACATCCCATACGCGAATGCGTATATCGCTCGCCGTGAGGTGAGCCATGACCGAGCAGATCGCCCGAACCGGACAGCAGCTCGGCGCCATCCTGCGCCGAACGCGCAAGCAGGCCGGCCTGTCGCAGGACGGGCTGGGCGAGAAGATTCATCTGCGCCAGGGCACCATCTCGCGGCTCGAGGCCGGTGAGCCCGCCGTCCAGCTCCGCACGCTGATGGAGGTCATCTCCGCACTCGATCTGGAGCTGGTGATTCGCCCGCGCAGCCAGGGCAGCGCCGCCGAGATCGAGGACCTCTTTTAATGGCGCGGCGGCGCGCCCGCGCCCCGCTCGACGTCTTCCTGAACGGCCGCCACGTGGGCGTGCTGCGGCGCGAGCCCACGGGGGCGATCGACTTCCGCTACGCGCCCGGCTGGCTCGGCTGGAGCGAGGCCTTTCCCGTCTCGCTGTCGCTCCCGCTGCGCGAGGACCGCTTCGTCGGCCAGCCCGTCCTGAACGTCTTCGACAACCTGCTGCCCGACAGCGACCCCATTCGCCGGCGCATCGCCGAGCGGGTCGGCGCCGAGGGCGCGGACGCCTTCAGCCTGCTGACGGCGCTCGGCCATGACTGCGTGGGCGCGCTGCAGTTCCTGCCGGAGGGCGCCGATCCCGGCCCGGCCGGTCAGGTCGCCGGAACGCCCCTCGATGAGGCCGCGATCGCCGAGATCCTCGCCAACCTCGCCTCGGCGCCGCTGGGCGTCGGCGCGGACGAGGCCTTCCGCATCTCCATCGCCGGCGCGCAGGAGAAGACCGCGCTGCTCCGCCAGGACGGGCGCTGGTTCAAGCCCACCGGCACCACGGCGACGACGCATATCCTCAAGCCGCGGATCGGCCAGCTGCCGAACGGCATCGATCTCTCGGACAGCGTCGAGAACGAATATCTCTGCCTGAGGCTGCTGGCGGGCTTCGGCCTCCCTGCCGCCAAGGCCGAGATCGCTGAATTCGGCGGCCGGCCCACTTTGGTCGTCGAGCGCTTCGACCGGCGCTGGACGCGCGACGGCCGCCTGCTGCGCCTGCCGCAGGAGGATGCCTGCCAGGCGCTCTCCGTCCCGCCGACGCGCAAGTACCAGACCGACGGCGGCCCGGGGATGCGCGATATCATCGGCCTGCTGAAGGGCAGCGACACGCCCGAGGCCGACATCGCCACCTTCCTGCGCGCCAACATCGTCTTCTGGATGCTGGGCGCGACCGACGGCCACGCGAAGAACTTCAGCCTGTTCCTGAACCCCGGCGGCCGCTACCGCCTGACGCCGCTCTATGACGTGATGACCGCGCAGCCGAGCCTGGATACGGGGCGCATCCAGCGCAAGGCCTTCCGGCTCGCCATGTCGGTCGGGAAGAACCGGCACTATGCGGTCGAGGAGATCGCACCCCGCCACTTCGTGCAGACTGCGGAGATGTCGGGCGTGGGCGCCTCGGTCGCGCGGGCGATCTTTGGCGGGCTGGCCGCGCAGGCCGAGCGGCAGGCGGCCGAGGTGGTGGCGACTCTGCCGCGCGGCTTTCCCGACCGCCTCGTGGATTCCGCGATGGCGGCGATCGCCCACCGTGCCCGGCTGATGGCCGCGGCCTAACGGCTGCCCCCCGGCACCCAGAGCACGTCGCCCGCGCCGTTCCCGTTGAACCGCCGCGACAGCACGAAGAGATGGTCCGAGGCACGGTTCAGCCAGCGCACCGCCTCGGCGTTCACCGGCTCTGCCGCCGCCAGCGTCACGACGCTCCGCTCCGCCCGCCGCGCCACCGTCCGCGCCAGATGCGCATGCGCCGCGGCCGGCGTGCCGCCCGGCAACACGAAGCTGCGCAAAGGCGGGATCGACGCATTCATCGCCCCGACCTCCTGCTCCAACCGCAGGCACTGTCCCGCGGTCATCCGCAGCCCGTCCTCCGTCCCAGGCATGCAGAGGTCCGCGCCCAGATCGAAGAGGTCGTTCTGCATGCGCGCCAGCATCGCATCCGCCTCCGGATCCGCATGCAGCCGCAGCAGCCCGAGCACCGCGTTCAGCTCGTCCACCTCGCCGATGGCCTGGATGCGCAGCGCGTCCTTGCGCAGCCGCGTGCCGTCGCCGAGCGAGGTCTCGCCGCCGTCGCCGCCGCGCGTGGTGATCACATCGAGCTTCACCATCGCGCAGCCTCCTTTTCTGCGAGGCCGATTCACGTTTCAGGCCAAAATGGCCTGAAACGATCGGACTCTACTGCAGCCGGAAATGCACCGTCGTCCGGATGGCGCCCGGCACCGGCTGACCGTCCACCGTCGCCGGCCGGAAGCGCCATTCCGCCACCGCCCGCCGCGCCGCCTCGTCCAGGGCCGGCGAACCGGAGGATCGTGCCACCACCACGCTGACGACGCGACCCTGCGCGTTGATCGAGAGGTCCAGCCCCACCGCCCCCTGCTCGCCGCGCAGCCGCGAGGCCTCGGGATAGGCGGGGGCGGCGTTGCGAAAGTTGGAATCGAGGCCCGGCGCCACCACGGCGCCGCTCGCCCGGCCCACGCCGGCGGCGCTGGGGGCGGCGGCCTGGCTGCCCGGCCGAGTCGCCTCGGAGGGCGGCTGCCGCGCCATCCGCGAGCGCGCCGGCTGGGGCGGCGGCGGCGCGGGAGGGGGCGCGGGCGGCGGGGCCGGTGGCGCCTCCGGCTCGCCCGAGGGCGGCATCTCCGGCGTGGGCGGCGCCAGCGGGATCGTGGAAAGGTCCGGCGCAGGCACCTCGTTTGGCGGCAGGTCGAGCGCGGGCGCCGGGGCGGGGAGCGCCTCGGCCAGCATCGGCGCCGGCGGCGGCAGGGGCGGAGGTGGGGGAAGCAATGGCCGGGGCTGCTCCGCGGCTTCGGGCAAGGGCGGCACCTCCACGGCGCCGGGCGCCTCCGGCGCCTGGACGGCCTCGGGCGCGGGCGGGCTGGGGGGAGCGCCGGGCTGGTCGGGTTCCGCGGCCTCGCCGACCGCCTCGCCGGAGGCCTCGTCCCAGACGATCTCGACCCCATGCTCCGGCGTCGGGGGCGGCGTGAGGTCGCGGCCGAACCAGAGCAGCGCGGCCGCCAGCGCCGCCGCATGGATCAGCGCCGAGGCCGCCGCGGCGATCGCGAAACGATCGGGCGCCCGTCGGCGCCGGCCAGGGGTCAAGGAAGGTTCACAGCACCAGGACCCCGCTGTGCTTCGCCTTGCCCTCGGGTTCCACGTGGATGGTGATGACGGCATCGCCGAGCTCGGCCTTGAGGGCGGCCTCCACCCGGTCGCAGATCTCGTGCGCCTCGACGACTCGCATGTCGCCCGGCACCACCAGGTGGAACTCGATGAAGGTCCAGCGGCCGGACTGGCGGGAGCGGATGTCGTGCGCCTCGATGGCGCCCTCGGCCGCCGCCGAGACGGTGCTGCGAATGCGCGCGAGCTGGTCGGGCGGCACGGCCTCGTCCATCAGCCCGCCCACGGATTCGCGCACCAGCCGCACGCCGCTGAAGAGAATGTTCACCGCCGTCAGCGCCGCCAGCAGCGGGTCGAGCCAGAAATACCCCGTCGCCAGGGCCAGCGAGATGCCCGCCAGCACGCCCGTGGAGGTCACCACGTCCGCCAGCAGATGCCGGGCATCGGCCAGAAGTGCCGGCGAGCGAAGGCGCCGGCCATGGCGGAACAGGATGGAGCACCAGACCGCGTTCAGCGCCGTCGCGACGACGGAGATCAGGATGCCCAGCGGCGTCAGGTCCGGCTGGCGCGCATGGCTCCAGGCCGACCAGACCTCGTTCAGGATCACGAAGGCCGCGACCAGGATCAGCGCGCCCTCCAGGACGGCGGAGAAATACTCCGCCTTGTCGTGGCCATAGGGGTGGTTCGCGTCGGCCGGCATGGCGGAGAAGCGGATGGCCACCAGCGCGGCGCCGGCGGCCGCCACGTTCACCACACTCTCGAGAGCATCGGCGAACAGGGCGACACTGCCCGTCAGCCACCAGGCGACGAGCTTCAGCGCCAGGACGGCGAGGGCGACAGCGACGCTGCCTGCCGCGAGGGTCACGGCACGGGTCAAATCTCGTTCCAAAACCTTCCGCGGACGGCGCCCGTCTAGCCCATTCCGGGCCGCCCGCGAAGCATTCCCGGTGACATGGAAGCTTCACGAAACTGGCGCATCACCGCAACAGCGGCGGCCTACGCCGCGCCCTATGAACTCAGCCCTCTCCCTTGGCCCCGATTCCGGCGGTCTCTCGGTCGAGCGGGCGCAGCTGGCGCTCGGCGGCCAGCCGATCCTGCGCGACGTCTCGCTGCATGTGGCCGAGGGCGAGTTCGTCGCCCTGCTCGGCCCCTCCGGCTGCGGCAAGACCACGCTGATGCGGGTGATCGCCGGCATCCAGTCGGCCGATTCCGGCCGTGTCAGGATCGGCGGGCGCGACGTGACGGCGGCCCATCCGGCCGAGCGCAACGTGGCCATGGTCTTCCAATCCTACGCGCTCTATCCGCATCTGACGGTAGCGCAGAACATCGCCGTGCCGCTGACCATGACGCGGCTCAATGGCTGGCAGCGCATGCCGGTGCTGGGCGGGTTGATGCCCGGCAGCCAGGCCGCGCGCGCGGCGATCCAGGCGGATGTGACCCGCACGGCCGGGCCGCTCGGCCTCTCCCACCTGCTGGACCGCAAGCCGGGGCAGCTTTCGGGCGGGCAGCGACAGCGCGTGGCGCTGGCCCGTGCCGTGATCCGCGCGCCCGGCGCCTTCCTGATGGACGAGCCGCTCTCCAACCTCGACGCCGCGCTGCGCGTCACCACGCGGCGCGAGATCGTGGAGGTGCATCGGCGCGTGGGTGCAGCGACGCTCTACGTCACCCACGACCAGTCCGAGGCGCTGACCATGGCGGACCGGATCGCGGTGATGCAGGCCGGCGAGATCCTGCAGATCGCCACGCCCGAGGTCATCTACCGCGACCCCGTGGACCTGCGCGTGGCGAGCTTCATCGGCAGCCCGCGCATCAACCTGCTGGAGGCCGTGGCCGGCGAGTCGGGCGAGGTCCGCGCCGCCGGCCGGCCGACTCCGCTGCGCACTTCGGCCCGCGGCCCGCTCACCCTCGCCATCCGCCCCGAGGACTGGGCGCTGGCTTCGGATGGCCTCCCCGCCCGCGTCGAGCACGCGGAGTTCCTCGGCGACCACACGCTGGTGCATCTCCGCATCGCCGAGGCGCCCGTCATCCTGCGCGCCGAGGCCGGGCTGCGCGTGACGGTGGGCGAGACCCTGCACCTCGCCTTCGCGCCGGAGCGCGCCCTGCTCTTCGGCGCCGACGGCCGCCGCGTCCCCGCCGAGATCCGCGAGCCCGCGCGTGCCTGACACCGGCATCGTGCCCCAGGTCGAGCTGGCGCCGCTGAAGCGCCGTCGCGGCGAGGCGCTGGGCGCCTGGCTGCTGACGCTGCCGGCCGCGGTCTCCTTCGTGATCCTGCTGCTGCTGCCGACGCTGGCCGCGGTCGCCATGGCCTTTTCCGACTTTGAGCTCGGCGTCTGGCCGCCCAACTGGATCGGGCTCGAAAACTTCCGGGACCTGCTGGGCGATCGCGGCTTCCGGCAATCCTTCACCAACACGGTGATCTATGTCGGGCTGGTGGCGCCGGCTTCCGTCGGCCTCGGCCTCGCGTTCGCGCTGCTGATCGAGGTCGGCACCCGCGGACGCGCTTTCTTCCGTGCCGTCTTCTTCCTGCCGGTGGTCTCGCTGACGGTGGCGATGGCCTCGGCCTGGCAATACCTGCTGCACCCGACCATCGGCCCGCTGAACACCCTGCTGCGCAGCATCGGCATCACCGGCCCGGCCTGGCTCTCCTCCTCCGACACGGTGCTGATCTCGCTCGCCGCGATCGGCGTCTGGGAGAATGCGGGCTTCAACATGGTGCTCTTCATGGCCGGGCTCACCGCCATCCCGCGCGAGCTGCGCGAGGCCGCCTCGGTGGATGGCGCGCGCAGCGCCTGGTCGCGCTTCCGGCTGGTGACCTGGCCGCTGCTCGGGCCGACCACGCTCTTCGTGGTGACCATCACGCTGATCCGCAGCATCCGCGTCTTCGACACGGTCGCGGTGCTCACGCGCGGCGGGCCGAACCGCGCCTCGGAGGTGCTGCTCTACACCATGTACACGGAGGGCTTCACCTTCCTCCGCCTCGGCTATTCCGCCGCGATCACGCTGGTCTTTCTCGCGATCGTGCTCCTGCTGATGCTGCTGCAGACGCGCGTGCTCGACAAGCGGGTGCATTATGGCTGACCCCGTCCGATCGCCGCAGGGCCGTCAGGCTCGCAGGCGTGAATCGGCCGGCAACGGCCGCACGCCCCTCCTTCGCGACATCCCGCGCCTCGCGCTGCTGAGCGTGCTCGGCCTGCTGATGCTGGCGCCCTACATCTGGATGCTCTCCGCATCCCTGAAGCCGACCGACGAGATCTTCCGCGCGAATCTTGCCCTGATCCCCGAGCGCTGGGCGGCCTGGGAAAACTACGGCCGCGTCTTCGCCCAGGTGCCCGTCGCGCGCTACCTGATGAACGGCGTCATCGTCTGCGGCGGGATCCTCTTCTTCCAGCTGCTCTTCGCCATCCCCGCCGGCTACGCGCTGGCCAAGCTGCGCTTCGCCGGGAAGGAATGGGTCTTCGGCGCGGTCATGTTCGGCCTGCTGGTGCCGCCGCATGTCCAGGCGCTGCCGCTCTATGTCGGCCTCTCCGTGATCGGCATGCTCGACACCTATGCCGCGCTGATCGTGCCCTCGACCATCTCCGTCTTCGCCATCTTCCTCTTCCGGCAGTTCTTCCGCTCGCTGCCCGACGACCTGATCCACGCCGCCCGCCTCGACGGCATGAGCGAGGGCGCCATCGTCTGGCGCGTGGCGCTGCCCAATGCCTGGCCCGCCGCCACGGCCTTCGCGATCTTCTCCGTCGTCGCGCATTGGAACGACCTGTTCTGGCCGCTCATCGCCGTCACCGGCCAGGCGCACGCCACCCCCGCGCTCGGCGTCCTGCATTTCCGCACGGACGAGGCGGGCGACGACTTCGCCGCCCTCATGGCCGCCTCCGCGATCATGACCGCCCCTCTCATCCTCGCCTTCCTCTTCGCGCAGCGGCGCTTCGTGGAAGGCATCGCGACCACCGGCCTCAAGGGTTGAGGCCATGAACCCCAAGGAGTTCGACATGATCGACCGCCGCACACTCGCGCTTGCCGCCACCTCCGCCGCGCTCTTCGCGCCGCGCGTGCTGCGCGCGCAGCCCGTCACCGAGATCACCGTGCACTACGCACAGCCGGTCATCTACAAGGAGGCCTACGACGCCATCACGGCCGAGTTCGCCCGCCGCGAGCCGAACATCCGCATCAACTACGTCACCACCGTGAACTACGAGGAGGGCATGCAGCTCATCCTCCGCCAGGCGGCGGCGGGCGGCCTGCCGGACCTCTCCTACCAGGGCTTCAACCGCCTCCGCCTCTTCGCCGAGCGCGGCATCGCGCAGGACGTGACGCCGCTGCTGGCGCGCGAGGGCGACCCGGCCGCCCATGGCTACTCGCCGCAGATGCTGGCGCTCGGCCATTTCGGCGGCTTCCAGTCGGGGCTGGCCTTCGCCGCCTCCAACCCGATCTGCTTCTACAACCCCGACCTAGTGCGCCGCGCCGGCGGGAACCCCGACGCGCTGCCGACCGACTGGAACGGCATCCTCGCCCTCTCGGCGAAGATCAAGGCGCTCGGCGACGGCACCGAGGGCATGCACTACGCCTGGTCGAGCGACGACTGGATGTTCTCGGCCCTGCTCTTCGGCCATGGCGGCCGCATGCTGACCGAGGACGAGCGCGACATCGCCTTCGCCGGCCCCGAAGGACTCGCCTCGCTGGTTCTGCTGGACCGCATGGTGAAGGAGGGCGGCATGGCCAACCTCTCGCGCGACGCGGCGGCGCAGGCCTTCGCGGCGGGCAAGATGGGCCTGTTCTTCTGGACCACCGCGATGATCCGCGGCTCGGTCCAACAGGTCGGCCGCAACTTCCAGCTCCGCACGACGGGCATGCCGATCATCGATCCCGTGAAGGGCCGCCTGCCGACGGGCGGCGCCGCCGGCATGCTCATCACCCGCGACGGCCCGAAGCGGGAGGCGGCCTGGAAGTTCCTCCGCTTCTCGACGAGCCCCGAGGGCACGGCGCTCATGGCGCGCAACACCGGCTACGTGCCGACCAACCAGCTCGCCATCGACGACGACAAGTATCTCGGCGAGTTCTATCGCCAGAATCCGCTCTACGTGCCGGCGACGCGGCAGATGGCGATCAGCATCCCCTGGTACGCCTTCCCGGGCGCGAACTCGGTGCGCGTGACGCAGAGCGTGGTGAACAATTCGGGCCGCATCGTCGAGCAGCGCGCGACGCCGGAGGTGGCGCTGGCGGACATGGCCTCGGAAGTCCGGCGCCTGCTGCCTCGACCCAGGGGATAAGGCCCCCGCGCCCTATACCCCCACGAGTATCCGAGATCCGGTCGCTTCGGCGGCCGGATTTTTCGTTGAGCGACCGTCCTCAGTCTGGTGGAATCTCCGCATGACCTTCCGCATCGCGCAAATCAGCGACACGCACCTCTCCCGCTCGCGCCCGCTCTTCGACGGCAATTTCCCGCCGCTCGCCGAGGCGTTGCGCGCGGCGCAGCCCGACCTCGTGATCCACACCGGCGACCTCGCGCTGGACGGCGCGGATTCCGATGACGACCTGATCCATGGCGTCGAGGCGATGAACTCGCTCGGCCTCGATTGGGTGGCCGTGCCCGGCAACCACGATGTCGGCGACGACGCCGTTCTCAAGGGCAGGCAGCCCGTCACGCCCGAGCGCCTGGCGCGCTGGGCGCGCTGCGTCAGCCCGCTCGGCTTCTGCCGCGACATCCCAGGCTGGCGGATCATCGGCCTCGACACCCAGGGCTTCTCCGCGAACCCCGCGCATCGCGCCTTCGTCGCGAAGGCGATCCGTGGCGCCGAAGGGCGGCGCGTCGCGCTCTTCCAGCACAAGCCCATCACCGAGGAGGCGCTGGCCGACACCGCGGTGAACTACTGGCCCCTGCTCCCGGGCTCCCGTGCTGAGCTGCTCGCCATGTTCGACGGCGGAATGCCCGCCCTCGTCGCCAGCGGCCATGTCCACCAGCAGCGCGACCGCGTGGCCGACGGCATCCGCCAAATCTGGGCGCCGGCCGTGGGCTTCATCGTGGGCGACGCCTTCCAGAAGCCGGTCGGCCACAAGCTGCTCGGCTGGGTCGAGCACGCATTCCACGAGGACGGCCGCCACGAGGCGCGGCTGCACGCGATGGAGCATCTGGTGCTGCACGACATCGGCAGCATCCCCGAAGCCTACGGCGCCCTCACGCGTCTCGACTGAAGCTGCGGCACCGGCCGCGCGACGATCTCCTCCAGCAGGAGGCGGAGGTCGCGGGTCATCAGCGTGACCCGCGCCTGCAGCAGGTGGAGCATGGCGTCGCGCCGCTCCACGCCGCCGACGCCGAGGCGTGCGTCGAAGGCGAAGACGGGGTCCGACTCCGCGTCGTCCTCCGTCATCAGCCCGGTGCGCCGCCACTCCTCCACGATCTCGTCGGCGATGCTCGGCACGCCGGGCGCGTCGTGCCGCGTCAGGTAGCGCCAGACCGAGGCCGGGAACTGCTCGGACCGCTCCGGCTGCCGGCGGATCTCGTTCAGGATGTTCGTCCCGCTGCGCAGCGTGCCCGAGCTCGAGGGGAAGAGCAGCATGGCGCCGGTCGCCGCCCCCGCGGTGCCGCCGATGATGCCGACGATGTCGCCCGCGTTCGACGAGCCGCCCAGGGAGAGCCCGCCCGTCATCGCCGCCGTCACGGCGCCGATCAGCAGGCTGGCTACGTTGATGTTGCGGGTGCGCCGGTCCTCCACCCGCTGGAGCTGGCCCCGCAGGCGGTCGCCGCGCTCCTCCTCGCAGTCGAGGGTGGCCAGCGAGGTCTGCACGTCGAGCGTGCCGAGCAGCACGCGCTGGGTCACCATCTGCCGCGCCAGCACCAGCTGCAGACCGTCTTCCGGCCGCCGCTCGGAAGCGATCAGCTGGTCCAGCACGTCAAGCGCGCCGATCGCCTCCGCCGTGTCCACGGATTCCGCGGAGATGCCGGCCGCCATCAGCCTATCGGGCTGGCCCGGCGCGGGCTGCGGCAATGGCCGCATGGCGCGCTCGATGCGCGTCGCGCAGAAATTGTCCGCGATCTCCGCGTCGTCGCGCGCCGCGCCTCCGGCGCAGCCCGTCAGCAGGGCGACGCAGCAGAGCGCGGCGAGACGCATGTCAGACCGAGAAGTACTTGGCGCGCGGGTGATGCAGCACGATGGCACTGGTGCTCTGCTCGGGATGAAGCTGCCATTCGTCGGAGATATCCACACCGATCCGCGCCGCATCCAGCAGCTTCAGCAGCGGCGCCTGGTCCTCCAGCTTCGGGCAGGCGGGGTAGCCGAAGCTGTAGCGGCCGCCGCGATAGCCCTGGCTGAGCATCTTCTCGATGTCGCGCTCGTCCTCGGCGGCGAAGCCGAGCTCGGCGCGGATGCGCTTGTGCGTGACCTCCGCCAGGGCCTCCGCCATCTCCACGCCGAGGCCGTGCAGGTAGAGGTAGTCCTGGTAGCGGTTCTCCTCGAACCACTCGCGCGCCACGTCGCTGGTCTTCTGGCCCATGGTGACGACCTGCAGGCCGATCACGTCGCGCTCGGCATCGTCGATGTCGCGCACGAAGTCGGCGATGCACTCGCCGTCCTCCTTGGGCTGGCGCGGCAGGTTGAAGCGCGCGACCTCGGTCGTGCCGTCGGGCTCGAAGAGGATCAGGTCGTTGCCCTGCCCCGCGCATTTCCAGTAGCCGTAGGAGGCCTGCGGCTTGAGGATTTTTTGCTCGTCCGCGATGGCCAGCATGCGCTTCAGGACGGGACGCAGTTCCTGCTTGGCCCAGCCGAGGAAATCCTCCAGCGAGCGGCCGGCCTTACGAAATCCCCATTGGAACTGGTAGAGGCTGCGCTCGTTGACGAAGGGCACCAGCGCCTTCGGATCGGTCTCGATGACCTTGGCGCCCCAGAAGGGCGGCACCGGTACGGGCAGCCCGGCCGTCTGCTTGCGGCGGCGCGCCTGCGCATAGGCCACGTCCACCGGCGCGAAGCCGCGCGGATCGGCCTGGCCGAGCACCCGCTTCTCGTTCTTCGATTTTCCCGCGCGCTTGGACTGGATGGCGCCGAGGTACCCCTCGAAGTCGTTGCCCATCACCTTGTCCATCAGGTGCAGGCCGTCGAAGGCGTCGCGGGCGTAGACCACGCGGCCGGAGGCATAGGCCTTCACGCAATCGTCCTCGACGTAGTTGCGAGTCAGTGCCGCGCCGCCGAGCAGCACCGGGATGTCGATGCCCTGGCGGCTCATCTCCTCCAGGTTCTCGCGCATGACCACGGTGGACTTCACCAGCAGGCCGGACATGCCGATCGCATTGGCCTTGTGCTCGCGCGCGGCGTCGACGATCTGGTTCAGCGGCACCTTGATGCCGAGGTTCACGACCTTGTAGCCGTTGTTGGTGAGGATGATGTCGACCAGGTTCTTGCCGATGTCGTGCACGTCGCCGCGCACGGTGCCGAGCACGATGATGCCCTTCTCCTGCCCCTCGACGCGGACCATGTGCGGCTCGAGATAGGCCACGGCGGCCTTCATCGTCTCGGCGGACTGCAGCACGAAGGGCAGCTGCATCTTGCCGGCGCCGAAGAGCTCGCCCACCACCTTCATGCCGTCCAGCAGCACGTCGTTGATGATCGCGAGCGGCTCCATGCCCTCGGCCATCGCGGCGGCCAGCTCGTCGTCGAGGCCCTTGCGGTCGCCGTCGACGATGCGGTCCTTCAGGCGGCCCTGGACGGTGTCCGCCTTGACCTTGGCGACGTTGTCCGCGGCCTTCCGGCCCGAGAACATCTCCAGCAGCTTCTGGAGCGGATCGTAGCCTTCCGTCCGGCGGTCGTAGATCAGGTCCTCCATGACCTTCACCTCCTCCGGCGGGATGGAGTGCAGCGGCTTGATCTTGGAGACGTGCACGATGGCGCCCGTCATCCCCGCCTTCACGGCATGATCCAGGAAGACGGAATTCAGCACGTGCCGCGCGGCCGGGTTGAGGCCGAAGGAGATGTTGGACAGGCCCAGCATGATCTGGATGTCCGGGAACTTCTCGCGGATCATCCGGATGCCGTCGAGCGTCCAGACGCCGAGCTTGCGGTCGTCCTCGTTGCCGGTGGCGATGGTGAAGGTCAGCGGATCGATCATCAGATCGGATTGCGGCAGGCCGTACTTGTTGCAGGCGAAGTCCACGAGACGCTCGGCGATGCGCAGCTTGTCCTCGGCGGTCTTCGCCATGCCCACCTCGTCGATGGTCAGGGCGATGACGGCGGCGCCGAACTTCCTGGCGAGCTTCATGCGGTCATGCGCCGCGCCCTCGCCCTCCTCGAAGTTGATCGAGTTGATGACGGGCTTGCCGCCATGCAGCTTCAGCGCGGCCTCGATGATCGGGGTCTCGGTGCTGTCGATGACGAGCGGGCTGTTCACGCTGGAGGTGAAGCGCGTCATCACCTCGCTCATCTCGAAGAGCTCGTTGCGGCCGACGAAGGCGGTGCAGATGTCGAGGCTGTTGGAGCCCTCGGCCACCTGCTCGCGACCGATGGCGAGGCAGCTGTCCCAGTCGTTCGCTTCCTGCGCCACGCGCCAGGCCTTGGAGCCGTTCGCGTTGCAGCGCTCGCCGATGGAGAAGTAGGAATTCTCCTGCCGCAGCGACGTCGCGGAATAGAGCGACGCCACGCTCGGCACCCAATGGTACTTGCGCTTCACCGGCGCCGGCCGATGGCTCGCGCCGCCCAGCTTGCGCAGCATGGCGTCCAGCCCCGCGATATGCGGGATGGAGGTGCCGCAGCAGCCGCCGATCAGGTTGAACCCGTCCTCGATCACGAAGCGCTCCATCCAGGTCGCCATCTCCTCGGCGCCCAGCGGGTAGTGCGTCTTGCCGTCCACGAGCTCGGGCAGGCCGGCATTGGGCTGCACGCTGAGCAGGCCGGGCCAGTTCTGGCTGAGCCAGCGGACATGCTCCGCCATCTCCTGCGGGCCCGTCGCGCAGTTGAGGCCGACCAGCGGCACGTCGAGCGAGTGGATCACGGCGGCGGCGGCGGCGATGTCGGGGCCGACGAGCAGCGTGCCCGTGGTCTCCACCGTCACCTGCACGAAGATGGGGATGTCGCTGTTCGTCTTCGCCTTGGCGATCTTGGCGGCGTTCACGGCCGCCTTGATGAAGAGCGTGTCCTGGTTGGTCTCGGTCAGCAGCGCGTCGGCGCCGCCGGCGATGAGGCCGAGGCACTGCTCGGTCAGGCCGGCCTCCAGCGCGTCATAGGTGATGTGGCCGAGGCTGGGCAGCTTGGTGCCCGGGCCGATATCGCCGATCACCCAGCGGTGGCGGCCGTCCGCGAAGCTCTCCGCCGCCTCGCGCGCCAGCTCCACGCCGAGCTTGTTGATCTCGAAGGCGCGGCTGCCGAGCTCGAATTCCTCCAGCGTGATCGGGCTGCCGCCGAAGGTGTTGGTCAGCACCATGTCCGCGCCGGCCTCGTAGTAGCCGCGATGGATCTCGCGGATCAGCTCCGGCCGGGAGAGGCTCAGCACCTCGGTGCAGTTCTCCTTGTCCCAGAAGTCCTCGATGATATCGAGCGTCAGCGCCTGCACGCGGCTGCCCATGCCGCCGTCACAAAGCAGCACGCGGTCGCGCAAGGCGTCGAGGAGATGCGGACGTGAGGACATGGGGGTGCTCTTCTGTCTCAGGCGTTAGAGCAGATCCCGCATGGCCCACTTCGGCCATGCGGGTGAAGATGCTCGGACAATGCGGCCGCAACGGCTTCCCGTCATCGGGAAGCCGTTGCAGCGAGGGCGTGCACGGGAAGCTTTTCCGCGCGCCAGATGCGGACCTTCATGGGTCCGCCGATCTCGGCCGTCGAGGCGATGGCGCAGCCGGCCTCGCCGAGCCATCCGGCCAGCGCGGCATCGTCGAAGCCGGGCCAGCGATGGGCGAAACGGGTGAGCACGGAGGCCTCGCCATGCGGCGCGAGGTCGGCCACCAGCAGGACCCCGCCCGGGCGCAGCACCCGGGCAGCCTCGGCCAGGGCGGCGGCGGGCTCCTCGGCATAGTGCAGCACCATCTGGAGCGTCACCGCGTCGAAGGAGCGGTCGGCCAGCGGGAGCCGGTACATGTCGGCCTGGCGCACGGTGCAGCGGTCGGCGAGGCCGCGCTCGGAGAGCCGGGCCCGCGCAAGGGCCAGCATCTCGCGGCTGGCATCCACGCCGAGGGCGCGCTGCGTGCGGTCGGCCAGCAGCTCCAGCAGGGCGCCGGTGCCTGTGCCGATGTCGAGCAGGGTATCGATCCGCTCCGGCAGGGCAGCCAGAAGCGCCGCCTCGATGGCACTGGCGTCGAGGTCCAGGGCGCGCAGCTCGTCCCAGTCCATGCCGTCGCGCCGAAACGTCTCGGAGGCGGCGCGGGCACGCTCGGCGGCGATGCGGGCGGCCTGGCGGCGGTCGGACTGAAGGACCGGCTCCTCCTCCGGCAGCCGCGCCAGCACCACGCGCACGAGGTCGGCCGAGGCCGGGACCTGAAAATAGGCGTTGGGACCCTCAGGTATCCGCTCCAGCAGCCCCGCCTCGGTCAGCAGCTTGAGGTGCCGCGAGAGGCGCGGTTGCGACTGGCCCAGCACCGCGCAAAGCTCCGTCACGCAGAAGGCCCCGCGCGCGCAGAGCGCCAGCAGCCGGAGCCTTGTGGGCTCGGCCGCGGCGCGGAGTTGGGAGAGGAGGTCGTCCATGGGCTTTAAATGGCATAAAGATATCCTTATGTCCAGACTATGACGTGGTCCCTCGACGCAAGAATCCCGGTTTCGCTGGTGCCCGATGCGGGCGCCCTGGCCGATGCGCTCGCCGCCGGCAAGCCCGCCGCCGTGCTGGGCAGCCCGGAGGGGGAGGCATATGGCGTGGCCTCGGAGCGCTTCGCCGCCGGCGCCTCGCCGCATGCGGTGGCCTGCGCCTGCTGCCAGGGGCGCGGCGAGGCGGCCCAGGCGCTGGACCGGCTGTTCCAGGCCCGGGTGCGCGGGACGGTCCCGTGGTTCGACCGGGTGCTGGTGCTCGACGACGGGTGCATGGGCGCGGAGGTGCGGCAGGCCCTGGCCGCCGACGCGCTGGCCTCGGCGCGCTTCCGGCTGACCTGAAGCGGGCGCCGGTCTGGCGCCTTTAGGTCTGGCGCCTTTAGGTGTGGCGGCGATCCGATGCGTGGATGGCCGGGCCGCGACGCCCCCTCTACCCTCCGCTCCCGTGACCGTGCCCTTCTCCCTCCGCCGCCTCACCGGCGCCGACGCCCCCTTTCATCGCGACCTGCGCCTGGAGGCCCTGCGCACCCATCCCGCCTCCTTCGGCGCCGCCTGGGAGGACGAGGCCGCACAGCCCGCCGCCTGGTTCGCCGACCGCCTCGACGCCAACCTCGTCCTGGGCGGCTTCCTGCCCGACGGCACGCTCGCCGGCACGGCCGGCCTCGCCACCACCGAGGCCGCCAAGCAGCGCCACAAGGCGACCCTTTGGGGCATGTTCGTCCGTCCCGCCGCCCGCGGCACCGGCCTCGCCGCCGCGCTGGTCGAGGCCGTGCTGGCCGGGGCGCCGCCGCAGGTCGAGGAGGTGCGCCTTTCGGTGATGACGACCAACGAGGCCGCCATCCGGCTCTACACCCGCCTCGGCTTCACGCGCTTCGCGATCGAGCCGCGGGCGCTGAAGATCGACGGGCGGTATCACGACGATGCGATGATGGTGCGACGGCTGCGGATTGCTCCCTAGTCCGGGCCTTCTCCCGCCAGGCGGTCGCCGATCGTGGCCAGCATGCGCCGCAACACCGCCACCTCCTCCGCGCCCAGGCCGACCAGCAGCTCCTCCTCCAGCGCGCGCGCCATCGGCACGATCGCCGCATGCATGCGGGCGCCGGCCGCCGAGAGCTCCAGCCATTGCAGCCGGGCGTCGGCACGGTCCGTGCGCCGCAATACCAGCCTGCGCGCCATGAGCAGCGCCACCGCGCGGCTGACCTTCACCTTGTCCATCGCCGTCCGCGCCGCGATCTCGCGCGCCGGCAATCGGCCGAAGCGTCCCAGCACCGCCATCACGCGCCATTCCGGGATGGAGAGCCCGAATTCCGCGCCATACCGGTCCGCGAAGAGCCGCGAGACACGGTTCGCCGCCACCGAGAGCCGGTACGGCAGAAAATCCTCCAGCAGGAAGCCGGGCTTTGACATCGGTTTCATATGAAACTATTTTTGCCCCGCACCGCAAGGTGGAGGAATCCCCATGGCCAAGCAGTACATCGCCTTTCCGCGCAGCGCAGGCATCACCTCGCGCCAGGCGCATGCGGACCTGCCGCAGGGCACCTTCGAGCGCGAGCTCGGCAAGGAGGGCTTCTTCGGCCCCGCCACCCACATGCACCACGCCCATCCGCCCACGGGCTGGACGCATTGGGAGGGCCCGCTCCGCCCCCGCGCCTTCGACCTCGCCCGGATCAACGAAGAGCAGGCGAGCCCTTGGGACGCCGCCGACATCCTGCACAACGCCCATTGCCGCCTGCGCTTCTGGCGCGCGCCGCGGGCCATGGACCACCTCGCCCGCAACGCCGACGGCGACGAGCTGATCTTCATCCACACCGGCGCCGGCCGCCTCTTCTGCGACTACGGCCACCTGCCTTTCCGCGCCGGCGACTACATCCTGCTGCCGCGCAGCACCATGTGGCGCATCGAATGCGACGAGCCCGTCGCGGCGCTGCTGATCGAGGCCACGGGCAGCAGCTACCAGCTTCCGGACCGCGGCATCCTCGGCAAGCATGCGCAGTTCGACCCGGCGGTGCTGGAGACGCCCGCCATCGACGACGCCTTCCGCGCGCAGCAGCACGAGCGCGAGACGCTGGTGCGCATCAAGCGCCGCGACGCGCTCTCCACAGTGACCTATCCGTTCAACCCGCTGGACGCCGTGGGCTGGCACGGCGACCTCGCGCCGGTGCGCCTCAACGTCGAGGACATCCGCCCGGTGATGAGCCATCGCTATCACCTGCCGCCCAGCGCGCACACGACCTTCGTGGCCGAGCGCTTCGTGGTCTGCACCTTCGCCCCGCGGCCCTTCGAGACCGATCCGGGCGCGCTGAAGGTGCCCTTCTTCCACAACAACGACGACTACGACGAGGTGCTCTTCTACCACGCCGGCGACTTCTTCAGCCGCGACAACATCCACGCCGGCATGATGACGCTGCACCCCTGCGGCTTCACCCACGGCCCGCATCCCAAGGCGCTCGGCAACGCCTTCACGCCAAAGAAGCCCGCGACCGACGAATACGCCGTCATGCTCGACAGCCGCGATGCGCTGGAGATGGGCGATGGCGCCCGGCGCGTGGAGTGGGAGGACTACGCCTATTCCTGGCGCGTGAAGCCCGAGGCGAAGGCCGCCGAATGAAGCTCGCCTCGCTGAAGGACGGGCGCGACGGGCGCCTGCTCCTCGTCTCGCGCGATCTCACGCGCTGCCTTCCCGCCACCGCTGCGAAGACCCTGCAGGCCGCGCTCGACGGCTGGGACTGGCTGCTCCCCACGCTCCGCGCCGAATGGGAGGCGCTGGACGCCGGCTCCGCCTTCGGCGCCGCGCCCTTCGACCCCGCGGAATGCGCGAGCCCCCTGCCCCGCGCCTACCAATGGGCCGACGGCTCCGCCTATGTGAACCATGTCGAGCTGGTCCGCCGCGCCCGCGGCGTGGAGATGCCGCCCAGCTTCTGGACCGACCCGCTGATGTACCAGGGCGGCAGCGACGGCTTTCTCGGCCCGCGCGACCCGATCCCGCTCGGCGACGAG
Source organism: Roseococcus sp. GW821-FHT12F05 (assembly GCF_058806835.1). Lineage (NCBI taxonomy): Bacteria > Pseudomonadati > Pseudomonadota > Alphaproteobacteria > Acetobacterales > Roseomonadaceae > Roseococcus > Roseococcus sp. GW821-FHT12F05. The sequence continues at coordinate 191,554 of NZ_JBXAQB010000001.1, forward strand.
GCCTGGGGCTGCGACTTCGAGGGCGAGATCTGCGTCATCACCGGCGACGTGCCCTATGGCGCATCCCGCGAGCGGGCGGCGGCGGCCATCCGCCTGCTGATGCTCACCAACGACGTCTCGCTGCGCAACCTCATCCCCGGCGAGCTGGCCAAGGGCTTCGGGTTCTTCCACGGCAAGCCGGCCTCAGCCTTCTCGCCCGTCTGCGTCACGCCCGATGAGCTCGGCGCCGCCTGGGACGGCGCGCGGCTCTCCGGCGCCCTCCGCTGCACCCTGAACGGCGCGCCCTTCGGCCGGCCCGATGCCGGCACCGACATGACCTTCGACTTTCCCACCCTCATTGCCCATGCGGCGAGGACACGGGCGCTGGGCGCGGGGACCATCGTCGGCTCGGGCACCGTCTCCAACAAGCAGGGCTCGCTGCACGGCTCGACGGTCGCGAACGGCGGCGTCGGCTATGCCTGCATCGCCGAGCTGCGCATGTACGAGACCATCGAGACGGGTGCGCCGGTGACGCCCTTCATGCGGCACGGCGACACCATCCGGATCGAGATGCTGGATGGCGCCGGCCAGAGCCTCTTCGGCGCCATCGAGCAGGTGGTCGCGCCGCCGCCCTGACCTGTCCTGGAATTCAGCCGACATGGTCTTGGCAACACGGTATCCTGGGGCCAGTCGGCCAGGAGGGCGGCCATGGCGGAGGATCTCGGCGATGCGCGCAGCCGCGCGGAGAATGGCCGCTTCCGCGACCTGGCCGAGCGCCGGAAGGGCGCCAACCCCGAATACGCCTATGCGCCCCGATGGGCGCCCCGATGGGCGTCCAGGGGCAACTGGCGCATGTCCGGCTTCGACCTCGTGATCATCGTCTTCGGCACCGCCCTCATCCTGGCCGTCCTGGCGCTGGGGTTCCTCGGCGCCTTCGACTGAGCCCGCCGGCGTTGCGCCCCGCCCCCGTCGGCGCGAAACTGGCCGACCACCGCATCGAGGACCCACGTGACCAACCCCGTCGAGACGATCGGCCAGTGGCAGGCCGAGTTCACCGCCATCCGCCGCGACATCCACGCCCATCCCGAGCTCGGCCTCGAGGAGCACCGGACCGCGGCGCTCGTCGCGCAGAAGCTCGCCGAGATGGGCATCGAGGTGCACAGCGGCGTGGGCAAGACGGGCGTGGTCGGCGTGATCCGCAACGGCAACGGCCAGGGCCGCATCGGCCTGCGCGCCGACATGGACGCGCTCGCCATGACCGAGGCCAATGCCTTCGGCCATGCCAGCACCACCCCCGGCAAGATGCACGCCTGCGGCCATGACGGGCACACGACCATGCTGCTCGCGGCGGCGAAGTACCTCGCCGAGACGAGGAACTTCGACGGCACCGTCCACCTGATCTTCCAGCCGGGCGAGGAGGGCGCGGGCGGCGCGCTGGCCATGCTGGAGGACGGGCTCTTCGAGCGCTTCCCCTGCGACGCCGTCTTCGGCCTGCACAACCGTCCCGGCCTGCCGGTCGGCGAGTACGGGCTGCGGCCCGGGCCGATGATGGCGGGCGTGGCCTTCTACGACATCTTCATCACCGGCAAGGGCGGCCACGGCGCGCGGCCCGAGACGACCTTCGACCCCGTGGTGATGGGCGCGGCCGTCGTGCAGGCGCTGCAATCCGTCGTGGCGCGCAACGTGCCGGCGGCCGAGCGCGCCGTGCTCAGCATCACGCGCTTCGATGCGGGCAACGCCTACAACGTGATCCCGAACGAGGTCCGCCTCGGCGGCACGGTCCGCGCCTTCAGCAACGAGATCATGAAGCTCGTCGAGGACCGGATGCGGGCGATCAGCGAGGGCGTCGCGGCCGGCCTCGGCGGCACGGCGGTGCTCGACTTCCGCGTGATCACCACGTCGCTGGTGAACGACGCGATGGAGGCCGCCTCGCTCGGCGATGCCGCCGCCGAGCTGGTCGGCGAGGCCGGCGTGAAGCGCGAATTCCCCGCCGTGATGGGCGGCGAGGATTTCGCGTACATGCTGGAGAAGTGCCCGGGCGCCTATATCGTCACCGGCAACGGCGACACGGCCGAGGTGCACAATCCGAGCTTCGACTTCAACGACGCGGCGATCCCCTACGGCGCCGGCGTGCTCGCGGCGGTGGTCGAGGCGAAGCTGGCGCGGGTGAAGGTGGAGACACCGGACGACTGAGGCGGCCTACCGCCGGGCTCGGCGCCAGGCCCAGCCTAGGCCGAGCCACACCACGCCGAGAGCCAGGATGGCGCTGCCGAGCCCGTAGACGAAGTCGGCAGCCAGGATCTCCTCGGCATATCGTCCCCGCATCTCCGGCGTCGCATCCTGCGCCGGCCAGAGCGGGTCCATGGCGAAGCCGAGGAACATCACCACGGCTCCGCCCGCCAGGACCAGCCAGGGGGCGAGCCGCAGCATCCTCGTCAGAGGTGCTTCGCGAAGAACTCCAGCGTGCGCTTCTGCGCGAGCGCGGCGTCCGTCGGCACGTAGCTGCCGCGCTCCTCGCAGCCGAAGCCATGGCCGGCGCCCGGATAGACGAAGACCTCCACCTCCGGCCGCGCGGCCTTGATGGCCTCGACATCCGACAGCGGGATGGAGCCGTCCTTCTCGCCGAAATGCAGCTGCGTCGGGCAGCGCGGCACCTCGGACTTCGCGGCCGCGATGCCGCCGCCGTACCAGCCCACCGCGGCCTGGAAGGCGGTGCTCTGCGTGGCACCCTGCCAGGCGACCGTGCCGCCCCAGCAATAGCCGATGATGCCCCGCGGCACGTCCGCGGGCAGCTGGCCGGCCGCCGCCAGGATGTCGAGCAGCACCTTGTCCCCGGTGATCTGGCTGCGCAGCTTGAGGCCGCGGTCGATGTCGTCGGGGGTGTAGCCGAGCTCGACGTCGCGCTCCGCCCGGTCGAACAGCGCCGGCACGACCACATAGTAGCCCTCCCGCGCGAAGGCGTCGGCGACGTGGCGCATGTGGTGGTTCACGCCGAAGATCTCCTGGACGATGACCAGGGAACGGTCTGCATCCACCGACCCGGCATGATAGGCCGAGAACCGATGTCCGTCGGCGGCGATGATCGTGGTGTCCATTGGCTTCAGCCTCCCAGGGTGGTTGATTGGGAGCATGGGCGATGTCGTGAACCTGCGAAAGTGGCGCCGTGCGAAGGCGAAGGAGGAGGAGGCCGCGCAGGCCGCCGCCAACCGCGCCGCCTTCGGCCGCACCAGGACGCAGAAGCAGCGGGACGAGGCCGAGGAATCGCAGCGCCGCGCCCTGCTCGACAAGGCGAAGCTGGAGCCCGGCCCGAAGGATTAAGTTTCAGGCACTCGCGCGCAGCCTTTCCGCGCCGTAATCCGGCAGGGGCGGCACCAGCTCCTCCACCGGCATGGGCTTCGCCACCAGGTAGCCCTGGATGATGTTGCAGCCCGCGCGGCGCAGCGCGAAGGCCTGGCCCTGCGTCTCCACCCCCTCGCCGATCACCTCGATCCCCATGCTGCGCGCCAGCGCCACCGTCGCGCGCAGCACGGCATAGGATTTCGGGTCGTCCGGCAGGCCCGCGACGATCGAGCGGTCCAGCTTCAGCCGCTGCACCGGCAGGCGCACCACATGCGGCAGGCCGGAATGCCCACCGCCGAAATCGTCGAGCGCCAGCGGCACGCCCACCACGCGCAGCGCCGCCAGGGTGCGCGCGACGCCCGGCAGGTCGCGGATGGCGAGGTCCTCGGGAATCTCGATCTCCAGCCGGTGCGGCGCCACGCCGGCGAGCGCCAGCGCCTCGGCCACCTCCTCCGCGAAGGCGGGCTCGTGCAGCGTGGTCACGGAGATGTTGATGCCCAGCACGCGCGGCGCGTCGGGCCGGTCGCCCCAGCCGGCGATCATCCGGACCGCCTCGCGCAGCACGAAGCGGTCCAGCGCGGGCATCAGCCCGGCCTCGTTCGCAGCGGGAATCAGCTCGTCCGGGCTGATCCAGCGGCCCAGGCGGCGGCTGTTCCAGCGGATCAGGGCCTCCGCGCCGACCATCTCCTGACGCTCGGTGTCCTGCTGCGGCTGCAGGTGCAGCTCCAGCTCGCCGGCCTCCAGCGCCTCGGCGAAGGCCTCGCGCAGCTCGGCGCGCTGTTCACTCCGCTCACGCAAGCCCGGCTCGAAGAGGAAGACCGTGTTGCGGCCCTGCGCCTTGGCCTCGTAGAGCGCGAGGTCGGCGGCGCGCAGCAGCGCCTCGGCCGCGCTGCCGTGCTCCGGCGCGCAGGCGATGCCGATGCTGGCGGTCACCGGCAGTTCGGCGCCCTCGATCACCAGCCGCGGGCGCAGCGCCTGGCGGACGCGGCCGGCAAGCTCCGCCGCCGCCTCCGGCAGCGCGCCGAAGGCGAGAATGGCGAATTCGTCGCCGCCCAGGCGGCTCACGATGTCGGAGGGCCGCACCACCTCGCGCAGCCGCCGCGCCGCCTCGACCAGCAGCGCGTCGCCGACGCCATGGCCGTAGCGGTCGTTGGCCGATTTGAAGTGGTCCAGGTCGATGAGCATCAGGATGCCGCCCTTCGGGCCCAGCACCAGCGCCTCCAGCCCGGCATGGAAGCTCGCGCGGTTGGCGAGGCCGGTGAGCGGGTCGTGTTCGGCCAGGTGCTCCATCCGCTCCTGCGCGGCCTTCAGCGGCGTCATGTCGAGCAGCGAGAGCACGCAGCCCTGGGCGCCGTCCTGCGAGCGGATCCAGGGCGAGGCCGCGACCAGCAGCTGCAGCGTCGGCCGGCCGGGCAGGGTCAGCACCGCCTCTCTTTCGCCGGAGCTCGGGAAGCCGAAAGGTCCCTCGGCATCGCCCGCCGTCGCCAGGGTGAGGCCCGAGGCGGAGAGGGAGGGCGGCGCCACGCCGCCGAAGAGGTGCGCGAGATGGCCATTGGCGAAGACCGTGCGCCCCTCGGCGTCGAGCTGCCAGATGCCGACCGGCGCCACCTCCAGCAGCGAGCGCAGCCGCGCCTCGGATTCCGCCAGCGCCGCCTCGCCCTGCTTCACCTGCGAGATGTCGAGGGTGAAGCTGGCCACCTGGCCGCCGGGCAGCCGCCGCTTGTGCTGGCGCGTCCAGCCCCCCGCCGCGTCCCGCAGCTCGGCCGCCTCGCCGTCGGCGTCCTCGTGCAGGGCGAGCCGCCGCGTGATCTCCGCCTCCCGCTCCGCCGGCGGAAGGTGCCAGAGCGCGGCCTTCAGGACCTGATCCAGCCACGGCCGCGGCGGCAGCGACGCCAGCGCCTCGGACAGCACGCGCCCGGCCCGCCCATTGTGCCAGACCAGCCGCTGGTCCCGCCCGTAGATCGCGGTGCGGTAGGGGGTCGCCTCCATCACCGCGCGGCGCAGCCGCAGCTCCTGCCAGAGCCCGGCCTGCCACCAGGCGAATCCGGCCATCGGCAGCACCGCGAGCCCGTGCCAGAAGGGCGCGCCCAGCGACGCCGCCACGAACATCGCCGCCGCCGTCAGGATCGCTCCCAGCAGGATCATCGACAGGCTCAGGCGCTGATATTGCGGCATGGGACTCTCTTCCGGGCCCGATCCTCCGCCCGAAAGGTTAACCAACCCTTGCCCGCATCAAGGCCGCGTGGCGCCGCGCGCCAAGCTCTGCCAAGCTGCGTCCCGCGCCATGGAACCCATGCTCCAGGAAATCCTCGACATCCTGATCGCCTTCGTCCTGGGCGCGGTCATCGGCGCCGAGCGGGAATGGCGGCGGCATCCGGGCGGGCTGCGCTCCTGCGCGATCGTGGCGGCCGCCTCGGCCGGCTACATGCGGCTGATGATCGAGGTGGGCGGCAACAACCTCTCGGCGGGGCTGGGCGCGCTGGTCACGGGCGTGGGCTTCCTCGGCGCCGGCGTGATCCTGCACCGCGAGACCGGCGTGCGCGGCCTCTCCACCGCGGCGACCTTCTGGGCCGTGGCGGCGATCGGCGCGGCGGCGGGCGCGCGGCACCACCATCTGGCCCTGGGGCTGGCCGCCTCGGTCTTCTTCTCGCATTCGGTGCTGCGCGCGCTCTCCGGCTGGATCGAGCGCCACGCCCCGCCGGAAGACGACGGCGGCCCGCGCTAGGCTGCCCCTAAGCGGCGCGAATCCCGTCGAGGAAACGCTCGATGTCGGTCCTCAGCTTCCCGCCCTGCCGCGCGACCTCGGTCGACGCCGTCTGCACCTGCGCCGCCGACTCCCCGGTCTCGTTCGCGGCCTGGCTCACGCCGGCGATGCCGGACGACACCTCCTCGGTTCCCTGGGCCGCCTGCTGCACGCTGCGCACGATCTCCAGGGTCGAGGCGCTCTGCTCTTCCATCGCGGCCGCGATGGCCGTGGTGATCCGCGACATCTCGGCGACGGTGCCGCCGATCGCCTCGATGCGGCCGACCGAGTTCAGGGTCGCCGACTGCATGGCGCCGATCTGCTCGGCGATCTCCTCGGTCGCCTTCGCCGTCGCGGTGGCCAGGGACTTCACCTCGGAGGCGACGACCGCGAAGCCCTTGCCGACGTCTCCGGCCCTGGCGGCCTCGATCGTGGCGTTCAGCGCCAGGAGATTGGTCTGCGCGGCGATGTCGTTGATGATCTTCACCACGTTGTCGACCTTCCGCGCCATCTCGGCGAGGCTGCGGATCTCGGCCGTCGTGGCGTTCCCCTCCGACACGGCCTGCTCGGCGATGCCGTTGGACTGGGCGACCTGACGCCCGATCTCCGCCACCGCCGCGGACATCTCCTCGGTCGCCGCGGCCACCGTCTGCATGTTGACCGACGCCTCCCTCGACGCCGCCGTGACGACGCCGGCCTGCCGCGTGGTGGTCTCCGCCGTGTCCGCCATGCTGGACGCCATGGCGTCGAGATGGGACGACGAGGAGGACAGCGCGTCGAGCGCCACGGTCACCTCCCGCTCGAAGCCGTGGATCAGGCCCTCGACGGTCCGCTGGCGCTGGGCGCGCTCCTCCAGCATCGCCTCCTGGTAGACGGAAATGGCGAAGTCCATGTCGATCATGACAGCGGTGTTCAGCGCCGTGACCACCTCCCGCAACCGATGGGCCCGCCAGCGGTAGGTGTCGACGGCAAGGTCGGTCAGCTGGGACAGGACGAAGGCGTAGCCGCCGATGTACCAGCGCGGCTCCAGGCCGATCCTGTGGTGCACGAGGCCGATCCCGCGGACGCCCTGGATATAGGCCTCGTCGAAGCGGCCGTTGAAGAGCCGCGCCCAATGCGTCCCCTGCGCGGTCTTGAGGCGCTCCGTCTGCTGGCCCAGCAGCCTCGCCAGATGGGGCTCGCGGACGAGGTGCCGGTAGAAGCCGTCGAGGACGCGCGGCAGCGCCGCCTCCACCGACGGCCAGAACTCGCGCAGCGCGACGCCCGTCGCCGCGGTGATCCGCAGGAAGCGGATGCGCGTTTCACGATCGCACCCGTCGATGCCCGGCTCGGCCATGTTCATGATCCGCTTTTTGCTGGTTGATCGGACGTTGGCGGGGCAATTCCGCGTGCGAAACTGCTCCTCCGCCCGCCCTTATGGCCGGTAACCGGTAAAGATTCCGTGACCGTCCCATCCGATGGAATCCTCGCGTCCAGGACCGGCCTCTAGGCGCCTGCGGCCCTCCGGCTATGCTCCCGCCGAATCCAGAGGGAGCACGTCATGACCGAGATCACCCCACCTGCGCGCGTCGCCTTCGTCGGCCTCGGCGTCATGGGTGCGGCCATGGCGGCCAACCTCCGCCGCGCCGGCTTCGAGCTCGCGATCCACTCGCGCAGCCGCGGCAAGGCGGCGGCGCTCGAGGCCGCCGGCGCCACCTGGTGCGAGACCGGCGCCGAGGCCGCGAAGGGCAGCGCCATCATCGGCCTCTGCGTGCCCGACACGCCCGATGTCGAGGCCGCGATCTTCGGCCCGGGCGGCATCGCCGAGGGCGTGGCGAAGGGCGCCGTTGTCATCGACTTCTCCACCATCTCTGCCAAAGCGACGGCCGATTTCGCCGCGCGGCTGCTGCAGGAGCGCGGCGCGCTGCTGCTTGACAGCCCGGTTTCCGGCGGCCCGCAGGGCGCGATCGACGGCATCCTGACCTGCATGGTCGGCGGCGACCGCGGGGCCTTCGAGGCAGCGGCCGCCTTCTTCGGCGCGGTGGGACGCACCGTGACGCATCTCGGGCCGGCGGGCTCGGGGCAGGTCTGCAAGTCGGCCAACCAGCTCATCATCTGCGCGACGCTGCTGGCGGTGAGCGAGGCGATCGCGCTGGGGAAGAAGGCGGGGCTGGATCCCGAGGCGATGCGCGGCGCGCTCACCGGCGGCTCGGCCGACAGCTTCGTGCTGCGCAACCACGCCAAGCGCCTGCTGGAAGGGAAGTTCACCCCCGGCTTCCGCGCGGAACTGATGCGCAAGGACATCCGCCTCGCCGCCCAGGCGATCCGCGACCACGGCGTGTTCGGCCCGGCGACGGCGATGGCCGCGCCAATGCTGGAGCTGGTCTGCAACCAGGGCGCCGGGAAGGACGACCTGGTGGCGCTGGGGCGGATGATCGGCGAGCTGTCGGGGGTCTGACAGTCCGATTTGGCGCCGATGAGGCTCACCGCTGAGGCGTCCCGGAAGCACCTGCGATACGTGGGTGGGCATTTTGCCTACGTGTGGGGACCCTTGAGGATCGCTCCGGCCGCACCCGCGCCATCGTAGGAACTAAGTGTCGGACTGTTAGTTAGAAGTAGAAATTAAACCTATGCGACCAAATATTGAGTAAATTTAGCAAATGCCGCGAGCCCTCCAAAGGTAATAGTAAATATAGGCTTATCACTTTCTATAATGCGAGCCCAAATATTTAGCAATATAGTATATACTGGCAAAAAAACATAGGATAATAGGAAAATAATCAATATAAATACACGAACTATGTTCGGAATTTTCTCCAAAATAATATAAATTGCATTTACATACCAATTTCCAAAATATAAATTAAACAATCTTTCAGAATCTGTGCGATATAAAAGGGTATCAATCGTATTTGAAAATTTAAGAATCCCTATTTCAAAGCCGAAATCCCTTAAAGATTTACTTAGAAGTTCGGAATATGAGCTAAAATTTCTAGATATTATAGTAACATAAATCATTCTTGACACATTCAAAATTAATAATGTTATGAATGGTGTAATATACACAATTAACACATATTGAAAAATGAGAAATAAAATTATATAACAAAAATTTATAAGAAAATTTCCCGTAATATATCCACTAGTATAATCGCAAATCCAAATTGTTATTGAAATAGATATGGAAAATGCCAATAATATTGGAAGAGTGCCAAAATATATGATTCTACTGCCAATCAATGGATCCCATTGTTCGTCTTCTATTGCATAATTATTTATCCATTGAGATCCAATTATTATTAAATATATGGAAATTAAAGAAAATATTCCAAAAATAACAGTTAATCTTTTTGCTCCCAGAATTGTATTTCCAAATAAATTACGCAAAATATTTCCTGCAAAAATAGCTTCTTCGCGACCAAATGTTGTCATTTTTACATAACTTAATGCTATCCACCATGATTCCAATTTAGACTTGACCGCTTTCTGTCCACTTTTTCCGATGTAAAAATCGATGAACGCACCGATTCCTGCACTTGCAATAATCGCGGTTAGGATTTTATCAATGCTAGTCCAATCCATATGTGCCTCCCGAAAGATATTGGCGCAAAAATCCTCTGTCCTGAGCGATGAAGGTTGCGATACGATTTCTCGGCATCAAAATGTTAGTACCCCTAAATCAACAATCAAGACACGCACGATAATCTATCGGCGTGATGCTTGGCCATGTCACAAACATATATAATAATATTATGAAGTTCAATTAAAACTGTCAGGCGCCGGCATCAACCCCTTCGCCATCTACTCCTCGACTGCCGCGAGGCGTAGGTGAGGGCACGAACCCGATGAGGACAAGTGCGCAGTTGTTGAGGGCGAGGGCGATGCTGACGAAGGAGGATGCCGCTGGCACTGAGGCCGTCGCCACGTTGGTGAATGCCATTATCGACGGGCTTCGGGTACCGCACCCGCCTCATCCTCTGGCGGCGCGGCCAGACAGATACCACGGCGGATACTACCCGCGGCGCTGGCACATCTGGATGACGGCAGCATCAGATCGCTGGTATCCCGGCTTCATTGGGGCACGAGGGTAAACGGCCAATGAGTACAAGATTTCTCCAGGGTCAACAGTTGGACGGGTTCGGGGAGGTTGTGAACATTGCCGATACCAGCGTGAGTTCTATTAAGGCAAATCACCAACGGCTTCGGTGCGACCTGACACGGCTGGATCGGCGTCCCGACCTTCGGCCTGCCCGCTCACGCAGGACGCCTGATCGCTTCCGTCAATCCGCGCGCGGATGCGCCAGACGCCAGGTGGCCAGCAGCCCTTCCGCGTCCACCGCCGTGTAGCGCTGCGTCGTCGAGAGGCTGGCGTGCCCCAGCAGCTCCTGGATCGCGCGCAGGTCCGCGCCGCCGGCCAGGAGGTGCGTCGCGAAGGAGTGACGCAGCGCGTGCGGCGTCGCGTGCTCCGGCAGGCCGGCGAGGCGGCGGTAGTCGCGCAGCGACTTCTGCGCCACGGCAGCGTCGAGCCGCTTGCCGCGCGCGCCGAGGAAGAGCGGCTCGTCCGGCTCGGCCGCGCCGCGATGCCTCAGCCATTCGGCGATGGCCTGCCGCACCACCGGCAGCACGGGCACCACGCGCTGCTTGCCGCCCTTGCCGGTGATGCGCAGCGCCGCGTCGCCGCCCGGCAGCGGCGCCTCGCCGACGGAGAGGCCCAGCGCCTCGCTGATGCGCAGCCCGCAGCCGTAGAGGAGCGTGAAGAGCGCCGTGTCGCGCGCGGACTGGTATTCGGGCCGCTCGGCGCGATCGGACTGGTGCGCCATGCCGATCTCGACGCCGACGGCGCGGGCATCGGCCTTGCTCAGCGCGCGTGGCACGGGCTGCACGCGCTTGGGCCCGCGCATGCCGGCAATGGCGAGCGGCGCGATGCCGTGCCGCCGGGCGAGGAAGCGCAGAAAGCTGCGGATGGCCGCGAGCTGGCGCGCGCGCGTGGCGTTGTTCGCGCCCGCCTTGGCGCGCATGGCAAGAAAGCCGCGCAGATCGGCCGGGCGCAGCGCGGCGAGCGCCGCGAGGTCCGGCTCAGCGCCCAGATGCATCGTCAGGAAGCCCAGCAGGTCGCCGACATCGCGCCCATAGGCCTCGATGGTGTGCGGGCTCGCCCGCCGCTCGGCCGCGAGCCAGGCCAGGAATTTCTCGCGGGCCTCGATCCCGGTCATCACGGCCGGGGGCGTGCCAAGACGGCGGCCAGGGCCCGCGCGAGGAAGGCCAGGACTTCCGGCTCGTTCGGCAGGTCCGCGGCCTCGCGCGCGCCCAGCACCAGCGTGTGGTCGCCGACGCGCAGCAGCGCCTCGCGGGTCACCAGCGGCGCGGCCTCGCCATGCAGCGCCGGGCTTGCCGAGACGACGTCGCGCGCCATCGCGGCGGTGCCGGAGACGGCCGCGATGAGCCGGCAGGATTCCACGCCGAGCCGCGCGGGCCATTCGTCGCGCACGCAGTCGAAGGGATCGGCCGCCGCGATGAGTGCCAGCACGGCCTCGGCGACTTTCGCGGAAAAGTTCCGCCGCGTGCGGCCGGCTTCGAGCACGTCACGCCACATCTCGCGCCCGGCCTCGACCATCGCGGTCATGTGGTCGGCCAGCGGCTCGCCATGGACGCGGCGGGGCGGCGTGAGCACGGCGTAGAGCTGCGGCCGCGCGGCGAGGAAGCCGGGATGGGCGTGGAGGAAGGCCTCCACCGCGGCAGCCTCGTCCTCGTCGCGCCGGGCCGGGTTCATGCCGTTACCCATCCTTGCAGCCAGTCGGCAGCATCCGGCCGCGACTGCGGCCGGCGCCGCCCAACCGAGCTTCCGGTCCGGCGCTCTGGCAGCGCGGCGAAGCCAAGGCCGCGGAGCGGCCGCCCGGCGTCTGAGGGCGTCACAATATGCTCTGGCCCGTCTTGGCCCAGTCGGCGAGGAAGGCCTCGAGGCCCTTGTCGGTCAGCGGATGCTTGATCAGCGCCTTGATCACCGCCGGCGGCATGGTGCCGACATGCGCGCCGAGCTTGGCGGCCTGCAGCACGTGCACGGGGTGGCGGATGGAAGCGACCAGCACCTCGGTCTTGAACTGATAGTTCTCGTAGATCTGCACGATGTCGGCGATCAGCTCCAGGCCGTCGTAGCCGATGTCGTCCAGCCGTCCCACGAAGGGCGAGATGAAGGCCGCGCCGGCCTTGGCCGCCAGCAGCGCCTGGTTGGCCGAGAAGCACAGCGTCACGTTGACGGGCGTGCCCTCGTCGCTCAGCACCTTGCAGGTGCGCAGGCCGGCCTCGGTCAGCGGCACCTTCACGGCGACGTTGCTGGCGATGCCGCGGAGGTAGCGGCCCTCCTTCAGCATGGTCTCGTGGTCGGTAGCGGTGACCTCGGCGGAGACGGGGCCGTCGGTGATCGAGCAGATCTCGGCGATCACCTCGCTCATCTTGCGGCCGGACTTGGCGATCAGGCTGGGGTTGGTCGTCACGCCGTCCATCAGGCCCGTGCCCGCGAGGGAACGGAGCTCGGCGACGTCGGCGGTGTCCACGAAGAACTTCATGGGGGCATCATCCTTCATAACAGGGCGATTCGGGGGGCGGGATTGACCCGCGCCTGCTGCGTCGCGAAGTGGATAGCCCATGGCGACACCAATCCGAAAGGCCGGGCGGCGCATCCGTGTCCTGCTGCCACTGCCGCTCGAGGGCGCCTACGACTACCGCCTGCCGCCGGAACTGGCGGCCGGGCCGGGCAGCTTCGTGGAAGTGCCGCTCGGCGGGCGGGTGAGCCTGGGCGTGGTCTGGGACGATCTGGAGAACCCTGAATCCATTGCCGAAGCGCGGTTGCGCGAAGTCATCGCGGTGAAGCCTGCGCCGGCCATGCATGCGAACCTGCGGCGGCTGGTGGATTGGGTCGCGGCCTATACGCTGTCGCCGCCGGGGGCGGTGCTGCGGATGGCCATGTCCTCGCCCTCGGCGCTGGAGGAGCCGACCGCCATCTCCGGCTGGCGCCGGGTGGAGGGGGCGGAGGGGCGGATCACGCCGGATCGCGCCAAGGCCCTGGACATATTGGGAAGCCACATCCTGCCGGGGACCGAGATCGCCCGCGCGGCCGGGGTCTCGATGGGGGTGGTGCGCGGCATGGCCTCGGTCGGGCTGATCGAGCCGGCGCTGATGCCCCGCGCCGCCGCCTTCCCGCGCCCCATCCCCGATTTCGCGCCACCGGACCTGCGGGACGAGCAGCAGCTCGCCGCCAATGCCCTGCGCGAGGCGGTGATCTCGCGGCACTACGGCGTGACCCTGCTGGAGGGCGTCACCGGCTCGGGCAAGACGGAGGTCTATCTCGACGCCGTCGCCCAATGCCTGCGGGAGGGGCGGCAGGCGCTGGTCCTGCTGCCGGAAATTGCCCTGTCCACCCAATGGCTTTCGCGATTCGAGCGCCGCTTCGGGGCGCCACCGGCGCTCTGGCACTCCGAGCTGTCGTCGCGGACCCGCCGCGTCACCTGGCGCGCCGTGGCCGAGGGCGACGCGCCGGTGCTGGTCGGCGCGCGATCGGCATTGTTCCTGCCCTTCCCCGACCTCGGCCTCATCATCGTGGACGAGGAGCACGAGACCGCCTTCAAGCAGGAGGACGGCGTCATCTACCACGCGCGCGACATGGCCGTGGTCCGCGCGCGGCTGGAATCCGCCGCCTGCGTGCTGGTCAGCGCCACGCCGAGCCTGGAGACCGTCACCAACGCCAAGGACGGCCGCTACGCGCACGTCACCCTGCCGAACCGCCACCACGGCGCCGCCCTGCCGAAGATCGAGGCCGTCGACCTCCGCCAGCATCCGCCGGAGCGGGGGCGCTTCCTCTCACCGCCCTTGATCCAGGCCGTGACGGAGACCCTGGCGCGGGGCGAGCAGGCCATGCTCTTCCTCAACCGCCGCGGTTACGCGCCGCTGACGCTCTGCCGCACCTGCGGGCATCGCATGCAATGCCCGAACTGCACGGCCTGGCTGGTCGAGCATCGGGCGCAGCGCCGGCTGCAATGCCATCATTGCGGCCACACCGAGCCCACGCCGCTCGCCTGCGTGGAATGCGGGACCGAGCACTCGCTGGTGCCCATCGGCCCGGGGGTGGAGCGCATCCAGGAGGAGGTTTCCGAACTCTTCCCCGAGGCGCGCCGCCTCATCATGGCCAGCGACACCATCCCCGGCCCCGCCGCCGCCGCCGAGGCGGCGCGGCGCATCGAGGAGCGGGAGGTGGACCTCATCATCGGCACGCAGATCGTCGCCAAGGGCTGGCATTTTCCGCATCTGACGCTCGTGGGGGTGGTGGATGCGGATCTCGGCCTCGCCGGCGGCGACCTGCGCGCGGGCGAGCGGACGATGCAGCTGCTGCACCAGGTCGCCGGCCGCGCCGGGCGCGAGGGCTCCACGCCCGGCACGGTGCTGCTGCAGACCTTCGCGCCCGAGCATCCGGTGATGATGGCGCTGATCGCCGACGACATGGCGGGCTTCCTCAAGGCCGAGGCCACCCAGCGCGCGCCCGGCCACTGGCCGCCCTTCGGCCGGCTCGCGGCGCTGATCGTCAGCAGCGAGGATGCCCGGTCGGCCGAGCGCGCCGCGCGCGACCTGGGCCTCGCCGCGCCCACGGGCCAGGGGATCCAGGTCCTCGGCCCCGCGCCCGCGCCGCTGTCCCTGCTGCGCGGGCGCCACCGGCACCGCCTGCTGCTCAAGGCCGAGCGGGGAATCCGCGTGCAGCCGATCCTGGAAGACTGGCTGGCCCGGGCGCAGGTGCCGCGCGACGTGCGGGTGCAGGTGGACGTCGATCCCGTGGGCTTTCTCTAGCCGGCGCCATCCACCTCCCGCGCCTGGCCCTGCTCGATCAGGAGGAAGCGCGTGCCGACGGCCTCGACGAAGCTGCGGTCGTGCGAGACCAGGACGCAGGTGGCGCCCTGCGCCAGCAGCTCCGCCTCGAGCTGCTCCTGGCCGGGGATGTCGACGTGGTTGGTGGGCTCGTCCAACAGGTAAAAATTCGGTTCCGCCAGGCGCAGCGCCAGCAGGCCGAGCCGCGCCTTCTGCCCGGGCGAGAGCCGACCGATCGGGTGTGACTGCGCCTCGGTGGAAAGCCCTGCACCGGCGAGCAGGCTGGTGGCCCGGCCGTCGCTGATGCCCGGCTGCGCCGCGATGAAGCCATGCGGCGTCCGGCCGTCCGGGAGATGCGCCATCCCTTGGTCGGCATAGCCGAGGACCAGGCTGGGGCTGACCTGCACGCCAGGCACCGGCCCGGTGGTCGCCCGGCGCAGGAGACGGATCAGCTGCGTCTTGCCCACGCCGTTGCGGCCCAGCAGCACGAGGCGATCCCCCTGGCGGAGATCCAGCTTCGCGATCCGGAACAGAAGCTGTCCATCCGGCGTGGCGACGGTCAGGTCGCGGATCGCGGCCAGCACCTTCGCATGGGTGTTGCGGCTGACGAGGCGGATCTCGCCGGGCCGTTCCGCATGGAGGGGACGCAGCGTGGCTTCGAGCCGGTTGGCGCGGTCGCGCAGCTGCATGGACTTCTTCTGCAGCAGGTCGCTGCCGCTGTTGACGCCGATGTTGCGCAGCTCGCCGGCGTTGCGGCGCAAGCGGGTGACCTCCTTCGAATCCTTGGCCTGCTTTCGCTCCTGGGTCACGTCATCCTCCGCGAGCAGAGCGCGGGCGGTGGCGTAGGGGTGGGCGTAGAGGCGGCTCAGGCCGGGGCGCAGGAACAGGGTGCGGGTGGTGCAGGCGTCGAGGAAGCTGCGGTCGTGGCTGGCGATCAGCATGGGCGTGCGCGCCGCCGGGCCGGCGATCCAGCTTTCCAGCAGCGCGATCTTTTCCAGATCGAGATGGTTGGTCGGCTCGTCCAGGAGCAGGATGTCCGGTTGGGTGATCCAGACACGCGCGAGCAGCGCCAGGCGCTGCCACCCGCCGCTGAGGGCCGCGAGGGGAAGCTCGCGCAGCGCCTCGGGCGTGGCGAACTCGTCCAGCACGGCGCCGACGCGCCAAGCCTCGTGCTCGCGCCCGGCGGGCGGCAGGGCGCGGCGCAGGGCTTCCGTCAATGTCAGGCCCAGCCATCCCGGCGGCACGTCCTGCTCGACGAAGCCCAGCCGGGCGCGGCGGGAGAGCGTGACGCTGCCCGCATCCGGTTCCGTCTGGCCGGCGACGCAGCGCAGCAAGGTGGACTTGCCCGCGCCATTGGCGGCGACGAGGCCGATGCGGTCGCCGGGGCCGATGCCGAGGGTGAGGTTCTGGAACAGGGGGCGGGGCGTGACCATGCCGAGGTCGCGTAGGGTGATGAGAGCCATGGCGGCAAAAAATCCGTTCGGACGCCGGCCGATGAGGCAGGCGGATGCAACGAAGGCAGTCCGGAACGGAAGCGATGCGGCTTCAGGCGGCCCTGCCCTGCGAAAGACCTATCGCAGGGCGGAAACAGGACCTCTTGTGTGGCGCTGAGTGTGGTCGTGCATCCCAGCCCTCCTGTGCGGCTCGATGGCGGAACGTCGCCAGGTTAGGGGCCCGGGCGCGCGGGTGGCAAGCGGGAAGTCCTGGCGGCGGGTGGAGCGCTCACACGGACAAGGGCACCGCCCATGCCCATCGCGCATGCCGGCCCAAACTTGCCCCGCCTAAGGCCTCCCTTTATAGCCCAAAGCCGAGTTTGAGAGGCGTATCCATCTTGGCCAGCATCGTCGATCCGAACGCCCCCAATCCTGCCCTCCTGGCCCAGGCCGCCATCCTTGAGCGCCCAGCCTCCGAAGAGCGCCGCATGGCCGATGCGATCCGCGCCCTCGCCATGGATGCCGTCGAGAAAGCCAAGTCCGGCCATCCCGGCATGCCCATGGGCATGGCCGACGTCGCCACCGCCCTCTTCACCAAGTTCCTGAAATACGACGCCGCAGACCCCCGCTGGCCGGACCGCGACCGCTTCGTGCTCTCGGCCGGACACGGCTCCATGCTGCTCTACTCGCTGCTGCACCTGACCGGCCATGCCGGCATGGGCATCGAGGAGCTGCAGCGCTTCCGCCAGCTCCACTCCCCCGCCGCCGGCCATCCGGAATACGGCGAGCACCCGGCCATCGAGACCACCACCGGCCCGCTCGGCCAGGGCATCTCCACCGCGGTCGGCATGGCGCTGGCCGAGCGGCACCTGGCCGCGCGTTTCGGCAAGTCGCTGGTGGACCACCGCACCTGGGTCATCTGCTCGGACGGCGACCTGCAGGAGGGCGTGTCGCACGAGGCCGCCTCGCTGGCCGGCCATCTCCAGCTCGAGAAGCTGACGGTGCTGTGGGACGACAACCACATCTCCATCGATGGCGACACCGCCCTCTCCTTCTCCGAGGACGTGCTGAAGCGCTTCCAGGCCTATGGCTGGGCCACCAAGCGCATCGACGGGCACGACCCCGCGCAGATCGCCGCGGCGATGGCCGTCGCGCAGCGCAGCCGCAAGCCGACCATCATCGCCTGCCGCACCATCATCGGCTTCTCCGCGCCGAAGAAGGCCGGCACCGCGGGCAGCCACGGCGCGCCGCTCGGCGCCGACGAGATCGCGGCCGCCAAATCGGCGCTGGGCTGGAACGCCGAGCCCTTCTCCGTTCCCGAGGGCCTGAAGGCCCGCTGGGAGGAGGCCGGCCGCCGCTCCGCCGGCACGCGCCGCTCCTGGCTGAAGCGGCTGGCCAAGCACCCCATGCGCGTCGATTTCGAGCGCGCGATCGCGGGAAAGCTCCCCGAGAACTGGGCCGAGCCGCTGAACGCCCTGCGCGCCACCTTCGCGACCGAAAAGCCCAAGATCGGCAGCCGCATCGCCAGCCAGCGCGCCCTCGGCGCCCTGGTCCCCGCCGTGCCCGAGATGATCGGCGGCAGCGCCGACCTCACCGGCTCGAACAACACGGATGTGAAGGGCATCGCCTCGATCGTCCCGGGCAACTACGCCGGCCGCTACATCCATTACGGCATCCGCGAGCACGGCATGGCGGCGGCCATGAACGGCATGGCGCTGCATGGCGGCATCATCCCGTATTCGGGCACCTTCCTCGTCTTCGCCGACTACATGCGGCCCTCCCTCCGCCTCGCCGCCCTCATGCACCAGCGCGTCATCCACGTGCTGACGCATGACAGCATCGGCCTCGGCGAGGACGGCCCGACGCACCAGCCGGTCGAGACCCTCGCCTCGCTGCGGATCATCCCCAACCTCGCCGTCTTCCGTCCCGCCGACGCGATGGAGACGGCCGAGTGCTGGGAGCTGGCCCTGCGCCGCACCGAGGGGCCGAGTGTGCTCGCCCTGTCCCGCCAGGGCCTGCCCGCGCTCCGCGACGACGCCGGCGAGAACCGCTGCGCCCGCGGCGGCTATGTCCTCGCCGAAGCCGAGGCCGCGCGCGACGTCACCCTCATCGCCACCGGCAGCGAGGTGCATCTCGCCGTCAACGCCCGTCAGGCGCTGGCTGCCCAGGGCATCAACGCCGCCGTCGTCTCCCTCCCCTCCTGGGAGCTCTTCGCCCAGCAGGACGAGGCCTATCGCGCCGCCACCCTCGGCGACGCGCCGCGCATCGGCATCGAGGCCGCGCTCGGCTTCGGCTGGGAGCGCTGGCTCGGCCCGAACGGCGCCTTCATCGGCATGACCGGCTTCGGCGCCTCCGCCCCCGCCGATCACCTCTTCGAGCATTTCGGCATCACCCCGGCCGCGATCGTCGCGGCGACCACCAAACTTCTCGCAAAGGATGGAAGCAAATGACGGTTAAGGTCGCGATCAACGGCTTCGGGCGCATCGGTCGCCTGGTTCTCCGCGCCGCCTGCGAGAGCGGCCGCGACGACGTCGAGTTCGTCGCGATCAACGACCTCGGCTCCGTCGAAGCCAATGCGCACCTGTTCCGCTACGACAGCGTGCATGGCCGCTTTCCCGGCGAGGTGATCGTCGAGGGCGACAGCATCACCATCAAGGCGAAGGGCAAGACCTGGGGCCCGATCAAGGTCTCGGCCGAGCGCGATCCCGCCAAGCTCAAGTGGGACGGCGTGGACGTCGCCGCCGAGTGCACGGGCATCTTCACCGCGCGCGACAAGGCCTCGCTGCTGCTGGGCACCGGCGCGAAGAAGGTGCTGATCTCCGCCCCCGGCGAGAACTCCGACAAGACCATCGTCTTCGGCGTGAACCACGAGACGCTGACGGCCGAGGACAAGATCGTCTCCAACGCCTCCTGCACCACCAACTGCCTGGCGCCGATCGCCAAGGTGCTGCACGACACCTACGGCATCCTGCGCGGCTACATGGTCACCATCCACGCCTACACCGGCGACCAGAACACGGTCGACACGCTGCACAAGGACCTGCACCGCGCCCGCGCCGCCGCCGTCTCCGCCATCCCGACCTCAACCGGCGCCGCCAAGGCCGTCGGCCTCGTGCTGCCGGAGCTGAAGGGCAAGCTGGACGGCACCGCCATCCGCATCCCGACGCCGAACGTCTCCCTCGTCTCGCTCGACTTCGTGCCCGCGAAGACCGAAGGCCTGACCAAGGAAGCGATCAACGCCGTGATGAAGGCGGCCTCCGAGAGCGGCCCGCTCAAGGGCATCCTCGGCTACAACACCGCGCCGCTCGTCTCCATCGACTTCAACCACGACCCGCACAGCTCCACCTTCGACGCGACGCAGACGCAGGTCGTCGACGGCGGGCTGGTCCGCGTGATGTCCTGGTACGACAACGAGTGGGGCTTTTCGAACCGCATGTCGGATACCGCTGCCTACTACGGCAAGCTCTGAGCAAAACGTGGGGCTCTGCCCCACACACCGCCGGGGAGACAGTGTCTCCCCGGACCCCTGCCATCAGATAGACGGACGAAATATGCCCGCTTTCCGCACCCTCGATGACCTCGATCCCAGCGGAAAGCGCGTCCTGCTGCGCGCCGACCTGAACCTCCCGGTGAAGGACGGCAAGATCACCGACATGACGCGCATCGAGCGCCTCTGCCCCACCATCGCCGAACTCGCCGGCAAGGGCGCGCGCGTCATCGTCTGCTCCCACTTCGACCGCCCCAAGGGCAAGCGCGTCCCCGAGATGTCGCTGAAGCCCATGCAGGAGGCGCTCGCCAAGACCCTCGGCAAGCCCGTCGCCTTCGCCGACGACTGCGTCGGCCCCGAGGCCGAGGCCGCCGCGTCAGCCCTGAAGGACGGCGAGGTCCTCCTCCTCGAGAACACCCGCTTCCACGCTGGCGAGGAGAAGAACGACCCGGCCCTGGCCGCCGGCCTGGCCAAGCTCGCCGATGTCTTCGTCAACGACGCCTTCTCCGCCGCGCATCGCGCCCACGCCTCCACCGAGGGCGTCGCGAAGCTGCTGCCGAGCTACGCCGGCCGCCTGATGCAGCAGGAGCTGGAGGCGCTGGATGCCGCACTCGGCAACCCGCAGCGGCCCGTGGTCGCCATTGTCGGCGGCGCCAAGGTCTCCACCAAGCTCGACCTGCTGGGCAACCTCTCCTCCAAGGTGAACGTGCTGGTCATCGGCGGCGCCATGGCCAACACCTTCCTCGCGGCGCAAGGCCATGCCCTCGGCAAGTCGCTGCAGGAAGCCGACATGCACGACACCGCGCGGGAGATCCTCGCCGCGGCCAAGAAGAACGGCTGCGAGATCGTCCTGCCGCTCGACCTCGTCGTCGCCGGCGCCTTCGCGGCGAATGCGCCGAACATGGTCGTGGGCCTCGACGGCGTGCCGGCCGACCAGATGGCGCTCGACGTCGGCCCCGCCACCGTCGCCGACGTGAACAAGCGCCTCGCCTCCGCGAAGACGCTGGTCTGGAACGGCCCCTTCGGTGCCTTCGAGATCGCGCCCTTCGACACCGCGACGGTCGCCGTGGCCAAGGAGGTCGCGCGCCTCACCGAGGCCGGGAAGCTCCGTTCCGTGGGCGGCGGCGGCGACACGGTCTCCGCGCTGCGCCATGCCGGCGTGGCCGACCGCATGAGCTATGTCAGCTCCGCCGGCGGCGCCTTCCTCGAATGGCTCGAGGGCAAGACGCTGCCGGGCGTGGCCGCGCTGGAGCGTTAACTCACCCGAAGCCGAGCGTCCCGGCGATGCCGCCTTCCTGGGCCAGCGCACCGAGCTTCTTCCAGGTGGCGTCCTCGATCTCGATGCCCTCGGCGCCGCGCTTCCGCTCCTGCATGTGCTCGACCTCGCCGGGGTAGAGCACGCCGCTGCTGCCCTTGGCCGGCGGCGTGTCCTTCAGGTACTGCGCGAAATCCGCGACGTCCTTGCGGAAGGTGAGGAGCGGGCGGAAGGCATCCACCTTGATGGCGATCAGGAAGCAGCCGTCATTGTGCCGCCCGCTGGGCTCCACGCCGAAGCCCAGGCCGGTCAGGAGGCCGCAGAACACCTCGCCCATCGCGGCGAGCGCGGTGCCCTTGTAGCCCTCGCCCGGCCCGCCCAGCGGCAGCAGCGCGCCGCCGGCGATCTTCTTCGGATCGGTCGAGAGCTCGCCGTCCTTGTCGACGATCCAGCCGAGCGGGACCTCCTGCCCACGGGCCTCGGCCAGCTTGATCTTGCCCATCGCCACGGCCGAGGTGGCCATGTCCATGCAGAAGGGCCCGTCGAGATCGGAAGGCACGGCCATCGCCCAGGGGTTGGTGCCGAGCCGCGCCTCGCGGCCGCCGAAGGGGGCCACCCCCTTGGGCGAGCGCCCGGAATCGGCCCAGGCCATGCCGATCATGCCGGCCTGCGCCGCCATCAGGGGGTAGCTCGCGAGACGCCCGACATGACCCTGCCGGAAGACCGTGCAGGCGGCGATGTTGCTCTGCTCCGCCTTCTCGATGGTGAGCTGCATCGCCTTCTCGTTGATGACGTAGCCGAAGCCCCAGTTGCCATCGACGACGGTCGTGGTCGGGCTCTCCTGCACGATGGTGAAGGGCGCGCCAGGGACGATCTGGCCGGCGCGCACGCGCTCGATGTAGTTCGGCAGCATGATGACGCCGTGGCTGTCATGGCCGGCGAGGTTGGCGTTGACCACGTGGCGGGCAACGGTCGCGGCCTCCTCCTCCGGCACCTTGTTGGCCATCAGAAGCGCCTTGCCGATCTCGCGCAGGCGCTCGGCTGGGATCTTGGGCATCGTGTTTCCTCTCTTGTTCGTTATTCCGCCGCCGCCGCGGGCTGCCAGTCCCCGCGGACGGCGCGGGGCAGGCCGAGATGGTCGCGCAGCGTCGAGCCCGCGTAGTCCTTCCGGAACAGCCCGCGCCGCTGCAGCTCGGGCACGACGTGCTCCACGAAATCGGTGTAGCCGCCCGGGATCACCGCCGCGGAGATGACGAAGCCGTCGCAGGCCCTGCCCGTGAACCACTCCTCCATCTTGTCGGCGATTTCCTTGGGGCCGCCCACCATGTCCATGCGCGGCCGGCCCCGGCCGCTGCCCACGATGAAGTCGCGCACCGTCGGGTTCTTCTTGCCGGTCCGCTCCACCACCCGGTTGCGGATCGCCTGCAGGCCCTGGATGCCGGCCATCTCCTCGTCGCTGAAGGGCTCGTCCATGCCCTTGGAGGCGAAGTCGAAGTTGAGCGCTTCCGAGAGCAGCGACAGCGCGTCGATTTCCAGCGGCAGCTTCGCGATCAGCGCCGCCTTGTCCTCCGCCTCAGCCTTCGTGGCCGCGCAGATCGGGTTGCAGAGCGTCGCCACTTTCACATGGTCGGGGTTGCGTCCCGCGGCGGCGATGGCGGCCTTGAATTCCCTGTATTCCCGCTGCCCGCCCGCCAGGTCGTGATAGGCGACGAAGACCAGCTCGGCCCAGCGGGCGGAGAAAGCCTTGCCGCGGCCGCTGCTGCCGGCCTGGATCAGCACCGGCCGTCCCTGCGGGCTGCGCGGCACGGTGAAGGCCCCGTGGCTCTGCAGGTATCGTCCCTTGAAGTCGAGCCGGTGCACCTTGTGGCCGTCGCCGAAGCGGCCGGTCGCCTTGTCGACGATGACAGCGTCGTCCTCCCAGGCATCCCAGTGGGAGAGCACCACCTCCGCGAACTCGTCGGCGCGGTCGTAGCGGGCATCGTGCGCCATAGTCTCGGCATGGCCCATGTTCGCGGCCTCGCCGTCGTTGAGCGAGGTCACCACGTTCCAGGCCGCGCGGCCGTTGCTCATCAGGTCCAGCGTCTGGAAGACGCGGGCGACGTGGAAGGGCTCGTAATAGGTGGTGGAGGCGGTCGAGCCCAACCCGAGCCGGCTCGTCACCGCCGCCATCATGGTGAGCGTCACCACCGGGTCCATCTTCACGCAGCGGATGCCGTGCTCGATGGCATGGACGTGGTCGGCGCCGTACCGGTCCGGCATGGAGAGCCGGTCGTCGAAGAAGCCGAGGTCGAACTTGCCGCGCTCGAGGATGCGCCCGATCTCCTGGAAATAATCGGCGGTCAGAAAATCCGACCGGCTGTCCGGATGACGCCACGAGCTCGCGAAGATGGTGCAGTTCTGCGCCTGCAGAAATCCGACGAGATGCATCTGACGTGGCGTCATTCGCGCTTCCTCCTGGTTGGTCTCGCGGCAGGGCTCCTGGCCCTGGCCCTTGAACGGATCAGCAGAACGGCAGCCTGAGCCCCGCCTCCCGCCAGCGCATGCTGGCGAGCTTCCCGCTGGTCGAGAGCGTGATGTAGGCGGTCCGCAGGTCCGGCCCGCCGAAGCAGATGTTGGTCGGCATCCGCTCGGGCATCTTCACCACGTCGATGATCTTGCCCGCCGGCGTGACGGTCGTGATCTCGCCCTCCACCAGCGTGCCGATGACGATGTTCCCCGCCGCCGTGATCGCCAGGCTGTCCAGCCGGCGGTAGCCCGGGAGCTGGCAGATCAGCTCGCCGCCGCTGCTGCTCGGCCAGGGGCATTTCCGCACCTGCCCCGGCCCGATGATGTCGAAGCCCCAGAGCCGCCCCGTCTCGGTCTCCGCGACATAGAGCTTCTCGCCGTCCGGGCTGATGCCGATGCCGTTCGCGCCCCCGAAGAAGGGGAAGGCCGCCTCGACGATCTTGCTGCCGTCCAGCGCGGCCCAGTAGGCGCCGCCATGGTCGCGGTCCCGCGCGCGCGACTTGCCGAGGTCGCTGAACCAGAAGCCGCCCTTGCCGTCGAGCTGCAGGTCGTTCGGGCCCTTCAGCATCACGTCGCCGCAGCGGTCATAGAGCTGGCGAAGCTGGCCCGTCGCGATGTCGATCACCTCGATGCGGCCATGGGTGTAGTCGTCCGACTGGCCGTGCGGCCGCAGCACGCCCGGCTCGTCGACCCAGTTGAAGCCGCCGTTGTTGCAGAGGATCAGCGTGTTGTCCGGCCCGGCTGCCAGCCCGTTCGGCCCGCCGCCGGTCTTGCAGATGATGCTGTAGGTCCCGTCCGGCGCGATGCGGGAGACGACCTGCTTCTCGATCTCCACCATCGCGATGGAGCCGTCTGGCAGCGCGACCGGCCCTTCCGGGAATCTCAGCCCTTCCGCAAGAATTTTCAGGCTCATATCGGCGCACCCTCCCTTGTCCGTTGCCGCGAGGATGCGCCACGCTCCCCGTCCCGCCAAGATGGAGACGGTTGTGCCGATGGATCCCGTGACGCTCGCCGTGCTCTCCGCGCGATTCACCGCCATCGTGGAGGAGATGGGCGAGGGCCTGCTCCGCACCGCCTACAGCCAGATCCTGAACTCCAGCCGCGACTTCTCCATCGCCGTGACCGACGGCGCCTGCCGGCTGGTGGCGCAGGCGGATCATATCCCCGTCCATGTCGGCGCCATGCCCTTCGCGGCCAAGGCCGTGGTCGAGGCCTTCGGCGAGGACATGAAGCCCGGCGACGTCTTTCTTCTCAACGACCCCTATCACGGCGGCAGCCACCTGCCGGACCTGACGATCGTGCTGCCCGTGTTCAGCGAGGGTGTCGTGCGCTTCTACTCCGTGGTCCGCGCGCACCAGTCGGACATCGGCGGCAACACCCATGGCGGCTACAACCCCGGCGCCTCCGAGATCTGGCAGGAGGGGCTGCGCATCCCGCCCATCCGCCTCGGCGAGAATTTCGAGATGCGGCCGGACCTTGTCTCCATGCTGGCGCTCAACACCCGCATCAACCGCGACTTTCGCGGGGATCTCGCGGCCATGCTGGGTTCCGCGAAGCTCGGCGCGAACCGGCTCTCCGCGCTGCTGGAGCAGCATGGCAGCACGAGCCTGATGGCCGCGGTGGACGCCATCCTCGACCTCGCCCATGCGCACACGAAGCGCATCGTGGAGAGCTGGCCCGACGGCAAATGGCGCGGCGAGGCCATCCTGGACGACGACGGCCACGGGCAGGAGAACATCGCCATCCGCGCGACCTGCACCAAGCAGGGCGGCACGCTGACCGTCGATCTCTCGGAGAGCGACGACCAGGTGCTGGGCATCGTGAACTCCTCCTATCCCAACATGTTCTCCGCGGTCTGCATGGCCTTCGCCTATCTCCTCGACCCCGAGGTGGCGAAGAACGAGGGCGCCTTCCGCGCGCTTGATGTGATCGCGCGCGAGGGCAGCATCACCTGGGCACGCGAGGGCGCGGCCGTGACGCTCTGCACCAGCCACTGCAGCAACGAGATCGTCGAAGCCATCATGCGCGCCATGGAGAAGTGCTGCCCGGAGCGCACGATGGGCGGCTGGGGCCGGCGCTTCCGCATCGCCATCACCGGCAAGGATGCGCGGCGGCCGGATAGAAAATTCGTCTGGCACCTGTTCCATGCGCGCCCCGGCGGCGGCGGGCATGCGAAGGGCGACGGCTGGTCCACCGCGGGCGAATGGCACTCGGCTGGCGGTCTGAAGTTCGGCAGCGTGGAGATGGCCGAGGCGCGCTTCCCGCTGCACTTCCGGAAGCACGAGTTCCTGGGCGGCACGGCGGGTGCCGGCCAGTATCGCGGCGGGCATGGCGCGGAGCTCGAGCTCGTCGTGGAGAGCGACGGCCCTTCGCGCGGCAACACGGCCGGCGACGGCGCCTTCCATGGCAGCGCCGGCATCGCGGGCGGGAAAGACTCCACGCCGCACCGCTATGCACTGCGACATGCCGACGGTTCCGTGCGCGTGCTGCGCACCAAGGAAGTGGGTATCGAGATCCAACCGGGCGAGGTGATCCATGTCCGCTCGGCTGGCGGCGGCGGATGGGGCGATCCGGCGAAGCGCGACCCTGCCCTGATTGCCCGCGACATCGAAGAAGGTCTGGCCTGATGCGCTACACCATCGGCGTCGATGTCGGCGGCACCTTCACCGACGTGGTCGGCGTGGACGACGAGGGCCGCGAGTTCCTGGCCAAGGCCGCCAGCACCCCGCACGACCAGAGCGAAGGCGTGCTGGACGGCCTCGCCAATCTGGCGGCCGCCATCGGCCTGACGCTCTCCGAGCTGCTGGAGACGACGACCCGCATCGTCCACGGCACCACCGTCGCCACCAACGCGCTGCTGGAGCGGCGCGGCGCGAAGACGGCGATGCTCACCACCGAGGGCCATCGCGACGTCACCGCCATGCGCGAGGGGTTGAAGCCCGCGCGCTACGACCTGCGCCTGCCGCAGCCGCCCGCGCTGGTGCCGCGACAGCTCCGACTGCCGGTCCGCGAGCGCCTGCGTCCCGACGGCAGCGTGCAGGTCCCGCTGGATGCCGCGAGCCTCGATGCCGCCATCGAGACGCTGCGCGCGCAGCAGGTGGAATCGGTGGCCATCTGCTTTCTCCACTCCTGGGCCGCGCCGAAGCACGAGCATGCCGCCGCCGAGGCGGTGCGCGCGGCGTTGCCGGGCGTCTTCGTCACCTGCTCGGCCGACGTGCTGCCGCAGATCAAGGAATTCGAGCGCTTCTCGACGACCGCGGTGAATGCCTATGTCGGCCCCGTCGTCTCGCGCTACCTGACGCGACTCGAATCGCGCCTGCGGGAGGCGGGCTACACGCAGCCGGTCTTCGTCATCCTCTCGCATGGCGGCATGGCGCCGATCGGCGAGGCGGCGCGTCTCGCCGTGGGCACCGCGCTCTCCGGCCCGGCCGGCGGCGTCTCGGCAGCGCTGGCGCTCTCGCGTCGGGGCATGGGGCAGCAGCTCGTGACGCTCGACATGGGCGGCACCTCGACCGATATCGCACTCATCCAGGACGGTGCGGCGACCCTCGGTCGCGGGCGCGAAGTCGGCGGCGAGCGCATCGCGCTGGACAGCCTCGACATCATCACGCTGGGCGCCGGCGGCGGCTCCATCGCGCATCTGGGCAGCGGCGGCACGCTGGAAGTGGGCCCGCAGTCCGCCGGCGCGCGGCCCGGCCCCGCCTGCTATGGCAATGGCGGCACCGAGCCGACCGTGACCGACGCGAACCTGGCCCTCGGCTATCTCGATGCCACGCGCTTCCTCGGCGGCACGCGGCTGCTCGATGTCGCCGCCACCGAGCGCGCCATCGCGACCCTCGCGGCAAAGCTGGGCATCACGCCCGAGGCCACCGCGCTCGGCATCTACCGCCTGGTCAACGCCCGCATGGCCGATGGCGTGCGCGTGGCCACCGTCCGCCGCGGCGTCGATCCGCGCGGCGCCACGCTGCTCGCCTTCGGCGGCGCCGCCGGCCTGCATGCCAGCGCCGTCGCGCGCGACCTCGGCATGTCCCGCATCGCTGTGCCGCTCTTCGCCGCCGGGCTTTCCGCCTGGGGCATGCTGCAGACCGAGCTGCGCCACGAGATCGCGCGCAGCGTCGTCAGCGCCGAGGCCATGCCGTCAGACGCCGCGCTGGCCGCCCTCTTCGACGGTCTGGAGAGCGAGGCCCGCAGCCAGCTCGCGCAATGGTTCCAGGGCGAAGTGGCAGCGCACCGCGCCGCCGATCTCCGCTACGGCGAGCAGGTCTTCGAGATCACCGTGAACCTCGACGGCGTGGTCCCCGACCGCGCCGGCCTGCGCGAGGCCTTCCACGCGCGCCACCGCGCCCTCTTCACCTACGACCTGCCGGAGGAGGAGGTGGTCCTCGTCACCGCCCGCGCCGCCGCCTCCGGCCTGCTGCCGGCCCTGCCCGTCATGCCCGCCGGCGCGGCGCGTCCGGCCGACCCGCTCGGCGCGCGGCGCGCGCTGCTGGAAGGCGGATGGGCGGAGCTCCCCGTCCTCGCCTTCGACGAGCTGGCGGCGGGGCAGGAGATCAAGGGCCCGGCCATCATCGAATCCGCGACCACCACCGTGCTGCTGCTGCCCGGCGACATCGCGCGGATGGATGCGGGCGGGTGGCTATCGATCGAACTTCCGCAAGCCTAGGCGCCATCACCGGGGCGAATGGCGGATATCCGTTCGCGGCATTAGCGGAATGTCATCGAGACGCCTATGTGTATCTACACGAGACGGCCACTCCCGACCGCCCCGATTTCAGACGGGAACAATCGTCATGATCCGCAACACCCTCCTCGCCGCCGCCTTCATGGGCCTCACCGCCGCCAGCGCCTTCGCCGCCGGCCCGACCCTGGTCGACGAGGCCAACAGCCCCACCATCGTCTACGACGCGCCGTCGGCGAACATCGTCGGCTCGGCCAACGCGACCGTCAGCGGCGCGCCCGGCCAGGCCCAGTACGAGACGCAGCGCGTCTTCCGCACGCAGGCGCCTTCCCTCGCGCGGAACCCGTCGCAGATCGTGGTCGACAGCAGCAACTGAGCTGGGCGCCACCTCGATGTCGGGAAGGGCCGGTGGAGCGATCCACCGGCCTTTTTCGTGCGCCCAGAGGGCTCTCCGGCGAAAGGTTACGCGCCCGGCCATCGCCGAGGCGAATGTCCGATCCCCGTTTCGCGCGGTGGTTGAAACCCGGCAGGGCGCCATGTCCCCCTGTACGAGACGGCCAATCCCGACCGCCCCGGATCGTTTGGGATATCACGATGCTCCGTAACGTCCTTTTCGCCACAGTCATGACCGGTCTGTTTTCCGCGGCGGCTCTTGCACAGACCAACCCGCCGCAGGCGCCGGCCGCTCAGTCCACCCCGTCCTGGCAATCCATCGTGGGTGGCGCCAATGCGGTCGTCACCGGTTCGCCGCATGAGCAGGAGTATCACACGCGGCAGGTTTTCCGCACGCAGACCCCGCCGGACCAGGATGCCTACCCCTATGGCGTCGACCAGGACTGGCAGATTCCGGTGAAAAGCCACAGCTGAGCTTGGCCTGAAACTGCTCCCAAGCGGCCGGCGGATCACTCCGCCGGCCGCTCCTGCGTTCCGCGGCCGAAGGATCGGCCTATCCCCGCCGCATGTCCCGCCAGGCACCCGCCGCGCCGCCCAGGATCGCCCCCGCCAGCACCGGCCAGGGCTGACCAAACCCGAGCCCCTGGGATACCGCCAGCGCCGCCGCCGCGGCCACGCACCAGGGAAGGATGTCCGTCCTGCCGCGGCAGAGCGGCACCATCAGCGCGATGAGGGTGGCCAGGCTCGCGAAGAAGATCGGATGGCCCGGCGGCAGCGAGATCGCCCCCGCGAAGGCGTAGCCGACGCCGCAGAAGAAGACCCAGAAGCCCCAGAAGGTCAGCCCGACGCCCAGCAGCAGCCCCGCGTCGCGCCCGCCGGCGCGCTGGTCGGCGATGGCGATGGCGAAGCTGTTGTCCACCAGCGTCGCCAGCGTGCCCCAGAGCTTCCATCCCCTGAGACGGTCGAGCCAGGGCGCCAGTGCCGCGCCCATCGGCGCGAGGCGCAGGTTGATCACGGTGCAGGCCAGGGTCGCGGCGAAGATGGGCGCGGGATCGGCCCAGATCTGCAGCGCCACGAGCTGGCTCGTGCCGGCGAAGACCGCGGCCGACATGAGGACCGTCTCCAGGAAGGAAAGGCCCTGCGCGTCGGACATCACGCCGATGATGAGGCCGAAGGGCAGCACCGCCGGAATCATGGGCAGCGAGATGCGCACGCCCCTCATCACGCCCTTCCGGGTGAAGACGACCCGCGAGCCGCTCACCGCCGCGCCGCCAGGAGTTCCTCGGCCTCCGCGCGCGTGAGCCGCAGGGCGCGGCGCGCGACCTCGCCGCCGAAGCCCGCCCGCGCCAGGCTCGCCAGCCACTTTTGCCGAGTTGCCGGATCGGGCTCGGCCGCGAAGGCGCCCATCCGGCGCTTCCGGCAGAGAATCACCGCCGAGGTCAGCTCGTCCGGCACGTCCTCCTGGCCGAGCGCCGCGCGGGCCGTCTCGCCGGCGACGCCCTTGGCCGCGAGATGCGCCAGCGTGGCCCGCGCCGAGCGCCCACTGCCCAGCAGCCGCCGCGCCCGAGCGTTCGCGAAGCCGGCATCGTCCACCGCGCCGGCCTGCACGAGGCGCGCCGCGATGGCCGCCGCGCGCGCGTTCGCGGCGGCGACCTCGGCGGCCACCGCCTCTGTGTCCTGGCCGGCCGCCTCGGCCTCGCGCGCCCAGCGGCGGATGCGGTTGCCCAGGACGCGCCGCAGCCCGGCCTCCGTCGCCGCGAAGCGCGCGAGATGCGCGAGGGCCGCGTTGTGCAGGGAGGATTCGGTGATCTTCGGCATCAGAGAAGGATCGAGGGGGCTTTACCCCCTCGAGCACCCCCAGCAAGAACCTCAGGTTCTTGCATCTCCGATAAGTGAAGGGGTCCAGGGCCTAAAGCCCTGGTGGGGGGAGCGCGAGGGGGGCGAAGCCCCTCTCGCATCCTGCATGGCCAGGCGGTCATCAGATCACGAAGTGCAGCGGCTCCGACACCGGCCGGCGCAGCCCGGCGGCGGCGGCGCGCTTCAGCAGCTCCTCGAGCGTGATGGACTGCAGCTTCTTCTCCACCCCCGCGTCGAGCTCGTTCCAGAGC
The DNA here is from genome assembly GCF_058806835.1 of Roseococcus sp. GW821-FHT12F05. Taxonomy (NCBI): domain Bacteria; kingdom Pseudomonadati; phylum Pseudomonadota; class Alphaproteobacteria; order Acetobacterales; family Roseomonadaceae; genus Roseococcus; species Roseococcus sp. GW821-FHT12F05. The sequence goes on from NZ_JBXAQB010000001.1 coordinate 222,303, forward strand.
GGCGCCGTCACCAGCGTCGCGAGCTTGCCGGGCGGCGGATCGGCCGTCTCGTCCTCGGTCACGGCGGCGATGATCTCGGCCAGCTTCACCTCACGCGGCGCCCGGGCCATGCGATAGCCGCCCCGCGGGCCGCGCACGCTGTCCAGCAGGCCGGAGCGCACCAGCGCCTGCAGCAGCGGCTCGATTCCGCGGCGCGCGGCGTTCAGCCGCTCGGCGATCTCGGCCGCGCCCGTGACCTCGCCGCCCCGCCCCGCGTGGAAGGCGATGTCGAGCGCGATGTCGAGCGCGAGCAGCGCGCGGTCCCGCCGGAGCAGCATGATTCGAGAATCTCCCGTTGATTCGCGTAGAATTTGGCGGGTTCGGCGCGAAATTCCAACCCGCCTCTCGCAACGCGCGACGATTTTCGTGCTACCGGAAAAAGATGGACGCCGAATCACCCCAGGCTGGCCAGGGCCTGCATGCCAGCATCCTCTCGACCATCGGCAACACGCCGACGGTGCTGCTCCCGCGCCTCATGGCCGAGGAGAAGTTGCCGGCGCGCCTCGCGCTGAAGCTGGAGTTCTTCAATCCCGGCGGCTCGGTGAAGGACCGCATCGGGCTCTCCATGGTCGAGGCGGCCGAGGCCGCCGGCATCATCGCCCCCGGCCGCTCCACCATCATCGAGCCGACCTCGGGCAACACCGGCATCGCGCTGGCGCTGGTCGCCGCGGCCAAGGGCTACCGGCTGATCGTGGTGATGCCCGACGCCGCCTCCATCGAGCGGCGCAAGATGCTGAAGCTGCTGGGCGCGGAGCTGGAGCTCACACCCGGCCGGAAGGGCATGGCGGCCGCCATCGCCCGCGCCGAGGAGATCCTGGCCACCACCCCCGGCGCCTGGATCGCGCGCCAGTTCGACAACCCCGCCAACCCCGACATCCACGCCCGCACCACCGCCGAGGAGATCTGGCGCGACACCGCGGGCGAGGTCGACGCGGTGGTCGGTGGCATCGGCACGGGCGGCACGCTGACCGGCGTCGCCCGCGCGCTGAAGCCGCGCAAGGCAGGGCTGCGGGTCATCGGCGTGGAGCCGGCCGAATCGGCGGTGCTGAACGGCGACGAGCCGGGGCCGCACCTGATCCAGGGCATCGGTGCCGGCTTCCGGCCCGGCGTGCTGGACCTCGAGAGCCTCGACGGCGTGGAGCGGGTCGCCGAGCGCGACGCCTTCGCCGCGGCGCGCGCCGTGGCGAAGCTGGATGGCGTGCCCGTCGGCATCTCCACGGGCGCGGTGCTGGCCGCGATGATGCGGATCGCGCGGCAGCCGGGCATGGAGGGGAAGCTGATCGTCGGCATCGCCGCCTCCTTTGCGGAACGCTATCTCTCGACCGATCTCTTCGAAGGTCTGTAGCGAACACCCTTTGCGCCTGTTATCCTGCGAATCCCCCCGGCTGTTCCCCTCCCCCCTGAGGTCTGGCCGCAATGGCGCGTGAACTTGCCGAGCCTTCCGACCCCGCCGCCGGGCTGGGGCGTCTTGCCTCGCCCGCGGTCAAGGCCGCGATCCGGCGCCGTGCGAACGAGCTGGGCGGGCTGCTGCTCGGCTTCCTCGGGCTGGCACTGCTCGTCGCCATCGGCACCTACAACCCGGCCGACCCTTCGCTCTCCACTGCGACCAGCCTGCGCCCGACCAACCTCGCCGGGCCCGTGGGCGCCGTTGTCTCGGACATCCTCTGGCAGGCCTGCGGCTGGGCCGCCTATCTGCCGGGCGTGGTGCTGCTGGGCTGGGCGCTGCGCATGGCGACACATCGCGGCGTGAGCCTGCTGCCGGCGCGCATCGCGGCGCTGCTGCTGGCGACGCCGCTCTTCGCCGCGCTGCTCGCGCTCCTGCCCGGCGCCGACGGCGGCGCGGCCGGGCCGCTGGTCGCCGAGGCGCTGCTGAACGGGCTGGAGGGCGCCTTCGGCCCGCTCGGCCGCCTCACGACCCAGCTCATCACCGGCGGCCTGACCGCGGTGCTGGTCTACATCGCCTTCGGCTTCTCGCCGGGCGAGTGGCGCCGCGCCGCGCGCGTCTCGGCCGTCGCCGCCTCGCGCGGCATGGGCAGCGCGGCCGAGTTCGGCGTGCGCAAGCGGCACCACCTGCTCCGCCCCTTCCTCTGGATGGGCCGCGGCACGAAGAACCTCATGGCCCGCCGCCGGATCGAGCCCGCGGCCGACCTCATGGACGTGCTGCAGGAGGCGGACCGCGTCGCCGCCGAGCCGGTGCGCCCGCCGCTGAAGCGAGAGCCGGAGGTTCGCCCCGCGCCGCGCAGCCAGCCGCGCGTGGCCACGCCGGCCAAGGCCAAGGCGCCGGTGCCCGAGCAGGCCTCGCTGGACCTCCCCATCGAGGGCTGGCGCACCCCCTCGCTCGACCTGCTGGCCCCCACCCCGCCCCGCCCGCCCGGCGGCCCCTCCGCCGAGGCGCTGCAGGCCAATGCCCGCATGCTGGAGCAGGTGCTGAACGACTACGGCGTGAACGGCGCGATCACCGAGATCCGGCCCGGCCCCGTGGTCACGCTCTACGAGCTGGAGCCGGCGCCGGGCACCAAGTCCTCGCGCGTCATCGGCCTCGCCGACGACATCGCGCGCAGCATGAGCGTGGTGGCCGTGCGCATCGCCACCGTGCCGGGCCGCAGCGTGATGGGCATCGAGATGCCCAACGTGAAGCGCGAGACGGTCTACCTGCGGGAGATGCTGGCCTCGGACGAGTACCAGCGGAACACGAGCGCGCTGCCGCTCATCCTCGGCAAGGACATCGGCGGGGCGCCGATCATCGCCGACCTCGCGCGCATGCCGCACCTGCTGATCGCGGGCACCACGGGCTCGGGCAAGTCGGTGGGGATCAACACGATGATCCTCTCGCTGCTCTACAAGCACAGCCCCTCGGAATGCCGCTTCATCATGATCGACCCGAAGATGCTGGAGCTGTCGGTCTACGACCGCATCCCGCACCTGCTGGCGCCCGTCGTGACCGAGCCGCCCAAGGCCATCGGCGCGCTGAAGTGGACCGTGCGCGAGATGGAGCGCCGCTACCGCGCGATGAGCCAGATCGGCGTGCGCAACATCGCCGGCTACAACGAGAAGGTCTCGGCGGCACTCGCCCGCGGCGAGCTGCTGACGCGCCGCGTGCAGACCGGCTTCGACCCGGAGACCAACAAGCCCGTCTTCGAGGATCAGGCGCTCTCGCTGCAGAAGCTGCCGATGATCGTCGTCGTCATCGACGAGATGGCGGACCTGATGATCGTCGCCGGCAAGGAGATCGAGGCCGCGGTGCAGCGCCTCGCGCAGATGGCGCGCGCGGCGGGCATCCACGTCATCATGGCGACGCAGCGGCCGTCCGTGGACGTCATCACCGGCACCATCAAGGCGAACTTCCCGACGCGCATCTCCTTCCAGGTCACGAGCAAGATCGACAGCCGCACCATCCTCGGCGAGCAGGGCGCGGAGCAGCTGCTGGGCCAGGGCGACATGCTCTTCCTGCCCGGCGGCGGCCGCATGACCCGCGTGCACGGCCCCTTCGTGAAGGACAGCGAGGTCGAGGAGATCACCAACTGGCTGCGCGAGCAGGGCGAGCCCGACTATGTCGAGGAGGTCACCGAGGTGGACGAGGAGGGCGAATCGGGCCTGTCCGGCATCGCCGCCGCCTCGGATGCCGACAAGTCGCTCTTCGACCAGGCCGTCGATGTCGTGACGCGCGAGGGAAAAGCCAGCACCAGCTTCATCCAGCGGCACCTGAACATCGGCTACAACCGCGCGGCCAAGCTCATCGAGCAGATGGAGAAGGAGGGGATCGTCAGCCCCGCCAACCACGTCGGCAAGCGCGAGATCCTGGCGCGGCGCCAGACGGAGGACTGAGACGTGGGCGAACCGGTTACCGGCCGCTGCCTCTGCGGTGCCGTGCAGTTCAGCTTCGCCCAGGAGCCCATGGTGCGCCGGGCCTGCTGGTGCCGCGACTGCCAGTACCTCGCCGCCGGCAATTCCACGGTCAACGTGATCTTCCGCAAGGCCGGCTTTGCCTGCACGGGCGAGGTCACCGCCTATGAGAGCCTGGCCGACAGCGGCACGCCCATGCGCCGCAGCTTCTGCCCCAGATGTGGCACCCCCCTCTTCAGCGAGGCCGCGACCCGGCCGGATGTCATGGTCGTCCGCGTGGGTGCGCTGGACGATCCCGAGCTCGGCCGGCCCGAGGGCTTCATCTGGACCGCCTCGGCGCCGCGCTGGGGCCATGTGGATTCGAATTTAGCCAATTGCGAAGGCCAGCCGGCACCCGTCCGGAAATAGGGGTTGCGCGATCCCCTGCCGCCTCGCGAGGCTGGGGTCGAGGATTGACGCCAACATCCCAACGCGCTGTCACACGTCCCCAGGTTGGAATGCGTTCGGAACGAACTGACGATTCCGAGGAGTTGCAGGATGTGTGCGATCTGCGCGAAGGCGGGGCGATGGCGCCGCGCGGCGGCCGCGCCCCATGACGAGGGGCGCGGGCCGGCCATTCCCCCGGCCGAGGCCGTGGCCGAGCCCCCGCGCTCGGCCGCCGGCACGCCCGACGACGCGCTGCGCCTCCTGATGGAGGGCAATGCCCGCTACGTCGCGAACGAGCCCATGGAGCGCGACTACTCCGCCGGCCGCCCCAGCCGCGCGTTGGGCCAGGCGCCCTTCGCCTCCATCATCGGCTGCTCGGATTCGCGCGTCCTGGCCGAGATGGTCTTCGACCGGGGGCCGGGCGACCTCTTCATCGTGCGCGTCGCCGGGAATTTCGTGACGGAGAAGGGGCTCGGGAGCCTCGAGTTCAGCGCCGCCATGCTGGGCGTGAAGCTCATCATGGTGCTGGGCCACACCAGCTGTGGCGCGGTGGAGGCCACGGTGCGGTCCCTGCAGACCGGCGAGACCTATCCGGGCCATATCGGCCATCTGGTGGACGCCATGGCGCCCGGAATCCGCCCCGTGCTCGCGGAGCCCGGCGAGGACCTGAACCACCGCGCGATGCTCGCCAATGTGAAGTACCATGTGGAGATGCTGCGCACCGCGCAGCCGATCCTGGCCGGGATGGTCGAGCGCGGCGAGCTGCGCGTGGTGGGCGGGGTCTACGACCTCGCCACGGGGCGGGTCGAGCTGATCGACTAGCCCCGCGCCTTGCCCTAGCCTCCCTGGCATAACCCACGGAGGAAGACCCATGGTCCTGAGCGTCCAGCAGATGCTCGCCGAAGCCGAGGCCGCCGTGCCCCGGATCTCTCCCGACGAAGCCAAGGGCCTGGTGGGCCGGCCGGATGTCGTCTTCCTCGATGTGCGGGAGCCGAACGAGGTCGCGGTCTCAGGCAAGGTGCCGGGCGCGCTGACCATCCCCCGTGGACTGGTCGAGTTCCGTGCCGATCCGGCCTCGCCCCTGCACGATGCGAATTTCGACCGGGCGAAGACCGTGGTGGCCTATTGCGCGTCGGGCGGGCGTTCGGCGTTGGTGCTGAAGACGCTCAAGGACATGGGCTACGACAATGTCCGCAACCTCGGCGGCTTCAAGGGCTGGGTCGACGCCGGCGGGTCGATCGAGAAGGCCTGAGCTCCGTCAGAGCTGGGATTCCACGGGCAGCCAGCGCACCAGCCAGGCGAGGCAGCGCCGCCGGAAGGTCGAGTCGGGCTCGGAGCCGTTGCAGCCCTCCCAGACCAGCCGCCCCTTCACCAGCGCGAGCTTCCAGCTCCGCACCGGCGCGGCCAGCCGGCGGAATTGCCGCCGCACCATCCGGGCCAGCGCGGCGTGGTGCACCAGCACGCCCATCTCGGTGTTCAGCGCGATCGAGCGCGGGTCGAGGTTGAAGGAGCCGACCAGCACCGGCCCGTCATCCACCAGCACCGCCTTGGTGTGCAGGCTCGCACCGCGCGAGCCGAAGACGCCGGCCCTGGGCTCGCCGATGGCCTTGAGCTCGTGGATCTCCACGCCCTCGGCCAGCAGCCGCTCGCGGTAGCGCACGTAGCCGCCATGGACCGCGACCACGTCGGTCGCCGCCAGCGAGTTGGTGACGACCGAGACGCGCACGCCGCGCCGCCGCAGCGCGATCAGCTCCTCCGTGCCCGCCTCGCCCGGCACGAAATAGGGCGAGATGAGCAGCGCCTCGCGCTTCGCGGAGGCCAGCAGGTCGTGCACGACCGGGGCGATGACGCTGGGCTCGCGTCCCCGCACCTTCTCCGGCGGATCGGCGAGGATACGGATGGCGTCGTTGGCGATCTCGATCCCGACGGGCGCGGCGACGTTCCGCGCGGCCTCCAGCACCTCCAGCGCCTCGGGCGAGGCGGCGGCGGCCTCCAGCTTGCGGCGCAGCTTCTTCAGCGCCGATTTCCGCGTGCGCATGCGCGGCAGCCGGCGCAGAGGCCGGGCCAGCGGGCTGCGCCAGTAGGATTCGAAGAGCGCCGTCGCCTCCTCGGCCGCCGGACCCTGCACCGAGACGTCGAGATCACGGAAATTGAAGTCGGCCGGGGCGTCGAAATAGCGGTCGCCGATGTTGCGGCCGCCGCAGATCACGGTCTCGCTATCGGCGATCCAGGCCTTGTTGTGCATGCGCCGGTTGAGGTGCCAGCTGCCGAAGGCAAATTCCAGCAGCAGCCCGAGCCACCCCCAATGGCCCCAGTGCGAGGTGTTGAACCAGCGCAGCGAGATGCGGGGATGGCCGCTCAGGGAGGCGATGTCCCGCTCGCGCCCTATGCCGTAGAGGTCGTCGATGAGGATGCGCACGCGCACGCCGCGATCGGCCGCCATCAGGGCCTCGCGCGCCATCAGCCGGCCGGTCACGTCGCCGTGCCAGAGGTAGTATTGCAGGTCGAGCGTGCGGGCCGCCGAGCGCGCCGAGGCCACCCGCGCGGCGAAGGCCGCGTCGCCGTCGGCGAGCAGCGCCACGCGGCTCACCGCATGGGCGGGGTGCGAGCCCTCGGGCGGCGGCGGCGCGGTGCGCGCCACCTCTTCCACGCGGGCCTCGGCTTGTGGTTCGGGCATCAGCAATCCGTATGGCGAACCATCGGTCCGTGAAATGGGTCGCTTCCTCCGATCGTTTACCCCAGGGGGCAGGCTTCATGCGAACGATGCAAGGGCGGCAGGGTTTCCTGAACATGCCCATTGCGGGAGGCCGCGCCTTCCACCCGGACGATCGGCTCCTATATCGCAGGCATGACCGCGCTCTCCGTCCTCGACCTCTCCCCCGTCCCCGATGGCAGCAGCGCCGGCGACGCGCTGCGCAACTCGGCCGACCTGGCGCATCACGTGGAGGCGCTGGGCTATCGCCGCTACTGGATGGCCGAGCACCACAACATGCCCGGCATCGCCAGCGCCGCGACGGCGGTGGCGCTGGCCCATGTGGCGACCCACACCTCGACCATCCGGCTCGGCGCCGGCGGCATCATGCTGCCGAACCATGCGCCGCTGATCATCGCCGAGCAGTTCGGCACGCTGGCGGCGCTGCATCCGGGGCGGATCGACCTCGGGCTCGGACGGGCGCCCGGCACGGACCAGAACACCATGCGCGCGCTGCGGCGCAACCTCGGCACCGGGCCGGACGAGTTTCCCCGGGATGTCGTGGAGCTGATGGAATATTTCAAACCCGCGGTGCCGGGGCAGGCCATTCAGGCGGTGCCGGGCGCGGGGCTGGAGATGGAGTTCTGGATCCTGGGCTCCAGCACCTATGGCGCGCAGCTCGCGGCGATGCTGGGGCTGCCCTATGCCTTCGCCTCGCATTTCGCGCCACAGCAGATAATGGAGGCCGCGGCGATCTATCGCGAGCGCTTCAAGCCTGTCGGGAAGCTGGAAAAGCCGTACCTGATGCTCGGCTGCGGCGTCTTCGCGGCGGAGACGGATGCGGAGGCGAAACTGCTGTTCTCCTCGCAGCAGCAGGCCTTCTACAACCTGCGCACAGGACAGCCGGGCAAGCTGCCACGGCCCTTGGAGGGCTTCGAGGAATCGCTCGATCCCTATGCGCAGCGGGTGCTGCGCAGCACGCTCTCCTGCTCCTTCGTGGGCGCGCGGGAGACGGTGCGGCGGCAGCTCGCCGAGTTCATCGAGCGGACCGGCGCCGACGAGCTGATGGTGACCGCGCAGATCCACGATCCGGAGGCGCGCAAGCGGTCCTTCACGATCCTGTCGGAGATCCACGCGGAGATGGCGGCCGTGCCCGCGCAGTAGCGGCCCCCCGGACGACACAACGCCCGCTCACCGGTCATATCTGCGATAACGTCCTTCATCGCAGATATTAAGGGAGCATGTGATGGCCGACTTCAGACTGCCCCTGTCAGGAGACGTTCAGCAGTCGATCCTGCCGTGGACATTCCTTTTCAATCCGATAGGCAGCCAGCTCGGGTTGGTGAACTACACCATCAACATGGGCGCCTCCTCGGAGCCGAGGGTCGAAGCGGCCGTCCTGACGAAGGTGGCCAGCTACGGCAAGCAGCTCGGCCGTATCGAGGACGCGCTGGCCATAGTGCTGAAGACCTTCGACGGTCAGCTCAGAAAGGACGATGAGGCGGCGAAGGCCCTCGATGCGTTTTCCCGCATGATGGGGGAGATCGCCGCCGTGAAGGAGGAGCAGAGCCAGAGGGCATTGGCCAGCACATGAACCGAAGGCGAGTGCATGCCCAGCACATGGGCATCAGAAATAATGCGGCACCACCCGGCTCGTGTCCCGCATGATGGCCTGCCGGCTCTCGCGGATGATGATCCCCGCCGATTCCGCCCCGACGATCCAGGAGCCGATCAGCGCCTTCCACCCGTCGCGCTGAGGCAGCGTGGCCATGGCCTGCGTCACGAAGCGCACGGTGTCGCCGCCATAGGGGCCCTCGGTCGAGGCCACGGTCAGCCCGCCCTGCCGCATTGTGATGTTCGCGCCCTCGCGCCCGAGGCAAGGCTTCTGCACATAGGCGCCGTCCAGCGCCACGCGGCCCGGCACCGTCTCCAGCAGGTTCGGATGGCCCGGGAAGAGCCGCCAGAGCACGGCCATGATCATCTTGTCGGACAGCACCGCCTTCCAGGGCGGCTCCAACACGCCGCAGGAATCCGAGGCCAGGTTCGGCCCGAAGGCGTCGCGCTCCACCCACTCCCACGGGTAGAGCTTGTGCAGGAAGTGGATGCGCTGGTCGGCCTCGTCCATGAACTGCACGCCGTTCCAGCCGATGCGGTGGATGTCGATCGCCACGGTGCGGATGCCGGCCTGCTCCGCGAGGTCGCGGTAGTAGGTCGCATGCGCCCATTCCTCCGCGCTGTCCTCGAAGGCGGCGAAGTGGACGGGCTTTCCCTGCACGCGCGGGGCAAGCTCGCGGAAGGCGGCCAGCAGCTTCTCGTGCAGCGAGTTGAACTGGTCGGAATCGGGATGCGTGTCCTGCAGCCAGAACCACTGCGCGACGGCCGTCTCGATGGCGAGGGTCGGCGTGTCGGCGTTGTACTCCAGCATCTTCACCACGCCGGCGCGGTCGTCGAAGGCGAGGTCGAAGCGGCCCATCAGCGTGGGGTCGCCGCGCATCCAGGAGCGGCGGAGGTAGTCGGCCATCCAGTCCGGCAGGCCGAAGAGCTCCTGCAGCTGCCCGGGCTCGCGGTTCACCAGGAAGTCCACCGCGTCGAGGCAGCGGGCGTGCAGCTCCGAGGTCGCGTCGTCCAGCAGGTCCACCTCGGCGGAGGTGAGCCGCCAGTGCGACGCCTCGTGCCACCACAGCCCGCCATCCGTGCCGGGCTGCGGCTCCGCGCCGTTGGAGTGGTAGGTCAGGCCCACCTCCTCCAGCCTGGCCTGCCAGCCCGTCCGCGGCGCGGTCTCGAAGCGCTCCATCAGCTGCTGCTGCTGAAGCCGCGCGCCGAGGCGCCGAAGCCGCCGCGCGAGATCGCCGCCGTGCTCGCCCGCCCCATCGCCGAGCTGCCGGAGCCGGTGGAGATGGTCCGCGCCATGTCGGGCGAGGCCGTGAAGGCCGCGGAGCCGCCGCGCGAGACGGTGTTGCTCGTGGTGCCGGCATAGCTGGTGCCGCTGTAGTAGAAGCGGCCGCCGCTGCTGCCCGACGACGACGAGGACGAACTGCGGGGCGCGCAGGCGGGGGCACCGGGCTGCGACGGCATGCCCGGCTGGCATTCGCCGGGCGGGCGGCCGGCATAGAGCGGCGAGGTCACGCGGCCCTGGCCGTTGTCCATCATCCGCCCCACCAGCACGCCGGCGAGCACCGGGATCGCGACCGCCGCGCCGACGGCGCCCGCGGTCAGCAGGGTCTTGTCGGCGGGGCGGCTGGCCGGCGTGGTTTCGCAATCGTTGCCGGTGGCCTCGCGGCATTCCTCGACCGTCGCGTAGCGCGGCGCCGAGGCGAGGTGCTGCTGCCGCGCCTGCCGGAAGGTCTGCTGGCAATCCGCCTGGGCGTCGGAGCCGTAGCGGGCGGTGCAGGAGGCCTCGTCGGTGACGACGTAGTCGGTGGAGTCGAGGTCGTCGCCGCCGCTGAAGGCATAGACTGCGACTGCGGCACCCGAGGCGGCGGCGAGGATGGTGAGCGTGACGACGGTGGAACGGCGCATGTGAACCTCCCTCAGAAGGCCATGGTGGCGGCGTTGAGCGTACCGGCCGAGACCGAGGTCGAAGCCAGCATGATGCCGGAGGAGAGCTGCCCCTCCTCCATCCGGTGGGGCAGGTCCTCGCCCAGCAGCAACCGCGCGACATAGAAGGCGGCGACCTGCACGACGAGGCCGACGATCCCCCAGACGAGGAGGTCCACCCGGCTCACCGCGTGCAGCATCACCGAGGCCACGACGAGCGAGTAGCCGAGGAGGGCGCCGGAGAAGCTCACCGCCGCGGCGATGTTGCCGGCGCGGATCAGCCGGAGCTCGGCCCAGGGCGTCACCCGGATGTAGATCGCGGCAAAGCCGGCCAGCAGGATCGCGCAGACCGGAAACCACGTCAGGAAGGCCGGCAGCGTGGCGAGATAATTCGTCATGTTCCCTCCCTGGCGGCCTGCGGGCATTCAGGCTGCGGGCGCGTTCGGCGGCGCTTTCCGCGCCTGCCGCCTTGGGCTCGCAGGCAGGAAAAGTCCCTGGCCGACCGCATCCCGGGCCTGAATGTCCACAGGCCGGATACATGCCAAGTCCAGCATTTTCCGGGAGGTGACGCTACGGCAATTCAGGTGTCACGCGACAGGCGCGACAGAAAGCCCCCTCACCTGGTGCTCCTGGATGAAGCGGGCGACGAGGCCGGACCGCTTCGCCTCCTCCACGAAGTCGCGGAGGAAGGCCTCGGCGGCGGGCTTGCCGCGCAGCGTGCCGACGGCCTGCTGCACCGCCATGAAGTTGCCGTCCAGGATGCGCGATCCCGGGAAGAACTCGGCGTCGGTGAGCAGGCGCGGGCGCAGGCCGGCGAGGACCTCCAGCTTCTGCTCGGCGAACAGCTGCACGGTGGCGTCGAGGCCCTGGCCGCGGACCAGCGTCGCCTGCTTGATGTTGCGCTCCAGCCAGAGGTCGTAGGCCGCGCGGGCCGAGACGGCGATGCGGATGCCGGGCCGGTCCACCTGGTCGATCGCGGTGATGGGTGAGCCGGCGGGCACCAGGTAGGTGCACTCGATCTCGGCATAGGCGTTGGTGAAGGCGATCTTCTCGGCGCGCTGCGGCTCGGCGCCGATGTTGACGATGTCCCAGGCGTCGGTGCCGGCGGCGTCGCCGGCCAGGCCCGGATTGGCGTAGGTCACGTACTGTACCGGCACGCCGAGCCGGTCGGCGATGGCCTTGGCCATGCTGGGGGAGACGCCGGTCGGCCCGCCATCGGGGCTGCGGCCGTTCACCAGCAGGAAGTTGGACATGTTGATGGCCGCGCGCAGCACCCCCTTGGGCGCGAGCTGGGCGACGATCTCCGGCGTGACGTTCATGGCGGTCCTCCCGACCTCGTTCGGCGGAGCCTAGCAGACTGGAAGCGCCTGCCCAGGCGCCTCCCGAACGGCGCGTCATCCCTGTCGCGGCGGAAGCGGTGGATTTCTTCTTGCCTTTCTCCGGTCGATATTCGTTACTTCATGTAGTTTCAGAAAAACTCCGCCAATTTCGTGTCTTCACGGAGAGATCGAATGAAATACCGGGTCGTCGCGTCCGCCCTGATGCTTGCGGCACTGATACTCGGCGCGGGGGCCGCCTGGGCGCAGCCGGCGCCTCCCGCCAATCCGTCCCCTCAGATGGATCAGCTGACCAAGGAGCTTGGCGCGCTGGCGATCGTGGTGCTGCTCGTGGAATCCGCGCTGAACACGATCTTCCAGTGGCGCGTCTACCGCATGCTCTTCAACAACCGGGCGGTGAAGACGCTGGTCATGATCGGCGTGGGGCTGATCGTCGTGTGGAGCTCCGGCTACGACCCGTTCGAGCGGGCGGTAAGGCTCATCGTCAGCCCCGGCACGAGCGCCTGGATCTCGCCCTTCCTCTCCGCGCTGATCATCGCGGGCGGCAGTTCCGGCGTGAACACGATCCTGGTGCGCCTCGGCATCCGCAACCCCGTGCAGGCCGAGCCGGCTCCGCCCCCGCTGAGCGAGAAGCAGGCCTGGTTCTCGGTCCGGGTGCGGCGCGTCCAGGCCATCGGCCCGGTGGATATCAAGATCGAGGAGGATGCGGCCGCCCCGACAGGGCCCGTCCTCGCCGGCACCCTGGGCGAGAAGACCTTGTGGGAAAAACTGGTGGAAGCCTTCACCGCCGACGCCATGCGCTACCCGAACTATGGCGGGCGGACCGTGAGCACCGAGAAGACCTATACGATCAAAGCCACCGGCAAGCGCATCGAGGCCGGCTCGCCCGAACCGAAGGAGTTCTCCAAGGAGATCCACTCGGGAGGCTTCGCCCCGCGCGCCGTCGTCGATTTCGTCATCGACATGTAGGCCGCTCGGCCGCCGCCCGAGGACGGCGGCCGAGCCGTGGCGTCACGCCTCGGCGGTATGCTCGATCGCCGCGGCCGCCTTCTTCTTCCCGCTCCCCGCCAGCTTCTGCGCGACCACATAGAAGACTGGCGTGAAGAGCAGGCCGAAGAGCGTCACGCCCAGCATGCCGTAGAACACCGCGGTGCCCAGGCTCTGGCGCATCTCCGCGCCGGCGCCCGTCGCCACCGTGAGCGGCAGCACGCCCAGGATGAAGGCCAGCGACGTCATCAGGATGGGGCGCAGGCGCGTCCGGGCGGCAGCCGCGGCGGCCTCCCATCGCGTCATGCCCTCATGCTCGGCCGCCCGGGCGAACTCCACGATCAGGATCGCGTTCTTCGCCGCGAGGCCGACGAGCACCACCAGGCCCACCTGCACCAGCACGTTGTTGTCGAGACCGGCGTGGTGCACGCCCAGCAGCGCCGCCAGCACCGACATCGGCGCGATCAGCACCACCGCCAGCGGCAGCAGCCAGCTCTCGTACATCGCCGCCAGCACGAGGAAGACGAAGACCACCGCGAGGCCGAAGGCGATCGGCGCCGTGTTGCCCTGCGTCGTCTCCTGCAGCGCGATCTCGGTCCACTCGTAGCCGAAGCCCTCCGGCAGGTTCTCGCGCATCACCTTCTCCATGGCCGCGATCGCCTGGCCGGTGGAGTATCCGGGGATGGCCACGCCCTGCACCTCAGCCGCGGGAAAGAGGTTGTAGCGCGGCACGCGATAGGGGCCGGCCGTCTCGTGGAAGGTCGCGACGCTGCCCAGCGGCACCATGGCGCCGCTGTCGGTCCGCGCCCGCAGCGCCGCGATGTCGTCCACGGACATGCGGTGCTGCTGGTCGGCCTGCGCCGTGACGCGCCAGGTGCGGCCCAGCAGGTTGAAGTCGTTCACGAAAGCCGAGCCCATGTAGATGCTCATCGCCTCATGGATACGCGAGATGGGCAGGCCGATCATCTCCGCGCGGGGACGGTCGATATCCGCCCGGATCTGCGGGGTGGAGGTGTTGAACAGGCTGAAGGCGAAGGCGATGCCCGGCGTGCGGAAGGCCGCGCCGACCACCTGCTGGGTGACGCGCTCGAGCTCCTGCGGACCGCGGCCGGCGCGGTCCTGGATCATGAGCTTGAAGCCGCCGCCGGTGCCGATGCCCGGCACCGGCGGAGGCGGGATCACCAGCACCATCGCCGCGTCCTCGCCCGCCACGCGCCGCTGGATCTCGGCCAGGATCGAGTTGGCCGTGACGCCGAGATGCGTGCGCTCCTCGAAGGACTTCAGGCCGGCGAAGACCACGCCCGTGTTCGGGGCGTTGGTGAAGGTCGCGCCGTCCAGACCCACGAAGGCGATGGAGTTGGCGACGCCCGGCACCTGCGCGATGGCGTCCGAGGCGCGGCGGATCACCTCGTCCGTGCGGCTGAGGCTGGAGCCGGGCGGCAGCTGGAAGGCGGCGATGAGGTAGCCGCGATCCAGCGGCGGGATCAGGCCGGTCGGCGTCACCAGCACCTGGCGCGCCGTGGCGCCCAGCAGGCCGGCATAGAGGATCAGCAGGATCACCGGCAGCCGCACCAGCTTCCGTGTCAGCCCGCCATAGCCGAAGGAGAGCTTGTCGAAGAACCAGTTGAAGCCGCGGAAGAACAGCGTGATCGGCAGGAACAGCCGGTTCGGCTTGCCATGCCCGTGCGGCTTCAGCAGCAGCGCGGCCAGCGCCGGCGAGAGCGTCAGCGAGACGATCGCGGACAGCACCGTGGCGACCGAGATGGTCACCGCGAACTGCTTGTAGAAGGCGCCCGAGATGCCGCTGATGAAGGCCGTCGGCACGAAGACCGCGACCAGCACCATGGCGATGGCGATGAGCGCGAAGCCCACCTCGTCCATGGTCTTGCGCGCGGCCTCCAGCGGCGAGAGCCCGAGGGCCATGTGGCGCTCGGCGTTCTCCACCACGACGATCGCGTCGTCGACGACGATGCCGATGGCCAGGATCAGGCCGAACATGGTGAGCGAGTTCAGCGTGAAGCCCATCGCCAGAAGGATGGCGAAGGTGCCGATGATCGAGACCGGGATGGCCAGCAGCGGGATGACCGCCGCGCGCCAGTTCTGCAGGAAGAGGACCACCACCAGGACGACCAGGACGATCGCCTCGATGAAGGTGTGCAGCACCGCGTCCATGCTCTGGGCGATGAAGCGCGTCGGGTCGTAGACGATGTCGTAGGCGATGCCGCTCGGGAAGCTGCGCGCGGCCTCCTCCATCGTGGCGCGGATGGCGGCCGCGGTGGCGAGCGCGTTGCTGCCCGGCCGCTGGAAGACGCCGATGCCAACCGCCACGCGGTTATCGAGCAGCGCGTTGATGGTGTAGTCGTTCGCGCCGATCTCGGTATGCGCCACGTCGCGCAGCCGGATGGGCGCGCCGCCCGCGCCGGTGCCGATCACCTGCTCGTCGAACTGCTCGGGCGAGGCCAGACGGCCCTGCGCCTGCAGCGCGATCTCGAAGGCGCCGGCGGCATTGGCGCGCGGGGCCTGGCCGATGGCGCCGGCCGCGACCTGCACGTTGGCACGCTGCAGGGCGGCGACGACGTCGCCGGCCGACATGCCGCGGGCTGCGACGCGGTCGGGATCCAGCCAGACGCGCATGGCGTAGTCGCGGGCGCCGAAGACCTGCGCGTCACCGACGCCCTCAAGCCGCGCGAGACGGTCCTTGATGGTCAGCGTCGCGTAGTTGGAGACGTATTCCGGGCTGCGGCTGCCGTCGGGCGAGAGCATGTGCACGACCATGAGGAAGTCCGGCGAGGCCTTCTTCACGGTCACGCCCAGGCGCCGCACGTCCTCGGGGAGCCGCGGCTCGGCGATGGCGACGCGGTTCTGCACCAGCACCTGCGCCTGGTCGGCGTTCACGCCCTGGCGGAAGACGACGCTGATGTTGAGGCGACCGTCGCCCGTCGATTGCGAGGAGACATAGAGCATCCCGTCGACGCCGTTGATCTCCTGCTCGATCGGGCCGGCGACGGTGGAGGCGATGGTCTCCGCCGAGGCGCCGGGATAGAGCGCGGTGACCTGCACGGTGGGGGGCGCGATCTCGGGAAACTCGCCGATGGGCAGGCGGGTGGCCGCGATCGCGCCGATCAGCGTGATCGCGATGGACAGGACCGCCGCGAAGACGGGCCGGTCGATGAAGAAACGGGCTAAGCGCATCTTCGTGTTCTTTCTCAGGTGCCGGGCACGCGCTCGGCGGTTCGCGCCGGTCCGGGCGCGGAATGGCGGGGCAGAAGGGCCGGCCCGTTCAGGCCGGCCCCCGGGAGGCTGTCGTCAGTCGGCCGAGGCGAGCGGGCTCGGCCCGATGCGCCCCTGCTGCGCGGTCACCGCCGCGCCGGGGCGGGCGCGGTGCAGGCCGCCGATGATCACGCGGTCCTGCGCCGTCAGGCCGGAGCGGATCACCCGCAGCCCGTCCACCAGCTGTCCCAGCTGCACCGGCTTCGGCGCCACCGTGTTCTCCGGCGTCACCGTCAGCACCATGCGGCCGCCCTGGTCGGCGAGGATCGCCGAATCGGGGATCATCACGGCGTCGCTATCGCCGACGAAGAGCCGCAGGCGGGCGAAGCTGCCGGGCGTCAGCAGGAAGTCGGGATTGGCCACCACGGCGCGGCCGCGGATGGTGCCGCTGCGCGCGTCGAAGACGCTGTCCACGAAGTCGAGCTGGCCCGCATGGTTGAACTCCGTCTCGTCCAGCAGGCGCAGTTGCACGGGCGTGGCCTGCTGCGTGCCGTCGGGGCGCATGCCGCCGCGGGCGGCGCGGGCATAGCGCAGGTACTGCGCCTCGCTCGCGTCGAAGACCGCATAGACCTGGTCGAGGGCGACCAGCGTGGTCATCAGCGTCTGGTTCTGCTGGACGAGGTTGCCGGCATCCACGCGGCGGTCGCTGATGCGGCCGGCGCGCGGGGCGCGGACCTGGGAGAACTCCAGGTCCAGCTCGGCCTGGCTCAGCGTGGCGCGGGCGGCGGCGAGGCCGGCCTGGGCCTCGCGCAGCGTGCTGCGCCGCTCATCCATGTCCGCCTGCGAGGAGAAGCGCTGCGCGACCAGGGGCGCGTAGCGGTTCACCTGCTGCTCGGCGACGGTCACGCGCGCCTCGTTGCGGGCCACCTCGGCGCGGGCGCTGGCGACGGCGATCTGGAAGGGCCGCTGGTCGAGGGTGAAGAGGAGGTCGCCGGCCTTGACGGTGGCGCCGTCCTGGAAGTGGACCTCCATCACCTGGCCGGAGACGCGCGGCCGGATCTCGACCCGGGCCAGCGGCTCGATGCGGGCGGTGTGCTCGTCCCATTGCTGGATGGAGCGGGAGACGGGATTGGCGACCGTGACGGGCGGGGCGGCCGGCGCGCCCTGCGCCAGGGCCGGCTGCGTGGCCGTCAGATTGGCCGCGATGGCCAGGGCCGCGACACCCTGTGCAGCACGTCCCGTCCCTGTCGCGAGCGTCCGCGAAAGCCAGGAGAACCAAGGGGTTTCGTTCATATTCACGCTCTGCTGAGCCTCAGGGGACTTGATTTGCTGGATCGACATAGCCATTCTCCGAGGACGGATGTGACCGACCGGTTCGTCCCCATATAGAAGTGACCGGTCAGTCTCATCAAGGGGGAATGTTTGCTGCACCGCAGAATTTTCAAGGGGCAGGCATTCTAGGAAAGGAGTTTGGTCATCATGTCCGAGGCCACGGCCAGCAAGCCGAAAGCCGCGCAGCGCATCCAGAGCGCCGCCAAGGACCTGTTCTATCGTCAGGGCATTCGCGCCACCGGCGTGGAAGAGGTCTGTCGCGTCGCGGAAGCGACGAAGATGAGCCTCTACCGCGCCTATCCCAGCAAGGATGCGCTGATCGCCGCCATCCTCCAGGAGGACGCCGAGGAGTACGACGCCTGGTTCGCCGAGGTCACGGCCGACGCGAAGACCCCCATGGCCAAGCTCCGCGCGCTCTTCGACGCCATCGCCCGGAAGCTGGAGACGCCGGACTACCGCGGCTGCCCGATGCTCCTCGCCCAGGCCGAGTTCCCTGACCCGGACCACCCGACCCACCGCATCGTGGCCGCCTTCAAGGCGCGCGTGTGCAACAACCTGGTCGAGCTCTCGCGCGAGGCCGGCGCGGAGAACCCGCAGCTGCTGGGCGAGCTGCTCGCCATGATGTTCGACGGCGCCTGGTCGAGCCTGCCTTATCTCGGCGGCAAGCGCGCCGGCGAGGTGCTGCGCGAGGGCGCGGAGATCTTCTTCCGGACCATGCTTCCCGCGGAGTGACGCGGGCTGTGCGCCCCTTCCGGATTCTGGCTCGTTCATGAGGATGGGCCGGCCTGCTGGGTGCGTCCGGCTGCAACCGGAGGCTTGCAGGGGCAAGCCGGCAGGCTCCATAAAACCTCAACCTAAGTTGAGGTCAAGCACTTCCATGGCGACGCGCCCCGACGTGAAGCGGCAGCTCTCGGTGGGCGAGGTCGCGCGGCGCAGCGGCGTCGCGGTCTCCACGATCCATTTCTACGAAGCGAAGGGCCTCGTCGCCGGCGAGCGCAACGCCGGCAACCAGCGCCGCTATCCCCGCGAGATCCTGCGCCGCGTCGCGATCATCAAGGTCGCACAGCGCGCCGGCATCCCGCTCGCCGCGATCCAGGAGGCGCTGGGCGAGGTTCCCGCCGGGCGCACGCCGACGCTGGAGGACTGGCACCGGCTGTCGAGCCGGTGGAAGGCCATGCTGGAGAGCCGGATCGCGGACCTGGTCCAACTGCGCGACCAGCTCGAAAGCTGCATCGGCTGCGGTTGCCTCTCGCTGCAGGAATGCCCGCTGCGGAACCCGGCCGACCAATTGGGCCAGTCCGGGAAGGGGGCAGTGCTGCTGCGACGGTCCTAAGCCTCGCGCGCTTCCGCGATCAGCATCCGCCGCAGCCAGGCATGGCCGGGATCAGCCTCGAAGCGCCGGTGGAAGACCATCGAGAGCCGCGTGTGCTTCACGTCGATCGGCGGCGCGCGGACGACGAGCCGATGGCCCTCCGCCATCTGCGCCGCAAGCCGCGCGGAGAGGGTAATGATCATGTCCGTCCGCGCCAGGATCTGCGGCACGGCGGCGAGATGCGCCACCACCGCGCCCAGCCGGCGCGCCACGCCCGACTCCGCCAGCACCCGGTCTAGCGCGCCGTCGCGCGAGCCGTTGGGCGAGTGCAGCAGGTGCGGGACGGAGATGAAACGCTCCAGCGTCAGCTCGCCTTCGGCGAGCGGATGGTCGGCGCGCATCAGCGTCATGAAGGCTTCGGGCAGCATGCGGACACGGGTGTAGAGCGCGCTCGGCTCCGGCAGCACCGCGATGGCGAGCTGCGCGTCGCCCCGCTCCAGCAGGGCCTCGGCATTGGTGCGGTCGGCGTGGCTGACCGCGAGCAGGCAGTGCGGCGCGTCGGCCTGCATGCGCTCCAGCACGCGGGGCACCAGCGCGGCCTCGGCGTATTCCGACATGGCGACCGTGAAGACGCGGCGCGCGGTGGTGGGATCGAAGGGCGCGCGGACGGAGAGGGTTTCCGCCAGCCGGTCCAGCGCCTCCGCAATGGGGCCCGCTAGCGCAGTGGCCAGCGCGGTCAGCTCCACGCCGCCGGGACGGCGGAGGAAGAGCTCGTCGCCCAGCGCCACGCGCAGCCGCGCCAGCGCGTTGGAGACCGCCGGTTGCGACAGGTTCAGCCGTTCGGCCGCGCGGGTCACGTGCCGCTCGCGCGCCACGGCGTCGAAGACGCGCAGCAGGTTGAGGTCGAGCTGGGAGAGCTCGGTCATGGGGCGAGTCCGTCATTCACGCCGGTGATGATCCCCGTTCCGAACCCTCATTGGAAGGCTGGAGCGCGATGGATCAGGTTCCTGCCCATCGAAACCGGCCTCCAAGGAGCCACCCCAATGACCAACCGCATCGCCTATTCGGCCCTTCTCCTCCGCCTCTCGCTCGGCGTGATGCTGTTCTCGCACGGCGCCGTCATGAAGCTCGGGACCTTCGGCCTCGCCGGCACGATGGGCTACTTCGGCTCCATCGGCCTGCCGCCGCTGCTCGGCGCGCTGGTCGCCTTCGGCGAGACGGCCGCGGGCCTCGCGCTGATCTCGGGCGTGCTGGTGCGCACCGCCTCGCTGGCGGTGCTGCCCATCGCGCTGGGCGCCACGGCCGTGCATGCCGCGAACGGCTGGGTGTTCAGCGTTCCCGGCGGCGGCTGGGAGTTCCCCGCCTTCCTGGCGGTGACGCTGGTGGTGCAGGCGGGCCTCGGCGCCGGCGCCTACGCGCTGGACCTGAGCCGGCTGATCGGCCGCCGCGCCGCGGTACAGACGGCCTGATCCTGGCAGCCTCCCAACGGCCGGGCGCTCCAAAGGGGGCGCCCGGCCTTTTGCGTTAACCCTCCCTCAATCCCTCCCCGCCACATTGACCCCGCGCGACAGACGGGATGCGGCATTGGCCAGGCGGGGCAACGGTGGCGGGACCATCGTCATCAAGCGGATCGAGGAGGGCGGCCATGGACATCATGGCGGCGCCTGGAAGGTCGCCTATGCCGATTTCGTGACCGCGATGATGGCCTTCTTCCTGCTGATGTGGCTGCTGAACGCCACGACGGAGGAGCAGCGCCGCGGCCTTGCCGACTACTTCAACCCCTCCACCGCCATCTCTTCGTCGGCTTCGGGGGTCGGCCTGCCCTTCGGCGGCCGCACGCCGCACAGCGTGGGCGAGATGGCGGCCGATACCGGCGCGATCCGGATCGAGCGTGGGCCCCGCCCCACCAACATCGAGGAGGAGGACGACAGCGAGCGGACCGCCGAACCGGTCGCGCGCCTCGACGGCCCGCCGGGCGAGGCGGACGCACGTCCCGCCGCGTCGCCGACGGCGACACCGGGCCCGCCGGGGGTCAGCGCAGCTCCGGCGGCGGCGAGGCCGACACGCCCGTCGAATCGCCGCGCGAGCGCGAGGCCCGGCGCGCCGCGGCCGAGCGCGAGCAGCAATCGCTCGAAGGCATGGTGGACGCACTGCGCGAGACCTTCCTCGCCGATCCCGTCCTCGCCGAGCTGGCGCGGCAGGTGCTGGTGGAGATCGCGCCGGAAGGGCTGCGCATCCAGCTCCTCGAGGCCGACGGGCAGCCCATGTTCGCCAGCGGCGGCGCGGCGCCGACCGAGCGCGCGCGCCTGATGATCCGCACCGTCGCGCAGGCGGCGGCGCGGCTGCCGAACGCGATCCAGGTGACGGGCCACACCGACGGCGCGCCCTTCCGGGGTGGCGGCGCGCGCAGCAACTGGGACCTTTCGGCCGAGCGCGCCAATGCCACGCGCCGGCTGCTCATCGAGGCCGGCGTCGCCGAGGCGCGCATCCGCGGCGTCACCGGCATGGCCGACCGCGACCTGCTGCTGCCCGCGCAGCCGCAGGCGGCCGGCAACCGCCGCGTCGCGATCACGCTGCTGCGGCAGGAGGCGCCGCGATGATCACCATCGCGGGTTTCCTCTTCATGCTGGTGATGGTCTTCGGCGGCTACACCATCGCCGGCGGCAAGTTCGGCATCATCCTGCACTCGCTGCCCTATGAGCTGATGATGATCGGCGGCGCGGCCATCGGCGCCTTCCTGATGGCCAACTCGATGCACGAGGTGAAACACACGCTCGCGGGCTTCGGAAAGATCGTAAAGGGGCCGCGCTTCCGGAAGGAGGACTACACCTCGCTTCTCTCGCTGCTCTACTACTTCGTGCGGCTCGCGCAGACCAAGGGCGCCATGGCGCTGGAACCGCATATCGAGAAGCCCGAGGAGAGCGCGGCCTTCGCGAAGTTTCCGAAGATCCGGGACGACCACCACGCGACGGTGCTGATCTGCGATTACCTGCGCATGGTCGGCATGAACGCCGACGACCCGCACCAGATCGAGGACACGATGGCGCGGGAGCTCAAGAAGATCCGCGACGAGGAGCTGCATCCCTCGCACGCCATGCAGAACATGGCGGATGCGCTGCCCGCGCTCGGCATCGTCGCGGCGGTGCTGGGCGTCATCAAGACCATGGCGGCGATCGACCAGCCGCCCGCGGTGCTGGGCGGGATGATCGGCGGCGCGCTGGTCGGCACCTTCCTGGGCGTGCTGCTGGCCTATGGGATGATGGGCCCCTTCGCCGCGCGGCTGAAGGGCATCGTCGAGGAGGAGGCGCCCTATTACGAAGTCATCCGCGCCGTCATCGTGGCGCATCTGCACGGCAACGCGCCGCAGGTCTCGGTCGAGACGGGGCGGAAGGTGGCACCCTCGGGCCTGATGCCGAGCTTCCAGGAGATGGAGGCGGCGCTGCAGGAGCTGACCATCACCTAATGCCCTCAAACGCCGGGCGCGGCCTCCGGCCGCTTGGCTTCGCCGCACCACGGCGGCGCCAACAAGTAGGTCGGTTGGGCGGCGCCGGCCGCCGTGCGGCCGGATGTTCGAGGGGCGGGCCATCACTTGACGCCGGCCTCGTCCTGCCCGACGCCTTGCGCATGGACCTGCCCGATCACATCCGCGCCCAGACGGCGTCGCCCTTCCATCAGCTCATGGGGGTCTCGATGCTCTCCTGGGAGGATGGCGTCGCGCGGCTCGTCTGCACCCCGGGGCCGATGCACGCGAACCGCTCGGGCATCGTGCATGGCGGCGTGATGCTGGCGCTGCTCGACCAGTGCAATGCCTTCGCCGGACTCTACTGCCCCTTTCCGGGGCGGACGCGGCTGGCCGTCACGCTCGACCTCGACACGCGCTTCACCGGCCAGGCGAAGGTGGGCACGACGTTGATCGCGGAGGGCCGTGTCGTCACCGCCGGCCGCAACATCTTCTTCGCGCGCGGCGAGGTGAAGGACGAGGCGGGGACGCTGGTGGCCTTCGGCGCCTCCACGCATCGGTACCGTTCCGGCAGCCACGCGCCGGAGGGCATCCCGCTGGAAGACCGCCCCGCGTAAACGGTTCGTTCACCTTCGTCCCATAGCCTGCGTCCCAGCGAAAATTTCCGGGACGCATCGCATGGAAAAGACCCTCATCGCCGGCCGCTTCGCCCCGCGCGACCTGCTGGGACAGGGCGCCTGCGGCACGGTGCTGGAGGCAATGGACCTGCGCCTCCGCCGGCTGGTGGCGCTGAAGCTGATCCGGCGCGGCGGCATCGACCCCGCGCGCATCGCCGCGGAGGCCCGCGCGGCCGCGCGGCTGATCCACCCGAACATCGTTGCCATCCATGACGCCGGCGACGGGCCGGACTTCGCCTGGATCGCCATGGACCTCGTGATCGGCGAACCACTCTCCGCCCTGCTCGCGCGCGAGGGCCGGTTGATGCCCGGCGAGGCCGGCCGCCTCGCGCTGCAGCTCCTCGACGCGCTCGGCCACGCCCACAACCGCGGCGTGATCCATCGCGACGTGAAGCCCGCGAACATCCTGCTCGCCCTCGATTCCGGCGAAAGCCTCGGCGAGGTCCGGCTGGGCGATTTCGGCCTGGCCCAGCTCGGCCATGGCGATCCGGACGAGGCGGGCGCGCTCTACGGCACGCCGGCCTGGATGGCACCGGAGCAGGTGCGTGGAGAGCCGCTCGACCACCGAACGGACCTCTGGGCAGCGGGGGTGGTGCTGTACGAGGCGCTGACCGGCCGCCGCCCCTTCGAGGGCCGGATGCCGGCCGTGCTGAACGCGATCCTGGAGACGGAGCCGCCGCCGCCCTCGCGGATCACGCGCGGGCTGGACCCCGGCTGGGACGGCGTCCTGGCCCGTGCCCTCGCCAAATCGCCGGAGGCGCGCTTCGCCGACGCCGCCGCCATGGCGCGCGCCATCTCGCCGCTGCTGAAAGCCCGGGAGATACCGAGTCTCGGCCCGCTCTCCCGCTTCGGCCTGCTGCGCGGCTGGCTCAGCCCTGCGGCGTGAGGGCGGTGAAGAGCGCCGCGGCCAGGATCAGCGCCAGCACCCATCGGATGCGGCGCATGTCCCGTTTGCGGGCATGATTCACGTCTCCGGCTGCGCCTTCGACGACCATGCCCGGCCGAAGCGCGTCACGCCGCCTGCAGCGCCTTCCACACGACCTCGGGCGTCGCCGGCATGTCGATGGCCTTGACGCCCAGCGCGTCGAGCAGCGCGTTCACCACGGCCGGCGGCGAGCCTACCGCGCCCGCCTCGCCCGCGCCCTTCACCCCGAGCGGGTTGGTCTCGCAGGGCACCGACATCAGCTCCACCTCGATGGCCGGCAGGTCTTCCGCGCGCGGAAGGGCGTAGTCCATGAAGCTCGCGGAGAGGAGCTGGCCGCTTTCAGGGTCGTAGGAGGTCCGCTCCATGAAGGCCTGGCCGATGCCCTGCGCCACGCCGCCATGCACCTGCCCCCGCACGATCAGCGGGTTCAGCGCGTGGCCCACGTCGTCCACCACGACGTACTTCTCGAAGCGGATCAGGCCCGTGTCGGGGTCCACCTCCACCTCGGCACCGTGGCAGCCGTTCGGGAAGGTGTGGTTGTCGATGTTCGCGATCTCCAGCGCATCGAGCAGGATGGTGTCCTCGCCCGCCGCGATGCGCGCGCGCTGCTTCGCTGCGAGGTCCAGGATATCGATCTGGCGGTCCGTGCCGACGACGCGGAAGCCGACGCCCTTCTCGAACTCGATGTCGATCAGCGCCGCTTCCAGGATTTCCGACGCGGCCTGCCGCCCCTTCTCGATCACCGAGGCGGTCGTCACCAGGATCGCCTGCCCCTCGGAGTAGAGGCTGCGCGCGCCGCCCGTGCCGCCGCCGGAGGGCAGCGTGTCGCTGTCACCCTGGCGGATGCGGATCTTCTCCATGGGCACGCCGAGCTCGTGCGAGGTCAGCATGGCATAGGCGGTCTCGTGGCCCTGGCCGGTGCTCTGCGTGCCGACATAGACGTCGACGAAGCCGTCCTCGGCGAACTTCACCGAGGCGTTCTCCGTGGCCGAGCCGCCGGTGGCCTCAAGGTAGTAGGCGATGCCGATGCCGCGCTTCTTGCCCTTGGCAGCGGCGGCCGCCTTGCGCGCGGGGAAGCCGGCCCAGTCGAGCTTCTTCAGCGCCTCCTCCATCAGCATGGCGAACTCGCCGCTGTCGTAGCGCTGGCCCATCGCCGAGGTGTAGGGCATGGCGCTGGAGGGGACCATGTTGCGCCGGCGCAGCTCGATGCGGTCGACGCCGATCTCGCGCGCCGCCGTGTCGATCAGGCGTTCCACAAGGTAGTTGGATTCCGGCCGGCCTGCGCCGCGATAGGCGTCCACCGGCACGGTGTTGGTCAGCACGCCGATGACATGCGCGTAGATGGCCTGGAAGCCGTAGACGCTCGCCAGCACCTTGGTGCCCGCGCCAGTCGGGATGAAGGGCGCGTAGTTGGAGAGATAGGCGCCCATGCCCGCGAGGTTGCGCGTGCGCATGGCGAGGAACTTTCCGCCGGCATCCAGCGCGAGCTCGCCGAGCGTCACGTTGTCGCGCCCGTGGCTGTCGGACATGAAGGCCTCGGTGCGCTCGGAGACCCACTTCACGGGGCGGCCGGTCTTGCGGGCGGCGAAGCAGGTCAGCACGTGCTCGGCATAGAGGAAGAGCTTCATGCCGAAGCCGCCGCCCACATCCGTCGTCACGACGCGGAATTTTTCCTCCTTCACCCCGAAGACGCCGGCGAGCATGCCCTTCACCTGCCAGGCGCCCTGCGTGTTGGTGTGCAGCACCCAGCTTTCGGTCTCGGGCTTGTACTCGGCCAGCGCGGCGCGCGCTTCCATGCTCGCCACCACCACGCGGTTGTTCACCACGGTGAGGCTCGTGACATGCGCGGCCTGGGCGAAGAGCCCGTCCACCTTGGCCTTGTCCCCCACCGCCCAGTCGAAGCAGACATTGTCCTTCGCCTCGGGCCAGACGAGCGGCTGGCCGGGATCGGTGGCGGTGGCGAGATCGGTGACGGAGGGCAGGATGTCGAAGTCGACCATCACGGCCTCGGCGGCGTCGCGCGCGGCCTCGGGCGTCTCGCCGATCACCAGCGCCACGCCGTCGCCCACATGACGGACCGTGTCCTTGGCGAGCGGAAAGTGCGGCGTGCTGGTGCGGCTGGTCCCGTCGATGTTCTTCATCGGGATCACGCAGGGCACCTCGCCCACGCCGTCGGCGACCATGTCGGCATGGGTGAAGACGCCGATCACGCCCGGCATCGCCTTCGCGGCCGAGGTATCGATCGAGAGGATCCTCGCATGGGCGTGCGGGCTGCGCAGCACATAGGCGTGGGTCTCGCCCGGCACCTGAATGTCGCCGGTGTAGAGACCGTTGCCCTTCAGCAGCCGCGGATCCTCGATGCGCCGCACCGACTGGCTCAGCCCGAATTTCGCCATGGGAATTCCCTCACCTTGTCGCCCGCATCATCGTCAGATGATGCGCCACAGGTCCATCATCTGACCATGATGGACCAAAGGAAAAGGGGGGCGGAAGTCTTCTTCGCGTGCTGAGATCGCCGCATGACGAAGGCACCTCTCCGCATCTGCTTCTTCGGCGACAGCATGGTGAACGGCACCGGCGACGATGCCTGCCTGGGCTGGGTGGGGCGCGCCTGCGCCGCCGCGCGACGCGGCGGGCGCGACGTCACCAGCTACAATCTCGGCATCCGCCGCGACACCAGCGAGGACGTGCTGACGCGCTGGGAAAGCGAGGCGAAAGCCCGGCTTCCGCCCGAACATGACGGGCGGCTGGTCTTCTCCTTCGGCGCCAATGACGCATGCCCCGCCGCGGACGGGAATGTGCGCGTGGCGCCCGATCGCGCGCTCGCGAATGCGGAGGCGATCCTCGCCGCGGCGATGGCCTGGCGGCCCACCCTGATGGTCGGTCCCTTCCCCATCCGCGACCCCGTCGTCGATATCAGGGTGGCGGAATTGTCGGCGCGTTTTTCCGCGCTCTGTGCCCGAATGGGCATACCGTTCTTGCCGGTCATTGATATCGCCTCGTCCTCCGAGGTCTGGGCACGCGAGGTCGCGACCGGCGACGGCGCGCATCCGAACGAAGGCGGTTACGCGCTCGTCGCCGAGGCCTTCATCCGCTGGCCCGCGTGGCGCTCGTGGATCGATGGCTAGGGCTGCAGCGGCGGCCCGAGGAAATCCACGCCCCAACCTGCGCCAAAGGCGTTGAGCCTCGCGCGGTCGGGGATGCCGTCGCGCATCACCTCGCCCAGCCCTTCGAAGAAGGCGGCCGCGTCCATCCCGGGCAGGATCATCACCATCTGCCGCGCCGGCGCCTCCGTCACGTTGCGGAAGGCATGCGCCGCGCCGCCGGGCACGCAGACCACGTCGCCGGCCTCCGCGTGGGAGCGCACGCCGTCCACCTCGTAGAGGTAGCGGCCCTCCAGCACCCGAAAGATCTCGGTCTCGGCATGGCGGTGCAGCGGGGGGCCGAAGCCGGGCGCGTTCACGGTGTCGATGATCGTCATGGCCGCCCCCGACGCCGAGGGCGGCAGCCGCACGCGCAGCTCGAGCCCGATCGCCGGGATCCGGATCGCCGGCTCCTCCCGCGAATGCCAGGACGAAAAGGTCATTCCGGGCGGCCGTGCCGCTTCTGCATCCAGAGCAGCCAGTAGCCGAAGAGCGGGACCAGGAAGTCCATCCAGAAGATCACGCCCGCATTGCCCGGCGCGAAGTTCTGCGCGACCACCATCTGCCGGATGTGTCCCACCCCCGCGCCGAGGGCGAAGATGCTCGGCCCGAGGATCGCCGCCAGCCGCAGGTCGTAGCTGCGGAAGGCGGCGATGAAGCCGACCAGGGCGAAGCCCAGGCTCGCCGTGCCCACCTCGACCTGGAAGGGGCTGTCCTCCCAGCCGATGAAGCGCGCCGCCATCTCGCCGAAGAAGACGTGCATGACGAAGTTCCAGGCGAAGCAGACGCCGATGGCGAAGAAGACGTGCCAGGCGATCAGCTTCTCCACCACCAGCGCCGTGCTCCGCGGCGCCGGCGCGCGCCAGATCGCGACCGCGGAGAAGAGGAGGCCGAGGACCAGGAAGGTCAGCACATAGTCCGAGAGCAGGAAGCGGATGAACCCGGCGATCATGCGGCGGCTCCCTTCCGGGCCCGGTCCGGATACCAGCCGGTGAACTTCACCGCCCCCCAGAGCGCCGCCACCGTCGCGAGGATGCCGAGGCCGGGGCGGATGTCGGGCCGGTAGATCAGCACGAGGTCGGCCAGCACCATCACCAGGAAGGCCAGCGCCCAGACGGCCGAGATCACGTCGTTGGTGCGCAGGAATTCGGGGCTGTCCCAATGCTCCGACGGCACGCTCTCGCGCGCATATTGCAGGGTGAAGGGCTGCCGGATCGCGAGCGAGGCCAGCACGATCGCCAGCAGCCCCAGGTCCACGCGCAGCCGCACCTCCATCAGCGACCAGCCGGGATCGCCCAGCAGCGCATAGGTCGCGAGCCCGCCGAAGAGCAGGATCGTGCCGATCTCCAGGATCTTGGGGGTGCGGCGGAGCTCCAACAGGTCGCGCAGCAGCATGACCAGGGAGGTGGCCGCTCCGGCGACGAGCCCCTCCGTCACGCCGATCGTGCGGTCGACGACGGCGAAGACCAGGAAGGGGAGGAAGGCCAGCAGGATGTTCATGGGTCGGACCTCGGCTCCGCGACTGCGGCGCCCTCTAGCCGCCGCCGGGGGCCGCCGCGTCACCAGAAGTGATTAGCGCGCCATCGGGAAGGGCTCGACATGGGAATCTCCCGTACGCCCGTAATAGACGGCGCGCCGCCCGGTCAGCGAGACGATGTAGCCCACGCACCCCGCACCGGCGATGCGTGCGCAGAACTCCCGGTACCGGATGCGCCCCTGCTGGATGGCGCGCACAGCCGCCTCCACGCCCTCGGCCGAGAAGCCGACGGCCGGGGGCGCCGCCAAGGCGTGGTTCGGCGTGCGGTGCGATTCGCCGTCGGGCATGTAGTAGATCTTGTCGGCGCGCAGCAGGTCGGCGTGGTAGCGCTCGATGCCGGCCGCCATGAGCTTGCCGACCACCTCGCCGAAGGTGACGCGCTCCTCGTCGGAGATGCGGGTGCATTCCTCCATGACGTCCTTCACGTGCTTGTCCAACTCAAATCTCCTCTTCATTCCAGAGGGACGGATCTGAGGCCATGCCGGCGCACGATCTCCCGCATCACGGCCTCGACCTGCGCCCGCTCCCCGGGGGTCAGGTGGCCGAAGAATTCCGCGTCGTTGCGGTCCGCCAGCGCCGAAAGCTCCGGCACCAGCGCGCGGCCGGCGGGCGTGAGGGCGAGCGATTGGAAGCGCCCATCCCCCTCCCCCGCGGCGCGCGTGATCAGCGCCTTCGCCACCAGCCGGTCCGCCAGCTTCGAGATGGCCCCGCGCGTGAGGCCGAGCCGCTCCGCCAGCGCGCTGGGCGCGAGGGCCTCCACCCCGTGCAGCTCGCGCAGCACGACCCATTCGGCGACGGTCACGCCGCGATCGGCCAGCTTGAGGCCGAAGGCATGCGAGACCTGGTTGGAGACGAAGCGCAGCCAGTAGCCGAGATGCGCTTCGAGGGGGCTGACGGGGCTCATGGTTGACAAGGAAACTATAAGGGGAAAGTTTCCTTGTCAACCGATTGCGAGGCGCTTCTACGAAGTCCCCGTCGTCACCGTGGAGGAGGGCGGATCGCTGGCGGGAAAGCTCTCGGCGAGCGCCTCGTCCAGCTTGGCCTCCTGTTCGCGGATCGCCGCCTCGGCCTGGAACCAGAAATGGCGCTCCATCCCTTCGGGCCGGCCGGCCTCGTCCCAGAGACGGTAGGCCACCTCCCGGATGCGCTGCTCCAAAAGCATCAACTCGTCGGACACGTGGAGGATCCTTCCATGGGGCCTTCTGGAACTCGGCCATGGCGGCGGAAACTTCAAGCCTCGAATGACGCCGCGGCTGTGGCGGTTCGGAGAAACCCGCCGCTCCGATGCCGGGCCGGAACGTCGCGGCCGCGGGTCTCGACATCCGGCGGATCTCCTGGCATCCCGGCGCCCCAGCCTGCGCCCATCCGGGACCAGAGGCACCGGCTCGCTGCGTTGCGGCAAGAAGCTTGACCTTGCCGCAAGTTTACAGTGCACATAGATGCCGACTTCGGCTTGAGGTTAGGACTCGCATGCGCCTTCCGGTTGCTCCCCTCATCCTGGGCATGGCGTTCCTCGCCCTCGCCGCCAAAGCGCAGATGCCGGGGGGGCCGCCCCCCGCCGTCGGCATCGTCGAGGCCGCCCGCCGGCCCGTCACCGAGAGCACGGAGTTCATCGGGCGGGTCGAGGCCATCAACCGCGTCGAGATCCGCGCCCGCATCACCGGCTTCCTCGAGCAGCGCCTCTTCACCGAGGGCAGCGAGGTCGCCGAGGGCGCGCCACTCTTCCGCATCGAGCAACCGCCCTACCAGGCCCAGCTGGACCAGGCGCGCGCCAACGTCGCCTCGGCCGAGGCCAACCTCGCCAATGCCCGCGTCGCCCTGGTCCGCGCCCGCGACCTGCGCACCTCCGGCACCGGGACGCAGGTCGCGCTCGACAACGCCACCGCGCAGGAGCGCACCGGCGCGGCCCAGCTGCTGGGCGCGCAGGCCGCGGTGCGGATCGCCGAGATCAACCTCGCCTATACCGACATCACCTCGCCCATCGCCGGCGCCATCGGCTCCACCACCTACACGCCTGGCAACGTCGTCTCGCCCTCCAGCCAGGCGCTCGCCACCATCGTCAGCCAGGACCCGATGCGCGTGGCCTTCACCATCCCGCAGCGGACCGCGCTGGAGCTGCGCAACCGCTACGAGAACCGCGGCGGCACCTCCGCCGTGGTGGTGCGCATCCGCCGCGTGGACGGCACCGTCTACGAGCACCCCGGCCATATCGACTTCATCGACACCTCGATCAGCCGCGACACCGACTCGCTGCTGATCCGCGCCAGCATCCCGAACCCCGTCCGTGCGGGCGCCCAGCCCGGCACCGCGGGGTCGCGCGGGCTCATCGACGGCCAGTTCGTCACCGTGCTGCTGGAGGGCGCCGAGCCCGTGCAGGCCATCGTCATCCCGCGCTCCGCCGTGGCGCAGGACCAGCAGGGCTTCTTCGTCTACGTCGTGGACGGCGAGAACAAGGCCCAGCGCCGCAACATCCGCCTCGGCACGAGCACGGCCGAGAACGCCACGATCGAGAGCGGCCTCGAGGTCGGCGACAAGGTGATCACCGAAGGCATCCAGCGCGTCCGGCCCGGCCAGGTGGTGAACCCGGCCCCCGCCAGCGTCGCCCCTGGGGCGCCGAGACCGGGCGCCGCCGCCGGCCGGCCGGGCTGACGCCAGCATGTTTTCCGCGATCTTCGTCCGGCGTCCGCGCTTCGCCATCGTCATCTCCATCGTGATGACGCTGGCGGGCCTTCTCTCCCTCACCTCCATCCCCGTCGCGCAGTTCCCGGACATCGTGCCGCCCGTCGTGCAGGTGACGGCGCGCTATCCCGGCGCCTCGGCCGCCGTGGTCGAATCCACCATCGGCCAGCTCATCGAATCAGCGGTGAACGGCGCCGACCGCATGCTCTACATGCGGTCGAACAGCGCCAATGACGGCACCTACGCCCTGTCCGTCACCTTCGCGCTCGGCACCAATCCCGACATCAACACGGTGAACGTGAACAACCGCGTGCAGGGCATCCTGGCGCGATTGCCGCAGGAGGTGCAGCGCAGCGGCGTGACGGTCCGCAAGCAGTCCTCGGCCGTGCTGCAGTTCGTCGCGGTCACCTCGGATTCCGGCGCGCAGGACCCGCTCTTCCTCTCCAACTACGTCACGATCAACATGCTCGACACGCTGCGCCGCCTGCCCGGCGTGGGCGACGTGCAGCTCTTCGGCGCGCTCGACTACTCCATGCGCGTCTGGTTCCAGGTGGACCGGCTCAACAACCTGAACATCTCGACCACCGAGATCATCACCGCGATCCAGAACCAGAACATCCAGGCGGCGGCCGGGCGCATCGGCGCGCGCCCCATCGGTGACGACCAGCAGTTCCAGTTCAACATCCAGACCCAGGGGCGCCTCATCACGCCCGAGGAGTTCGGCAACATCGTCATCCGGGCCAATCCGGACGGCTCGGTGCTGCGCGTGCGCGACGTGGCTTCGGTGGAGCTCGGCGCCGCCAGCATGGATGTCGAGGCACGGCTGAACGCCAAGCCGGCGGTGACCATGGGCATCTACCTCTCGCCCGGCGCCAATGCGGTGCAGGTGGCCGAGACGGTGCGCCAGACGCTGTCCCGCCTCCGGGAGCGCTTCCCGCCGGGCATGTCCACCCTGGTGGTCTACGACACCTCGACCTTCGTGCTCGACACCATGCACGAGGTGATCAAGACGCTGATCGAGGCCTTCATCCTCGTCGTCATCGTCGTCTATCTCTTCCTGGGGTCGCTGCGCGCCACGATCATCCCCGTGGTGGCCGTGCCGGTCAGCCTCATCGGCACCTTCGCCGTGCTCTTCGCCATCGGCTACACGGCCAACACCATCTCGCTGCTGGCCCTCGTGCTGGCCATCGGCATCGTGGTGGACGACGCCATCGTGGTGGTGGAGAACGTCGAGCGCGTGCTGGAGGAGCATCCGGAGCTCACGCCGGCCGACGCCACCATCAAGGCCATGGGCGAGATCACCGGCCCGATCATCGCCATCACCCTGGTGCTGCTATCGGTCTTCGTGCCGATCGGCCTGATCTCGGGCGTGGCGGGCCAGCTCTTCAAGCAGTTCGCGGTGACCATCTCGGTCGCCATGCTGATCTCGGCGATCAACGCGCTGACGCTCTCGCCCGCGCTCTGCGCGCTGTTCCTGCGCCACGAGGGAGCCAAGCGCGGCCCGATCAAGTACGTGCTGCGCGCCATCGACAAGGTGCGCGACGGCTATGCCTGGATCGTGGGCCGGATCGTCCGGCTCGCCGTGCTCTCGCTGGTGCTGACCGCCGTCATCGCCGTGGCGATCGGCTGGGTCGGCGGCCGCACGCCGCAGGGCTTCCTTCCCTCCGAGGACCAGGGCGCCTTCTTCGTGCAGCTGCAGCTGCCGCAGGGCTCCTCGGTCGCCCGCACGCGCGACGCGACGGTGCTGGTGGAGAACCTGCTGCGCAGCAACCCCGCCATCGAGAACATCCTGGCCATCGTCGGCTTCTCGCTGATCGACGGCGGCGCACAGTCCAACTCGGCCTTCCTCGTGGCCCGGATGAAGCCCTTCGAGGACCGCACGACGGTCGGCGACAGCGTCTTCGCCGGCATCGGCCGCGTCTTCGGCGGCGCGCAGGGCATCCGCACGGCCAACGTCTTCGCCTTCAACATCCCGCCGATCATCGGCCTCGGCACCGGCGGCGGCTTCGAGTACCAGCTGCAGGACTACGAGGGGCGCGACCCGGTCGAGCTCGGCGGCGTCATGCTCGCCATGATGGGCGCGGCCAATGCGGATCCGCGGCTGGTCGGCGTCTTCTCCACCTTCTCGCCCACGACGCCCTCGCTCTTCCTCGACGTCGACCGTGACAAGGCGCAGTCGCTCGGCGTGCGCATCAGCGACATCTTCACGACGCTGCAGGCCTCGCTGGGCGGCTTCTACGTGAACGACTTCAACCTCTTCGGCCGGACCTGGCAGGTGAACATCCAGGCCGTCGCCACGGACCGCGACGACATCCCGGACATCTGGCGCCTGCAGGTCCGCAATTCGCGCGGGCAGATGGTGCCGCTGCGCGCCTTCGCCGACGTGCGCATCGTGCTCGGCCCGCAGACCATCCAGCGCTACAACAACACGCGCAGCCTGACGCTGAACGGCCAGGGTCGCCCCGGCGTCTCCTCGGGCGACGCGCTGAAGGCGATGGAGGAGATCTCGGCCCGCGTGCTGCCCTCCGGCTACAGCTTCGACTGGACGGGCACCGCTTTCCAGGAGAAGCAGGCCTCGGGGCAGACGGGCATCCTGATCGCCCTGGCGCTGCTCTTCGCCTACCTCTTCCTGGTGGCGCTCTACGAGAGCTGGACCATCCCGGTGCCGGTGCTGATGTCGGTCGCGGTGGGCGTGCTTGGCTCGTTCATCGCGCTGTACATCGCGGGCAAGCCGCTCGACGTCTATGCGCAGATCGGCCTCGTGGTGCTGATCGCGCTGGCGGCGAAGAACGGCATCCTGATCATCGAGTTCGCGAAGGAGCAGCGCGAGGCCGGGCTGCCCGTGCGCGAGGCCGCCGTGCTCGGCAGCCGCATGCGGTTCCGCGCCGTCATGATGACGAGCTTCGCCTTCATCCTCGGCCTCGTTCCGCTGGTCGTGGCGCAGGGCGCCGCCGCGCTGTCGCGCCAGGCGGTAGGCCTGCCGGTCTTCGGCGGCATGCTCGCGGCCTCGATCTTCGGCATCTTCATGATCCCGATGCTCTACGTGGTCTTCCAGAGCACGCGCGAATGGATCAAGGGCAAGCTCGGCCTCGGCGCCAAGGAAGAGCCGGCCAGGACGCACTGATCCCCAACGGCCGCTTTCAGCGGCCCGTTGGGATATTTTGTGCCCTCAGATGCCGGGCGGCCGCGTCCGCGGCCTTGGCTTCGCCGCGCCGCCGGTGGGCCAGGCCGACAGGCCAGTTGGGTGGCGCCGGCCGCTTTGCGGCCGGATTCTCAGCGCCCTTGGCAGGGCCGCCCGCCGGGTGTTTTCTCCGCGTGGAGAAAACATGACGGGAGCGAAAGCCGATGCGCCGGTTCCTGATCCTGCTGGCCGTGCTGGGCTGGACCCTGCCCCTGGGCGCGCAGAACGCGCCTCCCCGGCCACGCGGCGGCGCCGAGGCCACGGGCGACCGCTATGAGGGGCATCGCCGCAACGGCCGCCCGCACGGGCGCGGCGTGCTCGCCATGGCCAATGGCGACCGCTACGAGGGGCAGTTCCAGAACGGGCTGATCCAGGGCCGCGGCACCTATGTCTGGGCCAATGGCGACCGCTACACCGGCGACTTCGTGGCGGGGAAGCAGCAGGGCTACGGCATCCAGACCTTCGCCAACGGCAGCCGCTACGAGGGCGACTGGCACCAGGACCGCGCCCAGGGCTATGGCGAGTATTATTCCATCCAGGCCGGCTGGTATCGCGGCAACTGGCGCGACGGCTGCTACCGCGAGCCGCCCCGATTCGCGGCGGTGGGGCGGCCCCTGTTCGACTGCGAGCAGTAAGCTCGCGACGGCTCAGGCTCGCGTCCAGACCCAGTAGAGCGGCTTCCGCCCCGCCGCGATCGCCTTCGCCTCGTAGCGCGTCGGCGGCCAGCCTTCCGGCCGCTCCTCCGCCGGCGGGCCGCCGGCGAAGAGGAGGCTCGGCCGCAGCACCTCCTCCACCCAGGTCTGGTAGGTCGGGTCGTCCGAGGCGATGCGCCATTGCGCGCCGGGCTTCAGCGCGCGGGCCACGATGGGCAGCATCTCCGGATGCACGAAGCGCCGCTTCGCGTGCCGCGCCTTGGGCCAGGGGTCGGGGAACATGAGGTAGAGCCGGTCCAGGCTCGCTTCCGGCAGCCCCAGCAGCAGCTCGCGCGCATCGGCCGGCCAGAGCCGCAGGCGCCCGGGCAGCGGGAAGGTGGCCTCCTCGCCGTCCGCGACGATCTCGGTCAGCAGGGAGCAGAGCCCGTGCTCGTAGACCTCGCTGGCGATGATCGCGGTGGTCGGGTGCTCGCGGAGCAGGGCCAGCGTGTGCTCGCCGCCGCCGAAGCCGACCTCCAGCCAGAGCGCGGAGGCGCCCGCCGCGAAGCCCGGATCGGTGAAGCGGAGGCGCGGCACGGAATCGGCCAGCAGCCGCTCCTGCCGCGGCCGCAGCTTGTGGCCACGGCGGCGGCCGTAGAGGCGGTGCGGGACGCCCTCGGGCCAATCCGCGGGGGAATCTTCAGGCATTCGCCACCCTTAGACGAAAAAGGGCGGCGCCGAGACCGGCGCCGCCCCTTCGAACTCGCAAAAAGACCTTACCGGCCGAAGGCGCGCTTCAGCTCCGGCACGAGATCGGTCTTCTCCCAGGTGAAGGTGCCCTTCTCCTCGTCCGGCGTGCGGCCGAAATGGCCGTAGCTGGAGGTCGGGACGTAGATGGCACGGTTCAGGTGCAGGTGCTCGCGGATGCCGCGCGGCGAGAGGTTCACCAGCTCCTGCACGACCTTGGCCAGCTTCTCCTCGTCCACGTCCTTGCCGGTGCCGGCCAGGTCGAAATAGACGGAGAGCGGCTTCGCCACGCCGATCGCGTAGCTGACCTGGATGGTGCACTTGTCGGCGAGGCCGGCGGCCACGACGTTCTTCGCCACATAGCGCGCGGCATAGGCGGCCGAACGGTCGACCTTCGTCGGATCCTTGCCGGAGAAGGCGCCGCCGCCATGCGGGGCCGCGCCGCCGTAGGTGTCCACGATGATCTTGCGGCCGGTGAGGCCGCAGTCGCCGTCGGGACCGCCGATCACGAAGGTGCCGGTCGGGTTCACGTAGAGCTCGGCCTCGGGGCACATCCAGCCACTCGGCATGCTCGTCTCGATGATGGGCTTCACCATCGCCTTGATCTGCGCGGAGTCGAGGCCCTCCTCGTGCTGCGTCGAGAGCACGATCGAGGTGGCGCCGACCGGCTTGCCGTTCACGTATTTCAGCGTGACCTGGCTCTTGGCGTCGGGCAGCAGGCCCTTCACGGCCACGTCGCCGTTGCGGCGCATCTCGCTGATGCGGCGCAGGATCAGGTGCGCGTAGTAGAGCGGCGCCGGCATGAGATCAGGCGTCTCGGTGCAGGCGTAGCCGAACATGATGCCCTGGTCGCCGGCACCCTCGTCCTTGTTGCCCGCGGCGTCCACGCCCTGCGCGATATGCGCGGACTGGGCGTGCAGGTGGCACTCCACATGGGCGTTGGCCCAATGGAAGCCTTCCTGCTCGTAGCCGATGTCGTGCACGGCGAGCCGCGCCCGGTGCATCAGCAGCTCGGGCGTGATCGTGCCGGGGCCGCGGGTCTCGCCGGCGATGACGATTCGGTTGGTGGTGACCAGCGTCTCGCAGGCCACGCGGGCATACGGATCCTGTTCGAGGAAGGTGTCGAGCACGGTATCGCTGATGCGATCCGCGACCTTGTCGGGGTGACCTTCGGAGACGCTCTCCGAGGTAAACAGATACTCGCCCGTATCGCGCATGGCTTGGTTCGGCCTCTTGTCGCTGGTGGAGGATGATTTTTTTGGGAATCAGCCCCTGGGCGACCGGACACCCCGGTCAGGCTGGCCCACGGCATGCGGGCCTGGGATGTTTGGCAGCGGCATGGAATGCCGTCAATCCGTGCTGCGGTGCGTCATAATCCGAATCCGTCGAGGGGAATCGGTGCCGGCCGGCCCTCGATGGCCGCCGCCAGGACCGCCGCGCTGCCCATCGCCAGGGTGAAGCCGAGCCCGCCCTGGCCGAGGTTGAGGAAGAGCCCCGCCGTGCCGGGAACGCGGCCCAGGATGGGCAGGCCGGTCGGCGTCACCGGCCGGAGGCCCGTCCAGGGGTTGAGCTCCGTCCAGTCCGCGGCCTCCGGAAAGGCGGCCCGCGCCTGCCGCACGAGGGTGGACAGCCGCTTCTCGTCGAAGTCGCGCGAATCGCCGACGAGATCGGCCATCCCCGCGACGCGCAGGCGGTCGCCGAGGCGCGCATAGACGACCTTGGCCGCGCTGTCGGTCACGCTGATCCGCGGCGCCGCCGCGTCGCTGACGATGGGCAGGGTCAGCGAGTAGCCCTTGAGCGGGGTGATGGGCAGGTCGATCCCCAGCGGCCGCAGCAGCGCCCGTGCGCCCGTGCCGAGCGCCACCACGACGGCGTCGGCCTCGATCACACCGGCGCTCGTCTGCGCGCCGCGGACGCGCCCCTCGGCGCGGATGAGCTGGGTGACGCGCGTGCCGAGCCGGAAGCCCACCGCGTGGTTGGAGGAGGCCAGCGTGGCCGCGATTCCCTCGCAGAACATCCGGCAGTCGCCCGCATCCTCGCTGACCGTGTGGACGCCGCCCGCGATGCGGTGCGCGATACCGGCCAGCGCCGGCTCCAGCGCCAGGCACTCGTCGCGGCCGAGCACGCGCTGCTCGCTGCCCCAGGCCGCCTGCAGCGCCACCTGGCGGTGCGCGCCCTGCACCGCCGCAGCGTCCGGCAGCAGCACGAGCTTGCCGGCCGGCGCGAAGTCGAAGGCGAATTCCCGCCGCGCCGCCACCTCGCGCGTCAGGTCACGCGAGAGATAGGCGAGCCGCAGCAGCCGGCGCGTGGTGGCCTCCGAGGTGGCGGCGTTGCAGGCGCGGAGGAAGCCGAGCAGCCACTTCCATTGCCCGGGATCCATCCGCGGGCGGAAGCGCAGCGGCCCGTCCGGATCCAGCAGCCAGCCCGGCACCTTGCCGATCACGCCCGGCCCCGCGAAGGGCGCCACGTAGCTGTAGGAGAGCTGGCCGCCATTGGCATGGCTCGTGCCGCGCCCGACCCCGGGCTCGGCGTCCAGCACGGTCACCGCATGGCCCTCGCGCGCGAGGAGATAGGCGGTGGCCAGGCCGGTGACGCCGGCGCCGAGGATGAGGACGCGCATCCGCCATCTCTGCTTCGCACCTGCAGCAGGGTCAATGGCCGCGCGGGGCCTCTTGTGCTACGCAGCAGGAACGAACCCGGGAACGCGCATGGACCTGCCCAAGACCCCCCTGAGCAACAGCGCCCTGCTCAACCGCATCAAGCAGTACTTCTGGTTCCACTCGATCCCCCTGCGTCCGGGCATCACGACCTACGGCGCGAAGACCGAGGAGATCCTGGCCGCCGAGGAGCAGGCGATCATGGGCGGCGTCGACTTCCAGGGCCGCACGGTCCTCGACATCGGCGCCTGGAACGGGTTCTACAGCTTCGCCGCCAAGCGCCGCGGCGCGGCCCGGGTCCTCGCGACCGACAGCTTCACTTGGACCCATCCCAAGTTCCGCGGCCAAGAGACCTTCGAGTTGGCGCGCGAGGAGCTCGGCCTCGACATCGAGATGCAACTGATCGACCCGCCGGAGATCACGCCCGAGCTCGGCCGCTTCGACATCGTGCTGTTCCTCGGCGTCTTCTACCACCTCTTCGACCCGATCGACGTGCTGCAGCGCGTGCGTTCCGTCACCGGCCAGCTCCTGCTCCTCGAGACCCACCAGGATCTGGCGGACCGCACCCAGCCGGGCATGGTCTTCTACCCCGGCGCCGTCCTGAACAACGATCCCACCAACTGGTGGGGACCGAATCCGGCGCTGATGCTGCACCTGCTGCGCCAGCTCGGCTTCGGCCGGATCCTGTACCGCCACTACCCCAACGCCCCGAACACGCCGCTGAACCGCGGCATCTATGCCTGCGTGACGCCGGAGGCCGATCCCACGCTCATCGCCAGCCTCGGGACCGGATGGCGGGAGCTGGATGCGCCGGGGGTGATTCCCACCCTCGCGGCCGAGGTGCGGGGTTGAGCGCCGTGGCCCTTCCCGATGCCGAGCTGGCCGCCGCCGTGGCCTCCCATCGCTGGCTGCAGAGCATCCGCCTCCGCCCGGACCTCGTGACGCCGGGCGTCCAGGGCGAGGCGGACCTCGCAAGGATGGAGCAGGCGCTGTTCGGGCCGATCAACCTTACCGGTGCCGACGTGATCGAGGTTGGCGCCTGGAACGGCGCCTTCAGCCTGGCCGCGAAGCGCCGCGGCGCGGCCCGGGTGCTGGCGACCGACCATCTGGCCTGGACCCTGCCCGGCTCCACCGCCAAGGCCGCGACCGAGCTGGCCGCGCGGGAGACGGGGCTCGCGATCGAGACCCAGGTCATGGACCCGCGCGCCTTCGGCAAGTCTTTCGGCCAGTTCCACGTCGTGGTGGCGACCGAGTACTTCTCGCAGCTGTTCAACCCGATCTCCGGGCTGAAGGGGCTGCGCGCCATCACCTCGCGCCTGCTGCTGATCGAGACGATCCAGGACGGGATGGAGGAGAACCGCCCGGTGATGATGGCGCACACCCTGCCCACGGCCTATGGCGCCGCGGTGGCGGGCTGGGCGCCCAATCCCGAGGCCGTGAAGCACATGCTGCGGGAGCTGGGCTTCGACCGCATCTTCCATCGCGACCATCCGACGGCGGGGCGTGCCCGCGGCCTCTACGCGGCGCTGCTGCCGGAGACGCCGGACGAGGCGCTGACCGGCTTCGTCGCGCCCTGGCATAGATTGATTTAGCGCCCTCAGGCGCCGGGCGCGGTGCGGCCGGATGCTCCACGGGTGGCTCATCCACCAGTCGCTTGTCAGCCGTGGATGAAGACGGGGCAGGGCGCCGCGCGCAGCAGCCGCGCGGTCGCGCTGCCGAAGATCAGCCGCGCCACGCCGCCCTCGTCGTCGGCGCCGAGCACAAGAAGCCGGGCCGGCAGGCTGCGGGCCTCGGCGAGCAGGATGTCGTGCGCATCGCCCTCCGCCGCGACGCCCTCGGCGGCGATGCCGTGGCGTCCCAGGTAGCGCAGCGGCGCGGCAGGACCTGCCCCCGAGAAGTCGAGCAGCTTCACCGGCGCGTCGCCCGCGAGGCCCAGCACGGCGAAGAGCTGCAGCGTGCGCATCGCCGGCAGCGAGCCGTCATAGCCGATGAGCACGGGGCCCGCCGGGATGGCGCCCGGCGGGACGGCCAGCAGAGGGCGCGCGCCGTCGCGGATCAGCGCCTCGACGGTGGGACTGAGCCCGTCCTCGGCCTGCTCGCGGCCGAGAGTGCAATCCCGGCCGATCACGATGAGGTCGTGCGCGGCGCCCTCGGCGAGCAGGGCGGACTCCGGTGCTTCCTCGCGGCGGACGACATCGAAGGCGAGGTCTCCGGCGGCCTCGCGCGCGGCGGCGAGCACCGCCTCGGCCTCCGCCTCCACCGCCGCCGCGAGCTTCTCGTTGCGGCGGGCGGCAAAAGCGCCGGCGCCGATCGGCATGGCCTCGTGCGTGCCCGTCGTGTGCGGCCGGTCGAGCACCAGCACGGCCGTCACCGCTGCCCCGGTCCGCCGCGCCAGCGCGAAGGCCAGGTCGCGCGCGGCCGTGGCGCCGGGCGTATCGTCGAGAGCGAGCAGGATCGAGCCGATCATGCAGCGGAAGGTGCTGCCGTGGCTGATGGCCCGCAAGGGGCGCCATGCGCGGCGCGGGTGGCAGGCTTGCCGCGTTTGACTTTCGCGTGCGCGCCAGGGCAAACCCTGGCCATGCACTCCTCTCGCCCCCTTTCGCGCGCGGGCCTCGCCGCGTGGCGGGCGACGCTGCTGGATCCCGATCCTTGCGGGCCGAAACGCGGCTGACGCCGCGATTCCCCACCCGCAACCCATGATCGAGGAGGCGCCCGAGGGCGCCGATCACACCATGTCCATGACCCCCGTGTCTGTCGCCGGGGCCGCGCCGATCCCGCGCGGCAGCCAGTTCCCCATCTTCGTGGCGGCCGCCACCTGCGCCTTCGCCGGCGGCTGGATGAGCGTTCCGCTCGCCTCCGTGCTGCTGACCGAGCGCGGCGCCTCGCCGGCGCTCGTCGGACTCTATGCCGCCGCCGTCTGGATCGCCGCCCTGCTGGCCGCGCCGATCTCGCCCTGGCTCGCGGGCCGCGTCGGCGGCGCGCTGCGTCTGCACCAGCTGGCCGTCGCGCTCGAGATGGTGGCGCTCGCCGGCCTCGGCACCGACCCCGCCATTCCCGTCTGGTTCCTTCTGGGGCCGGTGCTGGGCGTGGCCTCCTGCCTGGCCTGGACCAGCGCCGACGCCATCGCGGGCGCCATGGCGCCCGCGGGGCGCGAGGGGCAGTTCCTCGGCATCTACCAGACCTTCGTCTCGGCCGCGATCGGCGGCGGGCCGGCGGCGCTCTGGCTCTTCGGCGTGCGGTCCGAGGCCTTCTACGGCGCGGCGCTCATCATGGGCGTCGGCCTCGTGCTGACGCTCGCCCTGCGCGAGCCGCCGGGCGCCGTGCCGCGCCGCATGAAGCTCTCGGTCTTCCGGCTGAAGCCGGTGGCGCTGATGATGATCGCACCCCTGGGTGCAGCGACGCTCTGCGGCGCGCTGGAGGGCTCGGCGGGCGCGGTCTTCCCGGTGCAGGGGCTGGCGCTCGGCATGGCCGCGGCGGCCGCGGCCTCGATCGTGGTGGCGACGGGCTTCGGCAACATGCTGGCGCAGTATCCCGTGGGCATGGTGGCCGACCGGTTCGGCACGCATCGCGCGCTGCTCGGCTGCGCGGTGGTGGTGGCGGCCGGCTCGCTGCTCTGGCCCGTGCTGGCGCCGGGCTGGGGAATCTGGCCGGTGCTGGCCGTCTGGGGCGGCGCGGCGGGCTCGATCTACACGCTCGGCATGGTGCGCGCGGTGCAGCGCTTCGCGGGGCCCGCTCGCGCGTTGGGCATGGCGGGGCTGAACACGGC
The DNA here is from genome assembly GCF_058806835.1 of Roseococcus sp. GW821-FHT12F05. Taxonomy (NCBI): domain Bacteria; kingdom Pseudomonadati; phylum Pseudomonadota; class Alphaproteobacteria; order Acetobacterales; family Roseomonadaceae; genus Roseococcus; species Roseococcus sp. GW821-FHT12F05. Next base: position 264,422 of record NZ_JBXAQB010000001.1, read on the forward strand.
CTACATGCTGGGTGGCGCCATCGGCGCGCCGCTGGGCGGGCTGCTGCTGGAATCGGCGCCGGGCTGGGGCTTGCCCGTTACGCTGGCGTTAGTAGCGCTCGGGGGCGGAATGGCGCTCAGTATAGCCGCGCTCCGACGGGGCGCGTGACGAGGAGTCGGACGATGCGTTGGTGTCTTCTTTACCTGGCCCTGACGGCGGCTGCCGCCGCCCAGACGACCGAGCCGGCGCAGCCGCGCCCGGCCCCGCCCGCCGCGGATTCGATCGCCTCGATCGACCATCCCGGCTGGACCGTCGATGCGGAGAACGGCTGCTGGGTCTGGAACCCGAACCCGCAGCAGGAGGAGACCGTCCGCTGGACCGGCCCCTGCCCCGAGGGACCGGCCCAGGGCGAGGGCGTCCTCGGCTGGACCTACAAGCGCGACGGCGAGCAGGGCGGCGAGCGCTATGTCGGCACCATGGCGCGCGGCCGGATGCACGGCATCGGCACCTATCTGGAATCGACCGGCGAGATCTACCAGGGCGAGTTCCAGGACGGCCGCGAGCAGGGCCGCGGCCTGCGCGTCTTCCCCACGGGCCGCTACGACGGCGAGTGGCGGCAGGGCCTGCGCCACGGAAGGGGCGTGATGTTCTGGATCAACGGGAACCTCTTCCGCGGCGAGTTCCGCGACGGCCTGCCCGAGGGGCCCGGCGAGTTCTACAGCGTCGAGGAAGGCTGGTTCCGCGGCAACTGGAAGGCCGGTTGCCTGCGCGACGGGGACCGCGTGGCGGCGCTGGGCAAGCCGATCGAGGAGTGCCGCGAATCCCGGGACGGGTGAGGTCTCCCGGCGCCTGAGGACCGAGCAACACCCGCGCGGATCAGGCGCTGCCCTGCGAGAATCCGGCCGCGAGGCGGCCGGCGCCGCCGCTCCACCTCAGGGTTGGCGCGCCAGCCCTGAGGCGGCGAAGCCAAGCCGCCAGAGGCGGCGCCCGGCGTCCGAGGGCAGAAAGCTACTTCTCCACGCTCCAGAAGAGCGGGATGCTCGACGGGATGAGGTTGCGCAGGCTGCTGCGCCAGGCCGCCGGCGTCACGAACTGGCCCCACATCACCGCCGGCGTGTTCTCGAAGGCGATGGCGGAGATCCCGCGCGCGATCTGCTGGCGCTCGGCGTCGGTCTGCGCCCGCGGGAAGGCGGCGAAGAGCGGCACCATCCGCTCGTCGCAGCTCCAGCCGGCGTAATCCACGCAATTGCCCGACAGGTAGAAATGCGTGGGCGGCGAGGCGAGGTCGAAGCCCGAGGCCGTCACGCCGAAGATGCTCCAGCCGTCGCGCCGGCCGCGGCGGTTGAGCAGCGTGCCCCAGTCCATCGCCTGGAGGTCGACGTTGAAGCCCGCCTGCTTCAGCAGGTCCGCGGCGACGGCGGAGGAGACGCGCAGCGTCTCGATATCCGTCGCCTGCAGCACCACCACCGGCTCGCCGTTGTAGCGCGTGCGGCGCAGCGCCTCGCGCGCGGCGGCGACGGACGGGTTGGCCGCGACCGCCGAGCCTTCCGTGTTCTCCAGAGGCGTGCCGCACATGAACCAGGAGAGGCAGCCCGGCTGGGTCAGCCGCTCGGGCAGGCCGAGGGCGGTCAGCACCGTGGACTGGTCGAAGAGCTTCCACAGCACCTGGCGGATCGCCGGATCGTTGAAGGGCGGCGACGCGTGGTTGAGGCGGAAGTAGCCCTGGTAGCTGTTCATGCCGGCCGGGCCGCCGACGCTGATCCCGCGGTTGCGCTCCAGGATCGGCAGCAGGTCGAAGCTCGGGCTCTGGATGTAGTCGATCTGGCCCGCCTGCAGCGCGGAGGCGGCCGTGGAGCCGTCGGGGATGACGCGGATCTCCAGCCCCTCGATGTTCACGCGCTTGCCGCCGGCCAGGAAATCCGCCGGCTCGGCGCGCGGCACGTAGCGCGCGTTGCGGTCGAGCATGATGCGGTCGCCGGGGCGATAGAGGTCCTGCCGGAAGACGAAGGGGCCGGAGCCGATGATTTCCGTCACGCGCCCGTCGCCGGCGGCCTGCACCACACGCGCGGGCATCATGAAAGGCACCGGCGTGTTGGGCCGGCCGAGCGCCTCCAGCACGAGGCCGAAGGGCTGCTTCAGCTTGAGCACGAAGGTCCGGGGACCGGTCGCCTCCAGCGAATCCGTGGACGCCGCCAGCAGCCGGCCGAGGCCCGCGCGCGGCATCCAGCGGCGCAGCGAGGCCACGCAGTCCGCCGCCGTGACGGGCGTGCCGTCATGCCAGAGCAGGCCCTCGCGCAGGGTGAAGGTGTAGGTGAGCCGGTCGTCGGAGATGGCGGTGTCCTGCACCATCTGCGGCCGGATCTCGCCATTGGCCGCCAGCCCGAAGAGCGTGTCGTAGACCGTGTAGCCGAAGGCGCGGGTGATGTAGGCGGTGGTGTAGTGCGGATCGAGCGTCGCGACCTCGGCCTCCAGCATGGCCACCAGCGGGGCCGCATCGGCCGGGCGCGGGGAGGCCATCAGCGTCAGCGCGATGGCGGCGGAGGCCAGCATCGGCCCGAGGCGCGTCATGATCATTCGGTCTCTCCTGTTCCGCTCTGCGGAAGGAAGCGTGGCATGCCCGCCGCGGGGTGGCTATTCGCCCGGCGACGGAAACGCCATGATTTCCGCGGCACCGAGGAGAGCCGAGACGATGTGCGACACCATGGTGGCCCTGCCGCCCGCCACCGCGGCCGGCGGCGTGCTCTTCGCCAAGAACAGCGACCGCGAGCGGAACGAAGCGCAGTTCCTCGAGCATCGCCCCGCAGCGCGCCACGCGCCCGGCAGCGCGGTCCGCTGCAGCTATATCGAGATCCCCCAGGCCGCGGAGACGCAGGCGGTGCTGCTGAGCCGGCCCTTCTGGTGCTGGGGCGCCGAGATCGGCGCGAACGCGGCCGGCGTGGTGATCGGCAACGAGGCCGTCTTCGCCCGCATCCCGCCCAGCCGCGAGCCGGCGCTGATCGGCATGGACCTCGTGCGCCTGGCGCTGGAGCGCGCCGCGACGGCCGAGGCGGCGGTGGAGGTCATCATCGGCCTGCTGGAGCGGCATGGCCAGGGCGGCGACTGCGGCCATCTCAACGAGCATTTCTACGACAACTCCTTCCTGATCGCCGACGGGAACGGCGCCTTCGTGCTGGAGACGGTCGGCCGCTTCTGGGTCGCCGAGCGGGTGGCGCGCAGGCGCGCCATCTCCAACGCGCTCTCCATCGGACGCGGCGCCATCTGGCGCGCCAGCCCGGCGCTGGTCGCGGATGCGACGGCGCGCGGCTGGTGCAGCTCGGAGGCCGATCTCGACTTCGCCGAAGCCTATCTCGACCCCGAGCGCGACGCCGCCAGCCAGGGCCGCGCCCGCTGCGCCCGCTCCACCGAGCTGATGGCGCGCAGGGACGGAAGCCTCACGCCCGCCGACATGATGGCGATCCTGCGCGACCACGGCGCCGCGGCGGAGGGCGATCCCGCCTGGCATCCGGCGCGCGCCGCCGGCCGCACCATCTGCATGCACGCCGCCGGCCCCGACCGGCGCGGGCAGAGCACGGCCTCGCTGGTGTCGGAGCTGCAGGCGGATGGCCGCGCGCTGCACTGGGTCACCGGCACCTCGGCGCCCTGCCTCTCGGTCTTCCGTCCCGTCACCTCCAATCTCGCCCTGCCGCCGCAGGGTCCGCGCCCGACCGACCGGCGCGACGAAGCGACGCCCTGGTGGCGGCATGAGACGCTGCATCGCGGCGCTGTCCTCGGGGACTTCGCCGCCGTGCTGGCCGAGCTCGGGCCGGAGCGCGACGCGCTGGAGGCACGCTTCGCCGCGCACATGGCCGTGTCGCCGACCTGCGCCGCAGCCGCGGAATGCTGGGCGGAGGCGGAGGCCTTCGAGGCCTCCTGGCGCCGGCGCGCCCTGCCGCGCGCGCTGGTCGCCGATGCCGGCTACGACGCGGCCTGGCGCGAGCTGTCGCGCCTCGCCGAGGCCGGGGAACCCTCGCGCCGCTCGGCGTGAAGGGCCGCTAGCCCTTCCTGGCGGCCGCGAGCTCGGCCTTCAGCGCCGCGTTCTCCGCCTTCAGCGTGTCGACTTCGCTGCGGGCGCCGCCGGCCTGGAAAGGGGTGAAGAGGCTCATGGCGCGCTCCAGCATCGCCATGTTGCGCTGGCTGATCTCCTCGATGGAGAAGGGCTTCAGCGCTTGCTCCATGCCGCGCCGGATCTCCTCCTGCTGGCGCGCGAAGCCCGACATCGTCGCTTCGAGATACCGCGGCAGCACGCCCTGCAGGCTGTCGCCGTAGAAGCCGATCAATTGCCGCAAAAAGCTCTCGGGCAGCAGGTGGCTGCCCTTCGATTCCTCCTCGACGATGATCTGGGTCAGCACGGAACGCGTGATGTCGTCGCCCGACTTGGCGTCGTAGACGACGAAATCGCGGCCCAGCCGCACCATCTGCGCGAGGTCCTCGAGCGTGACGTAGCTGCTGCTTTCCGTGTTGTAGAGCCGGCGGTTGGCATATTTCTTCACGACGACAGGAGGCGTCGCGGGTTTCATGTCTGCCGGTTGATCGGGCATGCGGCGTTCCCCCAAGTCAGGCGTTGTGGTCTGGCGTTTGTTGTCGCGCGAGCGTAGCACGTGCCCGAGGGATGCGAGCAACCTTCGCGTGCCCACCCTTCATCAAGCTTAGTCACGGGCATGGATGGACCGACCCGAAGATCTCGACCGACTGGCTGCCGACTGGATCGCCCTCTGGGAGAGCGAGCTGACGGCGCTCGGCCAGGATGCGGAGCTGGCGGAAGCCTGGGCGGCGTCGGTCGCGCTGATGTCGGCCTTCTGGCGCGCGCAATCGGCGCAGATGGCGGCCGCGATGAAGTGGCGGCCGCCGCATGAGCCCGCCGCTTCGGAGCCGCCGCGGCCCGCGCCCCCTGCCGCTGCACCTGATGCTGGGCGGGGCCCGGGGCATGGCAGCCCTGATGATGCCACTGCCCGGGAATCCGCAGCCCTTCGCGCCCGGCTGGCCGAGCTGGAGCAGCGGCTGGCCGCGCTCGAAGGCGGGACAGGCGGAGGCGGAACGGATCGCCCGGGCCCTCGCCGGACTCGACCCCGCAAGCCGAAGCCCTGAGGCCTTCCGGGCCGCCGTGCTGCGGCGGCTCTGGCGCGAGGACGCCGCGCTGCTGAAGGGCCTCGCCGCCTATCGCCGCCACCCGCATGCCCGCGCCCTGCCCGATCCGCCGGTGCTGTGGAGCGAGGGCTCGGCGCGGCTGCTGGATTACGGCGGCACCGGCCGCCCGGTGCTCTTCGTGCCCTCGCTGGTGAACCGGCACTATGTGCTCGATCTCGACGAGGGCGCCTCGCTCATGCGGCACCTCGCCGGGCGCGGCTTCCGTCCGCTGCTGCTCGACTGGGGCTGGCCCGGCCCGATCGAGCGGCGCTTCACCCTCACCGACCACATCGCGGGACGGCTGGAGCGCGCGCTCATGGCCGCGCCGGCCGGTCTGGTGCTGGCCGGCTACTGCATGGGCGGGCTGCTGGCGCTGGCCGCCGCGCTGCGCCGGCCCGACCGCGTGGCCGCGCTGGCGCTGCTCGCCACGCCCTGGGATTTCTCGGCCGATCCGCAGTCCCGCGGCGTCTCGCGCCTGCTGCCCGGGCTGGAGCCGCTGATGGAGCCCGCGGGTGCGCTGGGCGTGGACATGCTGCAGAGCCTCTTCGCCATGCTCGACCCCTACGGCATCCCGGAGAAGTTCCGAGCCTTCGCCCGGCTCGACCCCGCGAGCGACCGCGCGCGGCGCTTCGTCGCGCTGGAGGACTGGCTGAACGACGGCATCCCCCTCGCCGCCCCCGTGGCGCGCGAGACGATCGGCGGCTGGTACGGCCAGAACACGCCGGGCCGCGGCGAATGGGTGGTGGCCGGACTGCCGGTGCTCCCGGGCGAGTGGCGCGGCCCCGCCTTCGTCGCCGTGCCGGCGCGCGACCGCATCGTGCCGCCGGGCTCGGCCCTGCCGCTGGCCGCCGCGATCCCGGGGGCCGTGGTCCACATCGCCCAGGCCGGACACATCGGCATGGTCGCCGGCCAGGGCGCCGAGGCCGCGCTGTGGCGGCCGCTCGGGGATTGGCTGGAAGCTTTATAGCCGCCCTCAGACGCCGGGTGCGCCCAGCCGGAAGGTGGAGTGGGCGGCGCCGGCCGCCGTGCGGCCGGATTTCTTGCCTTTCTCAGGCCGCCGAGGCGCGGTCCCGCTGCACGCGGTAGGGCGAGGGATCGAGGATGGTCGTGCCCTCCGGACTGGCGTCGGAGAACTCGTAGACCGGCCCCTCCCAGTCGCGGAAGTCGATCGGGCCGTTGTCGTCGTGATAGTATTGCGTGTCGCGAGCGGCGATCACCCGGGCACCGGTGGTCAGCGCGAGGTAGCCGCAGAAGCGGCGGCCGTCGCCCCAGGTGCCGACATTGCCGTGATAGGTGTCGGCCGGGGCGCAGGCGAAGATGACGATCTCGTCCACCAGCCCCTTCCAGGCGTAGCTCAGCCCGTAGTTGAAGAGGTTCAGCCCCTCGGTGCCGAGCTGGAGGCCGAAGCCGCCATGGGCCGCCGGCAGGCTCATCCGCCCGCCCAGGTCCCAGTTGCTCTCGAAGCCGTGGCAGAGGATGTGCAGCCGGTTGAGCTTGCGCACCTGCCGCGCCCGGCGCGCCGTCACCTCCACGATGTGGCGGATATGCGTCTGCTGGTTCACCTGCATGACGAAGTTGTAGTAGGCCGGCGTCTGGCCGGTCAGGCGCCTGTCGTGGATGACCATCGAAGCCATGTCCGAGCCTCCTTCTCCTGCGAAGGAAATTTATGCGTAGGAAGTATTATCCAACCACCCGATTCCTGTCGCATCTGTCGCGCCGCGTCCGGCCCCTGCAACTGGACGCCTCCCGTCCCCAGATGCAGAGTGGCCACCAAACACGCCGCGAAACACTTGGGAGAGACCCATGGACATCGTCATCGCCTCGGCTGCCCGCACGCCCGTCGGCAGCTTCAACGGCGCGCTCGCCTCCCTCCCCGCGCATGAGCTCGGCAAGATCGCCATCACGGCGGCGCTGAGCCGCGCGGGCGTGGCCCCCGAGGAGGTGGACGAGGTGATCCTCGGCCAGATCCTCACGGCCAATGCCGGGCAGAACCCGGCCCGCCAGGCGGCGGTGAACGCCGGCATCCCGGTCGAGCGGACCGCCTTCGGCATCAACCAGCTCTGCGGCTCGGGCCTGCGGGCGGTGGCGCTGGCCGCGCAGCAGATCGCGACGGGCGACGCGACGATCGTCGTGGCCGGCGGGCAGGAGAGCATGAGCCAGGCGCCGCATGCCCAGAACCTGCGCAACGGCCAGAAGATGGGGGCCCTCGAATTCACCGACACCATGCTCAAGGACGGGCTGTGGGACGCCTTCCACGGCTACCACATGGGCAACACGGCCGAGAACGTGGCGCAGAAGTACCAGCTCACCCGCGGCGAGCAGGACGAGTTCGCGGCGAACTCCCAGCGCAAGGCGGGCGAGGCGCAGGCCGCCGGCCGCTTCAAGGACGAGATCACGCCGGTGACGGTGAAGGGCCGCAAGGGCGACACCGTCGTGGAGGCCGACGAGTATCCGCGGCCCGAGACCACCGTCGAGGTGCTGGCCAAGCTGCGCCCGGCCTTCGCCAAGGACGGCACGGTCACCGCCGGCAACGCCTCGGGCATCAATGACGGCGCGGCCGCGCTGGTGGTGATGTCGGCGGACGAGGCGAAGAAGCGCGGCATCACGCCGCTGGCGCGGATCGTCTCCTGGGCGACGGCGGGCGTGGACCCCGCGATCATGGGCACCGGCCCGATCCCGGCGAGCCGCAAGGCGCTGGAGAAGGCGGGCTGGACCGTCGGCGACCTCGACCTGATCGAGGCCAACGAGGCCTTCGCGGCGCAGGCCTGCGCGGTGAACAAGGACCTGGGCTGGGACACGTCGAAGGTGAACGTGAACGGCGGCGCGATCGCGCTCGGCCATCCGATCGGCGCCAGCGGCGCGCGCGTGCTGACGACGCTGCTCTACGAGATGCAGCGCCGCGGCGCGAAGAAGGGCCTCGCCACGCTGTGCATCGGCGGCGGGATGGGCGTGGCCATGTGCGTGGAGCGGGACTGAAGCCAGCCCCGCTGGCACTTGAGGCGCCCCACCGCCGCTGACATCCTGGCCGGCCCTTTCCGAAAAGGCCGACCAGATCCATGGACCTGCTGCCAACTCTCCTGCACCTCTCGGCCATCCATCTCCTCATGGCCATGGTGCCGGGGCCGAACACGGTCGCGGTCAGCTACTGCTCGGCCGGCATCTCCCGCCGTGCCGGGCTCACCGCCGCCGTGGGCATCGCGCTCGCCTCGCTGATCTGGGCCTCCCTGAGCCTCGCGGGCGTGGGCTTGCTGCTGCTCCAGGCGGGCGAGCTCTACCGCCTCGTCCGGCTGATCGGCGCGGCCTATCTCATCTATGTCGGCATCCGGATGCTGCGGCCCGCGCGCCGCGACGGTGCGCCCGCGGCGCCGGCCTATCGCTCGCCCTTCCTTGCCGGCTTCCTGACCACCCTGAGCAACCCGAAATCCGCCGTCTTCTGGACGAGCGTCTTCGCGCTGGTGGTGCCCGCCCAGCCGCCCATCTGGTTCCTTGGGGCGGTGCTGGCCGTGATCGCCTGCCAGTCCTTCGCCTGGTACGGCCTCGTGGCGGCGGTGCTCTCCACGCCCTTCAGCCGCCGGCACTACGCCCGGCTGAGCGGCGCGCTGAGCCGGATCGCCGGCGCCTGCATGGTCTTCTTCGGCCTGAAGCTCGCCGACGATCTGCGGCGCGAGATCGGCTCGCGGGTCTGAGCGTCGGCCGCGCGGCATTGCCGGTCAGGCGGCCACATCACCCCCTGAACAGCGACAGCAGCATCTGCGGCGCTTGGTTCGCGATCCCCAGCGCCTGGCTGCCCAGCTGCTGGCGGATCTGCAGCGACTGCAGCCGCGCCGATTCCTTCGCCAGGTCCGCGTCGATCAGCGCGCCCATGCCCGCCTCCTGCGCGTCCATCTTCGCCTTGTTGAAGTTGATCTGCGTGTCGACGTAGCGGCTGTAGCTGCCGAGGTTGTTCAGCGCCGTCAGCGTGTTGTTGATCGCGACGTTCACCGCCCCGCCCGTGGTCAGCGCGCCGGCGAAGCTGCTGATGGCGTTCGCCAGCGTGGTGCCCGCGGCCACGCCTGACGTCGTCATGCCGAGGTTGGTCAGCGTCGTGAAGCCAGCCTGACCGTTGACGCCCTGGGTGGCGATGCGCGCGAAGGAATAGGTCGCGCCCTCGCCGTTGCGGACGGTCTTGATCTCGCCGAGCGTCGTGCCGGTGTCGCCCACCGTCGCCGACGTGTTGAGCATGGACTGGCCGTTGTAGGTCGTGTCCGTCACGAAGTTCGAGATCTGGCTGAACTTCTCCTTCAGCGCGGCGATGTACTGGCTGCGCTGGGCCGGCGTGATGTTCGCGTCCGACAGCGCGACAACGGTGGACTTCACGTCCTTCAGCACGGTCGAGATGTTCTCGAGCCCCGTCCGCGTCGTGTCGAGCAGGCCCTTGATGCCGCCGAGCTGCTGGTTGGCCGAGGTGGTGGAGGCGAGGTCGCCGCGGATGCGCTCGGCCACCGCATAGGCGGCGCCGTCGTCCCGCGCATCGGAGACGCGGAAGCCGGTGGAGATGCGCTTCTGGGTCGCCTCCATCTCGGCGCCCGTCTTGTTGAGCGACTGCAGCGCGACCATCGCGCCCAGGTTGGTGTTCACGGAGTTGAGCGACATGGGTGTTTTTCCTCGTCTGTCGATGCCGGCGGAGCGGCGCGGTTGGGGTGGGTCGTGGGATCAGGACGCGCGCGGGAAGGCCGGCGCCGAAGGAGGGCGCAGGCATGGCCTGAGTGTCCGGGGTTCCGGTCCGCCGGGGCGGGCGCTTTTCGCGGCCCATGGGGCAGCCAGTGAGGTGTCCTGCATCCTGCGGGTCCGATCCTGTGTGCCCACAGAGTTGGACCCAGGCCGGTTAACGCCCGGCTAATGCCGCGACGGATCGCGAATCTTTTTTGCGACGGCCGGCCTTCAGATCGCCAGGTTCGCCAGCGGCAGCGTCATCGTCACGGTCAGTCCGGGCGACCGCCAGTCGTAGTCCAGCTCGCCCATGAGCCGCTGGATCACCGTCTCCTCGATCAGCACGGCACCGAAGCCCCGCGTCTGCGGCGGCGCCGCGACCGGCGGTCCGTCCCGCTCGGCCCAGCGCAGCGCAAGGCGGCCGCCCAGGAAGCGCCAGGAGACCTCCACATGGCCCCCCTCGACCGCCAGGGCGCCGTACTTCGCGGCATTGGTCGCGAGCTCGTGCAGCACGAGCGCGAGGCCGCCCACCGCCTGCTCGCCGCAGCGCACCGGCGGCCCGGACCAGGTGAAGCGATGCGGCGCGCCCGGCGTCGTGTCCTCGTGCGGCCGCACGATCTGCTCGACCAGCACCCGCAGGTCCGAGGCGGGGCTGGCGGTGTCGCGGGAGCCGCGGCGGACCAGCGCATGCGCCAGCGCCAGGGCCTGCATCCGGCCGGAGAGCTTCTCGGCCAGCTCCTCCTTCGTCCCGGCCGTGCGCACGCTGAGCCGGATCATGCCGTCGGCGATGGAGAAGATGTTCTTCAGCCGGTGGCTCATCTCGCGCGCCAGCGTCTCCTGGTCGGCCAACGCCCGCTGCAGCCGCCCCTCGGTACGCACCATCCGCATGGCGATGCCGGCGAAGCCGGCGAGCTCCAACATCGCGCGGGCGTCGCCGCCGTCGAAATGCCCCTCGGCGGCGGAAACGATCCAGAGCGTGCCGAGCGGCGTGTCGCCGCCGAGGTTCAGCGGCACGAGCAGGATCTCCGGCAGCTCGATTCCCCCTTCGGCGATCCAGCCGTAGAGCCGCTCCGGATGCCGAGCGAGGACCGGCGTGCCGCGGTCCAGCGTGACGCCGGAGGGGCTGCGGTCGCGCGGCGTGGTCGAGTCCTCGAAGGGCGCGAGCAGGCCGCGCAGGTGGCGCCAGTGGAAGAGTCCGGGGGCGGGCGTCGCCTGGAACAGGCTGAGCCCGGCCGAGACGCCCTGCGTCATCTCCATGGCCAGGTCCACGAAGCGCGGCAGCACCCGCTCCGGGTGATCGGCCATCAGGCCTGCGAGCTCCAGGATCGCGCGCTTCTCCCGCAAGGCGTCGGAGCGCTTCGATGGGCGGCGCTCCAGCTCCTCCGTGATATACACGTCGGGTAGCGGACCGGGCGCCCGTACCGTTTCCATCAGGCGTTTCTCCTGTCGTCCCTTCTACAACACCGATCGTGGCCGGGGCGAGACGCAAAAAGCCGGGGAGGGCATCGCCCTCCCCGGCCGTTCGCGGACAGGGGCCCGCCCGGTGTCAGGCGCCGCGAAGCGCCATGTCGATCTGCTGCATCGCGCCGTTGCGGTCACGGTTGCGCAGCGCCTCGCGGGCACCGGAGATCGAGGTCAGCCGGGGCCCGGACGCCGGCACGCCGGCACGGGACGGTTCCGTGCTGCGGCTCAGCAGGCGGGTCTCGGCGCGTTCCAGGAACTCGTTGGCCTGGCCGAGCTGGCCGCGGCCGATGGCGGCCTTCGCCTGCATCAGCCAGTCCTGCACGTTGCGCGCGTCCACATCGTCGGCGACGGCGCCGTCGCGGTTCTGCAGGGGCACGGAGGGCGGGCCGGGATTGCGGCGCTCGCGCTCCATCTCGGTCAGGGAGTCGCTGCGGCCGGGAGCCGCATATTGCTGCATCTGCGCCAGGGCGGGGGTGGCCAGCAGGACCGTGCCGAAGGCGGCGGTGAGCCAGGTGCTTGTGCGCATGTGGTGGGTCTCCTCGTGGGACGTCGGTGACCCGGGCGCGTCGCCTTGCCCGGGTGGGGGAGCCGGTTCGCGACCAGCCATGGGCCCGCCTCGAAGGACGCGCCCTCCGCCCGATGGAGCGGATGCGCCATGAACGTCCGGGGGCGGGGCGGGTTGCGGGGCCGCTGGTCAGAGGCATGGCGCAGGCGGTACGGCCCCGCGCTCGGTAGCGGTCGTCGGCGCGCTGCTGGCCGCCACCGCGCAGGCGCGCGGCCTCGTCTTCGTCACGCGCAACACGGCGGAGGTCGCGGGACTGGGCGCGCGGCTGCTCAACCCCTTCGAGGGAGCGACGCCTTAGCCCAGCAGCAGCACCGCCAGCATCACCACGCCGAGCGCGATCCGGTACCAGCCGAAGGGCGTGAAGCCGATCCGCCCGATCACCGCCAGCACCGCCTTCACCGTCACCAGCGCCACGACGAAGGCGGTGACGAAGCCGACCGCGATCAGCGACATGCCGTCGAAGGAGAGCTCGTGCCGCGCCTTCAGCAGCGAATAGGCCGTGGCCGCGAGCATGGTCGGGATGGCCAGGATGAAGCTGAACTCGGCCGCCGTCTTCCGGTCCACGCCGCAGAGCAGCGCGGTGATGATGGTGGCGCCGGAGCGCGAGGTGCCCGGGATCATCGCCAGCGCCTGGCCGAAGCCGATCAGCAGGGCGGCGAGCGGGCCGATCTCGGGCACGGAATGGATGCTGGGATGGGGCATCTTCCGCTCGATCGCGATGATGGCGATGCCGCCCAGGATCAGCGCCACGCAGACCACATAGGGGTTGAAGAGCAGAGCCGTGATGGTGCCGTGCAGCGTCGCGCCGATCACCATCGCCGGCAGGAAGGCGAGGAGGATGTTCACCGCGAAGTAGCGCTGCGGCGTGCGCGGCCGCCACATGTGCATCAGCACGTCGAGCAGCTTCGGCCAGAAGACCACGACCACGGCGAGGATGGCGCCGAGCTGGATGGAGATCTCGAAGACCTTCCCGGGCGGGCCCTGGAAGCCGAGCAGCTCGCCCAGCAGGATCAGGTGGCCCGTGGAGGAGATCGGCAGGAACTCGGTGAGCCCTTCGATCAGGCCCATCAGGAAAGCGTCGAACATGTCCTACCCTTCCGCTTTGTGCGCGGCCGATTCACGGCCGGCTTCGCCGGACCGATCGGACGCGAGAACGAGATCGTCGCGGTGGATGAGCTCGTCGCGGCCGCGCCAGCCGAGCAGCGCCTCGATCTCGGCGCTGCGATGGCCCGCGATGCGCACGGCGTCCGCCGCGTCATAGGCGGAGAGGCCGCGCGCCAGCTCGCGCCCCGCCTCGTCGCGGACGCTCAAGGCGTCGCCACGGGAGAAGTCGCCCTCCACCGCGCGCACCCCGGCCGGCAGCAGCGAGCCGCCGCGCAGCAGCGCCCGGGCGGCGCCGGCATCGACGATGAGCGCGCCATGCGGCTGCAGCGAACCGCCGATCCAGCGCTTGCGCGCCGTGCGGCCCTCGGGCGAGGCCAGGAACCAGGTGCAGCGCTCGCCGGATTCGAGGCGCGCCAGCGGGTGCGGCGCATGGCCCAGCGCGATCGCCATGGCGCAGCCCGCGCCCGTCGCGATGCGCGCCGCGATCAGCTTGGTGCGCATGCCGCCGGAGGAGTAGCCGGGGGGCGGGTCGCCGCCCATGGCCATGATCTCGTCGGTGAGGCGCTCGACCACCGGCAGGTGCGTCGCGGCCGGGTCCTTGCGCGGATCGGCGGTGTAGAGCCCGTCGATGTCGGAGAGCAGGATCAGCGCGTCGGCCGCGATCATCTCGGCGACGCGGGCGGCCAGCCGGTCGTTGTCGCCGAAGCGGATTTCCGCCGTGGCGACCGTGTCGTTCTCGTTGATGACAGGCACGCAGCCGAGCTCGGCCAGCGTCGCCAGCGTGGCGCGGGCGTTGAGGTAGCGGCGCCGGTCCTCGCTGTCCTCCAGCGTGAGCAGGAGTTGCGCGGCCCGCAGGCCGTGGGCCGAGAGCGCGTGGTCCCAGGCGCCGGCCAGCCGGATCTGCCCCACCGCGGCGGCGGCCTGCTTCTCCTCCAGCTTCAGCACCTTGCGCGTCAGCCCGAGCGTGCCGCGCGCCAGCGCCACCGCGCCCGAGGAGACCACCACGACCTCGACGCCGCGCGCCCGCAGCGCCGCGATGTCGGCCGCCACGGAAGCGAGCCAGGCCAAGCGCGGCTCCGCCTTCTCCACCAGGAGGGCGGAACCGATCTTGACGACGATGCGTCTGGCCTGGGTGAGAGAAATGGGGGCGAGCGGTGACATGGCGGCGCGTCTGTGAGGGTTTTGGCCGCCCGGGGCAAGACACCCCCTCGTTACATGCCATTCGCCTTCCTAGTCTGGCAGGATGCGCGTCCTGCTCCTCCTCCTTCTGGTCTCGCTCTCGGCCTGCGGCCGGAACTCGCCCCTGTCCGAGATCACCCGGCTCTTCGACGACAACGGGCGCGAGCCCGACCGCCTCGCCATCGCCGAGGCCGAGAGCGAGGAGGACGGCGACGGCCCGCAGGTCCGCTTCGCGCTGGGCCGCCGCGCCGCCAATGCCGTGCTCATCCAGCAGCAGGGCAACCGCCGCATGTGGCGCGCGCCGGGCGGCGTGGTGGTCGCAACCGACGGGCCGCGCGTGGTGGCGACGGCCGGCCTGCGGCAGATCGTCATGGCCACGCGCTTCGACGGGCCTGACCCGCTCGACGACCCGCGCGCCCTGCTGGAGCGCAGCGCCGAGGTGCGGCGGCTGGTGGACATCTCCGGCGCCTCGCGCGATCCGGCGACGATGCGCTTCGGCATCGCCTTCGACTGCCGCCTGCGCGCGGCACGGACCGAGGAGGGGATGATCCTGGTGGAGGAGAGCTGCCGCGTGCGAGGATTTTCCTCCGTCACGAACCGGTTCTGGGCGAGCGCCGAGACCGGCCAGGTGGGTTTCGCGGAGCAGTGGGTGGGGCCTGGGATGGGGCCGCTCAGCCTGGATTTCGAACCGGGATCCTAGAGCTTTTCCCGTCGCTTAGGCTCACTCCAAAACCTCTAGCCTTTTGTTTTTCGAGCGTCTTCACCCGATCGGACGAAGCAGTCTGATCGGGATCTGCTCTAGCGGCAGACCGCCGTTTGATCCGGTCCCGAAGCCGCGCCTCCGATATAGGAAACCTAATACGTTGTTCCTCTCTATACAGCAGTATGCAGAGAAGTGTAATGCGAGGTCAGGCTCCGAGTCTCTTATCGGATAGGACCCTGCAACCGCCGCCTGCCGCAACTTCCATTCCGTTTCGTCATGGCGGGACGGGAGGACGATCCCTCGGCTTGGCGCGCCACGTGGAATCGGATGGCTATGATTCACGCATCAGCACAGCAACGCCCGAACGGCGGGCAGGATCATCCGGCAAAGGATCCTGCCCCGGGGGATTCGTCGCCGCGCGCAGCGCGGCGAGCTGGCGTCTCCGTCTGGGAAATTCATACCATACCGCCGAATGCATTGGACTATATACCGTTTTCGATTATCAACCCGACGTGGCTTTTCTTCCCGGCGCCCGCCGGCGCGAGAGGGCTGCGAACGGGAAAGGACGGTTCGAAATGGCGAGTCGGCCGAATCAAGGACGCGGCGAGTGGTCGCAAGAGATGCGGACACGCTCCGGCCAGCAGTTGCGCAACTGGCGCATCGCCGCCGGCCTCACGCAGCAGCAGCTCGCCGAGAAGGTGGGCTTCGCCTATTTCACCATGGTCTCGCAGCTCGAGCTGGGGCGCGCCTATGTCCCACCGGAGCGCTACCGTGAATACGCGGCAGCGCTGGGTATTGACTATGTTGAGTTTGTTAAATGGCAGTTGCGATGGTCGAATCCCTGGGCCTGGGCTGCGCTCTTCGGCCCGCCGGAATTCGAGCAGGAGCTGCGACGGGAGCACAACCGCGTCCTTACCAAGAACTGAAACGTCCGGCGGCCCGCCCCCCTTCCCGCGAGGCGGCCATGATTGAGATAGCGAGCGAAGGCCCGCCCGGGCCGCCGGAGCTCGATCTGCAGCGCCATCAGGCAGAGGACGGGACCATCTACTGGTCGCTCCTGCTCGGAAACCTAGCGCTTCACATCCTGGCGGAGAACGGCCGCTACGTCGCCATGGACCTGCTTGGCCGGCGGCTTGGCGCCGGCAGAAGCCCGGCGGAAGCGGGGCTGCGCGCCCTGTCCGATCACGGCTGACGATCAGGTTAACACAACCTCAAGGTTTTGTCGCGAAACTGGGGAGAACGCCGCAGAGCGCCCCGTGGCCCTGCTGGTCGCGGAATGTCCCCGGAATGAAATGACTATGAAATATATTCAATGGCAAGCATATCTGCTGGCCGCGGGCGCTGATCTGCAGAAGCACAGCGCGGAGGACGGAACGGTCTACTGGTCGATGGTCCTGGGCAACGAGGCGGTCCACATCGTCAGGCACGGGAAGGGCTTCGTCGCCACGACGATGCGTGGCCAGCAGATCGGCGCGACCCCCACCCTGTCGGCGGCGGCCCTGTGCGCTGCCGCCTCCCTGCTCCAGGCAGCCTGAGGGGTCGGCCGACGGCTACATGTCCCAATAGGGATCCTCGCGGATCATCTTTTCCCCGGCTCGGACAGCCAGGGTGACGAAGCCCGCGACAGCGACGGCCGCGGTCAGAAACCCGGCGCCGACCCAGATCAGCAGATCTGACATATGAAAATCCAACTCTTATTACTACTGTATATTCCACTGATCATTCTCCGACAAGGGCAACGAAATGCATTCTGAGGAAACAATCTACCTTCCGGGACTTTCTTCCCAGATTTATGGGTAAATCATGATGATAGCCTGGAAAACTTAGAGAACAAACGAAGAAAATACTATTTATGAGACAGTTTCCAAATTTTTAGGTTAGTCTTTTTCAGAGCACCCCTATTGTAGGTTGCTGAAAGCCTTGTTATACAACTGCTGTAGGGGAAAACTTCCCTATATATTCCGATCATCGAATGCCGTTGGAAGGAAAAGGGCCTTGTCTGGAAAGAAATTCCCCGTCCGTCCCCGCAATCCGGCCCCCGCGCCCACACCCTTCATCACCGACGCCGAATTCCGGCTGCAGACCCGGCGGCGCAGCCTCATCCGCCGCCTCCAGGACCTCATCGAGGACGCCAGAGACCAGGAATTCCCTCGGACCACCGAGGTCCTCGCACAGGCGATCGAGGAAGCCCGCCTTTCCACCCTTCAGGACTACCATGAAGGGCTGCTCCGGCAGGCCGCGTCGCAGAAAGGCCAGTTCACCTAAGCGCACTGGTCGCCGCCTTCGCGGCCGAAAGGGCCATCCGCCCAGGACCTGCGCGACATCTCGGAGACGAGAGCCGACTGCATCGTGCCGAGCTCCCCGACAGGCCGCGGCCCATGTTGGCATGCCCCCACCCTTGTCCGAGTTCCAGACCGGATCAGTCGGGTCTCCAGCCGAGGAGAGGGCGAGACTGCGTCGAGGAAGCGCTCGCAAGCGGCGCAGGCTTCGGCTAGCATTTCAAAGTCGCGCTTCGGGGGAAGCGCGTTGGGGGTTCTTTTCCAGTGGCGATCGCGTGCATCCCGTTGCGGCGGGGCGTGCTCCTTCTCGTCCTGCTGTCGGCGCTCGCCGGCTGCGGCAGCACGCACACGCGCGCGCCGACCATCGCCGGCGTGCCCAACCCCGGCGCCTCGATGGACTTGTCCTGCGTGCCCTATGCCCGCGCCCGCTCGGGCATCGAGCTGCGCGGCGACGCCTGGCAATGGTGGAGCGCCGCCGAGGGCCGCTACATCCGCGGCAGCCGGCCCGCGCCCGGCAGCGTGATCGTCCTCGCCCGCACCTCGCGGCTGCCCTCCGGCCATGTGGCCGTCGTGGCGCGCGTGGTCTCCTCCCGCGAGATCCGCGTGGACCACGCCAATTGGGCCAGCGGCTCCGGCCGCGGGCGCGTGGCGCGCGACCAGCCGATGCTCGACGTCTCGCCGCGCAACGACTGGAGCCAGGTGCGCGTCTGGTTCCCCCGCATCGGCGACTACGGCAACACGGTCTTCGCCGCGCATGGCTTCATCACGCCCCGTCTCGATCTCGCCGGGCGTTAGGGGCATAAGCTCCGGCAACGACGGAGGATCCGACATGCCCGCCACCCGCCGCGCCCTGCTCGCGCTTCCCGCCCTTGTTACTCCGGCCCTGGCCCAGCACGCTTGGCCCGACCGGCCGGTGCGCGTGATCGTGAGCTTCCCCGGCGGCTCCACGCCGGACATCGCGGCGCGTGCGGTGAGCAACCACTTCACACAGGTCTTCGGCCAGCCCTTCGTCATCGACAACCGCGCCGGCGGCGGCGGCACGATCGGCGCCGACGCGACCGCCAAGGCGACGGACGGGCACACGCTGGGCGTGACCATCGGCGGGCCGGGCTCGATCGCGAAGATCCTCAACCCACAGCTGCCCTACGATCCGGTGACGGATCTCGTGCCCGTCTCTCTGCTCGCACGCATGCCCTTCGTGCTGGCGGTGAACCCGAGTGTGCCGGTGAACAACGTCGCCGAGCTCGTGGCCTATGCGAAGGCGAACCAGGGCAAGCTGAACTATGGCTCGGTCGGCGCCGGCAGCACGGGGCACCTGGTGGTGGCCGAGATGGCAGCGCGGCACGGGATGGAGATGACGCACATCCCCTTCCGCTCGGTGCCGCAATCCGTGACGGAGATCGTGGCCGGGCGCATCCAGCTGATGGCGGCCGCGGCGGGTTCCGTGCTGGGCCAGGTGCGGGCCGGCCAGGTGCGGGCGCTCGGCGTCTCCGGCGAGGCGCGGATGACGCAGCTCCCCGACGTGCCGACGCTGGTGGAGCAGGGTGAGCCGGCCGGGGGCGTCTTCGCCTGGATCGGGCTCTTCGCCCCGCCGGGCACGCCGCCGGAGCGCGTGGCGCGGATCGGCGCGGAGGCCGGGCGCGCGCTGTCCAATCCGGAGACCGGCCGGGCCCTGGATGCGGCGGGCTTCGAGCCGCTCGGGACGCCACCGGCCGCGCTGGCGACGCTCATCCGCGACGAGGTGGCCCATTGGGGGCCGATCGTGCAGCGGCTGGGGATCCGGCCGGAGAGCTGAGGCTTGCGGCGGCGATATCACTTTATGATATAAGACCGCATGCCCAGCAGCTACACCATCGGCAGCCATTTCGAAGCCTTCGTGCAGAAGCAGCTTGCGAGCGGTCGCTACAGCAGCGCCAGCGAGGTGCTGCGCGACGCGTTGCGGCTCATGGAGGAGCGGGAGCGCCATCGCGAGACGCTGGAGCGCCTCCAGCTCGCCTGGGCAGAGGGAAGCGAAAGCGGCGACGCCGGCCCGCTCGACTTCAACGAGCTGAAGCGGGACGCCCGCGCGAGACTGGCCGCCCGCACGACATAGCGTGGGAACGATCCGCAGCACCCGGCGCGCCCGCGCCGACCTCCTCGAGATCTGGGAGCACATCGCGGCGGATAACCCGGCGGCGGCCGATCGGGTGTTCGACCGTATCCAGGACCGCCTGCAGATCCTGGCAAGTTGGCCGAAGGCCGGAAGCGCCTGGTCGCTGGCCACCCCCGAGGCCCGCGTGCTCGTCGCCTACCCCTACCTGATCCTCTACCGGGAGACCCCCGATGGCGTTCAGGTCGTGCGGGTGCTGCACGGCTCGCGGAACATCGGCGCCGTGCTGTTTACAGAAGGCCTGGACGAGCTTCGATAGCCCGCCGATTGTCGCCGTCTGGATGCCTCGTCGTCCGGCAGCGCGTCATGGAGGCCCGGCCGCACGGCGGCCGGCGCCGCCAACTCCATCTTCCGGCCTGGCGCTCCATTGGCGTGGCGAAGCCAAGTCGGCGGAGCCGCCGCCCAGCGTCTGAGGACTTCAAAAGCGGTGCCGCACCGTCGCCAGCACCGTGCGCCGGTAGCCGTACCAGCACCACTGGTAGGTGGCGCAGGACGAGACGTACTCCTTGTCGAACAGGTTGTTGACGTTCACCTGCAGCGAGGCGCCCTGCAGGTTCGGGCTCAGGCGGCCGAGGTCGTAGCGGGCCATGAGGTCCACCAGCATGTAGTCGCCCACGCGCAGCGTGTTCGCCGGGTCGCCCCAGGTCTGGCCGACATAGCGGACGCCGCCGCCGAACCCGAGGCCCGCCGCGCGCGAGCCCTCCTGGAAGGTGTAGTTGGCCCAGACCGAGGCCATGTGGTTCGGGACCGCCGTGGGCTCCGTCCCGCGCTGCGGCCGCGTGGAGGTGCGCGTGCCGAGGCCGCGATCCACCGTGACGGTCGAGTTGCTGCTCGTCACCTCGCTGTCGAGGTAGGTGTAGGAGGCCACGACGTCGAGGCCGAGGGCCAGGCTCGCCTTGGCCTCCAGCTCCAGGCCGCGCGAGCGGACCTCACCGGTCTGGATGGAGTAGCGGATGTCCTGCGGATCCTGCGTCGTCACGTTCTGGCGGCGCAGGTCGAAGAGCGCGGCGGAGAAGAGCGCATTCACGCCCTGCGGCTGGTAGCGGATGCCGAGTTCGTGCTGCTGGCCCGTCGTGGGCTCGAAGGGGCCGCCGCCGCGCGCCGGCGAGAAGGTGCCGGTCTGCGGCTCGAAGCTCTCGGTGTAGGAGTAGTAGGGCGCCACGCCGATGCTCGTCAGGTAGACGATGCCCGCGCGGCCGGTGAAGGCGCTGGTGTCGAAGGGCGTGCGCGTCGTGACGCCGGTCGCGAGGGTCGTGTTGCGGGTGGTCGAATCGTACCAGTCCTGCCGCCCGCCCAGCTGGATCGCAAGGGGACCGATGCGGATCTGGTCCTGCGCATAGACGCCGGTGCCGTTCTGCTCCTGCCGCGCGCGCGTCGAATAGGCCAGGTTCGGCATGCGGACGCCGTAGACGGGCGCGAAGATGTCGATCGACGGCACGCCCACCTGGGTGAAGGTGCCGGAATAGGTGTCGCTGTTCACGTTGTAGTAGTCGACGCCCGCCAGCAGCGTGTGGCGCGTCGGTCCGATCTGGAAGCGGCCCTCGAGCTGGTTGTCCAGCGTGATCGAATCGAAGGTCACGTCGGTGGAGCTGATGCCGCGGGTGTAGGTGCGGTAGTCCGGCAGCAGGGTCGAGCCGTTGGCCTGCCGGTAGGTGGCCTCGGAGCGCGAGTAGCGGAAGTTCTGCCGCGCGGTCAGCGCCTCGTTGAAACGGTGCTCGGCGAGGTAGCCGATCTGGTACTGGGTGCGGTCCAGCCGGTCGAAGTTCGGGTCGCCGTCCCAGAGGCTCGTCGAGATGCGCCCGCGCGGATTGGGCAGCGCCGAGCCATAGGCGGGAACGCCGCCATAGGTGCCGCCCCAGGGGTCGCGCTGGTAGAGGCCGAGGACGGTGATCGTCGTGTCCGTCGTCGGCCGGAAGGTGACGGAGGGCGCGAAGAAGTAGCGCTCCTCCCGGGCATGGTCGATCTGGGTGTCGGAGCGCGAGTAGGAGGTCACGATGCGGCCCAGCACCGTGCGGTTCTCGTTCAGCGCGCCGCTGAGGTCGGCGCCGGCGCGGAAGCTGCCGAAGGTCCCGCCCTGCAGCATGAGCTCGCGATAGGGCTGCTCGGTCGGCCGCTTGCTGACGAGGTTCACCAGGCCGCCGGGGCCCGACTGGCCAAACATCACCGAGGCCGGGCCGCGCAGGATGTCCACGCGCTCCAGCCGGTAGGGATCCGTGGTCGGATTGGCGTCGCGGCCGCCGAAGGTGCGGAGGCCGTCGAGGAAGGTCGGCGCGGAGAAGCCGCGAATGGTGAACTGGTCGAGGCGCCCCACCGTGCCGCGCGTCTCCACCGCGACGCCGGGCGTGTAGCGCATGATGGAGTTCAGGGTCTGCGCCGCCTGAGCCTCGATCTGGTCGCGGGTGACGACCGAGATGGATTGCGGCGTCTCGAGGAGGGGCGTGTCGGTCTTGGTGGCGGTGGCGGCGGTCTCGGCGACGAAGCCGCGGACGGGCGCGTAGGCGCGCGGCAGGCCGGCGGAGACGTTGACCTCGGGGAGGTGGAGGCCGGGATCGGCGGCCGTCGATGGGGGGACTGGCGATTGGGCGGCGGCGGGGGCCGCGATCAGCATGGCGGCGGAGAGAAGCAGCGGTCCGCGGGCACGGGGCCGGCGGGGTCGGGCGTTGGGCAAAGTGTCCCCCTGGGCTGTGAAGCTGTCGGGGGCATTACGGTTCGCTTATATTATTTGCAATTAGGAATCATTCGCATTTAAGTCGGGGAGATTCATCGATTGCTAACTGTGGGATTTTTGCCGCAGGGACGTCACGTCGGGAGGTCCAGGCCATCCGGAACCTCCCATCCAACATGTACTGCAAATGATTATCAGTATCAATCACTTGCGGGTGGGGCGGCCCTTCCCCTAGGTCAGTCCACCGCCCGGTCGATCGCGCGGCCCGCGCGCTCGACCGGCCCGCGCGGCGGATCCACCGCGTCGCGGATGCGCTCGCCGGCGCGGTCGAGCTGCCGGCCGGCCTGCTCCGCGGGGCCTGGCGGATCGTCGCAGGCGGCCAGGCCGAGGCTCAGTGCGAGCATGGGAATCATGACGAGATAGCGATTCATATCAGGGTTCCTTTGATGTGAAGGATGCCCAACTGAACGCCGCCTCGAGGGAGGAAGTTGCACCGCCGCACGACCGAACCCTGTCCGGACCGAAAGGAAACCCGGATCACTTCGGCACGTTCGGTTGCGCAGCGTAGCACTCAAGGCGCGGTTGCCATGGATCGGACCTCCCGGTGCCCGAATCCCACGGTTTATTGCGGTCATCGACTTCACAGGAGGTAGAAATGGAACGCCGTCGTTTGATGTTCATGGGCCTCGCAAGCGCGCTGACCGCCACGCTCGGCCTCGCCGCCACCGCGCAGGCCGGCATCCTGGGCGACACGACCGGCCTTTCCCGCGGCCCCACGCCGAGCGCCGAGGCGGAGGCCTTCGCGTCGCGCCAGGCGGCCGAGGCTGAGGCCCCCGAGGCCGGCGTGCAGCTTGCCCAGTACTACGGCTCCGGCCGCTACCGCCGCGGCCCCCGTTGCTGGAACGAGACCCGCAACGTCCGCTACCGCGACCGCTGGGGCCGGGTGCGGTTCCGCACGGTGACGCAGCGCGTCTGCCGCTGACGCAGGAGGACGCGGCGCCGGGATATCCGGCATTGCGCCTGACCCTCGCGCTCCCCACATGACTCCCGTGGCGGAAGCCATCCGCCCTGGCGGATGCGCTCCTCACGGAACGGCTCCGCAAACGTCTCCGCATGGGGGCGGATCGTTCCGGCCGGGACCCGAAAGGTATGGCGGCTTCTGTTCAGAGCCGGGATGCGGTAGGGTCCCGCCATTCATAAGCACCACGGGATCGAGGCGCGACGATGGGTTCCTTCAGCATCTGGCATTGGATGATCGTGTTGGCGGTTGTTCTGCTGCTCTTCGGAAGCGGCAAGATCAGCGGCCTCATGGGCGACGTCGCCAAGGGCATCAAGTCCTTCAAGGCGAACATCAAGGACGACGAGAAGGAGGGTGACGCCTCCATGACCGCCGAGAGCGCGCCGCCCGCCGGCACCCTTCCCGGCCCCGCCGCCACGACGGCACATCCGACCGCCTCCACGACGACCACCGGCCGCCCCGCGGCCTGAGCGACAGCCGCCGGTTCGCGCCCGGCGGCGGCTTGACCCCGGCGGTTTGACCATGGCTTCCATCCCCGAGACCGCGACCGACGCGATCCGCGCCGCCGGCCGGCGGATGGATGCGCTCGGCTGGGTGCCGGCCACTGCCGGCAACATCTCCGTCCGCCTTCCGGGCGATCGCGTTGCCATCACGCGCTCCGGCTTCCACAAAGGCTTCATCCCGCAGGACGGGGTGATGGCCGTGGATCTCGACGGGCGCGCGGAGGACAGCAACCTGCGTCCCTCCGCCGAGACCGGGCTGCATTGCGGCATCTACCGCCGCTTCCCCAAGGCCGGCGCCGCGCTGCACGGGCATTCCGTGCCGGCAACGGTGCTGTCGCGGCTGGCCGGGGATTCGATCCCCCTCGCCGGATATGAATTGTTGAAGGCATTTCCCGGCCTGCCGACCCATGAGGCGGCGATCCGGCTGCCCGTTCTCGACAACGACCAGGATATCGGCCGGCTTCAGGCGCGCGTGACGCAGGCCTGGGATGCCGCCCCCGATGCACCGCCGGGCTACCTCATCCGCGGCCATGGACTATATGTCTGGGCCGATGACATGCCGGGCGCGCTGATGCGCCTGGAGGCGTTGGAATTCATGCTCGCCTGCGAGCTGGAGACACGGAGACTGCGCCCATGAGCCGCCTGACCATCTGGGATGCCGCCACGCAGAAGGAACTTCTCCGGACGGAAAAGCCTGCAGAGATCGCCGAGGCGCTCAAGCCGATTGGCGTGCGCTTCGAGCAATGGCCCGTGGCGCCGCTGCCCGAGGGCGCCGAGGCCGACGTGGTGCTGGCGGCCTACAAGCCGCATCTCGACGATCTCCTGAAGGAGACCAAGGCCGGCACCGCCGACGTCATCCGCCTGACCGCGGACAATCCGCAGAAGGATGCGATCCGCCAGAAGTTCCTGTCGGAGCACATCCACACGGAGGACGAGATCCGCTTCTTCCACGAGGGCGCGGGCAACTTCGTCATGCACGTGGACGGGAAGGTCTACGACGCGCATTGCACGAAGGGCGACCTGATCTCGGTGCCCGCCAACACGAAGCACTGGTTCGACGCCGGCGAGATCCCGCACGTGACCGCGTTGCGCATCTTCACCGACACCACGGGCTGGACGCCGCACTACACCGGCACGGACATCGCCGCGAAATTCCCGGTCGTCGTCGGTTAGCGTGGCGGGTGGCATCACGCATGTCCTGACGGACATCGAGGGGACCACCACCGCCATCGCCTTCGTGCACCGGTCGCTCTTTCCCTACGCGGCCTCCGCGCTGGACGGCTTCCTGGCGCGGCACGGCGGCGAGGCCGAGGTGGCCGCGGTGCTCGCCGTGGTCCCGGGCGAGGACAAGCCCGCGCAGATCCGTGCCTGGATGGCCGCGGATGCCAAGGTCACGCCGCTCAAGGCGCTGCAGGGCCTGATCTGGCGCGAGGGCTACAAGGCCGGCGAGCTGAAGGGCCATCTCTGGCCCGACGTGGCCGCCGCGCTGCGCGACTGGCACGCGCGCGGGCTGCACCTGGCCATCTACTCCTCGGGCAGCGAGGAGGCGCAGCGCCTGCTGGTCCGCCACTCCGAGGCGGGCGACCTGGAGCCGCTCTTCGAGGGCTTCTTCGACACGCGCATGGGCATGAAGCGCGAGGCCGCGAGCTATGCGAACATCGCCCGCGCCTGGGGCGTCGAGCCGGGGCGGATCCTGTTCCTCTCCGACGTCGCGGAGGAGCTGGACGCGGCCCGCGAGGCCGGACTCGCCACCTGCCAGCTCGTCCGCGCCGAGGACGGGACCAAGGCCTCGGGACGCCATCCCGAGGCCGCCGATTTCCAGGATGTGACATCGCTGCTGTCGGAGTGACAGGGCCTTGTTGCGCAGCTAGAACCGAAATCACCGCCACCGCGGAGAGCAGCCGCACATGCTGACGACCTATACCGTCGAGAACGGTCATCTCGCGATGCGCGAGGGCGTGAGCCAGCCCGAGGCGCTGCGTGCCGCCGTCTGGATCGACCTCATGCAGCCCTCCCGCGAGGAGGAGCATGCGGTGCAGGACGCGCTGCACATCGAGGTCCCGACGCGCGAGGAGATGCAGGAGATCGAAAGCTCCTCGCGCCTCTACCGCGAGGAGGACACGCTCGTCCTCACGGCCAACTTCCTCTACGGCGTCGACACGGGCGAGTTCAGCTCCACGCCGATCTCCTTCGTGCTGGCGGGCAACTCGCTGGTCACGGTGCGCTACGCGACGCCCAAGGCCTTCCCGGTCTTCGCCGCGCGCTGCCAGAAGACGCCCTCGCTGATGACCAGCGGCGACGCCGTCATGCTGCACCTCTTCGAGCAGATCGTGGACCGGCTCGCCGACATCCTCGAGCGCATCGGCGCGGACATGGAGCGCGCGAGCCAGGGCGCCTTCCGCCGCGGCAAGCCCGGCGCCGTGACGCTCGGCCAGAACGACCTGAAGGAGGCGCTGCTGACGTTGGGCCAGGTCGGCGAGGTGACGACGCGCGCCTCGGAGACGCTGCTCGGCCTCAACCGCATCCTCACCTTCGTCGGCGCGGAGAAGGCGATCGCGATCCGCAAGGAGAACCAGGGCGCGATCAAGACGCTGGTGCGGGACGTGCGCTCGCTGGTGGAGCACGCGAACTTCCTCAACAACAAGGCGACCTTCCTGCTGGATGCGGTGCTCGGCATCATCAACGTCGAGCAGACCAACATCATCAAGACCTTCACCGTGGTGAGCGTCGCGCTGATGCCGCCCACGCTGATCGCCAGCATCTACGGCATGAATTTTCAACACATGCCCGAGCTGGAATGGAGCCTGGGCTATCCGCTCGCGCTCCTGCTGATGATCGCGACCGCGGTGGTGCCGGTCTGGTACTTCAAGCGCAAGGGATGGTTGTAAGCTTTTCCGCGGAGTTCCAGGCGCAGCTCGATCTGCTGCTGCGCTGGCGGCGCGACGTGCGCCACTTTCGGTCGGCCCCCCTGCCCGAGGGCATGCTGAAAGAGTTGGTCGAGCGCGCCTGCCTCGCGCCTTCTGTCGGAAATTCGCAGCCCTGGCGCTTCGTCGCGGTGGAATCGCCCGAACGCCGCAACGCCATCCGCGCGGAGTTCGAGGCCTGCAATGCCGAAGCCCTCGCCGCCCAGCCGGAAGAGCGCGCAGGGGCCTATGCGTCGCTGAAGCTCGCGGGGCTCGTCGAGGCGCCGGTGCATCTCGCGGTCTTCTGCGACGAGGCGACGGAAGCCGGCCACGGGCTCGGCCGCGCCACCATGCCGGAGACGCTGCGCGCCTCGGCCATGGGCGCCGTCTTCGCGCTGTGGCTCGCGGCACGGGCGCGCGGGATCGGCGTGGGATGGGTGTCGATCCTGCGGGCGGAGCGCGTCGCTGAAATCCTGGAGGCGCCGGAAGGGTGGAGCCTCGTCGCCTATCTCTGCATCGGATATCCGGATGGCGAGGACGACACGCCGGAACTCGAACGCAGAGGCTGGCAGGGGCCGGACGAGGCCGCTCACCACATCACGCGGCGATAGCGGGTGTCCGTGGCGGACCCCGGACCCGCCTTGACCTGCCGCCATCCCAACGGCTTCATCCCCTCTTCCGCAGGAGAAGCTCATGGCCGCCACCCATCACGTCGCCGCAACGCCCGAAACCATGCACTGGGGCACCTTCGACGCCAGCTTCAAGCCCGTGCTCGAAGTGGAGAGCGGCGACCTCGTGGTGATGCAGTGCATCTCCGGCCCGCCCGACGTCCTCGCCGAGGCGAAGGAGCTGGGCCTGAACATCCGCCCCGAGCTCATCGCCTACCACGCCAGCAAGCCGCCGCGCCTCGGGCCGCACATGCTCACCGGGCCGGTCGCGGTGAAGGGCGCCATGCCCGGCGACACGCTGCGCGTGGACATCGAGAAGATCGATCTCGGCGCCGAATGGGGCTACTGCGGCTTCCGCCCGCTCGGCGGCACGCTGCCGGAGGATTTTCCGTATCGGAAGATGCTCCACATTCCGGTGGACCATGAGAAGCGTACCGGCCACGTGCCGATCGGACCGGGCATCACCCTGCCGCTCTCGCCCTTCTTCGGCGTGATGGGCGTGGCGCCGCCGGCGGAATGGGGCGCGATCTCGACCAAGGAGCCGCGCGCGCATGGCGGCAACATGGACAACAAGGAGATCGGCGAGGGCGCGACGCTCTTCCTGCCCGTCCACGTGCCGGGCGGCAACTTCTCCGCCGGCGACGGGCATGGCGTGCAGGGCGACGGCGAGGTCTGCATCAACGCGCTGGAGATGTGCCTCACCGGGCACTTCCGCTTCACGCTGGAGAAGGGCGTGAAGCTCGCCTATCCGCGCGCGGAGACGAAGACGCACTTCATCACCATGGGCATGCACGAGGACCTCGACGAGGCGATGAAGAAGTCGCTGCGCGAGATGATCGGCTTCATCACCAGCCGGACGAATCTCAGCCCGGCGGATGCCTACCAGTTCTGCTCGCTGGCGGTGGACTTCCACGTGACACAGACGGTGAACGGAGAAAAGGGCGTGCACGGGCTGCTGAAGAAGGGATTGTTGTTCTAACGCCCTCAGCGCGGCCCCATCGGAACGCCGGCGGTAAAGTCGGTTGAACGGCGCCGACCGTTCAGCCCGGCTTTCCCACTGCCATGGCCTGGGCGACGGCAGGCACGCCCTCGTTCACCCGCAGGGCCATGGCGTGCCCGGCCGCCACCGCCACGAGGCACAGCAGCACCGACAGCGCGACGTTGAGCAGCGCCCGCGTCGTGGCGCCCATCCGCAGCAGGTCGAGCGTCTGCAGGCTGAAGGACGAGAAGGTCGTGAAGCCGCCGCAGACGCCCACCATCACGAAGAGCCGCGCCGTTTCCGGCAGCGGATGCCGGCCGGCCGCCAGCAGCGCGCCGAAGAAGCCGATGATCAGCGAGCCCAGGATGTTGATCGCGATGGTGCCCCAGGGCAGCCCGCGGCCGAGCGGCGCCATCCAGAGCCCGACCCAGTAGCGCGCCGCGCTGCCGAACGCGCCGCCCAGCGCGACCCACAGCGTCGTGAGGGAAGCGTTCATCCCCGCCTCCCCGCTTCGGTCCCGTCGCTCATCACATCCGTGCCTTCCGTCGATGCGGTCGCGAGAAAAGCCCATCTCGCCGCGAGCCGTCCGGAACGCATGTGCCGCCGCGAGATGGCGACCCGCACGCCCGGTGACATCGGGCCCCTGGCCCCGCCATACCGGGCCACAGCAAGCAGCAAAAAGCCCTCCGGCAGCGCGCTGCCGGAGGGCTCGTTGTCAGCCTCTGGGAAGCCGGGAGACGGCCTCCCCGTGCATCACCGCATCGGCAGCGCGTACATCAGCCCGCCGTTGGTCCAGAGGTTGTTCTGCGCCCGCGGCAGGCCCACGGGGGTCCGCTCGCCCATGGTCCGCTCGTAGAGCTCGCCGTAGTTGCCGATCGCGCGGATCGCGTTGTAGGCCCAGGCCGGATCCAGCTTCAGCGACTGGCCGAGCTCAGGCGTCGCGCCCAGCAGGCGGCGGACATTGGCGTTGGTGCTGCTGGCCCGCATCTGCTCGGCGTTCTGCGAGGTCACGCCCAGTTCCTCGGCCTCGATCAGCGCATAGGTGTACCAGCGCACGAGGTCGAACCACTCATCGTCGCCGCGGCGGATATAGGCCGCATAGGGCTCCTTGCTGAACCGCTCCGGCAGCACCGTCCAGTCCGAGGGGTTCGACATGGTCGAGCGCGTGGCCGCGAGCTGCGAGGCGTCGGTGCCGAAGGCGTCGCAGCGGCCGGCCTGCAGCGCGGCCGCCGCCTGGTCCGTGCGCTCGAAGACCACCGGGCGGAAGGGCACGTTGATGCTGCGGAAGTAGTCCGCCGTGACCTGCTCGTTGGTCGTGCCCTGGATCAGGCAGATCGTCGCGCCGTTCAGCTCGCGCACCTGGGTGACGCCGAGGCTCTTGCGCACCATGAAGCCGTGGCCGTCATAGAAGTAGGTGACGGCGTGGCGCAGGCCGAGCGTGGTGTCGCGCAGCATGGTCTGCGTGCTGCCGCGGATGAGCACGTCGATCTCGCCCGAGCCCAGCGCGGTGAAGCGCGTGGAGGCCGTCAGCGGGATGAAGCGCACCTTGGTGATATCGTTGAAGATGGCGACCGCGAGGCCGCGGCACAGGTCGACCTCCAAGCCCTGGTAGACGCCGCGGCTGTCGGGCAGCGACATGCCGGCATTGCCGGTGTGGACGCCGCAGGCGAGCGTGCCGCGCTGGCGCACCTGGTCGAGCGTGGGGCCGGCCTGCGCCGTGGCGCCGAGCACGGCCGAAAGGGCCGCGACGAGCGCGGCCCGGAAGGGGATGTTCCATGTCATGACTGGCGATCCTGGTCCCTGTGTCAGTGGGCCGGATCGTCCGCGCGCGACTGGGCGAAGTCAACACACGGCTGTGTTGCAGCGCGAAGACGGGACGTCAGGAAAACCCCCTCGGCGCGGCGCCGAGGGGGCGATGCTTCACCGCATCGGCAGGGCGTACATCAGCCCGCCATTGGTCCAGAGGTTGTTCGGGCCGCGCGGCAGCGCGACCGGCGTGCGCTCGCCCATGGTCCGCTCATAGAGCTCGCCGTAGTTCCCGATCGCGCGGATCGCGTTGTAGGCCCAGGCGGCATCCAGCTTCAGCGACTGCCCCAGCTCCGGCGTCGCGCCCAGCAGGCGGCGCGTGTTGGCGTTGGTGCTGGTGCGCCGCATCTCCTCGGCATTGGCCTGGGTCACGCCCTGCTCCTCGGCCTCGATCAGCGCGGTGGTGTACCAGCGCACCAGGTCGAACCACTCGTCGTCGCCGCGGCGGATATAGGCGCCGTAGGGCTCCTTGCTGAAACGCTCCGGCAGGATGGTCCAGTCGCCCGGCGTCTGCATCGTGGAGCGCACGGCGGCGAGCTGCGAGGCGTCGGTGCCGAAGCTGTCGCAGCGGCCGGCCTGCAGCGCAGCCTGCGCCTGGTCCGTGCGCTCGAAAACGACGGGGCGGAAGGGCACGTTGATGCTGCGGAAGTAGTCCGCCGTGACCTGCTCGTTGGTCGTGCCCTGGATCAGGCAGATCGTCGCGCCGCTCATCTCGCGCACCTGGCTGACGCCGAGGGTGTTGCGCACGATGAAGCCATGGCCGTCGTAGAAGTAGGTCGTCGCATGGCGCAGGCCGAGCGTGGTGTCGCGCAGCATCGTCTGCGTGCTGGTGCGGAAGAGCACGTCCACCTCGCCCGAGCCCAGCGCGGTGAAGCGCGTGGAGGAGGAAAGCGGGAAGAAGCGCACCTTCGCCGGATCGTTGAAGATGGCGGCGGCAAGGCCGCGGCAGAGATCGGCGTCGAGGCCCTGCCAGACGCCGCGGGTGTCGGGCAGCGCGAAGCCGGCGACGCCGGTGCCGACGCCGCAGTTCAGCGTGCCGCGCGCGCGGATCTGGTCGAGCGTCGGGCCGGCCTGGGCGGCCGCGCCGAACATGGTCACGCACGCCGCGGCCAGCGCAGCGCGAATGGGCTTATCCCACTTCATATTTCAGACCCCAATCCCTGTGTTTGATGGCCGGGATCGTGGTTTGGCGGCCCTTGGCGAGTCAACGAATGGATTCGGCGTCATCTCGGCGAAAACCGCGGCCCTTGCGGGCCGCGGCAATTTTCTGCGCGCGGCCCGGGCCGCGCGCCGCGAAATTGGGCAAACGTCGCCAGGCTGATCCACGCTTCAGGCTAAAGAGGCCTGAAGCGATCGGCTTCGCTGCGGGACTGATTCACGCATCGGGCAGAAGAAGCCCGATGCGATCAGGCCCGGCGCCTCACCGGAAGGGCGGCGCGTAGAGCAGCCCGCCGCGCGTCCAGATCTCGTTCTGCGCGCGCGGCATGGCGAGCGGCGTGTTCGGCCCGAGGCTGCGGTTGTACAGCTCGCCGTAATTGCCGATCGCGCGGATCGCGTTGTAGGCCCAGGCCGGATCCAGCCGCAGCGCCTGGCCCACCTCGGGCACGGCGCCCAGCAGGCGGCGGACGTTGGCGTCCTGCGAGGTGCGGCGCATCTGCTCGGCATTGGCGGCCGTGATGCCCTGCTCCTCCGCCTCGATGATCGCATAGGTGAACCAGCGCGTGATCTCGAACCAGCTCTCGTCGCCGCGGCGGATCACCGCCGTGTAGGGCTCCTTGCTGAACCGCTCCGGCAGGATCACCCAGTCGTTCGGGTTGGGCAGGGCCGAGCGCATGGCGGCGAGGCCCGAGGCGTCGAAGCCGAAGGCGTCGCAGCGGCCGGCGGAGAGCGCGGCCAGCACCTGCTCGTTCTGCTCCAGCAGCACGGGCGTGAACTGGAGGTTCTGGCTGCGGAAGTATTCCGCCGTGATCTGCTCGTTGGTCGTGCCGGGGTTCAGGCAGATGGTGGCGCCGGCGAGGCCGCGGGCGTTCTGCACATTGGCGTCGCGGCGGGCCATGAAGCCGTGGCCGTCGTAGAAATAGGCCTCGACGAAGCGCAGGCCGAGCGTGGTGTCCCGCATCACGGTCATGGTGCTGGTGAGGAAGAGCAGGTCCACCTCGCCGGCGCTGAGCGCGGTGAAGCGCGTCGCGAAGGAGAGCGGCACGAAGCGCACCTTGGTCGCGTCGGCGAAGATGGCGGCGGCGAGGCCGCGGCAGAGGTCGGCCACCATGCCGCGATACTCGCCGCGGCTGTCGATCGTGGTGAAGCCGGGGGTGTTCGCGTTCACGCCGCAGACCAGCGTGCCGCGGGAGCGGATCTGGTTCAGGGTGGGCGAAGGCGGCGTGGACTGCGCCATGGCGCCCGCCGAGGCGACGCTCAGGGCGAGCGCCGCAAGCGGGGCGCGCAGCCAGGATTTCAGCATGTCGATTCGTCTCCCAATTGCCCAGATTTAATTCCCGGGAGCGCCGGCCCAGCCGGCTCGTCCCAGGTCCGGGAAGCTGCGCCGCCGCCCGATTCCGATCAAGCGCCGAAATGGATCGCGGTCATCCCCGACAAGAATGCTCGACATTCTTCTGCAACACACCCGTGCCAGACCGTCCCCGCCATATCTGGGAATCGAAGGCATGGGCATCGCCGAAAGCTGGAAGTTCTTCTGCGACTGGATCAACGACCCCGGCCGGATCGGCGGGGGTGCCGCCACGGGCGGGGCGCTGACGCGGCGCGTCGCCGAGCTGGTCCTGCCCAGCGACGCGCCGCTGATCGAGCTCGGCGCGGGCACCGGCGCCTTCGCGCAGGAGCTGCTTCGGCGCGGCATGCCGCAGCACCGGCTCGCCCTGGTCGAGCTGGGCTCGGAATTCCTGGAGTTCCTGCGGCTGACCTATCCGGAAGCCACGGTCCTCGGCGCCGCCGCGCTGGGCCACGCGCCGCTCTTCCGCGGCGAGAAGGCCGGCGCAGTGGTCTGCAGCCTGCCGATGCACGCGCTGCCGGGCCGGCAGGTCACCGCCATCCTGACCGGGGCCTTCGCCCATCTGCGGCCGGACGGCGCCTTCTACCAGATCGGCTTCGGCCCGCGCCTGCCGATCCGCAGCGACATCCTCGAGCGGCTGGGCCTGGATGTGGAGCGGCTGGACACGGTGGGGGAGAACACGCCGCCGGCCTCCATCCACCGCATCACGCGCTGGACCCCGCACGGACTCGCCAGGGCGCCCGATCTGCTCCAGCAATAGGGGCAAATCAGGAGGACGCCATGAAGATCACCAGGGTCGGGCCGCTGCACGTCGGTCAGTTCATGTATGTGCAGGTCGAGACGGATGCGGGCATCACCGGCGTCGGCGAGGCCGGCATCTGGGGCCACATCCAGGCGGCCGCGACCGCGATCAGCCGCTTCGGCGAGTACCTCGTCGGCAAGCGGGCCGAGGACATCGAGCATCACTGGAACGTCATGCACCGCTTCAGCTACTTCCAGGGGCTGGCGATCAACGCGGCGATCTCGGCCATCGACATCGCGCTCTGGGATATCAAGGGCCAGGCGCTGGGCGCGCCGATCTACGAGCTGCTCGGCGGCGCGGCGCGCAGGAAGGCGCGCATCTACGGGCATATCTACGAGAAGAACATCGAGGATATGCTGGAGGAGTGCCATCGCAAGATGGAGGCGGGCTTCAACGCCTTCGGCCACCTCAACCCCTTCCTCGACGAGGGCCACGACCAGGTCTACTTCAAGACCCATGTGAAGAAGATGCGCGACGCGATCGACAACACGCGCCGCATGCGCGAGGTCGTCGGCGACCGCGTGGACCTGCTCATCGAGGTGCACCGCCGGCTGACGGTGGCCGAGGCCATCGTCTTCTCCCGTGGCATCGAGGAGTTCCACCCGATGTTCATCGAGGATCCGATCCGCCCCGAAGGGCCGGACGCCATGGCGCGCGTCGCGGAGAAGACGCATGTGCCGATCGCGACCGGCGAGCGCTTCTCGACCATCTACGAGTTCCAGGCGCTGATGGCGCGCGGCGGCGTGGAATATGCGCGCGTGGACCTCTGCCTCTGCGGCGGCATCACGGGCGGCAAGAAGGTCGCGGCGATCGCCGAGGCGCACCAGGTGATGGTGGTGCCGCACAATCCGCTCTCGCCGATCGGGCTGGCGGCCTGCCTTCAGCTGGCCGCGGCGATCCCGAACTTCGCGATCCAGGAATACGCGACGGGATTCGAATCCGGGAAGTTCCAGTCGACCATGAAGCATCTGGGCCACGACGTGGTGGACGAGGTTCCCGTGCCGGTGAACGGCTTCGTGGACATCCCCTCGCGGCCGGGCCTCGGCATGGCGCTGCTGCCGGATGCCCAGAGAATCCGGCCGCCGGTGGTGAAGCCGATCAGCATGCGGCCGCATTTCGACGGGTTCATCGTCGATCAGTAAGGGACCGACTTCAAGTTCCAGGGTCCAGGGCCAAAAGCCCTGGCGGGAGGAGCTTGAGGAGGGCAGAGCCCTCCTCAAGACCTCAGATCGGCAGCGCGATCCTGGCGCGCAGCCCGCGGCCGAGGCGGTTCTCCAGCAGCGCGTAGCCGCCATGCGCCACCGCCACCGAGCGCACCAGCGCCAGCCCCAGCCCGATGCCGCCGGTCGCGCGGTTGCGTGAGGGCTCGGCGCGGTAGAAGGGCTCGAAGACGCGCTCCAGCTCGTCGGCCGGCAGGCCGGGGCCTTCGTCCTCCACCTCGACGATCGCCTCGCCGCCCTGCCGGCGCAGGCGGATGCTGGCGCTGCCGCCATAAGCCACCGCGTTTTCGACGAGGTTGGTGAAGAGGCTGCGCAACCCCTGATCGTCGCCGACCAGCACGATGTCGGGCCCTTCCTCGACCGTGACGTCGCGGCCCATGTCGGCCTGGTCGTCGGCGATGCTGGTGAGCAGCGAGCGCAGCTCCTGGTGCCGGCGCGGGCGGCCGGCCTGCGTGCTCTGCACGAAGGCGAGCACGGCGGCGAGCATGCCCATCATCTCCGCGATGTCGGCCTCGCCCTTGCAGCGGATGTCGTCCGGCGCGCGCTCGAGGCGGAAGGAGAGGCGCGTGAGCGGCGTGCGCAGGTCGTGCGCGATGGCCGCCATCATCGCCACACGGTCGTCCACGTAGCGGGAGATGCGCTCGGTCATCTCGTTGAAGGCCTGGGCCGCCCCGCGGATCTCGGCGGGGCCGTCGAGGCTGAGCGGCGTGGCGCGCGGGTTGCGCCCCAGCCGCTCGGCCGCGTCGCCGAACTGCCGGATGGGGCGCGAGAGCCAGCAGGCCAGCACCCAGGCCGCCGGGAAGGCGAAGAGCACCGTGCCGATGAGCCAGGTGAGCGCCCGGATGCGCCAGACCTGCATCACCGAATCCCGCGGGCTCGCCACCCGCCAGGTGCCGTCGCCGAGCTGCCGCGCGAGCCGGAAGTCGCCGCTGAAGACCAGCCCGTCCAGGTCGAGCGCGCCTTCCCGCGGCACCTCGCGGGGGAAGAGGCGCGCCGCGTCGAAGATGCCCTTGTCCAGGCGCTCCGCGTGCCGGGAGGGAGGGCGGGCGAATTCCAGGCGTACCGTCTCCGGCGGCAAGCCGAGCTCTTCGGCGACGCGCCGGCGCGCGGGCTCCAGCGCCTCCTCCTGCGGGCGCAGCGCAGCGCCGTCCATGACGCGGACGCCGAGCCGGTCCACCGGCCGGCCGTCCAGCGCGTCGCGCAGCTGGCCGAGGGAGAAGCTGGCCTCGTACGTGGGCGGGCAGATCAGCACCATCGCCAGGTTCGGCAGCTGGATGAACAGCACCGTCACCACCAGCAGCAGGAAGATGCGCAGGTAGAGCGGCAGGCGGGCGAGGCGCATCAGCGGTCTCCCCGGATCTTCCGGGTGGCGGGGACGAACATGTAGCCCTCGTTGCGGATGGTGCGGATCAGCCCATCGGCCGGCGCCTTCAGCTTGCGGCGCAGGCGGCTCACCGTGACGTCGATCGCGCGGTCGAAGGACTCGCAGTCGGGGCCGCGGGCGACGGCGAGCAGTTGCTCGCGCGTGAGGATGCGGCGCGGGCGCTCGACGAAGGCGCGGAGCAGGACGAACTCGCCCTCGGTGAGGTGGACCAGCACGCCGTCGGCACTCTTCACCTCGCGCGTCGCGAAATCGACGGTCCAGTCGAGGAAGGCGATGCAGGGGGCGCGGGGCTCGCGCGCCTCGCCGGCGGCGGCGCGGCGCAGCGTGGCGCGCACGACGGCGAGCAGCTCGCGCGGATGGCAGGGCTTGGCGAGGTAGTAGTCGGCGCCGCTGTCGAGGCCGCTCACGCGATCGGTGGCGCGGTCCATGGCGCTCAGCATGATGACCGGCGGGCGGGGCGTGACGTCGAGCCGGCGGCAGGCGGAGAGGCCGTTCTCGCCAGGCATCAGCACGTCGAGGATCACGAGGTCGAAGCGGCGCTCGGCCATCGCGCGGTCCATGGCGCGCGCGTCCTGCGCCGGAAATACGCGAAAGCCGTGCGCGCCGAGGCTCTCCGCGATCACGTCGCGGATGCCGGGGTCGTCGTCCACGACAAGAATGCTCTTCGGGTCGCCCATTCGTGATCCCCGCTGGAAAAACCGGCGCAGCGCAGCATGCGTTTGTTTCTGACGGATGTCGCGTTTTTGTGCGCGCTGAAATGCTGTGGAGAATTTTGGGCGGAAATCCAGGGGACACAATCGCCGGCTTGGTTCGGCGCCATCGACCCACCGAGAGGATGATGGATGTCACTCGCCCGAAGCCTTGCACGAAACGACGCGCCGCTGCCGCCGGATCTGCCGGACGACCTGGAGGAGCCGCAGATGCCCCGCCGCCGCCGGTCCGACCTCGCGCTGTTCTTCCGCTCCTGGATGGAAAGCCCGCTGCGCGCCGGTGCCTTCGTGCCGAGCGGACAGGACTTGGCGCGGGCCATGGCCGCGCGCGTCGATCCTTCGGCGCCGGGGCCGGTCGTCGAGCTCGGGCCGGGGACGGGAGCGGTGACCGCGGCCTTGGTGGAACGGGGCATCGCGCCCTCGCGCCTCGTGCTGGTGGAGGCCGATCCGGTCTTCTGCGAGCTGCTGCGCGACCGCTGGCCCCGCGCGCGCGTGGTGCAGATGGACGCCTATGCCGCGCCGATCCTGATGCGGCGGATGGAGATACCGCCCTCGGCTGTCGTGGCGGGGCTGCCGCTGCTGGTGCGGCCGCCGGGCGAGCGGCTGCGGCTCGTGCTGGGCTGCCTGCGGCACGCGGCTCCCGGAGCGCCCTTCGTGCAGTTCACCTACTTCGTCCGCTCGCCCGTGCCGGCGCCGCGGCCGGGGCTGCGCGCGGAGGGCTCGCCGATGGTGTGGCGGAACCTCTGGCCGGCGCGGGTGTGGAGCTACCGGCTGGCGGGGCGGCTGCAGGGCCTGCGCGCTTGATCGCCGAGCTCGAGGCGCTGCTCGACGCGGCGACGCTGCAGGACGTGTTCCTCGCCGCGACGGTCGAAAAATTCATCCCGGTGCTGCCCTCCTACGTGCTCTTCCCGGCGATAGGGATGGGAGCGCATGGTGTGGGCGACCTGCTGCTGCGCTGCCTGGTGGCAGCGGTGGGATCGCTGGGCGGGGCGCTGGGCTGGTACCTGCTGGGGGCCGGCATCGGCGCCGGGCGGGTGCGGCGGCTGGTGGAGCGGCACGGGCGCTGGGTGCTGCTCTCGCCTGCGCTCTACGAGCGGATGTCGGGCGCGTATCGGCGCCGGCCCTTCGCGATCACGCTGATGGGGCAGCTCGTGCCCACGGTGCGGATCTTCCAGGCGCTTCCGGCCGGCGTGCTGCGGCTGCCGCTGCGGCCCTTTCTCGTCGCGACGGCGATCGGCTCGCTGGGCTGGATCGTGCCGCTGGCCAGCGCCGGCCACGTGCTGCGGCTCTACGGCTGGAGCGCGGCGGAGGCGGGGCTGGCGCTGCTGGCGGCGCTGGTTGCGATCGAGGGGACGGCGGTGCTGGTGGTGCGCTGGCGCGCTCAGACCATCCCCAGGAACGCCGCGAGCGCACGGCCGCGATAGCCGTCGCGCCGCCGGATGAAGAGGGTCGTGGTGCGCCCCTCCTCGCCGGCGATGCGGTGGCAGCGAAGGTCGCGGCGCAGGCCCGAGGCCTCGACCACCGCGCGCGGCAGCATGGTCACGCCCATGCCGGCGGCGACGCAGCCGAGGATCCCTTCGAGCGTGCCGAACTCCAGCCGCGTGAAGGCCGGGAGGCCAAGCCGCGTCAGCACCTGCTCCAGCCGCTGGCGGTAGGAGCAGCCCGCCTGGAAGGTGAGCGCCGCCAGCTCCGCCCTGCGCAGCGCGGCGAGGTTGCGGATGGCGGGCGAGGAGACCAGCACCAGCTCCTCCTCGAAGGCAGGCTGCGATTCCAGCTCCGCATGGTCGATGGGCGCGGCCACGAAGGCGCCCTCGATCTCGCGCGCCAGCACCGCCTCGACCAGCCGTGCCGTGGGGCCGGTGCGCAGGATCAGGCGGACCCTGGGGCATTCCCGATGGAAGCCGGCCAGCAGGCGCGGCAGGCGCACCGCCGCGGTGGTCTCCATCGAGCCGATGCGCAGCGTACCGCTGGGCGTGCCCTCGTCCTGCGCCGCCTGCTTCGCCTCGCCCATCAGCGAGAGGATGCGCTCGGCATAGGGCAGCAGCCGCTCGCCCGAGGGCGTCAGCGACATGCCTCGGCTGTGGCGCTCGAAGAGCGGCAGGCCGAGCTCCTGCTCCAGCTCCTTGATCCGCGCCGTGACGTTGGAGGGGACGGTGAAGATGTCGCGCGCCGCGGCGGTGATGCCGCCCGCCCGGGCCACGGCGGCGAAGGTGGTGAGGCCGGTCATGTCCATCGTGTCGTTCTCCGATCCAGATCGATCCCTTCTGAACAATTCAATTTCACGGAACGGCCGTCCGGTCCATTCTTTCCTCCTCTCACCAGGAATCCCGCCATGCGCACCCGCCTCACCGAACTGCTGGGCATCGAGCGGCCCGTCCTCCTCGCCGCCATGGACAAGCTCGCCGATGCGCGGCTGACCGAGGCGGTCTCGGCCGGCGGCGGGCTCGGCCTCCTCGGCGGCGGCTACGGCGACGCGGAATGGCTGGAGGTTGAGTCAGCGAAGCTCGTCGCGATGCGCGAGCGGACTGGCCAAAAGTTCGGCATCGGCTTCATCACCTGGAGCATGGCGAAGCAGCCGCGCCTGATGGACATCACCCTCGCCGCGAAGCCCGACGCCGTGTGGCTCTCCTTCGGCGACCCCGCGCCCTTCGCGGAGCGCGCGCGGGCTGCGGGCTCCCACGTGATCTGCCAGGTGCAGAGCGTGGAGATGGCGCGCGACGCCGTGGCCAAGGGCGCGGACATCGTCGTCGCCCAGGGCGCCGAGGCCGGTGGCCATGGCGCCTCGCGCGGCACCTTCGCGCTGGTGCCGGCCGTCGTGGATGCGGTGGGCGACAAGGCCGTCGTCGTCGCCTCCGGCGGCGTGGCGGACGGGCGCGGGCTGGCGGCAGCGCTGATGCTCGGCGCGGAGGGCGTCGTCCTCGGCTCGCGCTTCTATGCCAGCGTCGAGGCGGCCGCACCCGACGCCGCGAAGCAGCGGCTGACGAAGGCCTCCGGCGACGACACGATCCGCAGCCTCATCTTCGACATCTCGCGCCAGAACATCTGGCCGGCGCCCTTCACCGGCCGCTGCGTCGTCAACGAGCACGCGAAGCGCTGGATGGGCCGCGAGCTGGAGCTCACCCGTCACATGGCCGAGGAAGGTCCGCGCTACGCCGCCGCGCGCGAGGCGAACGACTTCGACATCGCGGCGCTGATCGCGGGCGAGGCCGTGTCGATGATCCACGACGTGAAGCCGGCCGGGGAAATCCTCAGGGACATCACGGAGGAAGCCGAGGCGCTGCTGGCGCGGGGGCAGGGCTGGAAGAAGTAGGACCAGGGGTTCCGGCAAGAACCTCAGGCTCTTGCATCTCCGATCACCAGAGTTTCGCTCTCTTCCGCCAGGCGTGTCGCTGAAGCCGAAGACACACGGTTCGACAGCTTCCACTGCGCCCGTTGCCATACCGGCAGGGCCGCCTCCAGCCGGCGCGCGCCCATCTCCGTCAGCCACACCGCGCGCCGCCGCAGATCCACATGGACCGTGGCGATCTCCACCAGCCCCTCCCCCTCCAGCGTGCGCAGGTTGCGCGACAGCGTGGATTGCTCCAGCCCCGTCCGGCGCGCCAGGGCGCCCAGGCTGTCGTCCGGGATCGTCGCGATCTGCGCCATCAGCCCGAGCTGAGCCCCCGTCAGCCCCGTCTCCGCCAGCTCGCGGTCCAGGAACTGGCTGATCCGCCGCGCCGCCAGCCGGGCATTCACCCCCGGACACGCCGCCACCAGCGCGGCCGCATCGGCGCGGAGGGTCTTGCGCGGTGGACTCGGCGGCTGCCTCATTCTATGTATCTACAAAGTTTGTAGCTACATGGAAAGCGCCATGAGCATCCTGAATCGCATCGGCCGCACCTCCCTCCTCGCCCTCCGCCGTATCGTGCCGGCGAACGGCGCGCGAATCCTGCTCAAGCTGGAGAGCGAGAACCCCAGCGGCAGCATGAAGGACCGCATGGCGCTGGCCATGATCGAGGCCGCGGAAGCCGACGGCCGCTTGAGGCCCGGCGACGCCGTCGTCGAGTACACGGGCGGCAGCACCGGCGTCTCGCTGGCGCTGGTCTGCGCCGTGAAGGGCCATCCTCTCCACATCGTCACCTCCGATGCCTTCGCGCGCGAGAAGCTGGACCACATGCGCATCCTCGGCGCGGAGCTCGACGTGATCCCGAGCGAGGGCGGCCGCATGACGGAGAAGCTGACGCGCGACATGATCGCCGCGGCCGGCATCGTCGCCGAGCGCACCGGCGCCTTCTGGACCGACCAGATGAGGAACCGCGACCAGCTCGCGGCCTATCACGCCATGGCGGCGGAAATCCTGGAGGGGACGGGAGGCCGCATCGACGGCTTCGTGCAGAGCGTCGGCACCG
Source organism: Roseococcus sp. GW821-FHT12F05 (assembly GCF_058806835.1). NCBI lineage: Bacteria > Pseudomonadati > Pseudomonadota > Alphaproteobacteria > Acetobacterales > Roseomonadaceae > Roseococcus > Roseococcus sp. GW821-FHT12F05. Next base: position 305,249 of record NZ_JBXAQB010000001.1, read on the forward strand.
CCGCCTCGCTGCGCGGCATCGGCGAGGGCCTGCGCCCGCGCGGCGTGCGGATCGTCGCGGTGGAGCCCGAGGAATCCGCCGTCCTCTCCGGTGGCCCGCCCGGCGCGCACGGGATCGACGGTATCGGCGCCGGCTTCGTCGTGCCGCTCTGGGAATCCACCCTCGCCGATCGCATCGAGCGCGTCTCCACCGAAGCCGCGAAGGCCATGGCGCTGCGCCTTGCCCGCGAGGAGGGGATCTTCGCCGGCACCTCCACCGGTTCCAACGTGATCGCCGCGCTGCGGCTCGCCGGGGAACTCGGCCCCGGCGCCACCATCGTCACGGCGATGTGCGACACCGGGATGAAGTACCTGCGCAGCTACGCCAGCTAGCTGACCGCGGCCTTCTCCTCCGCCGGGCTCACGATCCGCCCGTCCTCCATCGCGACGATCCGGTCGGCGATGTCGAGGATGCGCGGGTCGTGCGTCACCAGCAGGATCGGCACGCCCCTGCCCTTCGCGAGGTCGCGCAGGAGATGCACCACCTCCTGCCCGCTCACCTTGTCGAGGGCCGCGGTCGGCTCGTCCGCCAGGATCAGGCCGGGATCGCCCGCCAGCGCCCGCGCCACGGCCACGCGCTGCCGCTGCCCGCCCGAGAGCTGCGCGGGCGGCTTCTCCGCGTGGCTGCCGAGGCCCACCGCCTCCAACATCTCGCCGGCCCGCTTCATGCGCTGCGCTTCCGTCAGCGAGCCGTCCAGCTCCATCGCCATCGCGACGTTCTGGCGCGCCGTGAGGAAGCCGAGCAGGTTGTGGTTCTGGAAGATGAAGCCGATGCGCCGGCGCAGCCGCACGCGCTCGCTTTCGGAAGCGCCCGTCAGCTCCTGCCCCAGCACCCGCGCCGTGCCGAGCTGCATCGACCGCAGCGCGCCGACGAGCGTGAGCAGCGTCGTCTTCCCCGAGCCGGAGGGTCCGGTGAGCAGCACGATCTCGCCGGGCGCGATGGAAAGATCCACCTCGCGCAGCACGTTGCGCCGCAGCTCGCCCGTGCCGTAGGCGAAGGTGATGTCCCTGAGCTCGACCGGCATCCCGGCCATCAGAACATGTCCGCGGGATTGGCGTCGCGCAGCTTGCGCACCGCGAGGATGCCCGCGATCGCGCACATGCCGAAGATCATCAGGAACACCACCGCCGCGCGCTCGGGACGCATGAAGAGCGGCAGGAAGGTCGCCTGACCCACCAGGTCGTAGAGGAACCAGGACAGCCCGAAGCCGGGGATGAAGCCGATGATCGCCAGGATCAGCGCGGAGCCCATCACCACGCGCGAGAGATAGCCGTTGGAGTACCCCATCGCCTTCAGCGTGGCGTATTCGGCGATGTGGCTCGCGATGTCGGAGAAGAGGATCTGGTAGACGATCACCATCCCGACCACGAGGCCCATCAGGCTGCCGAAGACGAAGATGAAGCCGATCGGCGTGCCGTTCTCCCAGTACTCGCGCTCGTGAGCCACGAGCTCCTCATGCGTCATGACCATCACGTCGCCGGGCAGCAGCGCACGCAGCCGCGCCTGCACCGCGACGCGGTCGGCGCCGTCTCGCAGCTTCAGCGCCACGAGGTCCGTGTTGGAGACGCGCCGCTCCACGACACGGCGAAAATTCGTCTCGCTCATCACGACATTGCCGTCGGCGCCGAAGCTCGGTCCGATCTCGACCACGCCGACCAGCTCCATCCGCCGGTTGCCGAGCTGCACGTCGAAGTTCCCGCGCTCGGCGAAGAGCCGGCCGACCGGGCCGAATTCCGGCCGCGAGCGGCTGTCGAAGGCCACCGTGTCCGGCCGCTTCAGCGCCTCCACGATGCCGGCGAGGCCGGGAAACTCCACCGCCCCCGCGCCGGCATCGAGGCCGATGAGCTGCACCGCGCGGCGCCGCCCCGTCTCCGGGTTCCGCCAGGTGCTCTGCGCGAGGTAGATGGGCACGGCGAGCTGCACGTCGGGATCGGCGAGCGTCTGGAAGGCGCGGGCGCGCGGCAGCGGCTCGGGCCGGAAGCTGGCATCCGTCATGGGATGCACGAGGAAGAGGTCGGCCCGCATGGCGCCGAGCAGGTTGGTCGCGCTGTCGAACAGCGCACCGCGGAAGCCGAGCTGCATGAAGACCAGCACGCAGGCGAACATCACCCCCGCCATCGCCGCGAAGAGCCGCGATTTTTCCGCGCGCAGCTGACGCCAGGCCAGGCGCAGCGGGAGCAGGATCAGGTCAGACAACGACGGCGAGGGCTTCGGCGCGGCGGGCGGCTCCGGCAGGGCCTCGCCGTTGCGCTCGGGTGCCCAGGGCAGCAGCTTGGGGGCGGCGGCGATCTCGTTCATCGGGCGGCCACCGGCACGTCCCTGGCTCGGATCGCGACCTGCACCTGCATGTTGGTCCTCCGGCGCAGCAGCGCGATTCCCTCGTCGGAAAGGGTCAGCCGCACCTCCACCGTGCGCGAATCCACGGCCGCGATGGGATCGGTGCCGGCCTGCGTCGTGCGCCGGACCTGCCAGCCGATCTCGCGCACCGTGGCGCCGACGCGGCGGTTCTCGCCGGGGATGACGACCTCGGCCGGCGCGCCCACGCGCACGCGCGGCAGGTCGGTCTCGAAGACGTCGGCCACCACGTCCAGCCGCGTGAGGTCGGCCATCTCCATCAGCCCGTCGCTGCCCACCTGATCGCCCGGCCGGGCGAAGATGCGCAGGATGGTGCCGTCCATCGGCGCCGCGACGCGCGAGAGCCGCGCATCCGCCTCGGCCTTGGCCAGCGTGGCCTCGGCGGCGGCGACGCGCGCCTCGGCGAGCTGCACGTCCTCCGCGCGCGCGGTGGAGAGGGTGACGAGGTCCGCCTCCGCCTGCGCACGGTCGGCGGCGAGGCGGGTGACTGCGAAGCGGTTGCGCTCGGCCATCGCCTCGGAGCCCGCGCCCGAGGGCACGAGACGGTCGGTGCGGGTGGCGTCGCGCCGCGCGATCTCCTCCTGCGCGGCGAGGCTCGCGATGCGGGCGCGCTGGGCGTCGATCTCGCTGGCCCGGCCGGCCTCGCGCGTGCGCTGCAGCGCGGTGCGCTGCTCGGCGACCGAGGCGCGGTTCTGCGCGACGGTCGCGTCCTTCAGCGCGGCATCGGCGAATTCGGCGATCACCTGGCCGGCGCGGACGTCGTCGCCCTCCTCGACCAGCAGCCGCTCGAGCCGCGTCACGGCCATGCCGCCGGGCTGGTTGAGCTTTCTCACGCGTGACGCCGGTTCCACCCGGCCCAGCGCGCCCACGCCCGGCGGCGGCGCGGGCGCGGTGGCGACCGGTGTGGGCGGCGGGGTCTGCGCGCCGAGCACGTACCACCCGCCGGCGCCGGCCACGGCGAGCGCCGCGGCGCCCAGGAGCCAGCGTTTCACGTGCCGTCTCCGATCAGGGTCGCGAGCGCCTCGCGCAGCGCGCGCTGCTCCCCGTCGGACAGTTCGTACATCTCGAAGACCCGCGACATGAACAGCCCGTCGCAGGCCGCCATGACAGCCATCGCATGGCCCGGCGGCAGCCCGTCCTCGCGCAGGCGCGTGCGGACGCGGTCGAAGACCCGGCGGATCGGGTCCAGCAGCGCGGGGTCCTGGTGGAAGGCGGCGAGGAAGACGCCGGCGGCGCGCTCGTGCTGCTCGCAGACGGAGTCCGGATGGTCGAAGGTCCAGGCCAGCATGGCCCGCGCGGTGCGCCCGCGGCCCGGCTTCTGCAGCGCCAGCACGCCCTCGAAATCCGCCTCGATATAGGCGGCCAGCCGCGTCAGCAGCCCGATCAGCAGGGCCTCCTTGGAGGCGAAGTGGTAGAGCAGCCCGCCCTTGGAGACCCCGGCCTCGCGCGCGGCGGCATCCAGCGTGAGGCCGGCGACGCCCTTGGCCTGCACGATGCGCTCGGCGGCGTCGAGGATGCGGGTGCGGGCATCGATGGCGACGGGCGGGGTGGTGTCGGGCATGACGGGCGTTACTATACCGTCCGGACGGTTTGTCAACGGAAACTGTACCGGCCGGACGGTTCAGAACTTTCCCACCAGGGCTATCACAAGACAGTGACACCCGCCGCGCCCGCGCCTAATCCCTGGAGGCATGGCCCATGATTTCGAGCGGGACATCGCCGCTGTCGAAGCGATCCCCACGGTTCCCACCATCCTCGAGGTGGTCTGCCGGACGACGGGCATGGGCTTCGCGGCCATCGCCCGCGTGACGGAGAACCGCTGGATCGCCTGCGCGATCCGCGACGACATCGCCTTCGGCCTGCAGCCGCGCGGCGAGCTGGAGGTCGAGAGCACGATCTGCAACGAGATCCGCGCCAGCCTCGAGCCGGTCATCATCGAGCACGTCGCGGAGGATCCGGACTACAGGGTCCACCACACGCCGATCCGGTACGGATTCCAGAGCTACATCTCGATGCCGATCGTGCTGCCCGACGGGCGGTTCTTCGGCACGCTCTGCGCCATCGACCCCCGTCCCGCCCGCCTCCGCACACCGGAGGTCACGGGCATGTTCCGCCTCTTCGCCGAGCTCATCGCCTTCCATCTCGACGCGCATCGCCGCATGGCCGAGAGCGACGCCGCCCTGGTGGGCGAGCGCGAGACCGCCAAGCTGCGCGACCAGTTCATCGCGGTCCTCGGGCACGACCTGCGCAACCCGCTGGCCGCGATCTCCTCCGGCACGCGGCTGCTGCTGAGCCGCGAGCCGGACGAATTCTCGGTGCAGATCATCGGCATGATGCAGGCCAGCGTCACGCGGATGACGGGGCTGATCGAGAACGTGCTGGATTTCGCGCGCGGCCGGCTCGGCGGCGGCATTGCCCTCACGCGGCGCACGGACGAGCCGCTGGCCCCGCTGCTGGAGCAGGTCCTCGCGGAGATGCGCGCCGCCAATCCCGACCGCGTCATCGAGGCGGAGATCGACCTGCCCGGGCGGCTCCACGGCGATGCGCGGCGCATCGCGCAGCTCTTCTCCAACCTGCTGGGCAATGCGCTGACCCATGGCGCGGAGGAGACGCCGGTCCGTGCCCGGGCGCGCGTCGCCGGCGGCCGGCTGGAGCTCTCGGTGGCCAATGCCGGCACGCCCATCCCGGAGGAGAAGCGGGCGCGGCTGTTCCAGCCCTTCTTCCGCGACAGCGCGACGGCGGGCGGGCTGGGCCTCGGCCTCTACATCGCCTCGGAGATCGCCCGCGCGCATGACGGCGTGATCGACCTGCGCTCGACGCCGGAGGAGACCGTCTTCACCTTCCGCATGCCGGTCTGACCCTCACAGGATCGCAACTTCCCGCGGGCGAGCGCTTTCTGTATGCTAGGGAAAATATTTCGCGAGGAGATCCAGATGTTTCGCCGCACGACGCTCGCCCTCTGCCTTGCCCTCGCCGCGACGGCGCCGGCCTTTGCCCAGAAGGGCGCGCCCGGCCAGCCGGGCCCGGCGCCGGGCGGCAGCCCGGTCATCCGGCTGGAGAACAGCACCTCCAACATCGTGAACAACGTCTATGCCTCGCTGACCTCGCAGAACAGCTGGGGCAACGACCGGCTGGGCGCGAACGAGGTCATCCAGGCCGGCGGCAACCGCGAGTTCCAGCTCCCGCCGGGCGACTGCATGTACGATATCCGCGTGGTCTATCAGGGCGGCGTCGCCGAGGAGCGCCGGCGGGTGAACGCCTGCACCGAGGGCAATGTGGTGCTGCCGATGGCGGCGCAGCGGCTGGCGCGTTAGGTCGGCCCTTCCGCCGGGCGATCAGGCGTCCACGGCCTCGGCGGCCAGCGCCTGGTCCAGCAGCGCGTCGATCTGCGCCGGGTCCTCCCATTGCAGGGTGACGCTCACCACGCGGACCTTCGTCTGGAACTCGGGCGGGATGCGCACCCAGTCCTTGCGCGTGGTCACGGGAATGGCGCCCAGCCGCTCGGCCTGGGCCATCAGCGCGCGCATGTCGCCGGCGTCGTAGGGGTAGTGGTCGGCGAAGGCCTCGCTGCCCGCCACCACCGCGCCGCCCAGCCGCAGCGTCGTGAAGAATTTCCGCGGATTCGCGATGCCGCAGAAGGCGAAGACGTTCTGTCCGGCGAGCTCCGCCATCTCGGGGCCGGAGACCAGGTCGGCGCGCAGCACCGGCATCTCCGGCGGCAGCAGGGAGAGCGCGCCGGTGTCGTCCTGGCCGATGAGCACGGCGGCGCCGCAGCGCGCGGCGGCCGCGGCGACGCTCTCGCGCAACGGGCCGGAGGGGATCACGCGGCCGTTGCCGAAGCCGGCGGTGCCGTCGATGGTCAGCAGCGAGAGGGTCTTCTCAAGGGTGGGGTTCTGCAGCCCGTCATCCATCACGATGGCGTCGGCGCCCGCTTCCACGGCGCATTTCGCGCCCTCGGCGCGGTCGGCGCTCACCCAGGTCGGCGCCAGGGCGGCGAGCAGCAGCGCCTCGTCGCCCACCGCCTCGCTGCCGTGCTTCGCAGGCTCGACGCGGACCGGGCCCTTCACGCTGCCGCCGTAGCCGCGCAGCAGGAAGTGGCTGACCACGCCGCGCGCGGCGAGGCGGCGGCCGAGGTCGATGGTCAGCGTCGTCTTGCCCGCGCCGCCCGCGGTCACCGCGCCGCAGCAGATCACCGGAATCGGGGCGTGCCAGCCGGGGCGCGCCATGCGCCGCGCGGTCGCGCCGGCATAGATCGCGGCGAGAGGCGAGAGCAGCAGGGGCATGATTCCCCCGCGGCGTCCCCAGAAATCGGGCGCTTTGATGCTGATGCTGACGTCCTCTTCTCTAAGCCTTTCCCGCCGCCTTCCCCGACAGCAGGTCCAGGAGCGCCCCCGCCAACCGGCCCGGCAGGTCGGAGGCGGCGGAAACAACGCGGGTCGCGGCGGCCACCAGGCCGGCAACCCTCTCCGGGTGGGATAGCATATCCGCAACGACCGGTGCCAGCGCGGCCGCATCGGGGAGCTGACGGGCTCCCCCATCGGCGAGGAGCGCGGCCGTCGCGTCCGAAAAATTCTCCATGTGCGGGCCGAGGATCAGGGGGCAGCCGAGGCGCGCCGCCTCCAGCGGATTCTGGCCGCCGTGGCGGATCAGGCTGCCGCCGATGAGGGCCACGGAGGCCACGCGGTAGGAGAGCCCGAGCTCCCCGATGGTGTCGGCGATGTAAGCCGGTCCCGGCCCGGGCAGGGCGCCCTCGCTGCGCCTTGGCGCGCCGCCGGCCAGGGCCGCGACCTCCGGGCCGCGCTCGGGATGGCGGGGAACGATGATGGTCAGCAGGTCGGGGAAGCGGGGCGCCAGCTCGCGCGCGGCGGCGAGGACCGGCGCCTCCTCGCCGGGATGGGTGCTCGCGGCCAGCAGGACGGGGCGGCCCCCGATGGCGGCACGCAGCTCGGCCAGCTTCGCGGGGTCCGCCGGCAGGGGGGCGGCGGCGAGCTTGAGGTCGCCCGTCGGCGCGAGGCGCAGGGCGCCGAGGGTGGTCAGCCGCGCCGCATCCTCGGTCGAGCGCGGCACGATGAGCGCGAAGCGGCCCAGCAGCCGGCGAATCAGCCCAGGCCCGAAATTCCGCCAGCGCCGGAAGGAGCGCGCGGAGATGCGGGCGTTGAGCAGCGCCGTCGGGATGCCCCTGATGGCGCAGGCGTCGAGCAGGTTGGGCCAGAGCTCGCTCTCCACGAATCCGGCCGCATCGGGGCGCCAGGTGTCGAGGAAGCGGGCGACCCAGGCCGGCACGTCGAGCGGGGCGTAGCGGTGGATCACCCGCGCGGCGAGCTCCCCCGACAGGCGCTGCGGCAGCAGCCGCGCGGAGGTCACGGTACCGGTGGTGACGAGCAGGTGCAGCGCCGGGTCGCGGGCCGCCAGGGCGTCGAGCAGCGGCAGGATGGCCAGCGTCTCGCCGACGCTGGCGGCATGCAGCCAGAGCAGGCGCCCCTCCGGCCGGGCAGCGCCGCGGCCCTCGCGCTCCGGCAGGCGCGCGGCCTCCTCCTTGCCCTGGCGCAGGCGGCGCCGGAGGTTCCAGCGGATCGCCGGGACCGCGAGCGTCGCGGCGAGGCGCCAGATCCGGCTCATGCCCCTCCCCTCATGGGCGCGGCAGCCCGATGGCGGCGTCGGCGGCGTCGCAGGCGGCGTCGAGGCCGGCCGTGATGGCCGGCAGCCCGGCCTCGGCGCCGTCGCGCGGGACGAGGATGGCGGGCCCCACCACCAGCACGCCGCGGCCGAAGGGCAGCGGGATCACCATGCGGTCCCAGCTGCGCAGCCCGATGCCGCGGGACACACGGCCGGCGACGGGGAGGACCGGCTTGCCGCTCATCGCCGCGAGCTGGGCCACGCCGGGGGCGGCCTGCCGGCGCGGGCCGCGCGGGCCGTCGGGCGTGATGCCGACAAAGGCACCGCCGCGCAGCAGGCGCATCAGCGCGAGCAGCCCGGCCGCGCCGCCCCTGGAGGTGGAGGCGTGGACCATGACGAGGTCGAAGCGGTTCACCACGGCGCCGATGAAGCGGCCGTCGCGGTGGCGGGAGACCAGGACATGGCCGGTGCCCAGCCCCGCGCGCTTCTGGCCGAGCTTCCAGAGCTTCGGCATGACGGGGAGGTTCTCGTGCCAGAAGCCGGCGATGACGGTGCCATGCGCGGCGAAGGCGGCATCGATGTGCTCGCCGCCGAGCAGGCTCCAGCGCGTCGTGCGGTAGACCAGGGCGAGATAGAGCCCCAGCAGATGCGCGGCGCAGGCCTGGAAGGCGGGATGGCGCGTCAGCCGGCGCAGCATGCGGAAATGTCAGGCATGTTCGGTGAGCGCGGTCGCACGGCGGGGCGCGGGATGCAAGTGCGGGACGTTACGAGGGTGGATCGGCCGCGGAAACAGAGCGACCCCTCCCGCCTCCACACACCTTCGACATTTCTCGACAATTCCTGGCGAGACGCAGCCTACCCGCCAGGGTTAGGCGGCCTGATGCGATGTTGCGGTGCGGGATAGGACCGCCGATCGGAAGGAATGGAAATCATGCCCTACCAGCCCACCGCGATGTGGATCGGAACCGTCATGACGGTGGTGGGATTCGGCTGGGCGCTGATCGCCGTGGCGATGGGATAGGCGCGCCCGACCGCGCTAGATCCGCGTCCCGCCCACCGTCAGCCCGGTCATCTTCAGCGTCGGCTGCCCCACGCCCACCGGCACGCCCTGCCCGTTCTTCCCGCAGGTGCCGATTCCCGGGTCCATCGCACTGTCGTTGCCGATCATCGAGACCTTGGTCATGGCGTCCGGCCCGTTGCCGATCAGCGTCGCGCCCTTCACCGGCGCGCCGATCTTCCCGTCCTCGATGATGTAGGCCTCGCTCATCGAGAACACGAACTTCCCGGAGGTGATGTCCACCTGCCCGCCGCCGAAGTTCACGGCGTAGATGCCCTTCTTCACGCTGCCGATGATCTCCTCCGGCGAGGCGTCGCCGCCCAGCATGATCGTGTTCGTCATCCGCGGCATCGGGCTGTGCGCGTAGCTCTGCCGCCGTCCGTTGCCCGTCGGCTGCACGCCCATCAGCCGCGCGTTCTGCCGGTCCTGGATGAAGCCGCGCAGGATGCCGTCCTCGATCATCACCGTGCGCCCCGAGGGCGTGCCCTCGTCGTCCACGGTGAGGCTGCCGCGGCGGTCGGCGATGGTGCCGTCATCCACCACCGTCACGCCCGGCGCCGCGATCCGCCGGCCCAGCAGGCCCGCGAAGGCCGAGGTCTTCTTGCGGTTGAAGTCGCCCTCCAGCCCGTGGCCGATCGCCTCGTGCAGCAGGATGCCCGGCCAGCCCGGTCCGAGCACCACCTCGGTCTCGCCGGCCGGCGTCGGCACGGCCTCGAGGTTCACCAGCGCCTGGCGCAGCGCCTCCTGCACGCCGCGCTGCCAGCCGCCGTCGTCCAGCACGCGGGAGTAGGCGAAGCGGCCGCCGGTGCCGTGGCTGCCGGTCTCGCGCCGCCCGTCCTGCTCGACCACGACGCTGACGTTGAAGCGGATCAGCGGGCGCAGGTCGGCCACGCGCAGCCCGTCGGGGCGGACGATCTGCACCGCCTGCCACTCGCCCATCAGCGAGGCCATCACCTGCGTCACCCGCGGATCCAGCGCGCGGGCATAGGCGTCGAGCTCCAGCAGCAGCGCGGTCTTCTCCGCGAAGCCCATGGCGTTCAGCGGGTTCGCCGCCTCGTAGAGCTGCGTGTTGGTCGCCCGCGGCCCCACGTCGAGCGTGCCGCTGCGCCCCTGTCGCACGGCGCCGACGGTCGAGGCCGCGCGCGCCATCGCCGCCTCGGTGATCTCGCCCGAATGCGCGTAGCCCGCCGCCTCGCCCTGCACGGCGCGCAGGCCGAAGCCGCGCGCGGTGTCGTAGCTGGCGGAGCGGATGCGGCCGTCCTCCAGGCTGATCGCCTCGCTCTCGCGGTATTCGAAGAAGAGCTCGCCGTCCTCGGCGCCCTGGGTGGCGTCGCGCAGACGACGGCGCGCGGCCTCAGGGTCGAGCTCCGCGTAGAAGAGACGGTCGGTGACGGCGAGGGGAGTGTCGAGCGGCATGGAAGTTCCGATCACGCGGCGCAGGGGGCATGGGTCGCAGGCGCGCCTCAGCCAGGATAGGTGTTGAGCGCGGTCCCGTCACGCAAGGGGTCGCGCCGGCCCCCTGCGATCGGACGCCCTCTGCGGGGCCGATTCACGCCAGGGGCTGTTCCAGCCCCATGCGATCGGCCTCGACGATCTTGTCGGCCGGGAAGGCGATGCGCGCGGTGGTGCCGAGGCCGGGCTTGCTCTCCAGCTCCAGCGTGCCGCCCTGCGCCTCGGTCAGCGCGCGGCACAGGTGCAGGCCGAGGCCGGAGCCCGGGAAGCGGCGCGCCAGCGCGCTGTCGATCTGGGTGAAGGGCTCGAAGACCCGCTCCAGGTCCTTGGCCTCGATGCCGATGCCGGTGTCGCGCACCTCGATGACGAGGCCCGCCGCGTCGGCCCGGGCGCGCAGCGTGATCTCGCCACCGGCCGGCGTGAACTTGGTGGCGTTGCTGAGCAGGTTCAGCAGCACCTGGCGCAGCCGCCGCTCGTCGGCGCGCAGCCGCGGCAGCGCGGCCGGCAGGTCGGTGGCCAGCAGCAGCTTCCCGCTCACCGCGGCCGCGCCGATCATCCGCGCGGCACCCTCCAGCAGCGGGATCAGGGAGACGGTCTCGATCACCACCGGCAGGCTGCCGCTCTCGGCGCGAGTGATGTCCAGGATGTCGTCGATCAGCGAGAGCAGGTGCCGGCCCGCCTCCTGGATGGCGGCGGCGAACTCCTCCACCTGCTCGGGCGTGGTGCGGCCGTGCAGCACCTCCGAGAAGCCGATGACGGCGTTCAGCGGCGTGCGCAGCTCGTGGCTCATGGTGGCGAGGAAGCGCGACTTGGCGCGGTTCGCCGCCTCGGCCTGCACGCGCGCCGCCTCCAGCTCCGCGCGCACGCGGCGGTCCTCGGTGACGTCGGTGTAGGTGACGACCCAGCCGCCGTCCGGCGTGGGGTCGGAGACGACCTCCAGGACCGCGCCGTTGGGCCGCGTGCGGATCGTCTGCACCGAGACGGCCCGGTCCTGCCGCTTGATCCGCTCGGTGCGCGCCAGCGCCCCCTCGTCCGTGCCGTACTCGCCGCGCTGATGGAGCGTGTCGACCATCGCATCGTGGCTCGTGCCGGGCATGAGCAGGCTTTCCGGCAGGTCCAGCATCTCGTGCAGCTTGGCATTGGAGGCGACGACGGTGCCGGCCGCGTCGAACAGCACGATGCCGTGGCGGATGTTGCCCAGCATGACGCCGAGGATCTCGGCGCGGCGCGCGGCCTCCGCCTCGGCGCGCACCACCGCCGTGACGTCGGTCAGCGAGATGACGAAGCCGCCGTCCGGCGTCGGGTCGGTGTTGACGATGAGGACGCGGCCGTCCTCCGCCACGCGCTGGTTGCGGTGCGAGAGCCGCCGGTCCAGCGCGGCCATGCGCCGCATGTTGCGCTGGCCCTCCTCGCCGGCGCCGAGATTGCCGGTCTTCACCTGGAGGGCGAGGTTCTCGTCCAGCGTGCCGCCGATGCAGGCCTCCAGGGGGAGCTGGGTCAGCTCGGCGGCCAGCGCGTTGAAGGCCACCAGCCGCCGGTCCGCGCCGTAGAGCATGATGCCCGAGGTGTTGTTCTCGAGCATGGTCTTGAGCACGCCGGCGCGATGCTCGGCCGCCTCCTCGGCGCGGACCAGCGGCGTGATGTCGGCGATGGAGACGACGTGGCCGCCATCCGGCGTCGGGTCGGACGAGATGTCGAAGCGGCGGCCGTCCGGCAGGTTGCGCTGGGTGCGGTGCGGCAGGCTGCGGTCCATGCCGACGAAGAACCGCTCCCAGTCCGCCCCGTCGTCGCCCGGCGCGGCGAACATGCCGCGGGCGCGCTGCGCCGCCAGGATCTCCCGCTGCGTGGCGCCGGGGACCAGGACCTCCGGCACGCCCATCAGCTCGCCGGCCAGCGCATTGGCGGCGACCATCCGCTGCTCGCGGTCGTAGAGCACGATGCCCTGCCGGCTGTTCTCCAGCATGGCCTGCTGGATGCCCGCGCGCCGCTGCGCCTCCTCGCGCGCGTCCACCAGCTCCGTCACGTCGGAGATGGTGACGACGAAGCCGCCGTCGGGCATGGGATCGATGGCCACGTCGAGCACCCGGCCGTCGGCCCGGCGGCGCTGGGAGCGGCTTGGCTTGCTGCGATCGCGTGCGAGGCCCCCCCGGACATAGTCCTCCCGCCATTGCGGATCGTCGGGGGCCTCGAGGAAGGCGCGGCCGCGCAGCACCTCCTCGTAGGTCTTGCCGACCATCTCCTCCGCGGTGGCGAAGCCGCAGGCGGCGGCGGTGATGCGGTTGGCGGCGATGACCCGGTTGTCCGGCCCGTAGAGCGCGATCGCGTGGCGCGCGGCATTCAGCGTGGCGGCCAGGGCTACCGCCTGCGCCTGCGCCGTCTCCTGCGCGTCCACCAGCTCCGTCACGTCGGAGACGGAGATCACGAAGCCGCCGTCGGGCGTGGGGTCGGAGGCGATGTCGCGCACGCGGCCGTCGGCCAGGCGGCGCTGGTAGCGGATCGGCTTGCTGCGGTCGATGGCCAGCATCTCGCGCACGAACCATTGGTAGTTGTCGCCGAAGTCCTTGCGCGCCTGGCTGGTGATGACCTCCTCGTAGGTCTTGCCGACCATCTCCTCGACGGTGGCGAAGCCCGTGAGCTCCAGGTTGATGCGGTTGGTGGCGACGACCCGTCGGTCGGGGCCATAGAGGATGATGGTGTGACGCGAGGCGTCGAGCGTGGCGCTCAGCGCGGCCGCCTGGGCCTGCGCCCGCTCGCGGGCCAGCACGAGCTCGGTCACGTCGGAGGCGGAGACGACATAGCCGCCGTCGGCCGTCGGGTCGGAGGTGACGTCCAGCACCGTGCCGTCCCCGCGGCGGCGCTGGTAGCGTTGCCGCCGGCTGCGGTCCATCGTCCGGAAGAGCTCGCTGCGCGCCGCGTCCTGCTCCGGCGTGATGCCTTCGAGGCCGCGCTGCCCGGCCACGACCTCGGCATGCGTCCGGCCGACCATGGAGACACCGTCGGGGAAGCCCGCCATCTGCGCTGCGATGTCGTTGGCGGCGACGACGCGGGCCTGCGCGTCGTAGAGCGTGATGCCCTGGTGCGCCGCGTTCAGCGTGGTGGCCAGCACCTCGGCACGGCGCTCCACCTCGCGCTCGGCGACGACGCGGGCGGTGATGTCGGTGAGCGTCAGGACGAAGCCGCCGCCGGGCACCGGGCTCGTCACCACCTCCAGCTCGGTGCCGTCGGGGCGGCGGCGGCGCACGTGCCGCATCCGCTCCCAGTCCGCGTTCACGGAGTCGCGGATGTAGCGCCCCGCCTCCTCCGCGGTGCCGAACTCGCCCGTCGCGGCCTGCGTGGTCATGATGTCGACGTGCAGCATCCCCGGCCGCAGCGCGGCGCCGATGCCCATCAGCTCGCCGCAGAGCGCGTTGGCCGCCAGCAGCCGGTGCTCCGCGTCGAACAGCGCGATGCCGTGGCGCATGTTGTCCAGCATCGCCTGCATCATGGCGGCGCGGGCGGCGGCCTCCTCCTGCGCCTGGGTGAGCGCGGTGATGTCGGTGAAGCTGCGGATCCAGGCGCCGCCCGGGACAGGATCGGTCCGGATCTCCACGATGGTGCCGTCCGGCCGGCGGCGCGTGTAGTGGCCGGCGGTCCTCCAGGGATCCGGCCCCCGCGACTGCCGGAAGGCCTCCGCATCCTCCGCGGTGCCGAATTCGCCCCGCTCGGCCTGCAGGTTCAGGAACTCGTCGACATGGGTGCCGGGAACCAGGTGCTCCAGCGGCAGGCCGGTGAGCTGGGCGGTCAGCTCGTTGGAGATGAGCAGGCGGCCGTCATTGTCGTAGAGGACGATGCCGTGGCGCATGTTGTCGAGCACGGTCTGCAGCGTGGCGGCGCGCCTCGTGGCCTCCGCCTCGGCCGCGACCTGCGCGGTGACGTCGGTGTAGCTGCGGACAAAGCCCCCGTCGGGGAGCTGGTCGGTGACGACCTCGATCGTCGCGCCCTCGTTGCTGCGGCGGCGGTAGCGGTCGGGGCCGTGCAGCTCGCGGCCGCGCCGTCCCGCGAGGAAGCTCGCGGTGGCCTCGCGGCCGCCATGGACGCCGTAGGCGATCTGCAGCTCGCGCAGCTGCTCGAGCGTGATGCCGGGGGCGAACTTCTCCGGCGGCACGCCGCAAAGCCGCGCGGCCAGCCGGTTGGCGACGACGACGCGGCCCGTCGGGTCGAACATCGCGATGCCGTGGCGCGTGCTCTCGATCATGGTCGAGAACAGCTCGGCGCGCTCGCGCAGCTCGGCCTGGGCGGCCTGCAGCTCGGTGACGTCGGCCACCACCATGGCGTGGCCGCCATCGGGCAGCGGCACGCTGCGATGCACGGTGGAGACGCCGGAGACGCGCTGCTCGAAGCTGTAGGGCGCGGCGACGAGGGTGAGGCGGCGGCGCACCTCCTCCTCGGGATCCGCGATCGGGCCGAACTCGCCCTCGATCGCGCGGCGCAGCAGGATGTCGCGCAGGTTCTCGCCCACCGCGATGGGGCTGTGCGCCATGATCCGGTTGTAGGCCGGGTTCACCATGGTGCAGGTGCGGTCGGCCGCGTAGACGGCGACGCCCACGGGCAGCGCCTGCATCAGCGCGTCGTGCAGCGCGATGCGGCGGCGGGCGTCCTGCTCGGTCGCGTGCTTCTCGCTGATGTCGGTGATCTCGGCGAGCCAGCCGCCGTCCGGCATGAGCTGGTTGTCGAAGCGCAGCGTGCGGCCGTTGGGCCGCGTGCGCTCCATCCGCCAGGTGAGGCCCCTGGGATAGGCCGACATGCGCGCGATCACGCCCTTCGCCGTCTCGGCGTCGAACTCGCCGGCCTCGTGCTGGCGCTGGACGATCTCGGGCACGCTGATGCCCTCGTGCAGCACGCGCGGATCGAGGCCGACCAGCCGGGCATAGGCCGGGTTGTTCAGGACCAGCCGGTGGTCGGCGTCGTATTGCGCGATGCCGGTGCCCAGCCGCGACAGCACCTCGGAGGCGGTGCGCGCCAGGGTCTCCGCCGTCTCGCGCGCCTGCACGTGGTCGGTGATGTCGGCGATGGTCAGCGCGCGGCCGCCGCCGGGCAGCGGCGCGAGCCGCAGCTCCAGCGCGCGGCCCGCCACGTCGCGCAGCAGACGGCGATGCGCCCGCTCCGGATCGAGCGCCAGCACCTCCTGCAGCCGCTGCTCCGGGTCGCCGGCGCCGAGCGTGCCGTGGAAGGCCAGCCGGCGCAGCACGTCGTGCTCCTCCGCGCCGACCGGCAGGTTCGCCGCGTCCATGCGCAGCAGCGCCAGCATCTCGGCATTGACGACGAAGAGCCGGCCCTCCTCGGAGAAGCCCATGAGCGCGATGGGCAGGGCGCCCAGCACCTCGGCGGCGGGGGCCTCGATCTCGCCCGCGCTCATCGGGCGGCGGGCCCGGGCAGCGCCGGCTCCCGCAGGGCGTGCCAGGCGCAGAGCCCGGCCGCGAGCACGCCGGCCGCCAGCGCCTGGTGCGCGGTGCCGAGCGCGGGCGGCACGACATGCAGCAGCGTGACGATGCCGAGCGCGTATTGCGCGGCCACGGAGCCGGCCATGACCAGCACGGCCCGGCGCGCGAAGCCGTCGGGCAGCCGGCGCCAGGCGGCAATGGCCGCGCCGACCATCGCGAGCCCCGTCAGCGTCGCCAGCAGGCGGTGGTTGAACTGCACCGCCCCGATATTGGCCGTGAGGTTGCGCCAGACGGGATCGAGCTGGAGGTAGCCCTCGGGCACCAGCCGCCCGTCCATCAGCGGGAAGGTGTTGTAGGTGAAGCCGGCCTTGATGCCGGCCACGAAGCCGCCCGCCAGCATGGTCAGGGCCGCGAGCCAGAAGGCCGCGAGCACCTGGCGCCGGACCTTTCCGGTGCCGGGGACGGAAGCGGCGGGCCGGCCACGCAGCAGGTCGAGCGCCGTCCAGAGGATCGCGGCGAAGAGGATCAGCGCCATCACGAGATGGACGACGAGCCGGTAGGGCGAGACCGCCGTGCGGTCCGCCTCGAAGCCCGAGGCCACCATGAACCAGCCGATCGCGCCCTGCATGCCGCCGAGCACGAAGAGCAGCCCGAGCCGCGGCATCAGCCCGCGCGGAATCGCGCCGCGCCACCAGAACCACAGGAAGGGCAACAGGTAGGCCAGGCCGATCATCCGGCCCCAGAAGCGGTGCGTCCACTCCAGCCAGAAGATGCGCTTGAAGCCCTCGATGCCGAAGCCGGCATTCACCAGCTCGTATTGCGGAATGGTGCGGTACAGGTCGTAGAGACGGTGCCACTCGGCCTCGGAGAGCGGCGGCAGCATGCCGCGGAAGGGCGCCCATTCCATGATCGAGAGGCCCGAGCCGGTGAGCCGCGTGGCGCCGCCGAGGCCGATCATCACCCAGATCGCCGCGGCGACCGCGAGCAGCCAGTACGCCACGGCACGTTGATGGGTCCCCTCGCCCCGGGCGGCGGGCGGCAGGGCGGGCTGACTGCGAGCATCAAAAGGCATGGTCCACATATAATAGCGATCATTCCGCTTGGCAGCCCAAGGGAAATGCGCCGCCCGCCCGTATCCGGCGGGCTTGTGGCGCCCGCGCCGCGCTGGTAACGCGCGCCGATGTCCGCCGCACCGCTGGTTTCGGTCGTCATTCCCGTGCGGAACGAGGCCCCGAACATCGCTCCGCTCGTCGCCGAGATCGAGGCCGCGCTCGCGGGCGTGCCGCACGAGATCGTCTATGTGGACGACGGCTCCACGGACGGCACGTCGCTTGCGCTGGCGGAGATCGCGGCCGGCGGGGCGCCGCTCCGCTGGCT
Source organism: Roseococcus sp. GW821-FHT12F05 (assembly GCF_058806835.1). Taxonomy (NCBI): domain Bacteria; kingdom Pseudomonadati; phylum Pseudomonadota; class Alphaproteobacteria; order Acetobacterales; family Roseomonadaceae; genus Roseococcus; species Roseococcus sp. GW821-FHT12F05. The sequence goes on from NZ_JBXAQB010000001.1 coordinate 322,565, forward strand.
GAGACATCGCGCGAGCTGCGGGCAGTCGGCCGCCATCGTCACGGGCGTGAAGGCCGCCGAAGGCACCTGGATCGCGACGCTGGACGGCGACGGCCAGAACGACCCGGCCGACATCCCGAAGCTGCTGGCGCGCGCCGAGCGCGAGGGCGCCGGCGACATCATGGTCGCGGGGCACCGGGTGAACCGCAAGGATTCCTGGGTGAAGCGGCGCTCCTCGCGGATCGCGAACGGGGTCCGTGCCCGCCTGCTGCGCGACGCGACGCCGGACACCGGCTGCGGGCTGAAGCTGTTTCCCCGCGCGCTGTTCCTGGGCCTTCCGCATTTCGACCACATGCACCGCTTCCTGCCCGCGCTGGCGCTGCGCGCCGGGGCGCGCGTGGTCAGCGAGCCGGTGAACCACCGCCCGCGCGTGCGCGGCGTCTCCAACTACGGCACCTTCGACCGTCTGGCGGTGAGCCTGCTCGACCTGATCGGCGTCGCCTGGCTGCAGCGGCGGGGGCGGCGCCCAGAGATCGAGCGGCGAGAGCCGTGAGGGCGGTGCCGTGAGCTGGAGCGCCATCGGCCGCTTCCTGCTGATGGCGGCGGGCCTAGCCCTGGGCGGGCTGCTGCTGCGGGTGCTGGGCGCGGCGCCGGGCACGGAATGGGTGGACCTCTACATCCGCGACCAGGGGGTGCTGGGCGAGAGCCTCTACCTCCTCATCGGTGCGGCCGCGCTGGCCGCCGGCGTGCCGCGGCAGGCGGTGGCCTTCCTGGGCGGCTATGCCTTCGGAACGGTGGTGGGCGTCGGGCTGGCGCTCGTGGCGCAGATCCTCGGCTGCGCGATCGCCTTCTTCTGGGCCGGCGCCGTGGGGCGGGGCTGGGCCGAGCGTCGGCTGGCCGGGCGCTTCGGCCCGCAGCTGCGGCCGATCGTGGCACTGCTGCGGGAAAACCCGTTCGGGGCGACGCTGGCGCTGCGGCTCTTCCCGGTGGGGAACAACCTGGCGCTGAACCTGCTCGCGGGGATGTCGGGCATCCCGGCCGGGGCGTTCCTGGGGGCGTCGCTGCTCGGCTACGTGCCGCAGACCGTCGTCTTCGCCCTGCTCGGCAAGGGGGTGCGGGTGGACGGGGCCTGGCAGCTCGCGCTGTCGGTCCTGCTGCTGGCGGGAAGCATCGGGCTCGGCGTCTGGCTCATGCGGCGCCACCGGGCGGGGCGCGCGGTGGGCGACCAGGCCAGCTTCAAGGGGCCCTGATCGGGATCCGTGAGACGTAGGCAGTTTTATCACTTTCCTCCTACGAATGGACGTGCCGTAATCGCGGCATGATTCCCCGCCGCCACGCCGCGCTTGGCTTCGCCGCTGCCGCCCTTGCCTGTCCGGCCCTCGCCCTCCCCCAGCGTCCTGTCCGCATCCTCGTGCCGGTGCCGGCCGGCAGCGTGCCGGACATCCTGGCGCGGCTGCTGGCCGAGCGTGCGGCCCCGGCCTGGGGCGTGCCGGTCATCGTGGAGAACCGGCCGGGCGCCGGCGGGGCCATCGGCGTGGAGGCGGCGGTGCGCGCGCCGGCCGACGGCAACACCCTGCTGCTCGGGAGCAGCGGCCCGATCGCCATCCTCCCGGCGGTCCATGGCCGCCTTTCCTACGATCCGCTGCGCGACCTCGCGCCGATCGCGCGCGTCGCGGACTTCCCCCTCGTCTTGCTGGCCTCGCTGAACTCGGGGCTGCGCAGCCTGGCCGACCTGCTGGCGCGCGGCCGGGCACCCGGCGAGCCGCTCGACTATGCCGGCGGGGACATCGGCTCCACGCAGCATCTCTCCGGCGCGCTGCTGGCGGCGCAAGCCGGGCTGCGGCTGAGCCACGTGCCCTACCGCGGCGGCGGGCTGGCCCAGGCGGACCTGATCGCCGGGCGGATCCCGGTGATGGTGGACAGCCTCTCAGCCGTGCTGCGGACGATCCAGGACGGCAAGGCCGTGCCGCTCGCAACCTGCGGCGCGCGGCGGGCCGGCCAGCTGCCGGAGGTGCCGGCGGTGGCCGAGGCCGTGCCGGGCTACGAATCGACGGGCTGGATGGGCGTCTTCGCGCCCGCCGCCACGCCGCCGGAGATCGTGGCGGAGCTGTCCGCGGCCATCGTCCCGCTCATGCAGGAGCCGGCGATGGCGGTGCGCGTCACCGCCGCCGGCTCCGATCCCGTGGTGCAGGACGGCCCCACCTTCGGGCGCTTCGTGGTGGCGGAGCTGACGAAATGGCGGCGGCTGGCCGAACGCGCCGGCATCTCCGTGAGCTAATCCAGGGCGCGCAGGAACTCCGCCACCGGGCCGGCCAGCTTCGCCGCATCCTCGCGGAAGGCGATGTGGCCGAATTCGCTCTCCAGCTCGAAGTGGCGGGCCTCCACGCCGGCCGCCTCCAGCTTCGCCATCACCGACGGGGCCAGCGACGCCGGGAAGACCCGGTCGCTTGGGCAGAGGCTGTAGAGCACCTTGGCTTGGATGCGCGGGAAGAGCGGCTCCACGTCGAAATGCGCGGCGGCGAGGCCCAGCCGGATGAAGGCGTTCGCGTCGAAGTGGCGGCCGGCCTCGGCGGCGGCGAGCAGCGCGGGCTCCCGGGCGGCGGGGTCGGGGATGCGGGCCTCCAGCACCTCCTTCAGCCCGTAGAGCCGCAGCGTGTCGGCCCAGAGCGACACCATGGTCGCGTCCATCCCGCCATGCTCGGCGTAGCGGCCGCCATGCCAGTTCGGATCGGCCCAGAAGCGCAGGACGGAGCCGCCGACCTGCTCCAGGGCGCTGGCCGGCGTGCGCGGCGCGCCGACGACGGGGATGATGCCGGCCATGAAGTCCGGGAACTCCACGGCCCATTGGAAGGCCAGGATGCCGCCGAAGGAAGGGCCGGCCACCGCCACCAGCCGCGTCACGCCGAGGGAGTCCAGCAGCGCGCGCTGGGCGCGGACCATGTCGCGCGTGGAGACCAGCGGGAAGTCGGGGCCATAGGGGCGGCCGGTCCGTGGGTCGATGGAGGTCGGCCCCGTCGAGCCCCAGCAGGAGCCGAGCATGTTGGAGGCGACCACGAAGTAGCGGTCGGTGTCGATCGCCCGGCCGGAGCCGATCAGCCCGTCCCACCAGCCCTCGCCCGCCTCGCCGGCGGCGGCATGGGCGCTGGAGGTGAAGCCGTGGGTGACGAGGATGGCGTTCCTTCCGTCCGGCGCGAGGCGGCCCCAGGTCTCATAGGCCAGCACCGGCGCGGGCAGCAGGGCGCCGCTGTCCAGGGTCATGTCCGGCAGGGCGCAGAACAGCGAGCCCGCCGGCGCGCGCGGATCCTTCACCGGCGTGTCCCTATCGGCGCTCCAGGTCCCAGAAGACCGACATCTCCTTCACGCCGCGGCGGATGTCGTTCCGGTAGGCCGTCTGCACGAGATACTGGCCGATCGGCGCATAGGGCACGTCCTGCAGGGCCTGGAGCTGCAGCCGCCGCGCCTGCTCCTGCTGTGCCGGGAGGTCCGGCGCGTCGAGCCAGGCGCTCCGCAGCGCCTCGACCTGCGGCAGGTCCGCCCAGCCGAAGGGGCCGCGATGGCCGCGGAGGTAGCCGTTCACCGCGGGGTCCAGCGTCTGCAGCCCGACGGCGCCGACGGCGTAGACGTTCCAGCCGTCCTGCCGCATGCGGCGCTGGAACATGGTGGCGGCGTCGCTGTCGAGCGCGTCCACGTTCATGCCGAGGCGGCGCAGCAGGTCCGCCGCGACGGAGTTCATGGCCGAGACGAAGCCGATGTCACTGGCGTTGATCAGCGTGACCTTCTCGCCGGCATAGCCGGCGGCCTGGAGGTCGCGCTTCGCCTTCTCCAGGTCAGCAGGGCCGACGAGCGCGGCAAGGCCCGCGTCGCTGGCGAGCGGCGTGCCGGGGCAGAAGAATCCGAGGCCCGTGCGCCAGAGCGACGGGTCCTGCCCCATCACGGCGATGCAGAAATCCGTCTGGTCCACGGCGCCGAGCACGGCGCGGCGGACGGCCGGATTGTCGAAGGGCGGCAGGCGATGGTTGAACTGCAGGAAGCCGACATAGCCCGTGCTCTCGCAGGGCTCGACCACCAGGTTCCGGTTGCGGCGGAGCGGCGCGATCAGGTCGGGCTGGATCTGGTCGTACCAGTCGACCTCGCCGGTCGCGAGCGCATTGGCCGCGGTGCTGGCGTCCGGGATGATGCGGATCTCCACGCGCTCCAGCGAGACGCGCTTCGGCCCCGCGGTGAAGCTCGGCGCGCCAGAGGGACGCGGCGCATATCCGGCGAATTTCTCGTAGGCGTAGTGCGATCCGGAGAGGCTTTCGGCGGGCAGGTAGCGGAGCGGGCCGGAGCCCACGACCTCGCGGATCGGCTGGCCCGGCGCGCCCTGGAGCAGCCGCTCGGGCATGATGACGGGCACGAAGCCGACCACCTTGGCCAGCGCGTCGGGCAGGCGCGGAAAGGGGCGCTTCAGGCGGAACTGGATGGTCCGGTCGTCCGGCGCCGACACCTCGTCCACCGCGGCGTAGAGGGCCTGGCCATAGGCGTCGATGCGGCCCCATCGGGCCAGCGAGGCGACGCAATCCCGCGCGCGCACGGGCTCGCCGTCGTGGAAGCGCAGCCCCTCGCGCAGCGTCAGGCGCCAGAGCTTGCCGTCGTCTTCCGTGACCGCCCCCTCCACCATCTGCGGCTGCGGGCGGAGCTGCGCGTCCAGGCCGTAGAGCGTGTCGTAGGCCATGTAGGCATGGCCGCGCGTGACCAGCGACGTCGTGGCGAAAGGATCGAGCACCGCGAGGTCCGCGAAGGGCACGAAGCGCAGCGGCCGGGCGCGCTGCGCGTGGCCGAGCCGGGGCGCCGCGATCGCGGCGGCGGTGGCGGTGAGGAGGTGGCGTCGCTGCATCGGTCCTGTCCTGTCGGAGGCTTCAGGCGGCAAGAAAGGCGCCGATCTCGGCGGAGGCGGCCGGCTCCTCCTCCAGCACGAGATGGCCGGCGCCCTCGTAGGCGGAAAGCCGCGCATCCGGCAGCAGCCGCGCCCAGGCCTCGCCATGCGCCAGCGGCCGGACGCGGTCCGAGCTACCCCAGACGAGCAGCGTCGGCGTGCGGATGCGGTGCAGCCAGCGCTCCAGCTTGGGATTGCCGGAGGGGCGGTCCCAGGTGATGCGGGCGGTGGCCTTGGTCTCGCGGTAGCGCAGCGTGAGGAAGGGCAGGTCATGCCCCTCGGGCAGGTAGGGCTTCAGCCGCTCGGGGCGCGCGGTGAGGTGGGCCATCACCTGCGATGGGTGCAGCGCGAGCAGGTCGGTGGAGGGCGGGTCGCGCACCACGAGGCCGGAGGGCGCCACCAGGGCCAGCTTCCGCAGCCGCTCCTGCTGGACCAGCGCGATCTCCGCCGCCATCCAGCCGCCGAAGGAATAGCCGACGAGCGAGATCCGCCCGAGGTTCAGCGCATCGAAGAGGTCGAGATAGTGCAGCACGTAGTCCTGCATGGAATCGATGCGCGGATCGTCCGCGGATTCGCCGAAGCCGGGATGGTAGGGAACGATCACGCGGTGCGTCCGCGTCCAGTCCCGCAGGTAGTCGAAGCCCGTGAAGGTGCCGCTGCCGTGCAGGAAGATGACCGGCTCGCCGGTGCCGCGCGCATGCACCACGGTGCGGATGCCGTTGAGCTCGAGCTCGATCCGCTCGAAGCCTTCGAGCGTCGCCCTGCCGCGTTCGAGCGCTGTCTGCACGCCGATCTCCCCACAAGTGGCGTTTACCGATAGCTTCGAGGCTAAGACGTCCGGCGCGCCAGCGCGAGAGGAGCAGATCCATGCCCATCCTGCCGAACACCGAATTCTTCGCCTGGCACTTCATGCCCTACACGAAGCTGCCCGAGGACATCGACCAGCACGGCTCGCTCTGGGTGGACTTTTCGAACTCCCATTTCGATCCGGAGGAAGGCCACCGGCTCTACCAGCGCTACATCTCCGAGCTGGTGCTGGCGGAGAAGCTGGGCTTCGACGGGCTTTGCGTGAACGAACACCACGCCACCCCCTACAGCCTGATGCCCGTGCCCTCGGTGATCGCCGCCGCGCTGATCCCGCAGACGACGCGCGCCAAGATCTGCGTGATGGGCACGCCGCCCGGCCTCGACTACCCGCACCGGCTCGCCGCCTCCTACGCCATGCTCGACGTGATGTCGGGCGGGCGGCTGGAGGTCGCCTTCCCGCTCGGCACGCCCATGGAATACTGGGCCGGCGCGGTAAGTCCCGTGACGGCGCGCGAGCGCCAGCAGGAGGCGCTCGACCTCATCATCCGCGCCTGGACCGAGCCCGGCCCGCTGCGGCACGAGGGGCAGTTCTACACCTACCGCTTCCTGAACGTCTGGCCGCGGCCGTTCCAGCAGCCGCATCCGCCGGTCTACCTGGTGGGGTCCGGCAGCCCGGAGACCATCGAGCTCGCGGCCCAGCGGGGCTTCGGCTATTCCTCGACCTTCAGCCCGATCAAGAGCCAGCTCGCCGCCCAGGCGCGGCTGCGCGAGCGGGCCAAGGAATACGGCCACACCATCCGGCCCGACCAGGTGCCGATGGTCTGCATGGCCTATGTCGCCGAGACCGACGAGCAGGCGATGGAGGAGATGCTTCCGCACGTGAAGTTCTTCTTCAACACGCTGACCCGCGCCGGCCGCTTCATCGACGCGCCGGGCTATCTCTCGGAGGAGCAGTTCGTCGCGCGCAACGGCAAGATGCTGCCCGACACCCACGGCAAGTTCGACTGGGACCAGATCCTGACGCAGTTCCGCGTCGTCGCCGGCAGCGCGAAGACGGTCGCCGACAAGGTCGAGGCCTGGGCGGAGGAGGCCGGCACCAGCCGCATCATCTTCCAGGTCCACCGGGCCGACATGCCGCACTGGAAGGTCGTGAAGACCATCACGGCGCTGGCCGAGCAGGTGATTCCGGAGCTGAAGCGCCGGCGCGACGCGGCCCCGGCGAAGATGGCGGCGGAGTAGCCTGGCGCCGAGGGCGGGCGTGACCATCTCGTCGCCCATGCCCAGCCGCCGCGCCGCCCTCGCCTCCCTGCTCCTGCCCGCCGCGGCGCCCGCCCGGGCGGCCGAGCCCGACCCGGCGCTGCTCGCCCGCGGCCTCGCCATGGCCGAGGCCACGCCGCATCTGCGCACGCTGATCGTCGCCCGGCAGGGCGTGCCCGTGCTCGAGCGCGCCTGGCACGGCGCGAGCGTGGCGCGGCCCACGAACATCAAGTCGGCGGCCAAGACGATCGTCGCCACCCTGGCGGGCATCGCCGTGGCGCGGGGCGTCTTCGCGCTCGACGATCCGATCGCCCCGATCCTCGGCCGGCTGGTGCCGCCGGAGGCTGATCCGCGCGTCGGCCACATCACCATCCGGCATCTGGCCGGCATGCGCGCGGGGCTGGAGAGCACCTCCGGCGCCCTCTACGGCCGCTGGGTCTCCAGCGCGAACTGGCTGAGCTTCGTCCTCACGCGTCCCTTCGTCGACGAGCCCGGCGGCCGGATGGTCTATTCGACCGGCTCCAGCCACCTCCTCGGCGCCGTGCTCGCGCGGGCCACGGGCCGCTCGCTGCGCGAGCTGGCGCAGGCCTGGCTGGGGACGCCCCTCGGCTTCGCCGTGCCCGACTGGCGGCGTGACCCGCAGGGCTTCCATTTCGGCGGCAACGACATGGCGCTGACGCCCGAGGCGCTCCTGGCTTTCGGCGAATGCTGCCGGAACGGCGGCCGGCACATGGGCCGGCAGGTCATCCCCGGGGCCTTCCTGGCCGAAGCCTGGCGCCCTGCGGTGCGCTCGGCCTTCAGCGGCCAGCTCTACGGCCTCGGCTGGTGGATCGGCGAGCCGGAAGACGAGCCGGTGACCTTCGCCTGGGGCTATGGGGGCCAGATGGTCTACCTGCTGCCAAGGCTCGGCCTCACCGTGGTGATGACCTCCGACGCCGACGTGCCGCGCGTGCCGGGCCAGGTTCTGACGCGGCACGCCCTGCTGCGGGAGGGGATCTTGCCCGCCTTCTCGGCCGCCTGAGCCGGGCCGTCAGTGCAGCCGGAAGACCCCGTTCGAGTAGCGCAGCTCGGCCGGCTTGATCAGCGCCTCGCTGGCGACGCGGACGGAGTGCAGCGGACCGTCGATCTCGCGGCGCCAGAAGTCGAGGAAGCGGGTCAGCTCCGGAAATTCCGGGGCGAGGTCGTGCTTCTGCCAGATGAAGGTCTGCAGCACGGCCGGATGGTCGGGCATGTGGTAGAGAATCTCGGCGGTCATCAGCCGCCAGTCGGGTTGACGGACCATGGGTACCAAAACGTCGAGCATACGCGCTGGTCTCCTCGGAAGATGATCTCCCCGCGGGGCCGGCTCTACCTCCACTGCCGGCCCTGGACGGGCCTGTCTGTGAAGGCAGCGTGACACGGCTTCGTTGCGCGTCGCCAGAAATTTCGTTTTATTCCAGCCGATTGGCACTCTACCCCAGAGAGTGCTGCCATTCGTCTTGACTCACGCGGGAGTGCGGCCTAGATCGCTGGCACTCCCTGCCGGTGAGTGCCAGTCGGCGCCGCCCGGGGAGCTTCCCATCGCCTGATCCATTTCAGGAGGAAAGAGCCCCATGAAGTTCCGTCCCTTGCACGACCGCGTCCTCGTCCGCCGCATCACGGCCGAAGAGAAGACCGCGGGCGGCATCATCATCCCCGACACCGCCAAGGAGAAGCCGCAGGAAGGCGAAGTGCTCGCCGTCGGCAGCGGCAACGTCAGCGAGGAGGGCACCGTCCGCCCGCTCGACGTGAAGGCCGGCGACCGCATCCTGTTCGGCAAGTGGTCCGGCACGGAGGTCAAGATCGACGGCGAAGAGCTGCTGATCATGAAGGAATCCGATGTCATGGGCATCATCGAGACGACGGCCGAGGCCAAGAAGGCGGCCTGATCCAGGCCCTTCCAGGTACTCGCTCCCACAAACATATTGAGGTGACAAATGGCTGCTAAGGACGTGAAGTTCGGCGCTTCGGCGCGCGAGCGTATGATTCGCGGCGTGGACATCCTGGCCGACGCCGTGAAGGTGACGCTGGGCCCCAAGGGCCGCAACGTGGTGCTCGACAAGTCCTTCGGTGCCCCGCGCATCACGAAGGACGGCGTGACGGTCGCCAAGGAAATCGAGCTGGCCGACAAGTTCGAGAACATGGGCGCCCAGATGGTGCGCGAAGTGGCCTCGAAGACCAACGACACCGCCGGTGACGGCACCACCACCGCGACCGTGCTGGCCCAGGCCATCATCCGCGAGGGCGCCAAGGCCGTGGCCGCCGGCATGAACCCGATGGACCTCAAGCGCGGCATCGACAAGGCCGTGGCCGTGGTCGTCACCGAGCTCGAGGCGAAGACCAAGAAGATCACGACCTCCGCCGAGGTCGCCCAGGTCGGCACGCTGTCGGCCAACGGCGAGACCGAGATCGGCGAGATGATCGCGCGCGCCATGGAGAAGGTCGGCAACGAGGGTGTCATCACCGTCGAGGAAGCCAAGTCCATCCAGACCGAGCTCGACGTCGTCGAGGGCATGCAGTTCGACCGTGGCTACGTCTCCCCGTACTTCATCACGAATGCGGAGAAGATGGTCGCGGAGATGGATCAGCCCTACATCCTGATCTTCGAGAAGAAGCTCTCCCAGCTCCAGCCGATGCTGCCGCTGCTCGAGGCCGTGGTGCAGAGCGGCCGTCCGCTCGTCATCATCGCCGAGGACGTGGAGGGCGAGGCCCTGGCGACGCTCGTGGTCAACAAGCTGCGCGGCGGCCTGAAGATCGCGGCCGTGAAGGCTCCGGGCTTCGGCGATCGCCGCAAGGCGATGCTCGAGGACATCGCGATCCTGACCGGCGGTCAGCTGATCTCCGAGGACCTCGGCATCAAGCTCGAGACCGTCACGCTGCAGATGCTTGGCAAGGCCAAGACCATCCGCATCGAGAAGGAGAACACCACGATCGTCGACGGCGCCGGCGAGAAGGAAGAGATCCAGGGCCGCTGCGAGCAGATCAAGGCGCAGATCGAGGAGACCACCTCGGACTACGACCGTGAGAAGCTGCAGGAGCGCCTGGCGAAGCTCGCCGGTGGCGTGGCCGTCATCCGCGTCGGTGGCAGCACCGAGGTCGAGGTGAAGGAGCGCAAGGACCGCGTGGACGACGCGCTGCACGCGACGCGCGCCGCCGTTCAGGAAGGCATCGTTCCCGGTGGTGGCACGGCGCTGCTGCGCGCCTCGGTCAACCTGGCGACCCTCAAGGGCCTGAACAGCGACGAGCAGGTCGGCGTCGAGATCGTCCGCAAGGCGATCCAGGCCCCGCTGAAGCAGATCGCCCAGAACGCCGGCAAGGACGGCGCCGTGATCGCGGGCGAAGTGCTCCGCAGCAGCGACTGGGTGTTCGGCTACGATGCGCAGCTCGACGAGTACAAGGACCTGGTGGCCGCCGGCATCATCGACCCGACCAAGGTCGTGCGCACGGCGCTGCAGGACGCGGCCTCGGTCGCGGCGCTGCTGATCACCACCGAGGCGATGGTCGCCGAGCGTCCGGCCAAGGCTGCTCCGGCCGGTGGCCCGGGCGGCGGCGGCATGGGCGGCATGGGCGACATGGACTTCTAAGTCCAAGTCTCCAAAGCCTGTACCAGATCGGAAGGCGGCCCTCGCGGGCCGCCTTTCTTTTTGCGCGGAAATCCGTGCGTCGCGCGCGATCCGGATTGCCGATTAACATAGGTGTTTGACTCCGCGGCGACGTTCTGCGCTTTTAGCTCCCGCCTTCCTTGCCGTGCCGACCCCAGACGCTCTCCTAAGACCCGCTGGACGCCACCTGTTTGTCCGGCCGGAGGAGGCGTTTCGCGTCGGAACTCTCCGCACGCATCGATCAGGAGACAGCGGATGGCCACTGGCACCGTGAAATGGTTCAACGCCACCAAGGGTTACGGCTTCATCACGCCGGCCGGCGGCGGCAAGGACGTGTTCGTCCACATCACCGCCGTGCAGGCCGCGGGGCTTCAAGGCCTCAAGGACGGGCAGACGGTGAGCTTCGACCTCACCGAGGAGCGCGGCAAGACCGCGGCCGTCAACCTCAAGGTCTGAGGCGCGGGGAGGCACCGCCTCCCGTCGCCGGACTTCGGAAAGGCCTCTCCCGGATCCCCGGGGGAGGCCTTTTGCTTGACCAAGCCGCCAGATTTGCCATATCAAAACGCGTATCAATACGTCATTTGAACTGTCATTGGAGCATCACCTCATGGCGAGGGGCTTTTCCGAAGCGCAGAGCGCCTTCGAGCCGGCTGGCCCGGCCCGCTATCTCGACCCGATGGGCCATGTCGCCATTCCGGCTCTGGCCGAGGCCTTCGGCGTCTCCGGCGCGCAATTCGCCGAGACCGCCGGCCTCACGCCCGAGGCCGTGCACCGCACCTCGCGCCTCCACGCGCCGAAGACCCAGGCCCGCGCCCGCGAGGTGCTGGAGATCCTCTACCGCATCACCGAATGGGCCGGCGGCGAGAAGCAGGCCATGGCCTGGTACCGCGCCGAGCCGCTCCCTGCCTTCGGCGGCCGCACCGCCGAGGCGCTGGTAAAGGACGGCAAGGCCGCCGCCGTCCGCGACTACCTGGACCACATCGCCACCGGCGGGTTCGCTTGAGATGGAGCGGAACGGCCTGGCGCGCGCATCATCCGCGATGGTCCTGGGCGCCGCTCTCGGGTGAGGGCGCGGCGCTCAAGGGCGGGCGCTTCAATCCGGTCGGCGTGCCGACGCTGTATCTGGCGCTGAGCATCGAGGGCATGTTGGTGGAGATGGGCCACGGCTTCGCCCGTCGCCTCGATCCGCTGACCGTCTGCGCCTACGAGGTCGATATGGACGGGATCACCGACCTCCGCAGCGAGGAGACGCGCGAAGCGGCCGGCGTCGCGCTGGCGGACATGGCCTGCCCCTGGGCGCTGGACCGCGCCGAGGGCCGCAAGCCCGCCTCATGGGCGATCGCGCAGCGGCTGACCGCCGCCGGCGCCTCGGGAATCCTCGTGCCGTCCTTCGCGAACGGCGCGCGGCCCGATGCGGCCAACCTCGTGCTGTGGCGCTGGGGGCCGGAACCGCCGCACAAGGTGACGGTCCACGATCCCTCCGGACGGCTGCCCCGAAACGACCTGTCCTGGCGCGGGTAGGGCTGAGGTCATGAGGCGCGCGATTCAGACCTTCGGCGCCTTCGCGCCTTCGGTCATCGCGCTCAAGCCCCCTCGCAGCCCTTCTCCTTCAGGCTCGCCAGCACCCAGTCGCGCGGCCAGGTGCCGGCCTGGATGTCCTTCTCGGCCTGGATCTCCTTGGCCTGGTGCTTCTCCGCATCGGCGATCACCTGCGCGGCGTCGGCCAGCGGCACCACCACCACGCCGTCCTCGTCGCAGCAGATGAGGTCGCCCGGCATCACCACCTGCCCGCCGCAGGAGACCGCGTAGCCGATCTCGCCCGGACCGTCCTTGAAGGGCCCCGCCGGCGTGTGGCCGCGCGCCCAGACGCCGAGGTCCATCTTCGCGAGCTGCGGAATGTCGCGCACCGCGCCGTCCACGATCACGCCGCCGATCTTACGCTTCGTCGCATGGCCGAGCATCAGGTCGCCCATCAGCCCCACCGTGAGGTCGCCATTGCCGTCGGCGACGATGATGTCGCCGGGCAGGGCCATGTCCACCGCGCGGTGCAGCATCAGGTTGTCGCCCGAGCGCGCCTTCACCGGGAAGGCCGGGCCGCAGAGCCGCTTCTTCCCGCCGAAGGAATGAAAGGTGCCGGAGAGCGCCTGCAGCCGGTTCATCACGTCGCCGATATTCGCGACAGGCAGCTTTTGCGCGCGGGCGACGAGGGACGGGTCCACCCGCTCGGTGACGGGGCGGATGCGGAAGCCGACAGTCATTCAGGAATCCTCCAGGAGTTGGCAGCATGCCACCATGCGGCGCCCGAATCGGGAAGACCGCGCCGCGCGGAAATCAGCCCTCCCGCCGCTCCGGCGCCTGCCCTCCCGACCGCGCCGGCAGCTCCAGCCGCGCCGCCAGCCCACCCAGCGCGCTGACGCCGAGCGACAACCGCCCGCCCACCAGCTCCGCCAGGTCCGCGACGATGGAGAGGCCGAGGCCCGAGCCCTGCACCGTCTCGTCGAGCTTGGTGCCGCGGTCGATCGCCGCCTCGCGCTGCTCGGCATCCATGCCGGCGCCGTCGTCCTCCACGGAGATCGCCAGGATCCGGCGCGCCTCGCCGCCGGCCTGCGGCTCGCGCGCGGCCGAGACCGTGATCCGCACGCGCGAGCGCGCCCATTTGCAGGCATTCTCCACGAGGTTGCCGATCATCTCCGCGAGGTCCTGCCGGTCCACCCGCGCGGTCGCCCCGGCATCGCCCGCCGCCTGCAGGTCGAGATGCGCCGCGGCCGGCAGGCGCGACATGGCCGAGGCGATCTCCTCCGCCACCGCCAGCGCGGGCGTGTCCACCGCCGCCGCGCCCGCGAGCGCGCCGATCCGCGCCCGCGCAAGATGATGGTCCACGAGGCGCTCCATCGCGCCGGCCTCCTGCAGCGCGCCCTCCACGTCCGGCCGGTCCTGCTGCAGCGAGACGCGCAGCACGGCGATCGGCGTCTTCAGCGCATGGGCGAGATTGCCGACATGGGTGCGCGCGCGGTCGATGGTGGCGCGGTTCTGCGCCACCAGCTCGTCGATCTCCACGACCAGCGGCGCCACCTCGGAGGGAGCCTGCAGCGGCTGCAGCGTCTCGCGCGAGCCGTCGCGCACCGCGGCCAGCGCCCGCCGCACCCGCCGCAGCGGCATCAGCGCCCAGAGCACCTGGCCCGTGGCCCCGGCCACCAGGCCGAGGCCGAGGACGGTGAAGACCGTGGTGAGGATGCGGCTGGTGGCCGCGATGTCGCTCCGCACCTCCGCGGTCGAGGAGGCGACCTGCACCAGCATGGGGCTCGTCCCGGCCAGGGAGGAGCGCGTCTCCTCGCTCGGCGTTACCAAGCGCGCCAGCACCCGCATCGGCTCCTCGCGCGGGCCGGTCGCGGAATAGGCCTGGACCCCGCCCGGCGCGACGGCGGGCGGCGGCGCCAGCCGCGCGTCCCAGAGCGAGGGCGAGGTGACGAGGCGCCCGTCGCCGGCCGTCACCTGCCAGTAGACGCCGGAGAGCGGCCGCTGGAACTCCGGGTCCGACAGGGTGCGCGAGGCGACGCGCGGCCGGCCGTCGGCCGTGACGGAAAGGGCCGCGACCAGCGCGTCGAGCTGGGCGGCGAGGCGGCTGTCGAAGGCCGCCTCGACCTGCCGCGTCAGCACGGCGGAGGCGAGCCACCAGGCCAGCGAGAGCCCGCCGCCCACCCAGATGGCCGAGATGAGCGCGAGCCGCAGCGTGAGCGAGCGCATGGCGTTCAGGCCGGCACGCCGCCGGCCTTCCCCGCGGGCAGGGCGATGCGGTAGCCGAGGCCACGCTCCGTCTCGATGAGCCCGGCGCCGAGCTTGCGGCGGATGCGGCCGATCACGACCTCGATGGTGTTGGAATCCCGGTCGAAATCCTGGTCGTAGAGGTGCTCGGTCAGCTCCGTCCGGGAGACGGGCCGCGCCCCGCACTGCGCCATATAGGCCAGCAGCCGGTACTCCAGCCCCGTGAGCCGCACCGGCGCGCCGTCGAGGCTCACGGTCGCGGCCACGGTGTCGAGCGTCACCTCGCCGCCCGGGCCGAGGCTGATCTCGGGCCGGGCGACGCCGTTGGCGCGGCGGATCAGCGCGTTGAGGCGCGCCACCAGCTCGCCGACCGCGAAGGGCTTGGCCATGTAGTCGTCGGCGCCGGCGTTGAGCCCCTCGACCTTCTCGGTCCAGGCGCCGCGCGCGGTCAGCACGAGTACCGGCATGGAACGGCCCGCGGCGCGCCAGCGGCGCAGCACGCTCAGCCCGTCCAGCCGGGGCAGGCCGAGGTCCAGCACGACCACGTCGTAGGGCTCGGTCTCGCCGAGGAAGAGGGCTTCCTCGCCGTCGGCGGCGTGGTCCACGGCGAAGCGCGCCTCGACCAGCGCGGCGCGGAGCTTCGCGGCCAGGGCGTCGTTGTCCTCCACCAGCAGCACGCGCATCAGTTCGGCCTCTCCTGCACGCGCCCCTCGGTGCGGCGGAGCGTGCCGTCCGCGGCGAAGAGCTCGACCTTGAACATCCGGCCGTCCGGCGGCAGGAGGCGGAACTCGTAGACCCAGCGGCCGTCCTCGCGATCGAGCTCCACCTTGACGATCCGGCCGACATAGCGCCGCTCCACCCGCGCCATCAGCTCGGCGAGGCCCATGATCTCGCCGGACTCGCGGGCGAGGCGCGCGGCCCTGCGCCGGCTGTCATCGTCGTCGTCATCATCATCGTCGTCGTCGTCGCCTGCCGACGCCGGCCCGCCGGTCAGCACGAGCCCGAGCGCAGCAAGGAGGAGGCCATTCTCGATCAGGTCACGCCGCTTCATACCCATGGCCCTTAGAGCTTTCCGGCTAAACCGGGGATGAACGGGAAGGTCACCGCCGGTTCATCGCGCCCGGCGCAAGAACACCCCACGCCGAGGACCGGCGGATAGGAGATTTGGGATGTTCGGTGCGATCGATGAGGGAACGGCCGCCCTGGCACTGCTGATGCTGGCGCTCGGCGTCGGTCCGGCAATGCTGGCGCTGGCGTCGCGCCGGGCGCGGGCGCCGCGCTTCCAGGCGCCGAGGCCGGCGCATGGCTTCTTCTTCGGCGCGGCCACGGCGGCCCGCTGCGCGGGACTCAGGGCATCCTGATCCGCAGCGCCCCCGGCGCGTCCTCGATCCGCAGCGGCAGCGCCGGCCCGCAATCCCCGTCGCATTGCGTCAGCACGCCCGCGCCCTCGATCTCCACCGTCGCGCAGCGGCGCAGCGCGATGAAGGGCAGCCGGTGCAGCGCGTTCAGCGGCAGCGCAGCGCCGGCGAGCAGCGCGCGCCCGCGCCCGCCCCGCGACTGCACCAGGAGCGAGAAGCCCGGCTCCAGCGGCGAGGCGCAGGGCGCCACCAGGTGCCGCCCCGCATAGAGCCGCCCCTTGGTGACGACGAGGCTCGACGCCTCCTCCCATTCCCCGCCATCGGCGGAGAAGCGCAGCGGCGGAAAGCCGTGCCGCGCCAGCTCGCGCAGCGTCTGCCAGACATAGGCGCCCTTGCCGAGCACGCGCTTCAGCCCGGGCGGCAGGGCGTGTACCACGGCCGCGTCGAGCCCCGCCCCCAGCATCTGCACGAAGAGCCGCTCGCCCGCGGCATTGCGAGCGATCCCCGGCCGGATCGCCGCCTCGCGGCCCGCGGCGACGACCTGGGCGGCCGCCTCCGGTCCGAGCGGCAGGCCCAGCTCCAGCGCCAGCACGTTCGCCGTGCCGAAGGGCAGGATGCCGAGCGCGGCCCCCGTCCCCACAAGCCCGGCCGCAACCTCGGCGATGGTGCCGTCGCCGCCGGCCGCCACCACGCAGTCATGGCCGGCCTGCGCCGCCTCGGCCGCGAGGCGCCGCGCATCGCCCGGTCCGGCGGTCTCCGCCAGCGCAACGCCCCCGCCCAGCACGCGCATCGCGCGTGCGAGTCGGCGCCGGCGGCGCGATCCCGCCGCCGGATTGAAGATCACAAGCATGAAGCGCGTCGCTTACCACTCGGACCATGACGATTCGGCGAATCTTCCGGGTCGGCAACGAGACATGCGGCCCGCGCGGGGGTCATGGAAGATTCACGTGCAAACCCAGGTAAGCACACGCATTTCCAAAGTTATTCACAGACGGAGCTGGGTGATGGCGCCACGTGACCTTGTCGGAGCGGAAGACGGAACGATGCGGGTGCGCAGCATCTTCATCTCCGACATCCACCTCGGCACGCGCGGCTCGCGCTCGGATATGCTGCTCGACTTCCTGGCACGGGTGGAGTGCGAGCATCTTTACCTCGTGGGAGACGTGATCGACGGCTGGCGGCTCCGCAAGTCCTGGTACTGGCACGACGAGTTCGACCAGGTGATGCGCATGGTACTCGGCCTCGCGCAGAACGGCACCAAGGTCACCTACATCCCCGGCAACCACGACGAGATGTTCCGCGAATGGCTCGGCCTCGAGATCGCCGGCGTGAAGCTGATGCGCGAGGCGGTGCATGACGGCGCCGACGGTCGCCGCTTCCTGGTCATCCACGGCGACGAGTTCGACGGCGTCATCCGCTATGCCAAGTTCCTGGCCTACCTGGGCGACTGGGCCTACGACACGGCGCTCGTCCTCAACAGGTGGTTCAACCTCGCCCGGAGAAAGTTCGGCTATCCCTACTGGTCGCTCTCGCAATGGCTGAAGCGCCAAGTGAAGGAGGCCGTGAAGGCGATCGACCGCTTCGAGGTCGCCCTGGCCGGCGAGGCGCGCCGCCGCGGCCTGGACGGCGTGATCTGCGGCCATATCCACCATGCCGAGATGCGCGTCGTGAGCGGCGTCATGTACATGAACGACGGCGACTGGGTGGAGAGCTGCACGGCCCTCGTCGAGCACGACGACGGCCGCTTCGAACTGCTGGACTGGGCCGCCATGCAGCGCGCGCCCCAGCGCATGCGCGAGGTCCTCCCCGCCTGATGCATCTCACCATCGTCTCGGATGCCTGGCGCCCCCAGGTCAATGGCGTGGTGCGCACGCTGGAGCGCGTCGCCGGGGAGCTGATGGCGCTGGGCGACGCCGTGGACGTCATCGGCCCCGACCGGTTCCGCAACTTCGCCATGCCGGGCTATTCCGACATCCGCCTCGCCTTCCGGCCGCGCGCGCCGCTGCGCGAGATGCTGGACGCGGCCCAGCCCGACGCGCTCCACATCGCGACCGAGGGGCCGCTCGGCCTCGCCACGCGCGCCATCTGCGCCGAGCGCGGCTGGCGCTTCACCACGAGCTTCCACACCCGCTTCGCCGAATACATCACGGCGCGCACCGGCATCCCGCCGCGCTTCGCCTGGGCCCTGCTGCGCCGCTTCCACAATGCCGGCGCCGGCACCTTCGCCGCGACGCAGACCCTGCAGGACGAGCTGGCGCGGCGCGGCTTCCGCCACGTGCTGCCCTGGACCCGCGGCGTGGACCTGGCCCTCTTCCAGGAGGGCGCGCGCGACGCCTGGAACGGGCTGCCGGGCCCGATCTTCCTCTATGCCGGCCGCGTGGCCGTCGAGAAGAACATCGCCGCCTTCCTGGAGCTGGACCTGCCGGGCACCAAGGTCGTCGTGGGCGATGGGCCGCAGCGCGCGGCGCTCCAGTCGCGCTATCCGGCCGCCCATTTCGCGGGCTGGCGGCACGGCGAGGAGCTGGCCGCGGCCTATCGCGGCGCCGACGTGATGGTCTTCCCCTCGCGCACCGACACCTTCGGCCTCGTGCTGCTGGAGGCCATGGCCTGCGGCACGCCCGTCGCGGCCTATCCGGTGATGGGCCCCCGCGATGTGGTGGGCCCCGGCGGCGTGCTGGACGAGAACCTGCAGAGGGCCTGCCTCGCCGCGCTGGAGGTGCCGCGGCCCCAGGCCCGCGCCCAGGCGGAGCACTTCTCCTGGCCCGCCTGCGCGGCCAGCTTCCGCGACCAGCTCGTCACGATCCGGGGCTGACCGCCGAACTTGCTGCACCGCAGCTTTATGCCTTCCTTCGCATGAACCGGGATGGCAGGATCGCCGCGCCAGACCCGGCGCGGCTCGCCGTGCCCGGGTGTGTGGACTAATCTCGAACGCAGCGCGGAATCCCTTCCGCGAGGGGGACCCGAATTGCGCGGCCGGATCGACGGTGTCTTCGAAGGCGTGCTGCGGGGCTGGGCCTGGGATCCGACCCGGCCCAGCCATCGCCTGACGCTGAGCCTCATGGTCGATGGCGAGCTCGTCGCCCCCCTCACCGCCGCGCTGCCGCGCGCCGACCTGGAGCAGGCCGGCATGGGCGACGGCCGCCACGGGCTGGAATTCGCCCTGCCGCTGCGCTTACAGGACGGCGCGACGCACGAGATCGCGCTCGAGACCTGGTGGTACGATAACCTCGTCCGGCTCGACGTGGCCACGCCGCGCATCCCGCGCCGGCTGCACATGCTGCGCGGTAGGCTGGAGGGGATCGCCCACGGGCGGCTGCGCGGCTGGGCCTGGGACCAGGCGCGGCCCGCGGCGGCCGTCGCGCTCGAGCTCTGGCACGGCGGCCAGGTGCTGGCGCGCCTCCCGGCGGACCGCTACCGCGCGGAGCTGGCGCATGGCGGGATCGGCGGCGGCGCGCATGGCTTCGAGCTCCCCCTCGCCGGCCTTGCGCCCGAGGGGGCGGAGCTGGAGCTGCGCTGCGCCCCGGAATTCGGCGACTGGTCGCTCGGGCGCGTCGTGATGCCCGAGGCGGCGGCGCCCACCGGCCCGCTGCCGGCGCGCCACTTTCGCGACGAGGCCCGGCAGGCGGAGGCCCGGCAGGATCCGGCGGCGGCCGCGCGCATCCTGGAGCACGGGCTGCGGCTGCATCCGGAGGATTTCGACCTGCTGGTGCTCCGCGCGCGCGTGCAGCTCGCGCTCCAGCAATGGGAGGCGGCCGAGGCCGCCGCCCGTCAGGCCCTGGCGCTGCGGCCCGACCATCCCGGGCCGACCGTCCTGCTGGCGCGCCTGGCCGGCACGCTGGAGCGCCATGCGGAGGCCGCCGGGCATTGGAGCCGGATCGGCGCCCAGGACAGCGCCTGGCGCGAGCGGCTGGCGCGCCGGCCGCAGCACCTCGCCGCGCTCGGCCGCGCGGCCGAGGCCCTGGCGGAGCTGGCGCTCGCGGCGCAACACCGGCCGGAGGATCCCGCCCTCGCCAAGGGCCTCGCCGAAGCGGCCGCGGCGCTGGGCGCCGAAGCGGCCGCGCGCGCCCATCTGCGGCGCGTGGTCGAGCTGGCGCCGGGCGATCAGGCGGCGGCCGTGCGGCTCGCCTCGCTCGATCGCCGGCTGGCCGACGCCGGGGCGGAGGCGCTGCCCTCGCCGCTCGTGAACCCTTCGCTGCGGACATGGCTGGGGCCGGTCATGGGCGTCGTGGAGGGCGAGGCCCTGGTCGCGACAGGGCTGGTCCTGCGCGGGGCCGCGCTGCGCTTCGCGGCGACGGCGCCGCGCGAGCGCCGGCCGGGCGAGCTGCCGGGCTACGGGCTGCGGCTGGAGGTGGAAGCCGGCGGGGCGGAGGCGGAATTCGCGCTGGAGCCCGCGCCCCCGGGGACCCGACCGGGCCTGCGCATGGGGCTCGAGCTGGAAGGCGAGGGGGAGATGGCGGTGACGCTGCTGCTGCGCCGCGACGGCGAGCCGGACCGACTGCTGCTGGAGTCCCGCGCCGGTCGGCGGCCCCGGCTGCTGCGCTTCGACCTTCCGCCGGTCCGGGAAGGCGCGCTGGTGCTGTGGGTGGAAGGGCCGGGCGCGCTGGTGGTGCGTCCGCCGCGGCCGCTCTCCCGGCTCGACGCGGTCAGGGCGACGGCGCGGGGCTTCGAGGCGCCGGAGCTGGCCGGGCGGCTGGTCCCGCCGCCGCGCCGCGCGACGCGCTCGGAGCGCCTGGCCGAGATCGGGCTGCCCTTCACGACCATCGAGATCGCGGTGCCGCCGGAAGCGACGGCGGAAACGCTGCGCGCCGTGCTCGACGCCACGGCGCCCTTCGAATGCGTGCTGGCGGAGGGAGCGGCGGAGGTCGCCGATCCGCGCATCCGCATCCTGCCGGAGGGCGCAGCGCCCGCGGAGGGCTGGGTCGCGCAGGTGAAGGCCCCGCCCGAGGGCGGGCCGGGATGGCTCTCGACGCTGCATCGCGAGGCCGCGGCGGCAGGCACGGCGAGCGCGCCGGGGATCACGCTGGAGTGGCGGGCGCCTCGACCGTCCAGCCTGGAGCCAGGTCGACCGCTCCCGCCCTGACCTCCGGATGGATCGCGCAGCGGCGGTCGCGCAGGCGCGGCAGCACGCGCGTGAGGACCGGGCTGGACAGGCTGTCGCAGAGGATGGCGACCCCCGCCACCTCGCCGGCGAGCGCCGCCGCGAGACGGGATTCCGTCACGGGACGATAGATCACCGCCGCCTCCACACTGTTCGCGCAGCCTTCGGCGCGCGGGGCATCGCGCAGGTCCAGCCGGAGCCAGATGGGGGCCGGCGCGGGCGTCGCGAAGGCGAGGCGGCGGTCGCGCAGCTCGCGATAGAGGCGGTCGTAATCGGCGGCCATGGCGGCGGCGTCGCGCGCGGCGCCCTCGCCCTGCTGCCAGGCGCGAACCTCCAGGCGCCTGCGGCTGAGGCCGGCAGGATCGCGCGCGAGGACGGCCAGGCGCTCCAGCACCGCCTCGGGCGCGGAGTCCGGCGGCATCAGCCAGCCGCCGCCATGGGTACGGATTCGCTCGCCGACGGCGCCGAGATCGAGGGCAAGCACCGGCAGGCCGGCAGCCCATAGCTCGGTCAGCGTGTGCGAATGCGTCTCCGGCCAGCGCGAGAGGACGGCGCCGATGTCGGGCGCGACGGCACGTGCACGTTCGGCGAAGGCGTCACGGGGATAGGGGCCGTGGATGGCAAGGCCGGACGTGGAGGTCACGCCCTCCGCCGTGCCGAGGATGTGGAACTCCACGCTGCTGCCCCGATCCAGCGCGGCCATGGCGCGGATCAGGCCGAGACCCTTGGCGATGTCGAGATGGCCGGGCAGCAGCACGCGGAGCGGCCGGCTGGCAAGGCTGGCCGTGCGTGCGGCGGACATTTCGGGAAAATCGCGGCCGTGCGGGATCACGCGGAAATCGGCCCGCGCAAGGGCCGGGAAGGCCTCCACATGGCGCGCGCGCGCCTGCGGCGAGGTGGTGACCAGCGCATCGGCCGCGGCCAGCGCCGCACCGGTCTGCTCGCGCCAGCGCCGGGCCCAGGCGCCACGCAGGCGCGGGACCTCGGCCTCCGGCCAGAGCTCGGCGCGGCATTCGCCGGGCGCGTCGGTGCAGCAGCCGGGACAGGGTTCGCCCTCCGCGTCCAGCAGCTTGAGGCTGGCGCAGAGCGCGTAGAAGTCGTGCAGCGAGACCACGACGGGAATACCGAGCGCGCGGGCCACGAGCGGCAGGCCAAGCCCGTGCCAAGCGAAATGCCTGACATGCACGAGCTCGATCGCGTGGCGGACCAGCAGCCCGGCCAGCGCGCGGTCGTATTCCGCGCTGGCGTGCTCGGCGAGGCGGATGGGGCGGTTGAGCGCGAGCTGCTCCACCTCGTGCAGCGCGCCGGATTCGAGGCGCTTCAGCGTGAGCACGGTGCCGTCGCTGCCGAGCAGGAAGGGCTCGTAGCGATCCGCGAGCGCACGCATGAGGTCGAGATTGGTGAGTGGCGTGCCGCCCGCCTCCAGCCCGAGCACGAAGAGGATGCGGGGACGAGGCGCCGGACGCGCGAAGGCGCCCGCCATGCGCCAGCGCGCGGCGGCCATCTGCGGTTCGGCGAGGAAGGCGTGGACCAGGGCGGGATATTCGGGGAAGCGCGCATCCACCGCGTCGCGTCCGGCCTGCATCAGCGTGGCGCGCTCCGCGCCGAAGCTGGCCGCCTGGCGGTGGCGGACGAGGGTCCGGTCGTCCACCACATGGCGCAGCCCGGCGCGCAGCGCGCGCATCGACCACTCGTTCTCCTCGCCGTAGCCGCGCGGGAAGGATTCCTCGTCGAAGAGGCCCACCCGGTCGATCGCGTCGCGACGGAGGTACAGGCAGAAGCCGTGGCCCGTCGGCGCCTCGGGCGGCGTGGCGAGCGAGGACTGCGCGCAGAGGCGCGATAGATCCGTCGTGGGCATGCCCACCGGCACCGGCGGCGCGGAGAAGGCGCCGGCGTGGTCGGAGAAGGGCGTGGCCGAGGCCGTCTCCGGCGTCGAATGGGCTGCCGCCATGAGGGTCTCGATCCAGCGCGCCGGCACCTCGGTGTCGGAGTTGAGCAGGATCACGTCGTCGCGCCCGGCGGCTGCGATGCCGCGGTTGCAGGTGGCGGTGAAGCCCAGATTCTCGGGGTTATGCAGGATCTCGATGCCGTCGCGGCCGCGCCATCCGTCGAGCACATCCGCGACGGCCGGATCGGTGCTGGCGTCGTCGATGAGGATCAGCCGCCCGGGAGCGGCCGTGTACGCGATCACGCTGGCGAGGCAGCGCGCAAGGTCGGCCGCGGCGTTGTGGATCGGGATCACGACGGAGACACGCGGGCGGCCACGCGAGAGGGCGGAAAAAGCCCCCGCGCCGAAGCCGGGCGCCAGCGGCAGGTGCCGCAGCGTGACGGGCGAGCCCGGCAGCATCAGCGCCTCGCCCGCGATGCGCGCGGAGACCGTGAGCGTCGTGCGCCCCGTCGGCGAATGCGGCAGCGGCAGCGCGAAGCGGCCGCCATCGGCACGGATCTGCGGAAACTCGCGCCCGTCCAGAGCGAGCATCACCACCGGCGGACGCTCGGGCTCCAGCTCCGCGCGGCCTCGCAGCGCGCCGCCCTCCCACGGATCGAGCGCGCCGCGGACCAGTGACCGCAGCGCCTCCTCGCGCGCCGTGATCTCGTGGCCACCGGCGACGAGCGACCAGCGCCGGACCACGCCGTCGCCGAAGGGGCGGATGCCGTCGAGCAGCGGGCCCAGAACGGCGGCGGGCAGGAAGAAGCCCAGCCGCTCGCCCCGAAATCGCGCGCCGAGCAGCAGGTCGGTACGCACCGCGTTCAGCGGGATGTCGCAGGCTTTCTGCCCGTCCGCATGCAGCGCCAGATCGGGCGTGCCGAGCCATTGCGCGGGGTCGTGCACCCAGCCGGACAGCTGCGCCTGCGAGAACCACTCGATCGCGCCCTGCGGCACGAAGGGTGCCCAGCGCGCGGGCTCGGCCGTGACGAGCGGCACGTTGTCGGCGGACAGCGTGACGGCAAAATCCGGTGTCGGGCCGGACCACGGAATGTCGTCGCGGAATGCACGAAAACTCTCCGCATCGGGCAGGTCGCCGCGGGCGAAAAAGTGCTCGATGCGGTGCGTGGTCCCGCCCAGCTCCAGCGTCACCACGGGCCAATCGCGGCCGGGCGGCACCGCGACCCAGCCGCCGATGCTCAGGAAGCCGGTTCCGTGCTGGAGCGCATCCAGCGCGGCGATGTCAGCCTCAACCGCCATGCCAGCGGCGATTGTAGGTCCAGGCGTTGAGCAGCGTCAGGTTCCAGCGGCCCTGCGCGGCGGCCACGCTGCCCTGCGACTGGCGCTCCAGATGGGTGACCTCGGCCGTGTCCACCACCACGCAGCGCAGCCCGTCGCGCGCCAGCTTCCGGCAGAGGTCGGCATCCTCGAAATCGCCGATCACATAGTCAGGATCGAAGCCGCCATGGCGCTGCGCGACCTCGCGCCGCAGCGCCAGGCAGGCGCCGGTCAGCGCGGGCACGTCGCGCGGCGCCGCCGAGGCCGGCGGCGGGCGCAGGCCCTTGCCGGGATGCTCGGGAAAGACCCAGTTCGCGCGGTCGGCGGCGGGCTCGGGGACCATGCCACCGTGCTGGAGGCTGCCATCCGGATAGAGCAGCCGCGCGCCCGCCGCGCCGACCGTGGGGTCCTCCAGCGCGGCGGCGAGCGCATCCAGCCAGCCCGGCGATTCCGGGAAGGCGTCGGCGTTGAGAAAGACGACGGCGCGCCCCCGCGCACGCTCCAGCCCGAGGTTGCTCGCCGGGCCGAAGCCGCGCGATTCGGCGGGCAGGAGGAGGCGCAGCGGCAGGCCGAAGCGGCGCGACAGCGACTCCGCCAGTGCCACCGCCGCCTCGCGCCGCGGTGGATCGTCCAGGACCAGGATCACCTCGTCGGCCGTGAGGCCCGAGAGCAGCGCCGCCTGCGCGGTCAGCAGGTCGAGCCGTCCGTGCAGCGGGATGACGAGGCTGGCGCGCGGTGATTCGGGTGGCGTGCCGAAGACGCGTTCCTCCACCGCCATCGGCTGTGCCAGCCGCGCGCGATGCAGCGCCACCAGCGGCGCGCCGAGGACCGCGTCGAAGGCGTGGTCCAGCTTCTCCGGCGGGGTCGCGCCAATCCCCTCCAGCAGCGCACGCAGCGCCGGCACGCCGGAGGAGGCGGCGGGCAGCGGCAGAGTCCCGGTCTCGCCGGGCTGCAGCGTCACCTCGATCCAGGCCTCGCCGAGCGGCCCCGTGATCGCCGCGCGCGCGGTGAAGGCGCGGCCCTCGCCCTCGGGCGGCGCGGTGTCGAGCCAGGCGAGGTCGAAGCGCTCCTCGCCGCGGCGCAGGCGGATGGCGGTGACGGCCTTGTTCGGGTCGAAGAAGCGGCCCTGCAGCAGCGTGCCGGCCTCCGTCGGCACCACGCGCGCCACGCTCATCCGGACCGGGCTGGAGAGCCAGGCGACGGTGTCGCGGCCGGTGAAGGCGCGCTGCAGCAGGCGCTCGAATTCGGGCTTTGCAGGGCCGCGCGCGACGGCGAGATGGCGGCGCAGCCGCGCCAGCAGCTCCTCCGGCAGCGGACGCGGCGCGAGGCGCTGTCCGGCCGGCGGTGCAAGGCGCAGCGGCGGCAGGCCGGTCGGCAGCAGCTCCACGCCGCTCGCCTCGGCGTCCGACTCCGGCAGCGCGGCGAGCAGGCCGAGCTGGCCCTCGCCCGCGTCGAAGCCCAACAGGGGCACCGCGACCGCGCCGGAATCGCCCAGGCGCAGCGGCACGGGCGTGGTGGTCAGCGCAGCCTCCAGCGTCGCGTCGGCGAGGCGCAGGATCAGCAGGCGGTGGCCCGTCCCCGGCAACGGGCCGGCGGCGTCGATCGCGCCGTCGCCCTCCAGCGCGGCGGGGGCGGCAGTGGCTGGCGGCGCGACGGCAGGCGCCGCCCCCTCGCCGACCCCGATGTCCGGCCCGCGCCGCAGCACCAGCGAGTCCGGCACGGGCCGCCCCGGCCGGAAGGCGGCCGCCTCGCTGCCGGGCGGGGTGACGAGGATGCCGCCGGGCGTAAAGGCCACGGCGACGGTCGGCGCCAGCGCATCGGCATGGGAGATGGGCAGCCGCAGCTCCTCGCCCCATTGTCCCGCGAGAAAGTCGTTGGCGATGAGGTGGGGCTCGCCGTTCACGCCGCGGATCACGAGGTGCAGGCGGATGTCCTCGCCCTGGTGGTAGTTGGCGCTCTGCGACTGCGCCACCGCGCGCGCCGCGAAGGCCAGGCTCTGCGCGAAGGGCGGGCGGAGGAAGGCGCTCATGCCGGCAGTCCGCGATAGAAGGCCAGCAGGTCTTCGGCGATCTGCGCCTCGCCCGGCGGCGGGACGAGCATGGCCTGCAGGGCGGCCAGCTCCGCCGGCGCTTCCAGCAGGGCGAAGAGCCCTTCCGCCAGCCCGGCCGCGCTGTCGTAGTCCAGCACCGGCCGCCCCAGTGCCCGGGCCGCCGCGGCGATCCCCTGCGGATCGTCGCCGCGCGGCACCAGCACGAGATGCGCCGCGGCCATGAGGTCGGGCCGCGCCTCTTCGCCGTCATGGACCTCCAGCCGCAGCCTTCGCCCCTCCGGAGGCGGCAGCGCGGCCAGCAGCTCGGCCGCCGCCGCGAGCAGCCCGGCCTCGTCCGGGCCCGAAAAGGCGGCGGCGACGAGGAAATGCCGCGAGGGCGGCGGATCGCGCGGCTCTGCCGCCGGCGCCAGTTCCGCCTGCACGGCGAGCCGCGCCGGATCGAGGCCGAAATCCACGCAGGCCCGCCGCAGCGCCTCCGAGGGCAGCAGCACCGTCGCGCCGCGCAGGGCGTGGCGGAGCAGCGCGGCGCGCAGGAAGCGCGGAACCGGCTCCCCCTCCGGAGCGCCCGTGATCCCCACCCGCCGCGCGAGCCCGGGGCCCAGGGTCACCACGATCCGCGCCGCCGGGCACGCGCGCCGGATCAGCGACGGCAGCTCCACGCCGAAGGGCGCGAGGTCGTGGAGATGCACCACCTGCGGCGCCAGCCGGCCGAGCAGATCGGCGAGCCGGTCGAGCAGGTTCAGGTCATGCTGGGTGAAGTCCCCGGCGTCGAAGCCCGCCCCGGCTTCCGCCAGGAACTCGGCCGGGCCGAAGGGCTGGAAGATCCGCACGCCCGGCGGCGGCGGCCGATCGCCCGCGCCGGCCAGGAACCAGGCCTCCGTCACGGCTTCCATCAGCCGGAAGCGCCGGAAGGCAGCCCGCGAGGCGGTCAGGTCCGCCAAGCCGCCGAGGCCCGGATGGCCGGCGGCGACCACCAGGATCCGGGGCCGGGAAAGCGCGTCGAGGTCCAGCGAAGGGGCCTTTCGATCGGCGGAACAAGGCTCTACCTCTATCCCCCGTTCCGCCGCCGCTCAAGCTTGGCTTTCCTCGACCCCTGGCCCGATGCTATGCGGATACAGGCCGTGGAAGGTATTAGCGACCGCATGGATGGCAGCACCGAGACGGGACAGGAGGTCGGCGACGGCGCCTTGCGCTTCCACCCCGATCCGCCGTCACTGCGCGGCTGGGCCCGTTCCACCCCCCTCCACCCCGATTCCCACTCCGGCGAAGCGCCCGAGATCGGCCTCGACATCGAGGGCCTCGGCACGCGCGTGCTGACGGCGCGCGGGGACGGCGCCGGCGGCTTCGTCATCGACTGGCCGCTGCCGGCCGCCCTGCGCGACGGCATCGCGCGCGAGGCCCGCGCCTTCCACCTCGTCACCGGCCGGGAGCTCTCCGGCTCGCCGCTGCGCCTCGAGGCCGCGCCAGGGGACGGCGCCGGCGACGACGCATCGGAGGACGCGCCCGCCGCGCCGCCGGAAGCCGCCGCCGGCCTGCTGACCCTCTGGCCCGCCGGCCTGGCCAGCGTGATCCCGGCGGCGATGGCGGAGCTGGCCGAGGGGCTGCACGGCGGCGCCCTGCCCCCCGCCGTCACCCAGCGCTTCGAGATGCTGCCGGGCCCCGGCGTGCGGCTGGTGCTCGACGCGCCCTCGCCGCGCGTCTCGCTGTTCTTCCGCATGGACGAGGTGCCGCCGGGCCCGCTGCTCGTCACCGCCTGGCTGCCCGAGGCGACCGAGCCGCACATGCATGCCGTGCTGGAGGTCTCCCTGCAGACGCGGGAGGGCGGCAGCTTCCGCCGGCTGCGCATGCTGCGCCGGGCGCGCGCCTTCCGCCGCCCGGTGCAGATCCCCGTCGAGTTCTACCCCGCGGCGGAGGAGGCCGGCGCCTGGCTCGCCGTCGAGGCCGTGGCCGCCAAGGGCCTCGCCGCGCTGGTGCCCCGCCCCGCGCCGGAGGCTCCCACGTCGCAGCGCTTCGAGGACGGGCGGCTGGAAGGAACCCTCGCGCGCGCCGGGGCCTTCGCCCGCGTCCATGGCGCCGCTCCGGAGCCGGCGCCGCTGCGCGCGTCTCCCCGCACGGCCGGCGGCGCGCATCCCTTCACCCAGGTGATCGTGCCCGTCCACAATGGCGGCGCCGAGGTGCGCGCCTGCCTGCGCGCGCTCTGCGCCGCCGCCACGGGGCCCATGCAGGTCGTCGTGGTGGACGACGGAAGCGGCGGCCTCACCGCCGGCATGCTGCGCGAGGAGGTGGCGCGCGACCCGCGGCTGGTCCTGCACCGGCGCGAGGTGAACCGCGGCTACACCAAGTCCATCAACGAGGGCGTGACGCTCACCGGGGCCGACTGGGTGGTGGTGCTGAACTCGGACACGGTGGTGCCGAAGGGCTGGCTGGACCGGCTGCACGCGGCGGCGCGGGCGCGGCCCGGCGCCGGCATGGTCGGCCCCCTCTCCAACGCCGCGAGCTGGCAGAGCCTGCCCGCGGTGAAGCGGCCGGACGGCAGCTGGTCCACCAACGACGCCATCCGGCCGGAGCACCTGGACCGGGTGCAGGCCCTGCTCGACGGCGCCACCGAGCGCGCCTATCCCGACTTTCCGCTGCTCAACGGCTTCTGCACGCTGATCTCCCGCGAGGTCTTCGATCGCGTGGGCCTCTACGACGAGGAGGCCTTCCCCATGGGCTACGGCGAGGAGACCGACCTCTGCCTGCGCGCGCGCGCCGCGGGCTTCCGGCTGGTCGTCGCGGACGACTGCTTCGTCTTCCACCACAAGAGCGTGTCCTTCGGCGTCGCGCGCACCGGCCT
This sequence comes from Roseococcus sp. GW821-FHT12F05, assembly GCF_058806835.1. Lineage (NCBI taxonomy): Bacteria > Pseudomonadati > Pseudomonadota > Alphaproteobacteria > Acetobacterales > Roseomonadaceae > Roseococcus > Roseococcus sp. GW821-FHT12F05. The sequence goes on from NZ_JBXAQB010000001.1 coordinate 351,452, forward strand.
GACACGCGCCGGCGGACTCGAGATGACCAACAAGCACCCCGGAATCGTGATCCCCGCGCTGGAGCGGATGATGCAGGAGAGCGCCGTGCTCGGCCGGCTGCGCGGCCGCCTCGCCGGCATCGCGGAGCTCCTGGCCCAGGGAGAGCCGGCCAAGGGGGAGCCAGCCAAGGGGGAGCCAGCATGACGCGCCTCTCCTTCGTCCTGCCGGTGCGCGGCGGCGCCGGCGGCGCGCATTCCGTCGTGCAGGAGGTGGCGGCGATGCGCGACCTCGGCGTCGAGGCGCGCATCCTGGTGAACGCCGCCAATGCCGCGGGCTTCCGGGAGAATTACGGGCGCTTCGACTGGGTGCTGGACGGTGGCGTCGCGGTCTTCGAGGGGCCGCAGGAGCTGGGGCGGCTCATCGCCGGCGACGACGTGGTGGTCGCGACCACCAACACCTCGGCGCACAGCATCGCCGAGGCCGCGAAGACCGTCCGCGGGCCCGCCTTCCGCACCGGCTACTACGTGCAGGACTACGAGCCGCTCTTCTATGCCGAGGGCAGCATGGAGCACAGCATGGCCATCGCCAGCTTCTCCCTCCTGCGCAACTGCTCCTACTTCGCCAAGTCGCGCTGGATCGCGGAGATGGTGCAGGCCTCGCACGGCCATGCCTCCGAGATGGTGGTGCCGAGCATCGACCACGGTCTCTATCGCCCGTCCCGCCGCGCGGAAGCCACGGCGCTGCGCGTCGTCGCCATGGTGCGGCCGAGCACGCCGCGCCGCGCGCCGCAGCGCACGCTGCGCCTGCTCGGCCGCCTCGCCGCCGGCGAGTTCGGGCCGGTGGAGGCGACCGGCTTCGGCGCCTCGGCCGAGGACCTGACCGCGCTCGGGCTGGAGTGCCCGGAGGGCGTGACCCTGATCGGCCGGCTGAGCCAGGCCGGCGTCGCGGAGCTGCTGCGCGAGGCCGATGCCTTCCTCGACCTCTCGGACTACCAGGCCTTCGGCCGCACCTCGGCCGAGGCCATGGCCTGCGGCTGCCTGGCGCTGGCGCCCCGGCTCGGCGGCTCGGCCGACTTCATCGAGGACGGGGTGAACGGCTTCCTCGCCGACACCACCGACGAGGCGGCGGTGGACGCCGCGCTGCGGCGGCTGCTCTCGCTCTCCGAGGGCGAGCGGCGGAGCATGCGCCTCGCCGCGCTGGACGCGGTGGCGGGCTTCACCCCCGTCCGCGCCGCCATCTCCGAGCTGCGGGCGCTGGGCCTGGGTTAGCCTTCACGCGTGATTCGGGACCTTCGGCGGGGTGTTGCCAATCGGCGAAGCGCCGATTAGGCATTGCGGCACATCAGGAGTTGGGCCGGCGCCCAACGCCAACCTGCCTCCCCGGGCAAGGTGGCGCTCCCGCAAGGGAGGATGTGGCCGAACCGGCAACCAAACGGGTTCCAGCCACGGCGTCCGTTCCGCTCCGAACCACGGAGGATGGACATGCCCGAGGTTTTCCGCCGATGCCGATAAGGATTCCCGACGACCTGCCCGCCCGCGCCACGCTGGAGGCCGAGGGCGTCATGGTGATGCGCGAGGCCGACGCCATGCGCCAGGACATCCGCCCCATGCGCATCGGGCTGCTCAACCTGATGCCCGACAAGGTCCGCACCGAGACGCAGTTCGCGCGGCTGCTGGGCGCCACGCCGCTGCAGGTCGAGCTGACGCTGGTGAAGATGACCAACCACGTCGCGCGCAACACGCCGGGCGAGCACATCCTCTCCTTCTATCGCGACTGGGAGGACATCCGCGCCGAGCGCTTCGACGGCTTCATCGTCACCGGCGCGCCGGTGGAGACGCTGCCCTTCGAGCAGGTGACCTACTGGGACGAGCTGCGCCGCGTCTTCGACTGGACGCAGACCCATGTGCACCACAGCTTCCATGTCTGCTGGGGTGCGCAGGCCGCGGTGCACCACTTCCACGGCATGCCGAAATACCCGCTGGCGGAAAAGGCCTTCGGCGTGCACCGGCACCAGAACCTCGCGCCGGCCTCGCCCTTCCTGCGTGGCTTCTCGGACGACTTCGGCATCCCGGTCTCCCGCTGGACCGAAGTGCGGCGGGAGGACATCCCGGCGGAAGGCGGGCTGCGCGTGCTGATGGAATCCGAGGAGGCGGGCCTCTGCCTGCTGGAGGATCCGGCGCGCCGCGCGCTCTTCATGTTCAACCACATCGAGTATGATTCGAACTCGCTGAGCGAGGAGTACTTTCGGGACGTCGCCGCCGGAAAGCCCATCGCGCCGCCGCGGAACTACTTCCCGGACGACGATCCCCGGCGGCCACCGCTGAACCACTGGCGCAGCCACGCGCACCTGCTCTTCGGCAACTGGATCAATCAGCTCTACCAGACGACGCCCTTCGACCTCGGGGAGATCGGGCGCCGCTGAGGGCATTGCAGCGATGCGCCGGCTGCCGCTGATTCGCCGGATTACGGGTTCTAGGATGCGTGCATCTTCTGGTCAGCCTGCCCGTGACTCCTCCTGCCGCCGTCCCGGCCGATCCCAATCCCCTCTCCGAGGCGTCCGCCGCGCCGGTCGGCCGGATGAGCGCGTTCCGCGCCTGGGTCCGCGGCGGGGAGCTGGGGCTCGTCTTCCTCGCGGTGATCGCCGGCATCGCCGCCGGCCTGCTCGCCACCGCGATGAGCGGCGCGGCGCAGGGCCTGCACCTGCTGCTCTTCGGCGAGGGCGTGGCGCATGGGGTGAGCCTCGCGCGCGGGGTGTCCCCGCTCCAGCTCCTGCTGGTCCCGGCGCTGGGCGGCGTCGTGCTGGGCGTCGTGAACATCGGGATCGCGCGCTGGCGGCCGCGCCAGCCGGTGGATCCCATCGAGGCCAATGCGCTGTTCGGCGGGCGGATGTCGCTCTGGGACGGCGTCGTCGTGGCCGTGCAGAACATCATCTCCAACGGCTTCGGCGCCTCGGTGGGGCTGGAGGCGGGCTACACTCAGGTCGGCGGCGGCGTCGCCTCGCGGCTGGGGCGGCGGCTCGGCCTGCGGCGCGGCGATTTGCGCGTGCTGGTGGGCTGCGGCGCGGCGGGCGCCATCGCGGCGGCCTTCGACGCGCCGCTGACCGGCGCCTTCTATGCCTTCGAGCTGGTGATCGGCACCTATGCCATCGCCTCGCTGGCGCCCGTGGTGGCCTCCGCGGTCGCGGCGATCCTGACGACGCGGCTGCTGAGCGGGCAGACCTACCTGGTGCAGCCCGGCGGCGTGCCCTCGCCGGCCTGGGACGGCTACCTGCTGGCGCTGGCGCTCGGCGTGCTCTGCGCGCTGGCGGCGGTGGCGCTGATGCGCGGCGTGAGCATGATCGAGAACGCCTTCAAGACCGGCGTGCCCTGGGCGCCCCTGCGGCCGGCCGTCGGCGGGCTCGGCGTGGGCGTGCTGGCGCTGCTGTCTCCCGGCGCGCTCTCGGCGGGGCATGGGGCGCTCCACTACGCCTTCAGCACGGAAGGGCCGCTGAAGGCCGCTCTGCTGCTGCTCGTGGTGAAGGCGGCGGCCTCGGCGCTCTCGCTGGGCGCGGGCTTCCGCGGCGGCCTCTTCTTCGCCTCGCTGCTGATGGGCGCGCTGCTGGGCAAGATCTTCGCCGCGCTGCCGCCCGAGATCGGGCTGCATCCGGTGGACCCGCTCTTCCTCGCCGTCGTGGGGATGAGCGCCTTCGGCACGGCGGTGATCGGCGCGCCGCTGGCCATGACCTTCCTCGCGCTGGAGAGCACCGGCAACTTCGCGGTGGCCGGCGCGGTGCTGACGGCGGTGGCGGTCTCCGGCCTCGTGACGCGGCGGACCTTCGGCTACTCCTTCGCCACCTGGCGCTTCCACCTGCGCGGCGAGACCATCCGCTCCGCGCATGACGTAGGCTGGCTGCGCGACCTGACCGTCGGCAAGCTCATGCGGCGCGACGTGCGGACGGTGCGGTTCGACACCAAGCTCTCCTCCTTCCGGCGCGACTTTCCGCTGGGCTCGACCGAGCGCGTGATCGCGCTGGACGAGGCCGGCCGCTACGCCGGCGTGGTGCTGGTCGTCGAGGCGCATGCGCCGGAGACGACCGCCGAGACCATCGCCCCGCTGCTGAAGCTGAAGGACGTGGCGCTGCTGCCGGCGATGAACGCGAAGGAGGCCATGGCGGTCTTCGACAGCGTGGAGGTCGAGGCGCTGGCCGTGCTGGACGGCGCGGAGAGCCGCAAGGTCATCGGCTCGCTGACGGCGAGCCACGTGCTGCGCCGCTACGGCGAGGAGATCGACAAGCGGCGGCAGGAGGAAGTGGGGCTGGCCTGAGGACAGGGCCCCTCCCAACTACCCCAGCGCCACGGCCGATCCCGTGAACGGCAGCACCATCGTGTACCCCTTCGGCATCGGCGAGATGGGCGCGGCCGCGGAGGTTCCGAACTGGGTGACGCCCCGGCCGATGTGCTCCGCGAGATCGTGCCGGCCGCCGCCGAAGTCGAAGGCCACGCTGGAGAGCAGCCGCGCCGAGAAGACGTTGGTGCCGATCAGGCTCCTGCCGGCGCCGGTCTCGACGGTCGTGCCCGCCACCAGGCTGGTGCGGCGGAAGGTGGCGATGCGCTCGCCCAGCGCGAAGGAGGCCGGGTCGTCGAAGGTCCCGGCCGGCCGGCGCTGCAGGTGGATCGAGAACTCGCCGACCGGATCGAGCCCCAGCTTCAGCGCGCCGTTCCCGATCTCCGGCGCCTGGAAGGGCGTGGCGGCGAAGGTGAAATGCGCGGCCGTCTCGCCCGGCGGGCCGGCGAAGAGCGGCACGCCGGGGAAGGGCAGGTGCAGGAAGTAGCCGTAGTCGGCCAGCTCGCCCTTGCCGGTCTCGTAGAAGCGGCCGGTGGCGTACCAGGCGAGCTCGGCGGGCAGCAGCGTGGCCATGGGGCGGTCCCTCCTTTGGGACATACTATGCCTTGGAAGCCTTCCCAGGACACTCCGCCCGCGTCAGCGCATCAGCCGGAATCCCGCCAGCACCTGGCGCCCGGTCAGCGAGAGCCGCGGCGCCGCCTCGAGCACGAGCATGCCGACGGTCTCGGCCAGCCGGCCGCGGCGCGACTGGACGGCCATGAGGGCGTTCCGCAGCCGCTCGGGATCGACGGGATCGCGGGCCAGCTCGGCGCGGACCTCCTCCGTGGCCTGGCGCAGCGCGAGGAAATGCGTGCGCAAGGCGGGCCGTCCGGCGGCGAAGGCCTGGCGCAGGGTCTCGGCATCGGCCGGCGGCAGGGCGGCGAGGAGGCGGCGGAGCGGGCGGTCCGAATCCTCCACCCCCAGCATCGGGTCGGCGAAGGAAACTCCGCTGCCGCCCCAGTGGCGCGCGGCGAGGTAGCCTCCGCCGAAGAGGTTCAGCGCCAACGACACGGCCAGCACCAGGCGGAGCCGCGACAGGTTCGTCATGGGGCGAGTTCCTCGAAGAGCGATGGGTCGGTCAGCAGCAGGTCGATGGCCGGGGCGCCGCGGGCGACCGGCGGCTGGTGGCCCACCAGCCAGCCGGCGACCATCATGGCGGCAAGGCCGGCGCCCAGCGGCCGGGCCAGGATCCAGCGCCAATCCTGCCAGAAGGCGGACCAGCGGCCGGGGCGGTCGCGCTCGGCGCGCAGGCGGCGCAGCGCGGCCTCGACCACGGCGGCGCTGCGCGCCGGGTCCTCCACGCGCGGCGCGACGAGCAGCGCGTCCAGGGCGGCGGCCCGCTCCCAGGCGGCACGGGCCATCGGGTCCGCGTCGCGATGGGCCAGGGCCGCCTCGCGCAATCCCGGCGGCCAGCGGTCCGGGTCGGCGCCGCAGGTGTCGAGCAGGTCGGAAAAATCGGCGGGGCGCATGGTCAGGGGTCCATCATCTCGCGGAGGGCCTGGCGGCCGCGGCGCAGCAGCGACCAGAAGGCGCGCAGCTCCAGCCGCATCGCGACGGCGGCCTGCGCGCCGTCCATCTCCTGCTGGTAGAAGAGGGCGAGGGCGGCGCGCTGGCGGTCGGGCAGGCGGGCCAGGCTCGCGTCGAGCCGGGCGAGCTCGGCCTGTCGCGCCGTGGCGTCGAAGGGGGACGGGGCGTCATCGGGCGCCTCCAGCACGGCCTCCAGCGGCAGGGTGCCGCGGCGGCGGCGCAGGCGGTCCAGGCAGAGCCGGTAGGCGATGGCGTGCAGCCAGGTGCCGAGGGCGCCGCGCTCCGGCTCCCAGCGGGCGGCCTCGCGCCAGAGGCGCAGCAGCACCTCCTGGGTGACCTCCTCGGCCTCGGCGGCGCCGCCGAGGAGACGGTCGGCGAAGCGGAGGAGGCGCGGCGCGTGGCGATCGGCGAGCCAGCGGAAGGCGCGCTCGTCGCCGCCCACGACGCGGCGCATGAGCGCCGCATCGGAAGCCGGCGCCTCCTGTTCCATCCACTCAGCCGCCACGTCCATCACGCCCAGCCCGGCCCGTCACGGGAGCTGATACGGCCCCGGCCGGGAAAGTCGTCGCGAAAATCGCGGGGATCATGGGGCGAGCATCGCCCGCGACGACTGGCGGCCGCCGGCACGTATCAGGGCCATGCCGAAGCTGTCCCGATCCTGCTTCCTGATCCTGCTGCTGTCCCGCTGCGTGCGGAGCGGCGCGGAATGCACGGCGCCGGATGCGGATGGCCGTCAGCCCAGCCTCGGCGGCCGGAGGCCCTTCCGGCCACCGGCCGCCTGCCCTGCCCCGCCCGCGCCTTCCAGCGGGCAGCCCGATCCGTTCCCGAGAGGAGAAATCGCATGATGCTGTCCGCAATCCGGCCGCTCGCCGTGGCCCTGGCCGTCGCCGCGCCAGGGGTGTCCCAGGCCCGCATGGTGATCGTCGAGCCGGTGCCGGTCTATGCGCCCCCGCGCGTGGTGATCGTCCCAGCCTGGCGGCCCGCGATCGTGGTGCCGCCGCCCGTCGTGGTCGCGCCGCCGGTGGTGGTGCGGCGGCCGGTCGTCGTCCTGCGGCGGCCCCATTACTGGTAGGCCGCGCGACGATTCTTGTCCCCTCGGCGCGTATCAGGCGCGACCCAACGGAGGGAGTTCGCCCCATGCATCGATTTGCACTGACCGCCCTGCTCGCGCTCGCCGCCCTGCCGGCCTGCGCGCAGCAGCAACGGCCGGGGCGCGCGCTGGCCCAGGCCTGCCGCGCCGACTACCAGGCCTATTGCAGCAGCGTGCCGCGCGGCGACGGGCGGATCCTCGCCTGCCTGCGGCAGAACGGCGAGCGGCTCTCGGCGCCATGCCGCGACGCGCTCGCCCAGGCGGGGCGCTGATGCGCGCGCCCCTCCTCGCCGCGGCCGGCCTCGCCCTGCTGGCCGGCCTGGCGCCGGACCTTGCCGAGGCGCGCTCGCGCTCCGGCAGCGTCACCACCTGGCGGGGCACCTGGAGCGGGTCGGCCTCGCGCGGCTGCGCGAACGGCACCTGCTCGCGCAGCCGGAGCGTGACCGGTCCTTACGGCCAGACCTGGTCGCGGCAGGGCAGCGTGACCCGCGCGGCGCCGGGCGACATCTCCGGCACCGGCACGATGAGCGGCCCCAACGGCAGCGTGACGCGCAGCTTCAGCCTGGATCGCTGACGGGCCTTCCGATCATCGCCAGCGCCGCCTTCAGCCCGCCGGCCAGGATGCGGTCGGACAGCGCGCGATCGGTCACGGCGCGCGCGAGCTGCAGCGTGCCGACCATCATCCCGTAGACCGCCATCGCCTTGCTTTCGCGCTCTTCCGGCGTGCCCTCGGGAATCTCGGCCGCGATCCGGCCTATGGTCCCGGCAACGGCGCCCGTAAAGGCCTCGCGCGTCGGCTCCGGGTGCCGGGCGATCTCGGCCGCCAGGGCTGCGGTGAAGCAGCCCTGGCCCGGCCCGTCGCGATGGCTGGGGCTGAGATAGCTGCGGATCCAGTCCGTGCCGGTGCCGGGGCTGGCCTCCCGCAGCGCCGCCTGCTTGCCGAGCGCATGCGCCATCGCCTCGCGGACCAGGTGCTCCTTGGAGTCGAAGTGGTTGTAGAAGGCGCCGTTGGTCAGCCCAGCCTCGGCCATGAGCCCGGCGATGCCGGCGGCCGCCACGCCCTCCTCCCGGAATTTTCGGGCCGCGACCTCGACGATGTGCTGCCGCGTCCCGTCCTTGTGGCCTTTCGCGTACCTCATGATCTGCTCCGGATGACATCCCGTCCATCTTTGGCGGGCGCCATTGCATTACGATCGTAATCAATCATTATGATCGTAATCTAACAACCTGCGGCCCGGGCTTCAAGCTCATTCGGCCTTTCCGGACAAGGACTTTCCCCATGCGTCTCCAAGGCAAGACGGCGCTCATCACGGGCGGCACCAGCGGCATCGGCCTCGCCACCGCGAGGCTTTTCCTCGCCGAGGGGGCCGAGGTGATCGTCACCGGGCGCAACCGGCAGACGCTCGACGCCACGCAGCGCGAGCTCGGCGACAGGGCGCTCGCCGTGCAGGCCGACGCCACCGAGGAGGGCGCGGCCGAGCGCGCGGTGGCCGAGGGCATCGCGCGCTTCGGCAAGATCGACATCGTCTTCGCCAATGCCGGCATCGGCGGCGGGACGCCGCTGGGCGGCACCACGGCCGAGGCCTTCTCCCACATCGTCCGCAACAACCTCGACAGCAGCTTCCTCACCGTCCAGGCGGCGCTGCCGCATCTGAGCCGGGGCGCCTCGGTGATCCTCAACGGCTCCGTGCATGCGGTGCTCGGCGTGGCGGGCTGGTCGGCCTATGCGGCGGCCAAGGCCGGGCTGCGCGCCATGTCACGCGTGCTGGCCTCCGAGCTCGCGCCCAAGGGCATCCGCGTGAACCTCGTGGTTCCCGGCGGCACGCGCACGCCGATCTGGTCCGCCGCCGCGCCGACCGAGGCGGCGATGGACGCCCTGGATGCCCAGCTCTCCCGCGCCATCCCGCTCGGGAAGATGGGCGAGGCGGAGGACATCGCGAAGGCCGTGCTCTACCTCGCCTCGGACGACGCGAGGCACGTCACCGCGGCCGAGATCGTCGTGGACGGCGGCCACACCGGCGCTCCCTCCGGCGCGCCGATCTACCGCGCCGCAGCCTGAGCGCCATGAGCCAGGCCGCCGCCCTCCCCTCGCCCGCTGCCGCCGCGAAGCCGGCGGACCGCAAGGCCGCCGCCCGCGCGGCCATGCTGGAGGGGCCCATCCTCGCCACGCTGCTGCGCCTGGCGCTGCCCACCATCTCGGTGCTCATCGCCCAGACGGCGGTGAACGTGGCCGAGGGCTATTATGTCGGCCTGCTCGGCACCGACGCGCTGGCGGGCGTGGCCCTCGTCTTCCCGGTCTACATGCTCATGATGATGATGTCGGGCGGGGGGTTGGGCAGCGGCGTGGCCTCGGCCGTGGCGCGCGCGATCGGCGCCGGCCGCCAGCGCGACGCCGATGCGCTGGTGCTGCACGCGATCGTGCTGGCGCTGGTCGTCGGCGCGCTCTTCACCTGGGGCACGATCCAGGGCGGGCCCTGGCTCTACCGCTCGCTGGGCGGGCGCGACGGGGCGCTGGAGGCGGCGCTGACCTATTCCAACTGGATCTTCGCGGGCTCCATCGCGATCTGGCTGGTGAATCTGCTCTCCGCGGCGCTGCGCGGCTCGGGCAATGTGAAGGTGCCGGCGCTGGTGACGCTGGGCGGCGCGCTGGTGATGATCCCGGCCTCGCCGGCGCTGATCTTCGGCTTCGGGCCCATCCCGCGGCTGGGCATCGCCGGCGGCGGGCTGGCCTTCGCGTTGTATTTCGGCGGCGCCTCGCTCGTGCTGCTGCGCTACATGGCCTCCGGCCGCTCGGGGATCGCGCTGCGCTGGGCGCCGCTGCAAGGACGGCTCTTCGCCGACATCCTGAAGGTCGGCCTGCCGACGGCGCTGAGCACCATCCAGACCAACCTCACCGTGATCCTGGTGACGGGCGCGGTCGGGCTCTTCGGCACGCATGCGCTGGCCGGCTACGGCATCGCCTCGCGGCTCGACTACCTGCTGATCCCGGTGCTGTTCGGGCTGTCCTCGGCGGTGCTGACCATGGTGGGCGTGAACATCGGTGCCGGCCGGCGGCCGCGGGCGCGCGAGATCGCCTGGACGGGCGGGCTCGTGGGCGCGGGCTTCACCGGCGTGGTGGGGCTGGTGGTGGCGCTGCACCCGGGCCTCTGGCTGAACCTGTTCACCGACGAGGCGGACGTGCTGGCCCCGGCGTCGACCTATCTCAGCATCGTCGCGCCGGCCTATGGGCTCTTCGGGCTGGGCTTCGTGATCTCCTTCGCCGGCCAGGGGGCGGGGCACATGCTGTGGCCGTTCCTCGGCGTCACGGGACGGCTGGTGGTCGCGGCGGGGCTGGGCTGGGTGGCGGTGAGCGTGTTCGGCGCCGATATCGCGACGCTGGCGGCGATCGTCGCGTGCTCCTTCGTCGCCTATGCGGCGGTGTGCTGCGTGGTGATGGTGTCGAAGACGGTATGGGGCAGGTAGAGGCAGGGCTCCACCCTGCACCCGCTGGGGCCGAAAGGCCCTAGACCCCGATCCGCTAGCCGCCTTTCGGAAAGCGCCGGAAACAATCCTTCGCGTGGTCGTTCACCATGCCCGCCGCCTGCATCCAGGAGTGGACGATCACCGGGCCCACGAACTTGAAGCCCTTCTTCTTCAGCGCCTTGGACATCGCCTCCGAAAGCTCCGTCTTCGCATGGATCGTCACGCCGTCGCCCTGAATCGGCTTGCCGCCCACCATCGCCCAGGCAAATTCGGAAAAATCCTCGCCGGCCGCCTGCATCGCGAGGTAGGCGCGCGCATTGCCGATGGTCGCCTCGATCTTCGCCCGCGCACGGATGATGCCGGCATCACCCATCAGCCGCTCGACATCCGCCGCGCCAAAGGCCGCGACCTTCTCCGGATCGAAGCCAGCGAAAGCACGGCGATACCCCTCGCGCTTGCGCAGCACCGTGATCCAGGCGAGCCCGGCCTGCGCGCCCTCGAGATTCAGCAGTTCCCACAGCGCGCGGGAATCTCGCTCCGGCACGCCCCATTCCGTGTCGTGATACGCGCGCAGCAGCGGGTCGCTCTCGCACCAGCGGCAGCGATGCGGCTCGGTCATCCGGCTTCCCTCGCTGCGGCGTCGATGTCCGGCGGCTCCAGGATCGCCTTCGGCGCGCCGTGCCGTGCGACGCCAAGCATGGCCTGGCCGATCACCTCGGTTGTCAGCACCCAGCGCGGCGCAAGCCGGCGCGCCAGGCTGAAGACGGGACTCATCAGCAGATAGGTCGCGTAGATCCATCCCACCTTCGGCCGCGCCCCGTGCAGCGGCTGGATGGCGCCCGGCCGGAACAGGTACACGGCCTTGAAGGGCAGCCGCTGCAACGCGTTCTCCGTCTCGCCCTTCACCCGCGCCCACATGCTGCGGCCCTTCTCCGTGCTGTCCGTGCCGGCGCCGGTGACATAGACGAAGGTCATGCCCGGATTGAGCGGCGCCAGCGCCCGCGCGGCGGCCATCGTCAGGTCGTAGGTCACGTGCCGGTAGGCGGCCTCGTCCATGCCGACCGAGGAGACGCCGAGGCAGAAGAAGCAGGCGTTGAAGCCCGTCAGCTCCTCCTGGATGGCGGAGTAGTCGAAGAGGTCCGCATGGATCAGCTCGTTCAGCTTCGCATGCGCCATGCCGGTGCGGCTCCGGCCGATGGCGCGCACCTGCGCGACGTCCGGCGCCAGCAGGCATTCGCGCAGCACGCCCTGCCCGACCATGCCGGTGGCGCCGAAGATCAGGACGTTCATGCGGCTCAGGCCCGCGCCGCCGCCTGGATGCGGGCCAGCACCGAGGCCACGCCATTCCGGCGCGAGAGGCTGATATGCTCGCCGAGGCCGAGGCGTGTGAGGAAATTCGGATCCGCCTCGCGGATCTCCTCCACCGTGCGGCCGTTGAAGACGCGCAGCACCAGCGCCATCAGCCCCTGCACGATCGCGGCGTCGCTGTTGATGCGGAAATACAGGCGCTCGCCCTCGCGGCGGGGGACGAACCACACGCGCGACTGGCAGCCGGGGACGAGGTTCGCCTCCACCTTCTCCTCCGGCGTGAGCACGGGAAGCTCCCGGCCCATGTCCATCAGATACCGGTAGCGGTCCTCCCAATCGTCGAAGAGGGAAAACCCCTCCTCGAGATCGGCGATCACCTCCTCGATGGTGGAGGAGGGCGCTGCGACGGGCATGATCCGCTCAGCTGGCCTTGGCGAAGGCGACGAGCTGGTCGCTCGCGGTCAGCTTGTCGATCTTCTCGATGGCCGCGTATTCCGCCGCCAGCCGCTCCAGCGCCTGCTCGTAGATTTGGCGCTCGCTGAAGGACTGGTCGGGCTGGCCGGCGTTGCGCTGCAGGTCGCGCACGACCTCGGCAATCTGGATCGGGTCGCCGCTGTTGATCTTCGCCTCGTATTCCTGCGCGCGGCGCGACCACATGGTGCGCTTGATGCGCGCGCGGCCCTTCAGCGTGTCGATCGCGGCCTCGAACTCCTTCTGGGTGAAGAGCTTCCGCAGGCCGGCCGTGGGCACCTTGTTCACGGGCACGCGTAGGGTCATGCGGTTCTCGTCGAAGGTGACGACGATCATCTGCAGTTCCATGCCCGCGGCCTCGATGACCTCGATGCCCTGCACGGTGCCGACGCCATGGGTGGGATAGACGACATGATCGCCGGCCTTGAGCTCGATCTTGGCGGCCGGCGGACGCGGCGGACCGGCCTGCTGCTCGGCGAAGCCGGGGCGACCGGGGCTACGGACGGCAAAGGATGGCGGCATGTTGGGCCTTCCCATGGGCGGACGCGGAGACATCGGGTTGCCGCCGCTGCGCATCGGCATGTTCGGCGGTGCAGCAACGATGATGTTGGGGCGGGGGGCGGCCGGCGCAACCGGAGCGGCGGCGGGAGCCGGGGCCGGCGCCTCGGCCACGGCCGGCGTGGGCGCCTCGACGGGAGCCGGCTTCGCGGCGGCGGGAACGGGCCTGGCGGGAGCGGGCGCCTTCGCGGCGGGAGCTTTGGGAGGGGACTTGGCCGGGGAGGCCTTGCTGCTGGTCACTGGTCGGGTTGCTGCCTTGGTGAGAGTGGCTTTGGGCTTGGCGGCCGTCTTGGCCGCCGGTTTCGACTTCGGAGCCGGCTTCGCGGCCGCTCTGGGGGTGGGCTTGGCGGCCGGCTTGGCCGCCGGCTTGCGGGCCGTCGCCTTGACGGGCTTGGGCGCCGGGGCCGCCTTGCGCGCGGCCGGCTTTGCCGCGGGCTTGGGGGCCGGCTTTCGCGCCGCGGGCTTGGGCGCCGCCCGCTTGGGGGCCGGCCGTGGCGCGGCCTTGGCGGCAGCCTTCGCAGGCTTGGCCTTGGCGGCCGGTTTCTTGACGGGGGACGGGGCCTTTCTGGCGCGCGCGGACGAGGATTTACTCCGAGGCGACGTGGCCATGTGCGACGAGACTCCTGCAACCCAGGGAGGAGGGAGCCGAATGCGCTGAACCCCTTGGCACCTCTTGCCTTCTGGCCGTGGAGATTGCGCTTCCGTCGCGATCATGTAGCACAAAAAAGGCGCCATGTCACGCACAGAGAGGCATTCTGCCTCCCTCGGAAGCCCCCCTCGCGTCAGCCCCTCAGGGCGTTCCGGGCTCCGGGCTCAGCAGCTCGGCCTTGCCGGGCTTGCCCTTCCACTCCTCCGCATCGGCCGGCGGCTCGCCCTTGCGGGTGATGTTCGGCCAGGACTGCGCATAGCTGCGGTTGATCTCGAGCCAGGGCGTCGCCTTGTCGTCGCTGTCCGGCAGGATCGCCTCGGCAGGGCATTCCGGCTCGCAGACGCCGCAGTCGATGCACTCGTCCGGATGGATGACCAGAAAGTTCTCGCCCACGTAGAAGCAGTCGACCGGACAGACCTCGACGCAATCCATGAACTTACACTTGATGCAGTTTTCGGTGACGACATAAGTCACGAAGGCAGCTCCCGATCTTCGCAGTCGCGGTAGAAATGACGCCGCGGCGCCACGTTGACAAGCGCCGGTCGCTCATGCCTGCCCCCAGGCTCATCCCTCCGGGACTTCCTCGTAGAGCGCGCGGGCCTCTTCGGGCGGGCCGCGGCGCTCGCCGAGGGCCAGGACGCGCCAGACGCGGACCTCGCCCGCCGACACGAAGGTGAGCACGTCGCCCACGCGGATGCGGGCATGGGCCTTGGTGACGGGCTGGCGGTTGAGGCGGAAGCCGCCCGCCTCGATCAGCGCGCCGCAGAGCGGCTTGGACCTGGCCAGGCGTGCGTGCCAGAGCCAGGCATCGAGGCGCAGGAAGTCCCCACCCCTCTCCATGCGCTATTTGAGCTTGAGCTTCATCAGCGCGGCGAAGGGGCTGTCCTCGACGCTGGTGGAGGGCCGGTCCTCGTGGAAGGTGCGCGTCTCGGGACCGCCCGAGCGGTCGCGATCGCGGTCGCGCGGCGGGCCGCGCCGGTCGTCGCGGCGGGGGCCGCCCTTGTTGGGGAAGTTGCCGCGGTTGCCGTCGCGGCGCGGACCGTTGTCGTTCCGGGCGCCCTCGGGGCGGCCATTCTCGGGGCGAGGGGCCTCGCCCGCCGGGCCCTCGGGGCGGGCCTCGCGCGGCGCGCCCTGGCCGTGGCGCGGGGCGCCCTTGCCGGGGAAGGGGCCGCGGTTGCGGTCACGGCGCGGGCCGTCATGGCGGCGCGGTGCCTCGGCGCCCTCGGCCGGCGCCTCGCCCTCGGCGGCGACGGGTGCCCCCTCGACCGGCGCCTGCTCGCGGCGCTGGTTCGGATGCGGCCCGCGGCCGCGGCTCGGCTGGTGCTGGCGGCGCGGCGGGGCGGCGGGGCGCGCCCAGGCCACCATCGCCGGCAGCACGGGGCCCTGCATGTCCTCCGGCAGCGGCTCGGAGGGGATCAGGCGGAAGCCGAGCGCCGACAGCACCGGCTCCAGCATGTCGCCCTTGATGCCGAAGCGGCCCAGGATCTCGGGCGGCAGCGCGGCGGGCGCGCGGCGGGTGAGGTAGCCGAGCTCGGCCGCCACGCGCTCGGCGACATCGAGGCGCAGCAGCACCGGGCCGGCGGGCACCCAGCCCATGATGGGGGCGAAGCCCTCGGGCCAGGAGAGCGCCATCACGCCGTCGGAGGGGATGGAGACCAGGCCCGGCGCCGGCAGCGTCGGCGTCGGCAGGTCGTAGCTCAGCGCCCAGAGCTGCGCGCGCAGCGCCATGGGGCGGGGCTTCAGCGCCTCGGGCACGTAGAGCGCGAAGCGGCCGGCCCGGATGCCGATCGCCTTGAGCTTGGCGCGCAGCTCATGGCCGATGTTGTTGCGGGTGTCGCCGGGCTTGAGGCCGAGCGTCTCGCGCAGCTGGAAGGCCGGGCCGCGCAGCGTGTTGTCCTCGGCGGCCTTGGCCTCGATGGCGCCGATGGCGGCCAGATCCTTGGAGAGCACGCCCTCGATCCAGCCGGCCAGCCGCAAGCGCACGCGCTCCCGTTGCGGGCCGTCCAGGAACTCGGACGCGTTGACCTCGATCTGCGGCTTGCCGGGCTCACTGCCCATCTTGAGGCGGGCGATCTCGGCGCCGTCCCAGGTGATGCGGTGCTCGGAGGTCAGCGCCAGGCTTTCGACCTTGGCGATGTCCAGCGCGGCCAGCCGGCGCGGGATCTCCTGCACGAGCGCGCGGCGTGCGGCGCGGAGGATGAGCTTCTTCTCCTCGTCGCCGCCCTCGCCCAGCTCGGGCACGAACTCGAAGCCGACGACCTGGCCGACCTTGTGGCCCTCGACCACCACCTCGCCCTGGCGCGTGACGGCGGAGAGCAGCTCGTCCTGCGTGTTGTCGAGGCTGCGGATGAGGTGCGCGGCGCGGCGGTCCACGAAGCGGGCCGTGAGGCGCTCGTGCAGCGCGTCGGAGACGGCGTCCTCGGCGGCGCGGGCGGCCTCCTGCTGTGTGCTGGCATCGCGCACCCAGTCGGCGCGGGCGGCGATATAGGCCCAGACGCGGATGGCGGAGAGGCGCGCCATCAGCGTGTCGAGGTCGCCCTCGGTGCTGGTGCAGGAGGCGATCTGCGAGGCGATCCAGTCGGAGGGCAGCGCGCCGTCCTCGGCCAGATGCGTGAAGATGCGCGCGACCAGGCGGGTGTGGGTGTCGTCCGCCAGCTTGCGGAAGTCGGGGATCTGACAGGCTTCCCACAGCTCGGCCACGCGGCCACGGGAGGAGGCGAGCTTGCGGATGGCCTCCTCGCGGGCGAGCAGGCTCAGCGTGATGTGGTCGGTCGCGTCGTTGCCCTTGGTCAGGCCGGGCTGCGGCGCGGGGGCGCCCAGGCTGTCGAGCAGCGCCTCGACGTTGGAGAAGTCCAGGTCGCTGTTGCGCCAGGCCAGCGCCTGCAGCGGCTCGAAGTGATGGCCCTCGATCTTCTCGACCATCTCGTCGGACAGCGGCGGGCATTCGGCGGTGACGCCGAAGGTGCCGTCGCGCATGCCGCGGCCGGCGCGGCCGGCGATCTGCGCGGCCTCCTGCGCGGTCAGGGCGCGGGGGGAATGGCCGTCGAACTTCTGCAGGCTCGCGAAGGCCACATGGTCGACGTCCATGTTGAGGCCCATGCCGATGGCGTCGGTGGCGACCAGGAAATCGACCTCGCGGTCCTGGTACATCTTCACCTGCGCGTTGCGCGTGCGCGGGGACAGACGACCCATGACCACGGCACAGCCGCCGCGGCGCCGCCGGATGGCTTCGGCGATCGCGTAGACCTCCTGCGCGGAGAAGGCGACCACAGCGCTGCGCGCGGGCAGCCGCGTGAGCTTGGCCGGGCCGGCATATTCCAGCTTGGAGAGGCGCGGCCGGGTCTCGATCTCGACCTGCGGCACCAGGCGCTGCAGCAGCGGCCGGATGGTCTCGGCGCCCATGAACATGGTCTCGACCAGGCCGCGCGCATGCAGCAGCCGGTCGGTGAAGATATGCCCGCGGTCTGGGTCGGCGCAGAGCTGGATCTCGTCGACGGCCAGGAATTCCGCCTTGCGGTCCAAGGGCATGGCCTCGACCGTGCAGGCGAACCATTTCGCCTCCGGCGGGATGATCTTCTCCTCGCCGGTGATGAGCGCGACGTTGGCCTCGCCCTTCTGGGCTACCATGCGGTCATAGTTCTCGCGCGCCAGCAGGCGCAGCGGGAAACCGATGATCCCCGAGGAATGCGCGAGCATGCGCTCCATCGCGAGATGGGTCTTTCCGGTGTTGGTCGGGCCGAGAATGGCCTTCACGCGGGCGTCGAACATGACCGTATTCCAGCAAAAGTCGGGAGCCTTATGGACCAAGCGCGGGTGATTGCAACTTGGCGGGTCCGGGGAGAGATTGCCGCCGGTGTCTCCTCCCCGCAGCTTTGCCCTGATCTACGGCGCCCAGTTCCTGGGCATCGGCGCCATGATGCCCTTCCTGCCGGCCATCCTGGCCGAGGGCGGGCTGACCTCCGGACAGGTCGGCGGCGTCATGGCGGCGGGTTCCATCATGCGCCTGCTGGCGGCCCCGCTGGGCGGACGGATCGCCGATGGCGCGGGCGACGCGCGGGTCATCCTGGCGGCGACGGCGATCGTCGCGGCGGCGGGGGCGGTGGGCTTCGGGCTGGTGGCGGGACTGGCGCTGCTGGTGGCGGTGCAGATCGCCTACAGCATCGCCATGGCGCCGGTCATTCCGCTGACGGATGCATTGGCCATCGGCGCGGTGCGTAAGCACGGCTTCGACTATGCGCGGGTCCGGGCCTCGGGCTCCGTGACCTATATCCTGGGCGCGGTGCTGGCCGGCCAGGCGGTGCAGCTGGCGGGGCCGCGCATGGCGGCCTGGATCCTGGCGGCCGCGCTGGTCGCCACCGCGATCCTGGCGCTGCGCCTGCCGGATGCGCGGCGGCCCGGCGTGGTGGCACAGGGCTCGCTCTGGGCCCCGCTGCGTGAGCCGGGCTTCGTGCGGATTCTTTCCATCGCGGCGCTGATCCAGGGGAGCCACGCGGTCTACTACGCCTTCTCGACGCTGCACTGGCAGGCGGCGGGGCTGAGCACCGGGTTCATCGGCGCGCTCTGGGGCTTCGGCGTCGTCTCTGAGGTGCTGCTCTTCGTCTATGGGCGGCCCTTCGTGCTGCGGCTCGGCGTGCGCGGGCTGGCGCTGCTGGCCGCCGGCGCCGGCCTGCTGCGCTGGAGCGTCTTCGCCGTCACCACCGAGCCCGCGCTGCTGCTGCCGGCGCAGATCCTGCACGGCGCGACCTTCGGGGCGATGCACCTCGCCACCATGCAGGCGCTGCTCGGCCTGCCCTCGCATGTGAGCGCGCGGGCGCAGACACTGGTGGCCTCGGCGGTGAGCGCCACTTCGGGCGGGCTGATGTGGGGGAGCGGCTTTCTCTATGCCGCAACGGGCGGCCACGCCTTCCTCGCCATGACGGGGCTCTGCGCGCTGGGAATGGTCCTGGCGCTGGGGCTCCGCCCGGCCATTCCGCGGCCCGCGGAAATGTCCTAGCCTCCAGACAAACGCCGGCGCACCGAGACCATCCACATTCGTCAGGAGTGCCCCATGCGCAGACGCGCCCTGCTCGCCTTTTCCGTCCTCGCGCCCGCTGCGGCCCGCGCTCAGGCCTGGCCCTCGCGGCCCATCACCGTCATCGTTCCCTTCTCAGCCGGCGGCCCTTCCGACATCTTCGGCCGCGCCATTGCGGTGGCGATGCAGCCGAAGCTCGGCCAACCGGGCGTGGTGGAGAACCGGGCGGGCGCGGGCGGCGCCATCGCCGCGGGCTTCGTGGCGCGCGCCGCGCCGGACGGTCTGACGCTGATGGTGACGGCCGGCGGCATCATGACGATCAGCCCGCTGCTGAAGCCCGACCTGCCCTATGATCCGATCGCGGACTTCGCGCCCATCACCCTCGGCATCCGCGCGCCCAACGTGCTGGTGGTGCCCACGGCCTCGCCCATCACCTCGCTGGCCGGCTTCGTCGCGGCCGCGCGGGCGGAGCCGGGAGCCATCACCTACAGCACGCCCGGCATCGGCGCCTCGGAGCACCTGACCATGGCCATGCTGGGCCAGCGCGCCGGGGCGGAGCTGACGCATGTGCCCTATCCGGGCGCGGCGCCCGCCGTGACGGACCTCCTGAGCGGCACGGTGAAAGCCGGCTTCCTCGGCCTCGGCGCCACCCTCGCGCAGATTCGCGGGGGGAGGCTGCGGCCGCTGGCCGTCTCCTCGGCCGAGCGGGATCCGGCGCTGCCGGAGGTGCCGGCCGTGGCCGAGACCTATCCCGGCTTCCTGGCGCACAGCTGGCAGGGGCTGGTGGCGCCGCACGGCACGCCGGAACCCATCCTGGAGCGCCTGCACGCGCTGACCGCCGAGTCGCTGGCGGCCCCCACGACCCGCACGCGGCTCCAGGACCTGGGCTTCACCATCGTCGCCAGCAGCCGGGCGGAGATGGCGGCGGCCATCGCGAGCGAGACGGAACGCTGGCGCAAGGTGATCGAGGAAGCCCATATCGTGGCGGGCTGATTCCCGCGGCCCGGCCGGGAGGCCGACCGAATCCTCCCCGCTATCCACAGGCAGCCGGCCATGGCGGAGGCCTCCCCATCCCGGGTAGGATGGCCCCCACATGAACAGCATCCCCCCCTCGGAGGGCCAGGGCCTCTTCGGCCTCGGCACGCGCCTGCCCCCGGCCAGCCTCGAGGCCGAGCAGGCGCTGCTGGGCGCACTCCTGGCCAACAACAAGGCCTATGAGCGCGTCAGCGAGTTCCTCGAGGCCGAGCACTTCGCCGACGCCATCCACGGCCGCATCTACACCGCCATCCGCCGCCGCGTGGAAAACGGTCAGCTCGCCGACGCCGTGACCCTGCGCCGCGAGTTCGAGCACACAGGCGAGCTCGAGGAGGTCGGCGGCCCCGCCTATCTGGCGCAGCTGCTCTCGGCCATGGTCGGCATCGTGAACGCCGGCGAGTACGGCCGCCTCATCCACGACTGCTACATCCGCCGCCAGCTCATCGACCTCGGCGAGACCGTGGTGAACCGCGCCTTCGGCGCCGAGCCGGAACTGGACGGCAAGGACCAGATCGAGTCGGCCGAGCAGCTCCTCTTCGACCTCGCGACCCAGAAGGCCAGCGAGGGCGGCGCCATCACCTTCGAACGCGCGCTGACCCGTGCGGTCGAGATCGCGGCCAAGGCCAAGGAGAGCGGCGGCGGGGTCTCGGGCCTCGCCTCCGGCCTGCGCGACTTCGACGCGAAGATGGGCGGCCTGCACGACTCGGACCTCATGATCCTCGCGGGCCGACCCGCCATGGGCAAGACCGCGTTGGCCACCAAGATCGCCTTCGGCGCCGCCAAGGCGCTTCTGCGCGAGGCGCAGGAGACCGGGGGGCGGCCAGGCCAGGTCGCGATCTTCTCCCTGGAGATGAGCGCCGACCAGCTCGCCAACCGCCTTCTCTCCGAGGCCAGCCGCATCCAGGGCGACCGCATCCGCCGCGGCGAGATCAGCCAGCGCGAATTCGACCATTTCGTGGGTGTGAGCCGCGAGCTGTCGCAGCTTCCCCTGCTGATCGACGATACGCCGGCCATCACGCTCTCGGCGCTGCGCACGCGCTGCCGCCGCATCCAGCGCACACGCGGGCTGCGGTTGGTGGTGGTTGACTACCTTCAGCTCATGCGGCCGGCCGCCGGGACGCGGCCGGAATCGCGCGTGCTGGAGATCAGCATGATCACTCAGGGCCTGAAGGCGATCGCCAAGGAGCTGTCGCTGCCGGTGATCGCGCTCTCGCAGCTCTCGCGAGCCGTCGAGCAGCGCGAGGACAAGCGGCCGCAGCTCGCCGATCTGCGTGAATCCGGCTCGATCGAGCAGGACGCCGACAGCGTGATGTTCGTCTACCGTGACGAGTACTATCTCAAGCAACGCGAACCGAAGATCATGAACTTCCCGGATGACTCCAAGTTCCAGGATGCGATGACGCGCTGGCAGCAGGACATGGAGCGCGCCCACAACAAGGCCGACCTGATCATCGCCAAGCAGCGCCACGGCCCCACCGGCACCATCCCGCTCTTCTTCGAGGCGGAGTTCACCCGCTTCGGCGACCTCGACACCGAGCATGCGCAAAGCTATGGCGACTGAATGTCGCAGGGACTGCTGACCATCGATCTCGGCGCGATCGTGCGCAACTGGCGGAAGCTCTGCGCGATCCACTCCACCGGGGCGGTGGCGGGGGTGGTGAAGGCCAACGCCTATGGGCTCGGCGCCGGCCATGTCGGGCCGGCGCTCCTCGAGGCCGGGTGCCGGCACTTCTTCGTGGCGCAGCCGCTCGAGGGGGTCCGGCTCCGCAAGCATCTGGGCCAGGGGCCGATGATCGCGGTGCTGGGCGGCGGGACCGCGGGCCTGGAGAAGTACCGCCTGACGCCGGTGCTGAACACGCTGGACGAGATCCGGGCGCATCGCGGCCCGGCGATCCTGCAGGTCGACACCGGCATGTCGCGCCTCGGCCTGGACCTCTCGGAGGTGGAGTCGCTGGCACGCGACCCCTCGCCCTTCGAGGGCGTGGAGCTGCTCTACGTCATGACGCACCTCGCCTGCGCCGACGAGCCCGGCCATCCGCTGAACGCGGTGCAGGCGGATCGCTTCGCCGAGACCTGCCTGAAGCTGCCGCGGGCGCGCCGCAGCTTCGCGAACTCCTCGGGCATCTTCCTCGGCGGCCGCTATGCCAGCGACCTCGCGCGGCCGGGCTGCGCGCTCTACGGCATCAACCCGACCCCGGCGAAGCCCAATCCCATGGAGCCGGTCGTGCGGCTGGAGGTGCCGGTGCTGCAGCTCCGCACGATCGCGGCGGGGCAGACGGTGGGCTATGGCGGGACCTGGATGGCCGCGCGGCCGAGCCGCATCGCCACCATCCCGGCCGGCTATGCCGACGGGCTGCCGCGCTCCATCGACGGCAAGGCGCGCGGCGTGATCCGCGGCCGGCCGGTGCCGATGGTGGGCCGCGTCTCGATGGACCTCATCACCTTCGACGCGACGGACGTGCCCGAGGCGGCCGTGGGCGACATGGTCGAGCTCATCGGCCCCCTGCAGGATGCCGACGCCTTGTCCCGGATCTGCGGCACCATCGGCTACGAGATCCTGACCTCGCTGGGCAACCGCTACGAGCGCCGGTACCTTCCGGCATGACCAGGTTCCTGGACTTCCTCGCGCTGATCGGGCGCGCCCTCATCTCCGCCTGTCGCACGCTGGGGGCCGTCGGCCTCTTTGCGCTCGAGGGCGCCTCGCATGTCGTGCGGCCGCGCTTCCCCTTCCGGCAGTTCTGGCGGCACTTCGTCGAGATCGGCTATTTCTCGCTGGCGGTGGTGGCGCTGACGGCGCTCTTCACCGGCATGGTGCTGGCGCTGCAGAGCTTCACCGGCTTCTCCCGCTTCAGCGCGGAGAGCGCGATCCCCTCCGTGGTGGCGCTCTCGGTGACGCGCGAGCTCGGGCCGGTGCTGGCGGGGCTGATGGTCGCGGGGCGCATCGGCGCGGCCATGGCGGCCGAGATCGGCACCATGCGCGTGACCGACCAGATCGACGCGCTGACCACGCTCAGCACCGATCCGATGAAGTACCTGGTCGCGCCGCGGCTGCTGGCGGCGACGCTGGCCATGCCGCTGCTGGTTGTCGTGGCGGACATCCTCGGCGTCGCGGGCGGGTTCCTGATCGGCACGGTGAAGCTGGGCTTCATCCCGCAGCTCTACCTCACGCGGACTTTCGACGTGCTGCAGACCATGGACGTGGTGAGCGGGCTGGTGAAGGCGGCGGTCTTCGGCTTCCTCATCGCGCTGATGGGCAGCTGGTGCGGCTACAACAGCAAGGGCGGCGCGCAGGGCGTGGGTCAGGCGACGACGCGGGCGGTGGTGGCCTCGTCGATCCTGATCCTGGCGCTGGACTACGTGATCACCGAGGCGTTCTTCAGCCGATGACCCCTTCTGATCGCGAAGCGGAGCGGAGCGTGAATCAGCAGGGCAAGGACACGCCGAAGATCCGCCTTCGCGGGCTGCGCAAGAGCTTCGGCGACAAGGTCGTGCTGGACGGCGTCGATCTCGACGTGCGCGCGGGCCATTCCATGGTGATCCTGGGCGGCTCGGGCTCCGGCAAGTCGGTGACGATCAAGTGCATCCTCGGCATCATCGAGCCGGATTCCGGGCTGATCGAGATCGACGGCAAGGACGTATCGAAGATGTCGCGCGAGGAGCGCGCGGCGATCCTCGACCGCACGGGGATGCTGTTCCAGAACGGCGCGCTCTTCGACAGCCTGCCGGTCTGGGAGAATGTCTGCTTCAAGCTGCTGGCGCAGCGGCGCATCACGCGGGCCGCGGCGCGCGGGAAGGCGGCCGAGGTGCTGGAGCAGGTGGGGCTCGCGGCCAGCGTGGGCGACCTCTCGCCCGCCGAGCTCTCGGGCGGCATGCAGAAGCGCGTGGCGCTGGCCCGCGCGATCGCCGCACAGCCCGACATCATCTTCTTCGACGAGCCGACCACGGGCCTCGACCCCATCATGGGCGCGGTGATCGACGGGCTGATCGTGGACTGCGTGAAGAAGCTGGGCGCGACGGCGCTCTCCATCACGCACGACATGCAGAGCGCACGGCGCATCGGCGACGACGCGGCCATGATCCACAAGGGCCGGATCGTCTGGACCGGGCCGGCGAACGAGCTGGGAGAGACGGGCAACGCCATGGTGGACCAGTTCGCCCGCGGCGAGCGCGAGGGGCCGATCCAGATGGAGCTGCGGAAGTAGCGCGAGCGGCCCCCCTCCTCGCCATGCGGCGGCCCATTGCAGGAACACCGGAAGCGTGGAGAATCCGGCCGCACAGCGGCCGGCGCGCCGCGACCAACATCGAAGCGGGCGCGGCCTGACGAGGCGCGAAGCCAAGCGCGCGGAGCGCGCGCCCGGCGCCTGAGGGCGGCAAAAAGATAGGGCGGAAAAACATGGCCTACGTCATCATCGCCTGGGACGGCACCGACAAGGACGCGCTGGATCGGCGCATGGCCGTGCGCGACCGTCACCTCGAGGTCATCACGCGCTGGGCGAAGGAGGGGCGGCTGCAGCTCGGCTTCCCCACCTTCCGCGCGGACGGCTCGGTCGCCGGCTCCATCATGTTCCTCGACGAGGACGAGGTGGGCGCGAAGGAATACCTCTCCGAGGAGCCCTTCGCGCGCGAGAGCGTGTGGCAGAGCTACGAGGCCCGGCCGTTCCGCATCGCGCCGCTGGAGTATGAGCCGCTGCCCAGCGGCCCGACGCCGAGCCAGCCGACCCACACCGTCGTCATCGCCGAGGACGGCGAGAACGTGCTGGCGAAGCGGCTGGCCGTGCGCGGCGCGCATTTCGATCGCGTCTCGAACTTCGCGAAGGACGGCACGCTGACCCTGGGCGGCGCGCTGCTGAATGCGAAGGGCGAGATGGTGGGCTCCATCGCCATCACGAAGCACCCGACCGAGGAGGAGGCCCGCGCCTTCTGGGCCGAGGATCCTTATGTGAAGGAAGGCGTGTGGCAGAAGATGCGGTTCTTCACCACGCGCTTCGCGCCGCTGCCCTACAAGCCGCTGCCGCGGCCGGAGTAGGTTCTTGAGCGCCACGCTCGCCGGCGTCGGCGCACTGATCCTCTGGGCCTTCCTCGCTTTGCTGTCCCGGCTGGCGGCGGGCATCCCGCCGCTGCAGCTCACCGCCATGAGCTTTGCCGTCGCGGGCCTCTTCGGCCTTGCGGCGCTGGCCGCCCGCGGGCAGCTCGGGGCGCTGCGGCAGCCGCCGATCGTCTGGCTGCACGGGGTGGGCGGGCTGTTCGGCTACCACGCGCTCTACTTCGCCGCGCTGGCCTATGCGCCGGCCGTCGAGGCCAATCTGCTGAACTACACCTGGCCGCTGCTGATCGTGCTGCTCTCGGCGCCGATTCTCGGGCTGCGGCTGGGGCCGCGGCGCCTTTCGGGCGTGGCGCTCGGCTTCCTCGGCAGCATCGTCCTGCTGGGCGGCGGCGCGCGTTTTCCGGCGGAATCCTGGTTCGGCTTCCTGGCCGCGGCCGGATGCGCACTCACCTGGTCCACCTATTCGGTGACGGCGAAGCGGCTCGCCGCCGTGCCGACCGAGGCGGTGGCCGGCTTCTGCGCGGCCTCGGCGGTGCTGGCGACGGCGGCGCACCTCGCCTTCGAGCCGAGCGTGGTGCCGGACGCGCGGCAGCTCCTCGCCGCGCTGGTCCTCGGCCTGGGGCCGGTCGGCACGGCCTTCTTCCTCTGGGATTTCGGCATGAAGCGCGGCGATCCGCGCCTGCTGGGCACGCTGGCCTATGCGGTGCCGGTGGCCTCCACGCTGCTGCTGATCGCGGCCGGCAACGGCGCGCTGAGCTGGAACGTGGCGGCCGCTCTCGTGCTGGTGACGGGCGGCGGCTGGCTGGCGGCCACGGCACGCTGATTCTTCAAAGCACTGTCACGCCGACGGTGCTAAGGCAGGGGCTCCAAACCAGCAAACGGGTGCCCCATGGCCGATCTTCTCGTCATCGAATTCCCCACCGAGGCGCAGGCGGAGGAAGTCCGCCAGAAGCTGCTGGGAATGCAGAAGGAATACCTGATCGAGCTCGGCGACGCCGTGGTCGCCGTGAAGCAGGCGGACGGCAGCGTGAAGCTGAACCAGCTCTTCAGCCCGGTGGCGGCGGGCGCTGCTTCGGGCGCGCTCTGGGGCTCGCTGATCGGGCTGATCTTCCTGATGCCGCTGGCGGGCGCCGCGCTCGGCGCCGCCTCCGGCGCGCTGGGCGGCAAGCTCACCGACTTCGGCATCGACGACGACTTCATGAAGGAGGCGGCCAAGGCCCTGCATTCGGGCAATGCCGCGCTCTTCCTGCTGATCCGCAAGATGACGACGGACAAGGTGGTCGCCGAGCTGCGCGGCAGCGGCGGCACCATCCTGCGCAGCTCCTTCGACGAGACGAAGGAGGCGGAGCTGCGCGCGGCCCTGGCGGATGCGACGGCGGCGGCGACGCCGGCCGCCTGAGCCGGAGGGTCAGTCGGCCGGCCGGATCATCTCGAAGACGCTGCTCACCTCGGTGTAGTCGCCCCGGTAGCCGCAGCGGGCGATGGGGTTGGCCGCGGCCGTGTCGAAGATGCCGTCCCGGAGGAACTCGCGGCGGATGTGCACGCCGACGACCTGGCCTAGGGTCATGTAGGTGTCGAGCAGCCGGCCCTCGAGATCCTTCAGGCGGATGGTCTCCAGCAGCCGGCATTCCAGCGCTGCCGGCGCAGCGGCCACGCGGGGCGGCTTCACCTGGGTCGAGGGCGCCGCGTCGAGCGCGGCCAGCTCCATCTCGTTCACGCCGTAGGGCACGCCGCGGCAGGTCTCGTTCATCGCCTCGGCCAATTCGCGCGAGACGAAGCTGCAGACGAACTCGCCCGTCTCGTCGATGTTGCGCACGCTGTCCTTGTAGCTCTCGCTCGAGAAGGCGACGATCGGCGGGCGGCCGCCCATGGCGTTGAAGAAGCTGTAGGGCGCGAGGTTCACCCGGCCCTGCTTGTCCATGCTGGTGATCCAGCCGATCGGGCGCGGCGCGACGATGGCCTTGAAGGGGTCGTGCGGCAGGCCGTGGCCCTGGCGCGGGTCGTAGAAATGGGTGTCGGTCGGCATGGGGGCTCCTGAGCGTGACGTTTCGCCACACTCACCCGGCCGCGGACGAAGGGGAAGAAGCCCGGCCCGCCCTGGCGGGCGGAAATTCGCCGACCTGTGCCGTCGGAGCCCTGCAGCGCCTCAAGGGCTTCCGGGCAGGATCAGGTCACTTTGCCGGAATCTCCCGAATACTCCGACAAATATGATGCGCTTCCCGATCCGGATGATCTATATTTCTTCTTATATTTCAAATAAATGAAGAAACGGAGGCCGTCATGCGCGTATTCCTGTTTGCCCTGGCCTGCTCCCTTCTCGGAAGCGCCGCGGCCAGCACGTGCAAGGCCTGGGGCTCCGAAGGGCACGCCATCGTCGCCGAGCTGGCCCAGCGCCGCCTGACTCCTTCGGCCCGCGCCGCCGTGGGCGAACTTCTGGGCCCGGGCGTTTCGCTTGCCTCCATCGCGAGTTGGGCCGACGACCTGCGCGCCAGCGGACAGAACGAGACGAAGCGCTGGCACTTCGTCGACATCGACGCGGAGCATGCGGCCTATGATCCCGCGCGCGACTGCCACGCGACGGACGAGGGCGACTGCATCACGGCGGCGCTGGACCGGTTCCTGAGGATCCTGGCCAACCCCGCGCTCCCGACGCAGGACCGCCGGCAGGCCCTCATGTTCACCGTCCATCTTCTCGGCGACCTCACCCAGCCTCTGCACTGCGCGGAGCGTTTCGCGGAAGGCCGCGGCGATGGCGGCGGAAACGGCTTCTTCGTGACCTTCAACGGCCGCAAGGAGCGCTCGCCGGACGTCATCAGCTTCCATGCCTTGTGGGACAGCGTCCTGATCCAGGAACGCATCTACGACTGGGGCACGCTGGTGACGCGCCTGGAGACCTCGACCATTCCCGCGCTGGATGCCGCTGCCGTCCAGTCCGGCTCCCTCGTCGACTGGACCAACGACTGCCACCGCGCCGGGATCGACGCCTATGCGGCGCTGGGTCCGGACGCGCCGCGGCGCAACACCCGGGAGACCCCTTTCGCGCTCGGCACCGCTTATGCGGACACGACCTTCGAGCTTCTGCGGGCCCAGCTCGCCAAGGGCGGCCTCAGGCTTGCGCAGGTCCTGAACCAGGCCCTCGGCGCGCGCTGAGTCACGCCGCCTCCAGCCGCAGGATCCGGCCGCGCGCCTCGTCCGTCAGCACGAGCAGCGCGCCGTCGGGCGCGAAGATCACCTGCCGCATCCGCGCGCGGCCCCAGAGCAGACGCTCCTCGGACACCACGCGGTCGCCCTCCATCTCCATCCGCAGCAGGCCGGGCGCATTGAGGCAGGCCATGAAGAGACTGCCGCGCCAGATCGGCTGCGCCTCGGGGGGCGCGAAGACGAGGCCGGACGGGCTGACGGCGGGCACCCAGAACTTCACCGGCTCGATGATGCCTGGGCCGGAGGTGCGGCCGTTCGCAATCAGCCGGCCGGAATATTCGCGGCCGTAGGAGACCTCCGGCCAGCCGTACTGCTCGCCGGGCCGCAGCAGATTCAGCTCGTCGCCGCCGAGAGGGCCGAACTCGGCAGCGAAGAGGCTGCCGGTCGCCGGATTGAACGAGATGCCCTGCGGGTTGCGGTGGCCATAGGTCCAGATCTCGCCGCGACGACCCGGCTGCCCGAAGAAGGGATTGTCGCGCGGGATGCGGCCGTCGCGGGTGAGGCGCAGGATCTTCCCGGCGAGGTCATCGAGCCTCTGCGCGCGCTCGCGCTCGTAATAGCGGTCGCCGCAGGTCAGGAAGACATGCGCGCCGTCCGGGCTGAAGGCGATGCGGCCGCCGAAATGGTTGCGCCCGAGCGCCTGGGCCGGCGCCGCATCCACCACGATGCGAGCGTCCGTGAAGCGGCCCGGCCCGAGCCGCGCGCGGTAGAGCCGCGTCACCGCGCCGCCCTGCACCAGCGTCGCGGCCGAGAAGAAGACCTCGGAGGTCGTCGCGAAATCCGGTGCGGGCCGCATGTCCAGCAGCCCGCCCTGCCCGGCGTTCTCCACCGCGGGCAGGCCGCCCAGCGGTGGCGAGACCTGTCCGTCCGGCGTGATCAGCCGCGCGCGGCCCGGACGCTCGCTGACCAGCAGGCGGCCGTCGGGCAGGAAGCCGCCGCCCCAGGGGTTCTCCAGCCCTGTCGCGAAGGTCCGGAGGCGGAAGGCGCCGCGCCCGGATGGGACGGTCTCGAATTCTTGCGCCTGCGCAACGGCGGGCATGGCCAAGGGGGCGGCCATCGCGGCGAGCAGGCTTCGGCGGCGCAGGGGCATGGTGCGGTCTCCCGGTGACACAAGCGACATGGGAACACTTCGTCACCTGACACCGATTCGCAGCGGGGCGGATTTGCGATATTGCGGGTGCGATGTGTGGCCCCGCGGCGTGACGCGCCCGAACCTCAGCCCTCCCCGCCTCCGGCCTCGCACGCGCTTCGGCGCGCGGCGGCGCGCGGCGGCGCGGCGGGAGCCCCTGCCGCCCGCGTGGCGCCCGGCCGCCGCCAGGCCGCGCTGGCGCGCCGCTCCGCCCGAGCGCAGCCCGCTCGGCTTCCCCGCCTGGTTCCTGGGCTCGCTGCTCGCGCATGTGCTGCTGGCGCTGGCGCTCTATTTCTGGCCCGACCCCCGCAAGCCGCAGGACCAGCTGCCGCCGCCCACCTTCGACATCGTCTTCGAGGGCGGTCAGCCGCAGCAGCCCGAGGCCGAGCCGGTCGAGGGCATGCCGACCGAGCCCCAGCCGCCCGAGCCGCCCTCGACGGCCGACATCCCGCCGCCCCCCGACGCGCCGCCGCAGCCCGGCCTGCCGCCGCCGCCTCCCCCGCAGCAGGCGCTGCCGCAGCCGCCCGCGCCCCCGCCGCCGAGCCCAATCCCGGCCCCGCCCGTCCCGGTGCCGCCGGTGCAGCAGGCCTTGCCGCTCCCGCCGCCCCCGGTGCCGCCGCCCGTGCCGCCCATCCAGCAGGCCCTGCCCCTGCCGCCCGCGGTGCTGCCGCCGATGGAGCCCGCCCCCATGCCGCAGATGCAGGGGACGGTGGAGCTCTTCGCGCCGCAGACCGACATCCGCCTGCCGGACCGTCTGTCCGAGAGCCTGCCGCCGCCGCCTCCACCCCCGCCGCCGGCCCCGCCGCAGACTCAGCAGCGCCCGACGCCGCCCGCGCAGCAGGCCCAGCCGCCCCGGCCCAACCTCCCGGGTATCTGGGCGCCGGGCGGCGTGCAGCTCGGCCGGCCGCAGACGCCGCCCGCGGGCCGCCCGCAGGCGCGCGGGCTCGACCTCCGGGTGGACCCGCGGATGATGGAGGGCCAGGCCTCGCGCGATCCCTCGGTGCGGGTGACCGGCGCGCAGGTGGGCGCCGACTGGCGCGCGGCCTTCCGCCGCTGGCTGGACCAGAACATCCACTATCCGCAGCAGGCGATCGTGCGGGGCGAGGACGGCACGGTGCGGGTGCGGATCACGGCCGCCGCGGACGGGACGGTGCGCAACGTGCAGCTGGTGGGGCCATCCACCTCGCCCTCGCTGAACTTCGGGACGACCTATCCCTTCAACGGAGCGCGGCTGCCCACCTTTCCGCCCGGTTCCGACCCCAATGTCACCATCGACCTGACGGTGAACTACGTCCTGCTGAGGGGCGGTCGATAGGCCCGTCAAGACTGGCGCCGGCCGATAAGTGATTCATAAGCAGCAACAAATCCCTTGGCGCTGACCCGGAAGCGCGGTGCCAAGGCTTTTCCACAAGTTTCTGGCGACTCGGGATAATCCAGGGCTTGTGTGTCAAGCCCCAGTTTCGCTACTGTATGTGGTGTCAGGCGAGGGGGATCAAGCCATGGACTGGACGACGGAATCGATCGATCGCCTCCGGGCGCTCTGGGCCGAGGGGCATTCGACGGCCGAGATCGGGCGCCGGATGGGCGTCTCGAAGAACGCGGTGGTGGGCAAGGCGCACCGGCTGCAGCTGCCGGCGCGGCCGAGCCCGATCCGGCGCGACCCGGCGGCACCGAGGCCCGTCGCGACCGGGCGGCGGCCCACGCTGCCGCCGCTGCGCGCGGCCATGCCGTCGATGCCCCGCCGCGAGGAGCCGCGGATGGTCATCACGGCGGCGCCTGTGGCGGTGGCCCCGGCGCCGAAGCCGGTCGCGGTGGTGCGCGCCTTCCCGCGCGTCAGCACCAAGACCTGCTGCTGGCCGCTGGGCGAGCCGGGCACCGAGGGCTTCCACTTCTGCTGCGCCGGCGCGATGCCGGGCAAGCCCTACTGCACCGAGCACGCCGCGCTGGCCTATGTCCGCGTGAAGGATCGCCGCGAAGACGCGGCGTGATTTTACGCCCTCAAGCGGCGGGCGCTCGCTCCGCTCGCTTGTCTTTCGCCGCACCACTGGCGCGCCAGCTGCGCGGTTGAGTGGGCGGCGCCGGCCGCTGCGGCCGGATGCTCGGAGCGCGCGCCCAATCCGACGCTGTCGTACCTGATGGGAAGGCGTCTTCGCGCTTCCCTTCGAACTTGTTACCGTCGTTCCATCCAGTCGAAGGCGGCGGCCTGCGCCCGAAAAGTCATCCATGACCCTCAAGGGCTTGATTCTGCAGCTTTGCGCATTGATGATCTTCGTGGTGATGGACACCACGCTGAAGCTCATGACCGCCCACTTCTCGGTCGTGCAGATCATCTGGGCACGGTTCCTCTTCGCTTTCCTCACCGTCGCGCTCGTGATCCGGATCACTTCCGGCCGGCTGCCCTGGCGCTCGCGCGCACCCGGCCTCCAGGCGCTGCGCTCCCTGATGCTGATGGGCTGCAGCCTCATCTTCACCGCGGCGCTGTCGTATATCCCCCTGGTGGACGCCACGGCCGTGGGATTCGCCTCGCCCCTCATCACCGTGGCGCTCGCCGCGCTCATCCTGCGCGAGCCCGTCTCGACGCGGCGCTGGTGCGGCGTGGGGCTCGGCTTCGTCGGCGTGATGGTCGCCCTGCGGCCGCCCTTCCTGACGGGCGCGCCGCTGCACTGGGCCTATCTGCTGCCCCTCGGCACGGCGACCATGTTCGGCTTCTACCAGATCCTGACCCGCAAACTGGCCGCGCTGGACGACAGCCGCGTCACCATCCTGCACACTGGCGTCGCGGCCAGCCTCGCGACCTCGCTGGCGCAGCCCTTCGTCTTCATCACGCCCGACGCCGGGGAATGGGTGGCGCTGATCGCGGTTGGCGTGCTGGGCGGAATCAGCCACGGGCTGCTCGTGCTGGCCTATGCCCGCGCGCCGGCCAGCCTGCTGGCGCCGCTCTCCTACACGCAGCTGATCTGGGCAAGCGTGGCCGGCGTGCTGGTCTTCGCCGACTGGCCGGATGCCGTGACCCTGCTGGGTGCCGCGATCATCGCCGCGGGCGGCGTGCTCACCGCGATACCGCAACGCAGCAGCAACAAGATGGAAACTTGATGAACACAAAGCGGTTGCGTGTCCTGGGGGCGAGGAGTAACCCGGTTGCACCCGAGGACCAGAGGGACGAGTCACATTTCCATCATCGGCCTTTCGGAGGGTGAACGGGCCCACCCTCGCGCATCGCTGGACGCCGCGTCCGTGCGCGATGCGTACCGCCGCTGGGCGGGCGTCTACGACGTTGTTTTCGGCGGCGTTTCCGCCTTCGGGCGGCGCAGCGCCGTGGCCGCGGTCAACCGGCTCTCGCAGACCGCGGGCCGCCGCGTGCTCGAGGTGGGCGTCGGCACGGGCCTCGCGCTGCCGCATTACCGCCGTGACCTCGACGTGGTGGGCATCGACCTCTCGCGGGACATGTTGCTGAAGGCGCAGGAGCGCGTGAAGCAGGAGCGTCTTTCGGCCGTCCACGGGCTGCTGGAGATGGACGCGGAAAGCACCGCCTTCGCCGACGACAGCTTCGACATCGCGGTGGCCATGTTCACCGCCTCCGTCGTGCCCGACGCGAAGAAGCTCTTCGCCGAGATGTCGCGCGTGGTGCGGCCGGGCGGGCACCTGCTCTTCGTGAACCACTTCGCCGCGGATTCCGGCTTCCGCTGGTGGCTGGAGCGCAGCACGGCGCCGCTCGCGCGCATCCTGGGCTGGCATCCGGACTTCATGCTGAGCGATCTGCTGGATCGCGCCGAGGCGAAGATCGAGCGGATGGAATCCTGCCCGCCGCTGTCGCTCTTCACCCTCGTTCAGGTGAAAAACCCCGGCTGATCCAGGGCCTTGCCGAAACGTCACGGGATTTTGCCCGTTACGTTTCGATGATCGACGAAATCCTGGACGTCGCCCGCCTCTTCACGGAATGGCCCAGTGGCACCGGCCCGCGCCGACGCGAGAGGCTGATCGGCAAGACCCGCCCCTTCAGGTGGATGGTCGCCATCAACCGGATCCTCCGGATCCTGTGCATCCCCCTCGGCATCGCCGGCTTCTTCTTCCTCGGCGACGACACGCCCTGGCGGTTCCTCGCCTTCTCGGGAGGCGCCCTGTTCATCGCCGCGGCCAGCTTCTTGGCCGACACGGTGGCCATCCGGCGCGGCCTGGTCCGTATCCAGGAACTGCCGAAGCGCTAGCCCCAGAGCGGATTCCGCGAGAGCTGGTCCACGAATTTCGCCGCCGCCACCGAGAGCGTCCGCCCGCGCAGCTGCCCCAGCACGATCTCCACCGGCGCGATGTCCCGCTCGTCGATCGGGCGCCAGTGCAGGTTCGGCGTCTCGGAGGGAATGCCGATCGAGACCTGGAAGGAGACCAGCCGCTCGCGCAGCACGTAGTTGCGCAGGAATTCCAGCGAGCCGGATTCCACCCGCAGATCCATCGACTGCGACAACCGCCCCCGCGCCGCGTCCAGGATGTGGCGGATCGCCAGCGAGTGGTCCGGCATGGCGACCGCGTGCCGGAAGCACTCGCGCAGCCGCACCGGCGTGTCGCCGGCCAGGGGGTGGTCGGCATGCATGAGGGCGCAGAGCGGCTGGCGGCCCTGGTGCAGGATCTTCATCTCGGCGGAGGGTGGCGGATGGGCGAGCAGCGCCAGGTCGGCCTCGAACTCCAGCAGCGACTGCACGCCGCGGGCATGGTCGCGGGCCAGGGCCAGGAAGGTCACGGCGGGGAATTGCGCACGGTAGGCCTCGATCTCGCCCGGCAGCACGTGGTCCACGAAGGCCTGGCTGCAGGCGAGCGTCACATGACCGCGCCGGGCGCCGGAGAGATCGGCGATCTGTGAGCGCAGCCGCTCGAAATCGGCGGCCTGGGCGCGGATGTGCTGGATCAGGAGCTCGCCGGCGGCGTTGAGGCGCATGCCGTGCGGCAGCCGCTCGAAGACCGGCACGCCCAGCTCCTGCTCGAAGTCCTGGATCTTCCGGGTCAGCGCGGAGGGGGTGATGTTCATGCGCTCGGCCGTGCCGCGGATGGAGCCGCTCACGCCCACGTCGCGGATGAATTCCAGGGTCTTCAGATGCTTCATGGCTGCGTCCGGCCGGGCGTTGCCATCATTGCAACAGGCCGATCGAAATCAAGCACCGACTGCAACGGCCAAGGATCGACTCCGGTCCGCCTATCGTTGCGATCTCGGCAACAGCATGATCGAAAATCGGCACTGGAATGCACACCTCGCCTCGGCGAGTGATCCCCCTCGGGCCGAACCGGCCGCTTTCCCAGAGGAGGACTCCCGAATGACGACGCAACGACGCACCCTGCTGGCCGGTCTCGGCGGCGGCCTCATGGCCGCCCCCGCCCTGGTCCGCGCCCAGGGGACGGTGGTGAAGATGGGCTCGCTGAAGCTCATCCACTCCATCGCCCCGCATTTCTACGAGCGCTTCATGCCCGCGGGGATGCGCGTCGAGGTCATCCCCTTCGAGAGCCCGACCGAGGGCAAGAACGCCGTCGTCACGAAATCCGTGGATTTCGGCGCCTTCGGCGTCGCCGCCGGCATCCTCGGCGCTGCGGCGCGCGAGCCGGTGACGGTGGTCGGCTCCTGCTGCGACAAGGGCATGGCCGTCATCGGCCAGACCGCCCAGAACATCACCCGCCTGGCCCAGCTCCGCGGCAAGCGGGTCGGCGTCTGGCCGGGCTCGACGCAGGAGGTCTTCTTCCTGGAGCGGCTGCGGATGGAGGGCATGACCATCCGCGACGTGCAGTCGATCCGCGTCTCCTTCAGCGAGATGCCGATCATGCTCGCCCGCGGCGACATCGACGCCTATGTCGGCGCCGAGCCCGGCCCGGGCCTCAGCATCGCGAGCGGCGCCGGCACGCTGGTGGAATTCCCCTATTCCACGGCCATGGGCGCGCTGAACATGGTCTTCGCGACCCATTACGAGACGGCCCAGCGCAACCCGGAGCTGGTGCGGACCATGCTGCGGGTCCACCGCCGCGCCAGCGACTTCGCCATGGCCAATCCGGCCGAGGCCATCCAGACGGCGGTGCAGAAGCTCGGCATGCGGCGCGACGCGCTCGAGGTCAGCATCCGCAACGTCGAGTACAACTGGCAGATGACGCCGGCGATGGTGCAGGCCTCGCACACCTATGCGGAGCACATGCTCTCGCTGCGGCAGATCCGGCAACTGCCTGATTTCGCGACGTTCTTCGACACGCGCTTCTCCGACGAGCTGGCGAGGGCGGGCTCATGAGCGCCGCCACCCTGTCCGCCCCGCCCTCGCGCGGCGGCGAGGGCCTGCGCCGCGCGGCACAGGCGATCGCGGTGCCGGCGGCGGGCCTGGCCCTGTGGTACCTCGCGACCCTGGGCCGGCCCTACAGCCTCATCCCCGCGCCGGAGACGGTGGCGGTGCAGCTCTGGGACCTCGCCTTCGGCGGGGTCTGGGAGGACGCCTTCAGCGCGACGCTGCTCACGCACATCCTGGCGAGCCTGACCCGCGTCTATGGCGGCTTCGCCCTGGCTGCGCTGGTCGCGCTGCCGCTGGGGATGCTGATCGGGCGCGTGGTGCTGGTGCGCAACCTGCTGGACCCCTTCCTGCAGATTCTGCGACCCATCCCGGTCACGGCCTGGCTGCCGCTCTCCATGATCGTCTTCGGGCTGGGGCCGCGCTCGGCCTTCTTCCTGGTCTTTTTGGGCGCCTTCTTCCCGGTGCTGCTGAACACCGTCTTCGGCGTGCGCAACGTGGAGCCGCGGCTCTTCGAGGCGGCGGAGATGCTGGGCGTCTCGCGCCGCGCGCTGTTCTGGAAGGTGGTGCTGCCGGCCTCGCTGCCCTCGATCTTCACGGGCCTGCGGCTGGGGCTGGGCTTCGCCTGGGTGGTGATCGTGGTGGGCGAGATGACCGGCGTGCAGACGGGCCTCGGCGCCATCATCATGGAGGCGCGGCAGCTCTCCCGGACCGACATCGTGATCGCCGGCATGGCCGTGATCGGCGTGCTCGGCTTCCTCTCCGACCATATCGTGCAACGCATCGGGCAGCGGCTGCTGCGCTGGAGTCCGCAACATGGCTGAGCTTCCCATCCTTGCCGTCGAAGGCGTGACCAAGAACTTCGCCTTCCAGGGCAGCACGGTGACCGCGCTGGCCTCCGCCGAGCTCACCATCCACAAGGGCGAGTTCATCTGCCTCATCGGCCCCTCCGGCTGCGGCAAGTCCACCCTGCTGCGGATGATCGCGGGCTTCGAGGAGCCGAGCGCCGGCCGCCTCGCCATGTGGGACGCGCCGGTGGCCGGCCCCGGGCCGGAGCGGGGCATGGTCTTTCAGGACTATGGGCTGTTCCCCTGGCTCACCGTCTCGCAGAACATCGCCTTCGGCCCTGCCGCGCGCGGCGCCGGGCGGGACGAGGTGGCGAAGACCGCGGCGCGCTTCACCAGCCTGGTCGGCCTCGACCGCTTCCGCGACGCCTATCCGCACCAGCTCTCGGGCGGGATGAAGCAGCGCGTGGCCATCGCCCGCGTGCTGGCCAACGACGCCGAGGTCGTGCTGATGGACGAGCCCTTCGGTGCGCTCGACGCCATGACCCGCGAGAAGCTGCAGGCCGACCTGCTGCAGATCTGGGAGGAGACCCAGCTCACCGTCCTCTTCGTGACGCATGCGATCGAGGAGGCGATCCTGCTGGCCGACCGCATCGTGGTGATGTCGCCCGGCCCGGGGCGCATCGTCTCGGACGAGCGGGTGAAGCTGCCGCGGCCGCGCGACCCGACCTCGCCGGAGTTCAACGAGCTGCGCCGGCGGCTTTCGGGCATGCTCGGCGGCCATCACTAGGAGCCCGAAATCTTTCGCGGGCGGTGAAGGCAAAGGAAAAACCGCCTCCATCGACCCGTGAATACCTGTTCATCTCTTCATCTCTCCAATGGAATCAAGCCTTTGTTACGTTGAGGCTTGTATTGCGCCGCGTCACGGACGAAGGTGTTGCCATGGCGACAGGCGTGCGCATCGACGAGGACGAGGTGGTGGAGCTCGCGGAGATGTTCCGCCTGATGAGCGATCCCACACGCCTGAAGATCATCCTCGCCTGCCTGGATCAGCCCGTCTCCGTCGGCGCCACGGCGGAGATGCTGTCCATCTCGCCCAGCCTGGTCTCGCATCACCTGCGGCTGCTGCGCGCCGCGCGCCTGCTCCAGGCCGACCGGCGCGGCCGGCAGGTCTTCTACATGGTCGGCGATCCCCACATCCGCTCCATGCTGACCGACATGGTCGACCACGTCGCCGAGGGCGGCGAGAGCGAGCTGATTGAAGCCGGCTGAATTCGCGGAAATTCAATGTTCCCGCGGTGCAGCGAGGCTTGTGGCGGCTTTTTCCAGCTTCTATGGTCCGGGCGCGGCGCGGCGCCATTTGCCCCACTGGCTCCCCTTGGGCCTCCCTCCCGGGTTCCCTTGGGGCGAACGGACGCGATACGCTCGAAATTGGCGGCCGATGGGGTTGCCGGGCGGCCCCCTCCCGGGCGTCGCCTCCAGTTGAAGGCAGGGTGCGACGGCGTGATCGGGCGTATCGGACGGAATCTCGGATTGGCGATGCTCGCGGCAGCGAGCGTTTCTGCGGCAAGTCTCTCGGCTCAGGCCCAGGACATGGTGGGCGCGCCCCACAACTGGGGCATCGGCCTGCAGGCCGCGGCCGGCCCCATCAAGGAGCGCATCCACGACTTCAACGACCTGCTGCTCTGGATCATCGTCATCATCACGATCTTCGTGGCGGCGCTGCTGGCCTGGTGCATCTGGAAGTACAACGCCAAGGCCAACCCGGTCCCCTCGCAGAACAGCCATAATACCGTGCTGGAGATCGCCTGGACGGTCATCCCGGTGCTGATCCTGCTGGTGATCGCGATCCCGTCCTTCCGGCTGATCTACTACGAGGACCGCGCCCGCGACGCCGACCTCACCATCAACGTGACCGGCCGCCAGTGGTACTGGAACTACGCCTTCCCGGACAACGGCAACTTCAACTTCGACAGCCGCATGCTCGCCGAGGCCGACCTGAAGCCCGGCCAGCTGCGCAACCTCGATGTGGACGAGCCGCTGGTGATCCCGGTGAACAGCACGGTGCGCGTCATCACGCACGGCCAGGACGTGATCCACAGCTTCTTCGTGCCCTCGCTCGGCGTGCAGCGCTACGCCATCCCGGGCCGGACGATCGAGACCTGGATGCGCGCCGACCACACCGGCACCTTCTACGGCCAGTGCAACCAGATCTGCGGCAACAACCACGCCTACATGCCGATCGTGGTCCGTGCCGTCCCGCAGGCCGAGTTCGACGCCTGGGTGGCGAGCGCCCGCACGCGCTTCGCCGACTCGACCGGCGCGGCGTCCGCCCCGGCTCCCATGGCCGCCGCCCCCGCTTCCGCCCCTGGGGCCGACACGGTTCAGCTCGCCGCGCGTCAGTGACGCGCGGTCCCAAGGTTCAGACACAGATCAGCTTCACCCGTCCGCGGACGGGATACTGAACAGGAAAGGCGATCCCGGACATGGCATATTCTGCCGATGCGCATGGGCATGACGATCACGAACACCACACGCCGGGCTTTGTGAGCCGCTGGTTCTTCAGCACGAACCACAAGGACATCGGCACCCTCTACATCATCTTCTCGCTCTTCGCGGCGATCATCGGCATCGGCCTGTCCTTCCTGATGCGGCTCGAGCTGCAGCAGCCGGGCATGCAGATCTTCTCCGACGGGCAGATGTGGAACGCCTTCGTCTCGGCCCACGGCCTGATCATGGTGTTCTTCGTGATCATGCCTGCGCTGATCGGCGGCTTCGGCAACTGGTTCGTGCCGATCATGATCGGCGCGCCGGACATGGCCTTCCCCCGCCTCAACAACATCAGCTTCTGGCTGCTGGTCCCGGCCTTCCTGCTGCTCGGCAGCTCGATGTTCGTGGGCCAGGGCGCGGGCGCGGGCTGGACGATCTACACGCCGCTCTCGGACGACCAGTACCAGCCGGGCATGTCGATGGACATGGCGCTCTTCGCGCTGCACCTCGCCGGTGCCTCCTCGATCCTCGGCGCGGCCAACTTCATCACGACCATCTTCAACATGCGCGCCCCGGGCATGACGCTGCACAAGATGCCGCTCTTCGTCTGGTCGATGCTGGTGACGGCCTTCCTGCTGCTGCTCGCGGTGCCCGTCCTCGGCGGCGCGATCACCATGCTGATCACCGACCGCAACTTCGGCACCTCCTTCTTCAAGCCCGAGGGCGGCGGCGACCCCGTGCTGTTCCAGCACCTCTTCTGGTTCTTCGGCCACCCCGAAGTGTACATCATGATCCTGCCGGCCTTCGGCATCATCAGCCACGTGATCTCGACCTTCTCGAAGAAGCCGGTCTTCGGCTATCTCGGCATGGCCTACGCGATGGTCGCCATCGGCGTGGTCGGCTTCGTCGTGTGGGCCCACCACATGTACCAGTCGGGCATCGACGTCGACACGCGCGCCTACTTCATGGCGGCGACGATGGTCATCGCCGTGCCGACGGGCGTGAAGATCTTCTCCTGGATCGCGACCATGTGGGGCGGCTCCATCCGCATGGAGACGCCGATGCTCTTCGCCGTCGGCTTCATCTTCCTCTTCACGGTGGGCGGCGTGACGGGCGTGGTGCTGGCCAATGCCGGCGTGACGCAGATCCTGCACAACACCTACTACGTGGTGGCGCACTTCCACTACGTGCTGAGCCTCGGCGCCGTGTTCGGCATCTATGCCGGCATCTACTACTGGATCGGCAAGATGACCGGGTACCAGTACTCGGAGAAGCTCGGCCGCATCCACTTCTGGCTGACCTTCGTCGGCGTGAACCTGACCTTCTTCCCCATGCACTTCCTGGGCAACCAGGGCATGCCGCGGCGCTACCCGGACTATCCGGACGCCTTCTGGGGCTGGAACCTGGTCGCGTCGCTGGGCGCCTACGTCTCGGTGGCGGGCTTCCTGTTCTTCTTCTACGTCATGTTCGACACCTTCCGCCGGAAGGTGCCCGCCGGCGCCAACTACTGGGGCGAGGGCGCCACGACGCTGGAGTGGCAGGTCAGCAGCCCGCCGCCCTTCCACACCTTCGACGAGCTGCCGCGCATCCGGTAGCCTTCCCGTCCTGAAGCTTACATCAGGGCAGCTTAACGCCCCCGGCGGTTCCCGCCGGGGGCGTTCTGTTTTAGGGTGCCGGCCGATCGCGCCCGGGATTGCAGGGCGCCGGATTGCGGGACGCTTGGCGGAAACCGATATGAGTGACATGACGGCAACCGGTGGAGGGGGGGCGCAAGCCCCCTTTGACGCTTCCGCCCAACTCGGCGCCTCCGAGGTGCGGGACTGGTTCACGCTGCTCAAGCCGCGCGTGCTGAGCCTTGTCGTCTTCACGGGGATCATCGGGCTGGCGGTGGCGCCGGGGCATCTGCACCCGATCCTGGCCGCGACGGCCATCCTCTGCATCACCATCGCCGCCGGCGCCGCGGGCGCCATCAACATGTGGTACGACCGCGACATCGACGCGGTGATGCGGCGCACGCAGAACCGGCCCATCCCGACGGGGCGGATCGGCGCGGATGCGGCGCTGGCCTATGGCGTGATGCTGGCGGTGGGCTCGGTGGTGCTGATGGGGCTGGCGACCAACTGGCTCGCCGCCGCCGTGCTGGCCGGCTCGATCGGCTTCTACGTCTTCATCTACACCATGTGGCTGAAGCGCCGGACGCCCCAGAACATCGTCATCGGCGGCGCGGCCGGCGCCTTCCCGCCGCTCATCGGCTGGGTCGCGGTGACGGGCCATGTGGACGCCGTGCCGCTCGTCCTCTTCGCCATGATCTTCATGTGGACGCCGCCGCATTTCTGGGCGCTCTCGCTCTGGGCGCACCAGGACTACCAGCGCGCCGGCGTGCCCATGCTCCCCGTGATCTCCGGCGCCCGCGAGACGCGGCGCCAGGTGGTGATCTACACGATCCTGCTGGTGCCGCTGACCCTCGCCCC
Organism: Roseococcus sp. GW821-FHT12F05; assembly: GCF_058806835.1. Classification (NCBI taxonomy): domain Bacteria; kingdom Pseudomonadati; phylum Pseudomonadota; class Alphaproteobacteria; order Acetobacterales; family Roseomonadaceae; genus Roseococcus; species Roseococcus sp. GW821-FHT12F05. Next base: position 392,270 of record NZ_JBXAQB010000001.1, read on the forward strand.
CTGGCTGATGGGCTTCAACACCGCGGTCTACGGCGCCGTGGCCGCGCTGCTCGGCGCGAATTTCCTGCGCCACGCCTGGCTGGTCTGGCGCGACGAGCAGGACGCCTCGGGTGTCTCGCTGACCGGGGACGCGCCGGCGAAGAAGTGCTTCAAGTACAGCATCTTCTATCTCTTCCTTCTGTTCGGGGCGCTGGCGGCAGACCGGCTGATCCTCACATGACGCCGGAAGAGAAGACGCTCTTCGAGCGTCGGCGGCGCGGGCGGAACTGGGCCATCCTGGCCGCGCTCACGGGGCTCGCGGCGCTGTTCTACCTCATCTCCATGGTAAGGCTGCTGCGATGATCCCCCGTCCCGATCCGGCCGTCGTCGCGAAGCGCAACAAGCGGGTCGGCCTCGCCGCGGCGGGCTTCGTGGTCTTCATGGTCGGCGTCTCCTTCGCCGCCGTGCCGCTCTACACCATGTTCTGCCAGCTCACCGGCTACGGCGGCACGCCGATGCTGGGCCAGGCCGCCCCCGGCGCCACGGCCGAGGCGCGGTCCGTCACCATCCGCTTCAACGCCAACACGAACCCCGCTTTGCCCTGGCACTTCGCCCCGCAGCAGGGCTCGATGCAGCTCCGGCTCGGCGAGGAGGGGATGGCCTTCTACGAGGCGCGGAACCTGACCGGGCAGACCGTCGGCGGCGTCTCGACCTACAACGTCACGCCCGAGATCGTGGGCCGGTACTTCCACAAGACGGCCTGCTTCTGCTTCGAGGAGCAGGTGCTGGAGCCGCACCAGCAGGTCGACATGCCGATCGCCTTCTGGGTGGACCCGAAGATCGCCGAGGATCCGCAGACGCGCGACATCCGCACGATCACCATCAACTACACCTTCTTCCGCAGCCTGGGTGACGCGGAGCGGGCGGGCGCGCTGGCCAATGCGGGCGAACACGTTGGAGGCTTGCGCCTCCAACGTTGATTTTTGTGCCCTCCAGCGCCGGGCGGCCGCGGCCGCGGCCTTGGCTTCGGCGCGCTACCGGCGCACCGGCTGTCGGGTGGAGTGGGCGTCGTGCGGCCGAATTCTTGAGGGATGGTGCCGGCCCTGATCTGACGCGCCGTCCCGGCTGGCTTTCCGCCTGTTCCTGACCGCATATCCACCCCCGCGCACCTTGATTCCCCGCGCGTTTCCATGGATGGTGCGACGCAATCGGCCGGTGCTGACGCGCGCCGGAAGGACACTGCGCAGGATCGAGCATGGCCAGCAACGTCGAGGGGCACGCCCCCTACAAGCACCCCTACCATCTGGTGGATCCTTCGCCCTGGCCGCTGATCACCGCCTTTGCGGCGGGGACCATGCTCTTCGGCATCGTGCTCTTCGCGCACAACAACGTGCACTGGGTCCTCGGCCTCGGCATCCTCGGCGTGCTGAGCTGCATGTTCCTGTGGTGGCGGGACGTGCTGAAGGAGAGCAAGAACCCCTTCTACCACACCTCCGTGGTGCGCCTCGGCCTGCGCTACGGCATGCTGCTCTTCATCGCCTCCGAGGTGATGTTCTTCGTGGCCTTCTTCTGGGCCTACTTCCACTTCGCCCTCTTCCCGCAGCACGTGCTGAACTCGACGGCCAACATCTGGCCGCCGCCGGGCATCCACACCTTCGATCCCTTCAGCCTGCCCTTCCTGAACACCATGATCCTGCTGCTCTCGGGCTGCACGGTGACCTGGGCGCACCACGCGCTGCTCGAGGGCGACCGCAAGGGCCTGGTGCAGGGCCTCGCCCTGACGGTGCTGCTGGGCCTCTCCTTCACGGGCTTCCAGGCCTGGGAATATGCCGAGGCCCCGTTCGCCTTCCACGGCGGGGGCGTGTACCCCTCGACCTTCTTCCTGGCGACCGGCTTCCACGGCTTCCACGTGATCGTGGGGACGATCTTCCTCGCGGTCTGCCTGTTCCGCGCGATGGGCGGCGGCTTCACGCCGGAGCGGCATTTCGGCCTCGAGGCGGCGGCCTGGTACTGGCACTTCGTCGACGTGGTGTGGCTCTTCCTCTTCGTGTCCATCTACTGGTGGGGCGCGGGCGAGATCGCGCAGCATTGATGGTTCGGGCCGGCTCTGCCGGCCCGAATTTTTTCCGCCTCCGGGCGGCGCCGGTCCCGCTTCCGGCCGGATTTTCCAAGGGCGCCAGCGCCCTGGCAGAGGGCACCCTTCCTTGAGCCGCCCTATCCCCTGGCAGCGCATCATCCTGCCGAGCTTCATCGCCCTTCCCATCCTGGCCGTGCTGCTCGGCCTCGGCTCCTGGCAGATCCAGCGGCTGCACTGGAAGCTCGGGATCCTCGCCGAGCTGGAGGCCGCCGCGGCGCGGCCGCCCGCCGAACCCGCCGCCGACACGCTGCCCTTCACCCGCATCGCCGCCACCGGCCGCTTCCGCCCCGGCGCCGAGGCCATGCTCGGGCTGGAGGTGCGCGGCACCACCCTCGGCGCCGACCTGATCGCCGTGCTGGACCGCCCCGGCGCGCCGCCGCTCCTCGTCGATCGCGGCTGGGCGCCCATGGAGGGCGGCAACGTCGCGCGGCCCGAGGGCGAGGTCACCGTGAGCGGCTATGCCCGCCCGACAGAAAGAAACCCCTTCGCCGCCACCGACGATCCCGCGCATCGCCGCTTCTACACCTTCGACGCACGCGCCATCGCCGCCGCGCTCGGGGCTCCGGACGCGCTGCCCTATGCCCTGGCCGTCGTCGTTCCCCGCGCGGGGACGGCCGCGCCCTCCGGCCTCGGCTCCACGCCGGCGCCATCGCGCGGGCCGCTGCCCGATCCGGCCACGGGGTTTCCCGAGCCGAACAATCCCCATCTGGGATATGCGATCACCTGGTTCGGCCTCGCGGCCGCCTGGGTGGTGATCTTTGCCCTCTGGTCCCGGAAGCGATTGAGCGAGACATGAGTAACAAGACATGAGCTTGGCCGCCTACCAACGCCTCACCCAGCGCATGGCGCGACTCGGTGCCCTCGGCGAGGCCGCCGCCGTCCTGCACTGGGACGCGAGCACCATGATGCCGCGCGGCGGCGGGGCGGCGCGCGGCGAGCAGCTCGCGGCCCTGGCCGGGCTGTCGCACGAGCTCTTCACGGCACCGGAGATGGCGGCCGACCTCGCCGAGGCAAGCGCCGAGGGCGAGTGGCAGGAAGCCAACCTGGAGCTGATCCGCCACAGCCACCTGCGCTCGGCCGCGCTGCCGACCTCGCTCGTCGAGGCCAGCGCCCGCGCCAACTCCGCCTGCGAGAAGGTCTGGCGCGAGGCCAAGGCGAAGTCCGATTTCGCCATGGTCCGCCCCTATCTGGAGGAGGTGCTGCGCCTGCAGCGCGATACGGCGCAGGCGCTGTCGGCCGTCACCGGCCTGTCCGCTTACGATTCGCTGATGGAGGGCTACCAGCGCGGCGTCACCGCCGCCGAGGTCGAGCCCGTCTTCGACGCCTACGAGGCCTTTCTGCGCGACGCCCTCCCGCGCGCGGAGGAGATCCAGGCGCGCCGCGGCACGCCCCTCCCGCTGCCCGGCCCCTTCCCGGTGGAGAAGCAGCGCGAGCTGTGCCGCCGCCTCTCGCTGCGGATCGGGCTGGAGGCGGACCACTCGCGCCTCGACGAGAGCGTGCATCCCTTCTGCGGCGGCACGCCCAGCGACGTCCGCATCACCACCTTCTACAGCGAGTCCGACCCGGCCAAGGCGCTGCTCGGCGTGCTGCACGAGACCGGCCATGCCCTCTACGAGCGCGGCCTGCCCGAGGACTACGCCCGCCAGCCCGTCGGCGAGGCGGCCGGCATGGCGGCGCATGAATCCCAGAGCCTGATCGTGGAGATGCAGGCCTCGCGCTCCGACGCCTTTCTCTCCTTTCTCGGCCCGCAGCTCCAGGCGCTCTATGGCGGCGATCCGGCGGCCTACACCGCGAGGAACCTCGCCGGCCTCTGGCGCCACGTCTCGCGCGGCTTCATCCGCGTGGACGCCGACGAGCTGACCTATCCCGCCCATGTCATCCTGCGCTTCCGGTTGGAGCGCGCGATGATCGAGGGCAAGCTCGCCATTGCCGACCTCCCCAGCGCCTGGGCCGAGGGGCTGAATTCCCTCCTCGGCATCACCCCGCCGGACGATGCACGCGGCTGCCTGCAGGACATCCACTGGCACGACGGCGGCTTCGGCTATTTCCCGTCCTACACGCTGGGCGCCATGGCGGCCGCGCAGCTCATGAAGGCCGCGCGCGCCGCGACGCCCGGCCTCGACGCCGCGCTGGCCGAGGGCGAGATGGCGCCGCTGCTGACCTGGCTGCGAAAGAACGTGCATGGGCAGGGGTCGCGCCTCGGCTTTCAGGACCTGCTGCGCGCCGCGACGGGAAAACCGCTCGACCCCATGGATTTCCAGGAGCATTTGACCGCGCGCTACCTCATCGAAGGGTGACGCGGGCTCGCCGAGCCCTTATGCGCGAAGGGGCAGCAGGAGAGCCGAATCGCGATGCCCCATGAGACCGGCCTGATCGGCACCATCGCGCTCGGCCTCACCTTTGCGCTCTTCCTGGGAATCGCGGCACGCGCGGCGAAGCTGCCGGCCATCGTGGGCTACCTCGCCGCGGGCGTGGCCATCGGGCCCTTCACGCCCGGCGTCGAGGGCGACATCGCGCTGGCGCAGCAGCTCGCCGAGGTGGGCGTCATCCTGCTGATGTTCGGCGTGGGCCTGCACTTCTCGCCGCGCGAGCTGGCCGATGCCCGCGGCGTGGCCCTGCCCGGCGCTCTGCTGCAGATGCTCTGCGCGACCTCGCTCGGCTGGGGGCTGGCCCGGCTGATGGGCTGGACCGACGCCGCTGGCCTCGTCTTCGGCTTCTCGCTCTCCGTCGCCTCGACCGTGGTGATGCTGCGCGCGATGAGCGAGCGCGGCGAGCTGACCTCCGTCCAGGGCCGCATCGCCATCGGCTGGCTGGTGGTCGAGGACATGGCGATGGTCGTCGCGCTCGTCCTCGTGCCCGTGCTGGCCGCCGTGACGCAGGACCGCACGCCGGCCGGGCTCGTCACCGGCCTCGGCGAGGCGGAGAGCGTGGCGCTGACCGTGCTGCTCACCCTCGGAAAGGTCGCGATCTTCGTCACGCTGATGCTGGTGGTGGGCGCCCGCCTGCTGCCCCGCGCGCTCGCCTGGGTCCGGCGGCAGCGCTCGCACGAGCTCTTCTCGCTGGCGGCGCTGGTCTCGGCGGTGGGCGTGGCCTACCTGGCCTATGTGCTCTTCGGCGTGTCCTTCGCGCTGGGCGCCTTTCTCGCCGGGCTGGTGCTGGGCCAGTCGCCGCTGTCGCAGAACGCCGCCGAGCAGACCCTGCCCCTGCGCGACGCCTTCGCCGTCCTGTTCTTCGTGGCGGTGGGCATGCTCTTCGATCCCACCATCATCCGCGACCAGCCCTTGGCGCTGGCGGCGACCGTCCTGGTCGTGCTGATCGGCAAGACCGTGGCGGCCTATGCCATCGCGCGATCGCGCGGGCTGGGACCGCGGGCGGCGCTAAGCATCGGCGCGGCGCTGGCCCAGGTGGGGGAGTTCAGCTTCATCCTCGCGGGCCTCGCGGTGACGGAGAAGATCCTGCCGGAGGAGGGGCAGGACCTGATCCTGGCCACGGCGATCCTGACGATCGCCATCAATCCCTTCGTGTTCAAGGGAGCGGATTGGGTGGCGGAGCGTCTCGCCAAGGCCTGACGGCGGGCCGCCGGCGGCGGTGGCGTCCGGCCGCCCGCTGCTCTAATCCTTCCCCATCGTGGGAAGCCGGAGGGCGGAGCGGCGTGAGGGCCATGGGCACGCGTTGTGCGTTGAAGGGGCATGGGATGAGGTGGATGACTGTGCTGATGGCACTGGGTCTCGCGGCATGCGCGGCGGAGCCGCCGCCGCCTCCGCCCCCACCGACGCCGCCCGAGCGCGTCAGCATCCAGAACCGGCGGCGCCCCGTCGTGCGCGCGAGGAGCACCGTTCCCACCAACGCGGCCCCCCGCCGGCAGGAGGATGTTCCGGCCGACGCCCCGCCGCGCCAGCCGGAGCAGGCCTCCGTCACCTCCCCGCCTCAGGAGCCCGCAGCGGAGACGCGGCAGGAGCGTGACCGCCGGGCCTTCGTCGTCTGCCGCGAGCGCGGCAACGGCGCCGGGCCAGGCGTGGAAACCGTGGCCGCCTGCCTGCAGTCCTACAGCTCCACCGGCATCGTCCCGGCCGACTGAAGGTGCCGAAGGTCTGAATTCCGCGCCAAAGCAGGAAGCTGGACCAGGATGCGGTGAGCGGATGGGAACTCACCATGTCCAGGGCCCGCTACAGCGGGGTGTGCCGCACCCAGACGTTCGGCTCGACATACACCGCGTGATCCTGCTCGACCGACACCCTCAGGGGCGTCAGCGCACCGGGAACCGCCACCTCGCCCGACTCCGCCAGCGGCATCCCGCTCCAGCGCCGCCACTCCGCCAGCGTGCCGGCCATCACCATGCTCAGCGGCGCGATCTTCACCACCTCGCCGCCCGCGCGGGCATGCACGCGCAGCCAGGGATCGGCAGGCAACCCCTCCGCCGTGCGGCGGGCCACGTATCCGGCCATCGGCGCGAAGGGCTCCAGATGCTTCGCCGTCGGCCGCACCGGCGCGAAGAGCTGGCGGTAGCCCAGCGCCCCCGCATGCCGCCGCATCGCGTCCAGCACCACCCGCGACGCGCCCTGCCCGCGACATTCCGGCAGCAGCGTGATCTCCAGCGCGCTCAGCGCATTGGGCCGGCGGCCCAGCGCCTGGTCCTCATGCGCCCAGCGGATCACGCCGTCCCAGCCCGTGTCCGGCAGCTCGTCCCGGCCGTCTTCGCCGAAAACGAAAGGCGCCGCGAAGGCCCGCCCCACCGCCCGGCTGGGATCGGCCGTGTCGATGACGGCGAAGGCGGTGTCGAGGTAGCGCTCGAAATGCGGATTCCCGAAATAGAGGTCCGCCACCGGGTCATGCAGCATGAACTCCGGCCAGAGGCCGCGGAACGGCTCGGCGAAGATCTGCCCCCGCAGGTCCGGGCGCGCGCGGATCGTGACCAGCTCCAGCATCCCGTTTCCCCCGGCGCGCGGAAGCCTCTCGCATCCCGCCGCTTGCCGTGTAGCATTCGCGAATCGGGGAGTGAAACTGATGCAGCTGGGCATGGTCGGCCTGGGCCGGATGGGCGCCAATATCCTTCGCCGCGTGATGAAGGCGGGGCATGTCGGCGTCGCCTATGACCGCGACGAATCCGCCGTCGCAGCGCTGGTCGCCGAGGGCGCCCGGGGCGCCTCCTCCCTCGCCGACCTCGTCGCCAGCCTGAGCTCGCCCCGGGCGGTCTGGGTCATGCTCCCTGCCGGCGAGGCCACCGAGGCCACGCTCCGCGAGCTGCACGGCCTGCTGCACGAGGGCGACATCCTCATCGAGGGCGGCAACTCCTTCTGGAAGGATTCCGCCCGCCGCGGCGCCGAGGCGGCCGCGCGCGGCATCCACTACCTCGACATCGGCACCTCCGGCGGCGTCTGGGGCCTCAAGCGCGGCTATTGCCTGATGATCGGCGGCGAGGCGCAGGTGGTGCACAGGCTCGACCCCATCCTGGCCGCGCTGGTCCCCGGCGAGGGCACGGCCTTGCCCACCGAGGGCCGCGAAGCCCGCGATCCGCGGCCGTCGAAGGGCTACGTGCATTGCGGCCCGAACGGCGCCGGCCACTACGCCAAGATGGTCCATAACGGCATCGAGTACGGGATGATGCAGGCCATGGCCGAGGGTCTCGACCTCATGCGCGCCGCGCCCTTCGAGCTCGACCTGCCGGACATCACCGAGGCCTGGCGCCGCGGCTCGGTGGTCTCCTCCTGGCTGCTGGACCTCACCGCCCAGGCGCTGGCCTACGACCCCGACCTCGCGGAATACAGCGGCCATGTCAGCGACAGCGGCGAGGGCCGCTGGACCGTGGACACGGCCGTCGAGCAGGCGGTGCCGGTGCCCGTGCTGGCTGCCGCGCTCTTCGCGCGCTTCCGCTCGCGCCAGGAGGCGAGCTTCGCCGACAAGGCGCTCAGCGCCATGCGCAAGGGCTTCGGGGGGCATCTGGAGCCCAGGAAGGAATGAGCCGCCCGATTCTGGAAAAGCACATCCTGGTGATGGGGGTCTCCGGCTGTGGCAAGTCGACCATCGGCGCCATGCTGGCCGAGGCGCTGGGCCTCCCCTTTGCCGACGCCGACGCCTTCCACCCGCCCGAGAACGTGCGGAAAATGTCGGCCGGGATTCCGCTGACGGACGCTGATCGCTGGCCCTGGCTGGACGCGCTGGGCGCCTGGCTGGCGGCGGAGGAGAGGGGCGGCGTCATCGCCTGCTCGGCGCTGAGGCGCGCCTATCGCGACCGGCTGCGCGGCTGGGTGCCGGGGCTTTCGGTGGTGCATCTGGCGGGCGCGCCGGAGCTGATCGCCGCGCGGCAGGGCGCCCGCGAGGGGCACTTCATGCCGCCGAGCCTGATGGCCAGCCAGTTCGCCACGCTGGAGCCGCCCGGCGCCGACGAGGAGGCGCTGATCCTCGACATCGCCGCGGCGCCCGGAGCCGTCGCTGCCGAGGCGGCGGCGCGACTTCAGGTCTGACGGTTCTGCATCGCCTGCAGGATGCGCAGGTGCTGGTCCGCCGTCACCGCGGCCAGCGTCGAGATGATCTTCTGCTCCCGCGTGCCGCTGGCCTTCATGCCGTTGTGCAGCCGCAGCAGCTCCTGGTGGCCGGCGATCTGGGCGCGCAGGTAGAGCCGGTCGAACTCGGCGCCCGACGCGGCTTCGAGCTGCTGCATCACCCGCGCATCCTCGCCCTCCACGCGCAGCTGCGAGGGCACGGGCAGGCCCGCGAGCTGCATGGCCTGGATCACCGAGCGCTGCTCGGCCACCTCGAATCCGGCGAAGTTCTTCAGCAGCTCGTTCTGCGCCTTGGTGGCGGCGAGCTGGCTCGTGACCATCGCCAGGATCCCGGTGGACAGCGCCTCGCGCCAGGGCTCGGGACGGCCGCCGGCCGCCGGCGCGCCCGGGATGGTGACGTTCGGCGCCGGCTGCGCGGCGGCGAGGACCGGCAGCAGGGCGGCCCCGGCGATCCCGGTGGCGAGGCGGCGGCGGTGCATGGCGTCTTTCCCCGGTGTCATCCGGGGAGAACCGCAGGCGCCGGCCCGGGTTGCCCCGCGTTGACCCCGCGCGGGCCGCGGCATAACAGGCAAGGGACGTTCCCGGAGAAGACCATGTCCCTGTCCGCCGCCACCAAGGCCAAGCTCGAAAAGATCACCACCGCCACGCTGACGACGGTGCTGCTGAAGAAGGGCCTCCGCAACGTCTGGATGCGCGGCGCCGCGCCCTTCTCGCCGGCCGCGCAGGGCGTGCGCTTGGTGGGCGAGGCCTTCACGCTGCGCTTCGTCCCCGCCCGCGAGGACCTCGCCACCCCGGCCAGCTGGTCGAGCCCGATCAGCACCCGCGCCGCCATCGAGGCGATGCCCGAGGGCGTCATCGCCGTCGCCGACGCCATGGGCATCACCGATGCGGGCATCTTCGGCGACATCCTCTGCGCCCGCCTCAAGAAGCGCGGCGTGACGGCGCTGGTGACCGACGGCGCGGTGCGCGACGTGGCCGGGGTGAACGGCACGGGCCTGCCGGTGTGGTGCGCCGGCGGCGCGGCCCCGCCCTCGGTCGCGGGCCTCACCTTCGTGAGCTGGCAGGAGCCGATCGGCTGCGGCGGCGTGGCCGTCTTCCCGGGCGACGTGATCGTCGCCGACGCGGATGGCTGCGTGCTCATCCCGAAGGATCTCGTCGAGGCCGTGACGGAGGAGAGCGTGGAGCAGGAGCGGCTGGAGGCCTGGATCATGGTCCAGGTCGAGGCCGGCGTCGCCCTGCCCGGCCTCTACCCCGCGAATGCCGAGAACAAGGCCAAGTACGAAGCCGATAAGGCTGCCGGGCGCGCTTAGGCCCATCTCCAGGGAGGAGCATCCGATGACCAAGTGGTTCCTGGCCCTGGCCGGCGCCGCCGCGCTGGCCGCCTGCTCCTCCTCCGAACCGCCGGACGACCGTCCCGCGGGCGGCGCTGCCGCGCGCCGCCCGGCCTGCGACGGCACGCTGCGCGTGACCAACGGCAGCACGCGGGCGGTGCACCAGGTCTTCTTCGCCGATTCGGCCCTCTCCTCCTTCGGCCGCGACCGGCTGGGCAACGACATCCTCGGTCCCGGCCAGTGGCGCGACTTCCGGGCCGACAGCCCGGGCCCGCACGATTTCCGCATCGTCCGGCCGGACCGGTCCACCTCGGAGCTGCGGCGCGCGAACATCTGCACCAACACGCAGATCGTCATCACGAATTTCGGCATCGAGGCCCGCTGATTCGCCCTCCGGTTGCTTGCCCGGCGACCGGGATTCATTACCCTGGATTCATCGCATGAATACGAGGGGGATACGCATGAAGAGAATGACCGCGATCGCGGCCCTGGCCAGCGCCACGCTGCTCGGCGCCTGCGTGCCGCCGCAGCCTTACGTGCAGCCGGTGGTCGTCGCCCCGACGCGGGTCTGCGACACCAGCATCCGCGTGGTGAACGAATCCAACTACGTCGTGCAGCAGCTCTACTTCAGCCACTCCTCGCTGGGCAGCTGGGGCGCCGACCAGCTGGGCGCCAACGTCCTCTATCCGGGGCGCTCCGTGAGCTACCGCCTGAACAACCCCGGCAACTACGATTTCCGCGTGGTCTGGAACAACGGCCGCGCCTCCGAGATCCGGCAGATCAACGTCTGCGTCGCGAGCCGGATCACCGTCACGAACCGGGGCCTCAGCGCGCAATGACGCCATGACGGAGTTCCCCTTCTGGACGGAGGAGAAGCTCCGCATCCAGGACACGGACCTCAACGGCCACGTGAACAACGCCGCGATCGCGAGCCTCTGCGAGGCGGGCCGCGGCGAGATCATCTCCGCACTGGCGGGCGAGCCGCGCTCGCGCCCGCTGGCCACCGCGCTGCGGCGCGTGACGATCGACTACCTGGCCGAGATTCACTACCCCGGCCGGGTGCGCATCGGCAGCGTCATCTCGCGCGTCGGAAACAGCTCGATCACCATCCGGCAGGAGCTCTTCCTCGGCGAGCTGCGCTTCGCGGCCGCCGAAAGCGTGATCGTCTTCATGGACCGCGCGACGCGGCGGCCGGCGCCGATGCTGGACGCCTGGCGGGCCGCGGCGGAGCGGCTGGCTTCCGCCGGATCCTGAGAGCACATCCGGACAAGACCGCCGGAACCGGCCCGCTATCCTTCCGGGACGGGGTCCGAGGTGCCTCACGCCGGATTCACGGACACCTCACGGCAGAGGGCGTTGAAACCCCTTCGCGGTGTCCGGCGTTCCAGCCCCCGGACCCGGCCCTGGAGCCTCGCCATGACGTCCCGCCCGCGCCTGACCGACCTGCCCTTCCTGGCCGCCACCCTGGCCATGGTGCTGGCGCTGGTCCTGCCCTGGGCCTTCGGCCGCCACGCCGGGGACGGGCAGCAGGTCGCCGAGGTCGGATTTGTCCTGCCATGGGCCGTGCCGGAGCCCATGGCGGATTCGCCGCAGGTGCCGGACCCGGCCGTCCAGCTGGCCGGCCAGGCCGGCGCCGCGCCGGAGGACGTGGCGCAGCCGTAGCCGTCAGTACTCGGAAAAGATGCGGTTCAGCTCCGCCAGCTCCTTCGTCACCGTGAGCCCCAGCATGAGCAGGATCCGCGCCTTCTGCGGGTTCAGGTTGTCGGCATTCACGAAGCCGGCCTCGCGCATCCGCGTCGTGTAGAACATGCGCCCCGAGCCGGCCCGGGTGCTGGCCGCGATGGGCGTGCCCGCCTTGATCGCCGCGATCATCGCCTCGCCCAGCGCCGGGGTGACGAAGCTCGGCGCGAAGCCGGCCGAGACCAGCCCCTGCGCGCCCGCCGCCACGAAGGCCTGCACCGCAGCACCATCCGCGCCCGCATAGGAGTAGACGATGTCCACCCGCGGCAGGCTTGCCCGCTGGCGGACGTCGAACTCCGTCTCCCGGCCCAGCTTGCGCAGCGGCCGGCGGTACCAGGCGATCCCGTCGGCATCGGCATGGCCGAGGGCGCCGAAATCCGGGGTGCGGAAGGTCTGCAGCCGGCTGGTGCTGGTCTTGGTGACTTCGCGCGCGGCGTGGATCTCGTCGTTCAGCAGCACCAGCGCGCCGAGGCCGCGGGCGCGCGGGTCGCCGGCGACGCGGCAGGCGTTCGCGAGGTTCATGCCGGCATCGGAGGAGAGGCCCGTCGAAGGCCGCTGCGCGCCGACCACCACGACCGGGACCTCGACCTTCACCGTCAGGGAGAGAAAGTAGGCCGTCTCCTCCAGCGTCGCGGTGCCGTGGGTGATGACGATGCCGTCGATGTCCGGGTGCTTCGCCACCGTCTCGTCGCAGAGGCGCACCAGCTCCAGCCATTCCGCCGGGCCGAGCGCGGTGGAGGCCACCGCCTTGTACGGCACGGCGAAAGCCTCCGCGACCTCCTGCACCTGCGGCCAGAACTCCAGGAGCTGCGCCGAGGTCATGACCTTTCCGAGCGTCGCGTAGTCCGCGATGTCGAAGGGGCCGCGGCCCATGGAGCTGATCGTGCCTCCGGTGCCGATGACGGCGATCTTCGGGCGGGTGGTCATGCGGATTTCTTCCTCTCGAGGATCGCGGTGGTCAGGCGGGAGACGCAGGTGAGCTCGCCGTCGCCGCGGCGCAGCTCGATGTTCCAGACATGCACGCTGCGGCCGATCCGGACCGGCGTGCAGAGCCCGTAGGCGCGGTCCCCCTTGGGGAGGGGCCGGAGGTGGTTGGCATTCACCTCGAGGCCGACGGCGTGGAAGCCCGGCTCGCAGGCCATCAGCGAGGCCAGGCTGCCCAGCGTCTCGGCCAGGACCACCGAGACACCGCCATGGATGATGCCGAAGGGCTGCACGTGGCGGCCGTCCACCGGCATCTCGCCCTTGATGAAGTCCGGCCCGATCTCGGTGATCACGATGTCGAGCAGGGTGTTCACGCTGTCGCCCCTTCGGGCCTGGATCTCCTCCGGCGTGGTGGGTTGACGCCAAATGCTCATGCGCTCGCCTTTTTCTCGCCTCGGTGCTCCATTAACCGTGAATTAACGGTGGTGGGTGTCAATGGAGGGCGACGGGCTGGTCTTGAGGCTTGCCCGGCGGGCCACCGTGCCGGAAGATCGCCCTTGACTGGGACGGAAGGCAGCGCGGTGGAGCGGAGCGGCCCAGGAGGGTCGCCGAGACAAATTATCCGGCTGCGTAACCTAGGCGCCGGATGCGACGAAGACCTTCCGGGTGTCCCTGCCTTGCGGCCGGCGTACCCGCAACCGGCCATCGGCCCAGGAGCGTGACGGCGTGCATATCGTGCTCGACATCTCCCGCCTTCTTGGCCTGGCCTGGGCCGGTCAGCCCAGCGGGATCGATCGCGTCGAGTTCGCCCATGCCCGGCATTGGCGCGGGCTTCCCGCCAAGGACGTCACCTTCGTCGCGCAATCGCCCTGGGGCTGGTTCGCCGCCCTGCCGGACAGCCTGGCGCACGCCCTGCTGCAGGAGGCCGACCGCGCCGTCTTCCCCGGCAAGGAAGGGATGCTCACGCGCTTCCGCGCCATGGCGGCCGCGGCGCTCTCCTTCAAGTTCTGGGGCATGGGCCGCGGCGAGCTCGCGCGGCGGATCGCGGCGCGCGGCGACAGCCTCTTCCTCATCGTCTCCCACCGCGCCCTGCACCACGAGCGCGCGACCGGCGGCATGATCTCGCTGGGCGCCCGATTCGTGCCCCTGCTGCACGACCTGATCCCGCTGACCCATCCGGAATACACCCGCCCCCTCGCGACCCGCCAGCACGTGGCCAAGCTCGACATGGTCGCCCGCCGCGCCGCCGGCGTGATGGTGACGACCGAGACCGTGGCGGAGAGCGTGCGGTCGCACCTGATCCGCGGGCAGCAGCCGCTGCCGCCCATGGGCGTGATGGGCCTCGGGCTCGACCTGCCGGCGCCGCGGCGCGGCCCGCCCTCGCCGCACCCGTATTTCGTGATGCTGGGCACCATCGAGCCGCGCAAGAACCACCTCCTCGCGCTGCAGATCTGGCGGGACTTCGCCATCCAGGGCCTGGCGGACGCGCCGCGCCTGCTGATCATCGGCCGCCGCGGCTGGGAGAACGAGCAGGTGTTCCGCCTGCTGGACCGCGGGAATTTCGGCGGCCTCGTCGAGGAATGCGGCCGCCTGCCGGACCAGGAGGTCGCGCATCTCGTCCAGGGCGCGACCGCCCTGCTCTGCCCGAGCTTCGTCGAGGGCTTCGGCCTGCCGCTGGCCGAGGCGATGGCGCTGGGCACGCCGGTCATCGCCTCCGACATCCCGGCGGCGCGCGAGGTCGGCGGCGGCGTGCCGGAGTACCTGCATCCGCTGGACTTCCTCGCCTGGCGCCGCACGATCCTGGAGATGGCCGAGCCGCACAGCGCCCGCCGGGCGGCGCAGCTTGGCCGCCTGGCGCAATGGACGGCGCCGAGCTGGGGCCGCCACTTCTCGGCCGTCGAGCATTTCCTGCAACACCTGGCCGGATCCGAGGTGCCCGCCGCCTCGCTGTTCCGGCACGCCTGACGGCCTTGCCAGAAGGACAGGTCGCCGGATACCGAAACATGTGACAGACCTTGATGACAAGGGAGGCGCGAAACTGACGTCTTCGACGAGGTGTTTCGTTCAAATTGTCCGGAAACCTGACAAATGCGATAAATAGCTGGGAATACTCTTCGTGGTTGCAATACGTTAATCCGATGTCACATCATATTGCATCGCAACACATATAGGTGAGAGCCTGGACGGGTTTGGCGGACGGATCGGGATGGGCATGAGCACGCGCTTGACGGGAGGGCGGGGGAACGATGGTTCGGCGCCCATCGCCGTCATCGGCGCCGCTTGCCGCCTGCCGGGCGCGCCGGATCTCCCGGCTTTCGCGCAGCTCCTCGACGAGGGCCGAGACGCCGTCACCGAGCTCCCCGCCGACCGATTCACCCAGTCCCGGTTCCTGCATCCCCGCCCCGGCGAGGTCGGCCGCGCGCTGCATTTCCGCGCCGGCACCATCGGCGACGTGGCGGGCTTCGACGCGATCGGCTTCGGCCTCTCCCCGCGCGAGGCCGACGAGATGGACCCCCAGCAGCGCCTGCTGCTGATGCTCGCCCGCCGCGCCTTCGAGGATGCCGGCTGGCCCGAGGGCGAGGCCGCCGGCCGGAAGATCGGCGTCTGGGTCGGCGCCTCCACCACCGACTACGCGGACATCCGCCAGCAGGACAATGGCAGCGCCGACCGCTACATCATGACGGGCGGCGCGCTCTCCATCGCCGCCAACCGGCTCGGCCATGTCTTCGACCTGCGCGGCCCGGCCATGACGCTGGACACCGCCTGCTCCTCCGGCCTCGTCGCGCTCGACGCCGCCTGCGAGGCGCTGCGGGCCGGGCACGCCACCGCGGCGGTGGTGGGCGGCGTGAACCTCATGCTCTCGCCCTATCCCTTCGTGGGCTTCTGGCGGGCGGGGATGCTGTCGAAGCGCGGCCGCTGCCAGGCCTTCGGCGCGGGCGCGGACGGCTATGTGCGGGCCGAGGGCGGCGTGGTGCTGCTGCTCAAGCCGCTCGCCGACGCGCGGCGCGACGGCGACCGCATCCGCGGCGTGATCCTGGCGAGCGGCGTGAACGCGGCCGGCCGCACCACCGGCATCTCGCTGCCCAATGGCGAGGCGCAGTCGGCGCTCATCACCGAGGTGCTGGCCCGCGCGGGGCTGGCGCCGGAGGCGCTCGGCTATTTCGAGGCGCATGGCACCGGCACGCCGGCGGGCGATCCGATCGAGGCCGCCGCCATCGCCCGCGCCGCGACGGCGGGGCGCAGCGCGCCGCTGCCCATCGGCTCGGCGAAGAGCAACATCGGCCATACCGAGGCGGCCTCCGGCCTGGTCGGCCTGCTCAAGGGCCTGCATGTGCTGGAGAGCGGGCGCATCCCCGCCACGCTGCATGCCGAGATCCCCAATCCGGCGATCCCCTTCGACCGGCACGGGCTCGTCCCGGCCACGGCGCCCATGCCCTTCCGCGGCCGCGCCGTCGCGGTGAACAGCTTCGGCTTCGGCGGGACGAATGCCTGCGTCGCGCTGGGGCGCGCCGAGGATATCCGCGAGGACGGGGCACCGAAGCCCGCCCGATCCGGCCCGCGCGGGGCGCCGCCCCCGCTGCTGCTCTCCGCCCACAGCGCCGCGCAGCTCGACACGCTCGCCGAGGCCTGGGAAGGGCGCCTGCGCGGCCTCCCCGCGCCGCGCGCGCTGGCGATGATCCGCGGCCAGGCCCGCCATCGCGACCTTCTGCCGCACCGGCTCGTGCTGCGCGGCGCGCGCGACGGCGAAGGCTGGGCGGAGCTCCTGGCCGCCCACCGGCGCGGCGAGACGCCGGCTGGCGTCACCCCCGGCGCCGCAGGCCCCGGGCGCGGCGTCGCCTTCGTCTTCTCCGGCAACGGGGCGCAATGGTCCGGCATGGCCGCAGCCGAGATGCGCGGCAGCAAGCCCTTCCGCGAGGCGATCGCCCGGGCCGATGCCGCGCTCCGGCCGCATCTCGGCTGGTCCGTGACCACCGTCCTGCGCGAGGAGGCCTCAGCGGAGGCGCTGGCCGCCACCGAGGTCGCGCAGCCGCTGCTCTTCGCCATCCAGTACGGCATCGTGGCCGCGCTGGCGGCCGAGGGGATCGCGCCCGCCATCTGCCTCGGCCATTCCGTCGGCGAGGTCGCGGCGGCGCAGGCCGCCGGGCTGCTGAGCCTCGCCCAGGCCGCGCGGCTCATCGTCGCGCGCAGCCGGGCGCAGGCGGCCACGCGCGGGAACGGCCGCATGGCGGCGCTGGGCACCACGGTGGCCGAGGCCGAGGCGCTGATCGCAGCCTGCCACCGCCCCGGGGAGGCACTGCTGGAGATCGCCGCGCTCAACGCGCCGGGCTCGCTCACCCTCGCCGGGCCCGAGGCCGCGCTGGCGCGGCTGGGCGAGGCCGCCGAGGCCCGCCGGCTGACCTGGATCCCGCTCGACCTCGACTACGCCTTCCACTCCGCCGCCATGGATCCCGTGCGCGACGTGCTGGTGCAGGGGCTGCGCGGGCTGCGCGCCGGCGACAGCCGGGTGCCGATGATCTCCAGCGTCAGCGGCGAGGCGCTGGCGCGCGAGGCCTGCACGGCCGCCTATTGGTGGCGCAACCTGCGCGAGCCGGTGCGCTTCGAGGCGGCGGTGCGCGCCGCGGCGGCGCTGCGTCCGGCGGTCTTCCTGGAAATCGGCGCCAATGCGGTGCTGCAGGGCTATCTGCGCTCCACCCTGCGCGCGGCCGGGCAGGAGGCGGCGATCCTGCCCAGCCTGCGGCGCAGCCAGCTCGCCGAGGGAATGGCCGAGGCGGCCGATCCCTTCCCCGCCATCGCCGATCAGGCGGCCGCGCAAGGCGCCGACCCGCGCGGCGCCCCCGGCTTCGCCGGCCCCGCCACGCGCGACCTGCCGGCCTCGCCCTTCGCCCTCCGCCCGCACTGGTTCGCCCGCAGCGTCGAGAGTCAGGGCATGGTGGAGGCGGTGCCCGAGGGGCGGCTGATCGGCTTCCGCCATGTCGGCGCCGAATCGGGCGAGGAGTGGCGCCGCACGATCGACACGCTGGAGGAGCCCTGGCTCGCCGACCATGCGCTGGGCGGCCATCCGGTGCTGCCGGCGGCCGCCATGCTGGAGATGGCGCTGGAGGCCGGCTTCCTGCGCCATCGCGCCGCCGCGGCGCTGGAGGTCGCGGACTTCGCCATCCTGCGCGCCCTGCCGCTCGCCGACGACGTCACGCGCGAGACGCGCGTCCGGCTGGATGCCGAGGGCGGCTTCACGCTGGAGGCGCGGCGCCGGCTCTCCGACGAGGGCTGGACGCTGCACGCCACGGGCCGCGTGACGCCGCTCGCCGTCCTGCCCGAGATCCCGATCCGCGAGGCCCGGGGCGCCTGGCGCGACTCCGCGGCGCTCACCGCGCGCGCCGCGCGCGAGGGGCTGTCCTACGGTCCCGCCTTCCGGCCGGTCGCCGGCTGGCGCGCCGATGCCGCCACGGGCCGCGGCGAGGTCCGGCTCGAACTGCCGGAGGCCGCGCCCGGCGATGCCGGCTTCCACCTGCATCCCGTGCGGCTGGACGGCGCCATGCAGGGCTTCCTGGGCCTGCTCGGCGGCGAGGGCGACGCCGAGGGCACCGGCTTCGTGCCGGTGCGCTTCGGCCGCGTGGCCGCCCGGCGCGGCGCGGCGCTGGCGGTCTCGGCCGACCTCGCGCTGGAGCATGCCGGGCGCCGCGGCGCGACCGCCGGCCTCGTGCTGCGCGACGCGACCGGCACGGCGCTGGCGGTGGTGACCGGCGCGCTCTTCCAGCGCCTGCCCCGCCCCGCCCAGGCCGGCGAGGCGCCCGCCTTCCACACCGAGTGGCGCCCCGCGCCGCTGCCCGCCGCCTGGCCCGAGCCGCCGCCGCCGTTCGACCCCGGCGCGCTGCAGCCGCCCCGCACGCCCCTGCCGATGCTGGACGACGCGGCGCTGCTGCTCGCCGCGCACGGGGTCGCGGCCAGCCTCGCGGCCGGGGCGGAGACCGCCGAAGGCCCGCTCGCCGAGGCGCTGCGCGCCCGCGCCCGGGCGCTGGGGCCGGATGCCGGCGCGCTGCCCTCGCCCGGCGCCATCTGGCAGCAGGTGCTCTTCGAGCAGCCCATCCTGGCGCAGGAGCTGGCGGTGCTGGCCGAGGCCGCGGAGGCGCTGCCCGGCGCCCTGGCCGGCCGCCCCACCGCGCCCGCCACGCTTCCCACCGGCGCCGAGAGCCTGCGCCGCCTCGCCGCCGCGCTGGCGGAGAGCGCCGCCGCCCTGCTGCGCGACTGGCCCCGGGGCCGGCCCTGCCGCGTGCTCGTCGTCGGCGCCGAGGACGGGCCGCTGCTGCCCGCGCTGCGCCAGGCCCTCGCGCCGCTCGGCGCGGCGCTGCGCCTCACCGTCACCCACCTGCCCGGCGCCCGCCCGCCCGCCCTGCCGCCCGGGACCGAGGCCGAGTTCGCCGCCTGGGATCCCGGCGTCGACGCGACGCCGCCGGCCGCGGCGGACCTCGTGCTCGGCCTCGCCCTCTCGCTGCGCCGGCCCGCCACGCATCTCCTGGCCGAGGCGCTGCGCGCCGCCACCGCCCCGGGCGGTGCCGTGCTGCTGGCCGAGCCCATGCCGGGCCTCTTCTGGGATCTCACGGAGGGCCTCGCGCCCGGCTGGTGGTCGGCGCCCCGGCTGCGCGACGCCGCCGGCTGGACGGCGGTGATGACCGCCGGCGGCTGGCCCCGTCCGCGCCAGATCCCGCTGCCCGCCCTGCCCTGGGACGCGGCGCTGATCGCCGCCGCCAAGCCCGCCGGCGGCCAGCTCCTGCACGCCGCGCCGGCGCGGCGCTTCGTCCTCTGGGCGAGCGGCACGCAGCGGCTGCTGGGCGAGGCGCTGGCCGAGGCACTGGCGGCCGCCGGCGCGCATGTCGCGCATCTGCCGGCCGATCCGGCGCCCCGCCTGCTGCGCGGCGCCGCGGTCATCGCCCTGCCGGCGCCCGAGGCGGAAAGCCTCGTCCCGCTCGCGCATCTCGCCGCCGTCGCGGACGGGGTCGCGGCGCAGTTCCACGTCGTCGCGCGCGGCGGCGAGCGCGGGCTGGCCGCCGCCGGCCAGATGGCGCTGGCCCGCGTGCTGGCCAACGAGATGCCCGGCCTCAGGCCGCAGCGGCACGACGTCGCGCCCGAGCTGTCGCCGGCCGAGGCGGCGAGCCGACTCGCGGCCGCCCTGCTCAACCCGGCCGATGCGGAGGCGGAGCAGCGCCTTACCGCCTCGGGCCGGCTGGTGCCCCGCCTGGCCGCCGCCCTGCCGCCGGGCCCGCCGCCCGCCGGCCCGCGCCGGCTGGAGGTCGCGGCGCCGGGCCAGCTCGGCAGCCTCGCCTGGGAGGCGGCGCCGGAGCTGCGCGCGGCCCCGGGGCCGGGCGAGGTGCTGCTGCGCGTCGCCGCCGCCGGCCTCAACTTCCGCGACGTGATGTGGGCCCAGGGCCTGCTGCCCGAGGAGGCCCTGCAGCCCGGCTTCGCGGGCCCCGGCCTCGGCATGGAGGCGGCCGGCGTGGTCGAGGCGGTGGGCGCGGGCGTCGCGCTGCGGCCGGGCCAGGCGGTGTTCGGCTTCGCCCCGCGCGCCCTGGCCAGCCGCGCCATCACCCAGGCCGCCGCGCTGGCGCCGCTGCCGCGCGGCCTCGGCATGGAGGAGGCGGCCAGCCTGCCGGTCGCCTTCCTCACCGCCATCCACGCGCTGGAGGGGCTGGCGCGCATCCAGCCCGGCGAGCGCGTGCTGATCCATGGCGGCGCGGGCGCAGTCGGCCTCGCCGCGCTGCAGGTGGCGCTGGCCGCGGGCGCGCGGGTCGCCGTCACCGCCGGCACCGAGGCGCGCCGCGCCTTCCTCCGCGCGGCCGGGGCCGAGGTCGCGCTCAACAGCCGCGACGGCAGCTTCGCCGAGCGGCTGCGGACCGTCTGGCCCGCCCCGCCGGGCGAGGGCTGCGTCGACGTCTGCCTGAACTCGCTCTCTGGCGAGGCGATGGAGCGCAGCCTGGGACTGATGGCGCCCTTCGGCCGCTTCCTGGAGCTCGGCAAGCGCGACTTCGCTGAGGCCCGGCGCGTCACGCTCCGCCCCATGCGGCGCAACGTCGCCTGGTTCGCGGTGGACCTCGACGAGGTGGCGCGGCACCGGCCGGCGCTCGCCTCGCGCATGCTCGCCTCGCTGGCGACGCGGCTGGAGGACGGCGCGATCCGGCCGCTGCCCACCCGCGTCTACGAATCCGGCCAGGCGGAGGAGGCCTTCCGCCAGCTCCAGGCGGGCGGGCATATCGGCAAGCTCGTCATCACCCCGCCGGCCGAGCTCGCCGAGGCCGCGGCCCATGACTGGCGGCCCAAGGGCACCGTGGTCGTGGTCGGCGGCGCCGCGGGCTTCGGGCTGGAGGCGGCCTGCTGGCTGGCGGCTCAGGGCATCCGCTATCTCGCGCTCGTCTCACGGCGCGGTCCCGCCACGCCGGGCGCCGCGGCGGCGCTGACGCGGCTCCGGCTGCTCGGCGCCGATGCGCGCATGATCGCCGCCGACGCGGCCGATCCCGAGGCGCTGGCCGCCGCGCTGGACGGCATCCGCGCCGGCATGCCGCCGATCGAGGGCGTGGTCCACGCCGCCGCGGTCTTCGCCGACGGCGTCGCGGCCCGGCTCGATCCGGCCGCGGTCGCCGCGGTCTGGGCCGCGAAGGCGACGGTCGCGGAGAATCTCGACCGGCTGACCCGGGACGACGCGCTGCGGCTCTTCCTGCTCTTCTCCTCGGCGACGGTGCCGATCGGCAGCCCGGGTCAGGCGGCCTACGTGGCGGCCAACGCCGCCCTCGACGCGCTGGCCCGGCGCCGGCACGCCGCCGGCTGGCCGGCGCTGGCCGTGCAGTGGGGCCCGATCGCCGATGCCGGCGTGCTGGCCGGGGATTCGCCCAACGCCGCCGCCCTCTCGCAGCGCCTGGGCGCGACGGCGCTGAGCTCCGCCGAGGCGCTGGGCGCGCTGCCCGCGCTGCTGGCCAGCGGCCTGCCCGTCATCGGCCTCGCCCGGGTGGACTGGGAGGCGGCGCATCGCAGCCTGCGCCTGCTGGCCGAGCCCGCCTTCGCCCCGCTCACCGGCGCCTTCGCCGCCGATGCCGGCGAGGAGGACCCGCTGCGCGCCATCGCCGAGGCCGGGCCCGAGGCCGGGCTGGAGATCGCGCGCCGGCTGGTGGCGCGCGAGGTCGCGCGCATCCTGCGGCTGCCGCCCGGCGCCGTGCCGGCCGACACGCCGCTGCCGCGCCTCGGGCTGGACAGCCTGGGCAGCATCGAGCTGCGCACGGGGCTGGAGCGCCGCTTCTCGGTCTCGATCCCGCTCCAGGCCGTCACGGAGGAGCTGACGGTGAACGCGCTCGCCCGCGCCATCCTCGCCCAGGTGCCCACGGCGCGCGAGGCCGCGGAATGACCGCTGGCCGGGGGCTGTCCGAGGCCGACCGGTCTGCGCTGCTGCGCCGCCTCTCCGGGCGGTCCGCGCCGGCCGCGGCGCAGGTGGCGCCCGCCTCGGCCCGCGACTTCTCGACCCTGCCGGCGGCGCGCGAGGTGGCGGCGACCCGCGCGCTGGGCCGGCAGATGGGGCTGTCCAACCCCTTCTTCCGCCCGCATGAGGGCATCGCCGGCGCGCGCACGGTCATCGGCAATGCCGAATACGTGAATTTTTCCTCCTACAACTACCTCGGGCTGAACGGCGATCCGCGCGTCGCGGAAGCCGCGCGGCAGGCCATCGCGCGGCATGGCGTCTCGGCCTCCGCCTCGCGCTTCGTCTCGGGCGAGCGGCCGGTGCACGGCTCGCTGGAGGCCGCGCTCGCCGCCAACTATGCGGCCGAGGAGGCGATCGTCATGGTCTCAGGCCATGCGACCAACGTCTCCGTCATCGGCCACCTGCTGGGGCCCGAGGACCTCGTGGTCCACGACGCGCTGGTGCACAACAGCGCCACCGAGGGCGTGCGCCTCTCCCGCGCGCGGCGGCTGGCCTTCCCCAACAACGACTGGGAGGCGGCGGCGGCCCTGCTCGCCGCCGAGCGGCACCGCCACGGCCGGGCGCTGGTGCTGATCGAGGGCCACTACTCGATGGACGGCACGGTGCCCGAGCTGGCGCGCTTCAGCGAGGTCGCCCGGAAGCACGACGCCTGGCTCATGGTGGACGAGGCGCATTCGCTGGGCGTGCTGGGCCCGACGGGGCGCGGCATCTTCGAGGCGCAGGGGGTGGATCCGGGCCTGGTGGACATCTGGATGGGGACGCTGTCCAAGACGCTCTCCTCCTGCGGCGGCTACATCGCGGGCAGCCATGCGCTGGTGGACCTGCTGCGCCACACGGCGCCGGGCTTCGTCTATTCCGTGGGCATGGCGCCGCCGCTGGCCGCCGCCGCCGAATGCGCGCTGGGGATCATGCAGGCCGAGCCCTGGCGCGTGACGCGGCTGCATGCGGTCGCCCGGCGCTTCCGCGACCAGGCCCGGGCGGCGGGCTTCGACACGGGCGGCTCGGTGGGCCAGGCCATCGTGCCGGTCATCCTCGGCGAGAGCGTGGCGACCGCCCGCGCGGCCGAGCGGCTGCTGGAGCTGCGGATCAACGTGCAGCCCATCGTCTTCCCCGTGGTGCCGGAAGGCCAGGCACGCTTGCGCTTCTTCCTCAGTGCCGAGCACAGTGACGCCGAGATTGACGAAACGGTACAGGCCCTGTCACGGGTGGCGCGCGAGGCGGCTTAGCGTTTGCGGATTGCCCTGTTCACGATGGAGAGCGCGGGAAGCGCCGAGGCGGTGCTGCGGTTCGCGGAACGGCAGGCGGACCGGCTTGTGCTGGTGGGCCACTCGCCGCCGCTGGCCGCGCATCGGGCCACCTGGCGGGCCCTGCGCGGCGCCGGCCCGGGAATCCTGCCCTATCTGGCGGTGAACCACCTGCTGCCGCCGCTCGGCTCGTCGCTGCGGCAGCCGCGGCGGCTCTCGGGCCTCTGCGCCGAGCGCGGCATCCGGACGCTGCGGCTGGCCGCTGAGGCCGACATGCAGGCCGCGCTGCGCGAGACGGGGGCCGACCTGCTGGTGAGCTTCCATCTGGACCGGATCCTCGGCCCGGCGGTGCTGGCCGTGCCGGTGCGGGGCGGGATCAACGTGCATCCCTCGCTGCTGCCGCGCCATCGCGGGCCGATCCCGGGTTTTTTCGGACTGGCCGAGGGGGCGACGGGAGTCTCCGTCCACGCGCTGGTGCCGCGCATCGACGCCGGCGGCATCTGGGCCCAGCGCGCGGTCGCGGTGCCGGCGGGGAGCTCGGCCCTCGCGGCGGCACGGGCGCTGCACCTCGCGGCGCTGCCGCTGCTCGAGGAGGTGCTGGAGCGCATCGAGGCCGGCAAGGAAGCGCCCGCCCCGCCCGAGCCGCTGCCCTATCGCGGCTGGCCCGGCGCGGCCGAGCGCCGGCGTGCGGGTGTCCGGCTGCTGGGCCGCGGCGACGTGACGGCAGCCTGGCGCGCCCCGGCCGGCGGGTGGCGGAGGTGAGGGGCGAGGACCGCCCCGCCCGGACGGAGCCGGCCCCTGGAGCATCCGGCCGCGTCGTGCTCGCCTTCACAGGCGGAGTTGCCCCGGCAGCGCGGCGAAGCCGAGCGCGCGCGTCGTGCGGACGGCGCGCCTGCGGCATATCGTGCGGACAGCGCGCCTGCGGCATATCGTGTGAACAGCGCGCCTGCGGCATATCGTGTGAACAGCGCGCCTGCGGCATATCGTGTGAACAGCGCGCCTGCGGCGCGACGCGCCCGAGGGCGTCGCAATGACCCCTCCCCGCAGCTTCCTCTTCCTGCAGGGTCCGATCAGCCCCTTCTTCCCGGCCCTCGCCGCGACGCTCAGGACGCGCGGGCATGCCGTGCACCGCATCAACGTGTGCCTCGGCGACCGCCTCCTCTGGAAGGGCCTCTTCTGGCCGGAGCGGGAATGGCAGGACTTCCAGGCGACGGGCATCTCCGTCGAGGACTTCCAGGGCCGTCTCGGCGAATGGCGCGCCCATGTCGAGCGCGTGCTCGACGACCACGCCGTCACCGATCTCCTCCTGCTGGGCGAGCAGCGGCCCTACCATCGCATCGCCATCGCGGCCGCCAAGGCGCGCGGCGTCGCCGTGACGGCGACCGACTTCGGCTACATCCGGCCCGACTGGATCATCGTCGAGCGCGACGGCCACAACGCCCTCTCGCACTTCCCGCGCGACCCGGCCTCCATCCTCGCCTTGGCCGAGGGGCTGCCGCCGATCGACGAGGTGCGGTACTTCGCCGACCACTTCCCGTCCCAGGCGCGGTGGGACGTGCTGTTCCACCTCGCCAACCTGGCCTTCTGGCCCTTCCCGCATTTCCAGAGCTTCCAGCTCCATCCGATCATCCCGGCCTATCTGGGCACGGCCTGGCGGCTGGTCCTGCGCGGGCGGACCCGGCGGCGGGCGGAGGCGCTGATCGCGGACCTGCCGGAGGACGCGCCCTTCTTCCTCTTCGCGATGCAGATGGAGAACGACTACTCCATCCGGGCCTATTCGCCCTATCCGGACATGGACACGGCGCTGCGCGAGGCGGTGCGCAGCTTCGCCCGCCACGCCCCCCCGGACGCGCATCTCGCCGTGAAGGTGCACCCGCTCGATCCCGGCATGAAGCACTGGACGGCGCGGCTCGCGCGCATGGCGCGGCGGGTCGGCGTCGAGGACCGGGTGCACCTGGTGGACGCGATCCCGCTCGACCCGCTCATCCGCCGCGCGACGGGCGTGGCGACGGTGAACAGCACCGCCGGCATCCGCGCGCTGCAGTTCGGCAAGCCGGTCATCGCGCTGGGCGACGCGCTGTACCGGGTGCCGGGGATGACGCATGAGGACGGGCTGGACAGCTTCTGGCATGAGGCCCGGGTGCCGGACGCGGCGCTGACCGACGCCTTCCTGCGCGGGATCGGGCACCACCTGCATGTGCGGGGCGGCTTCTACTCGGCCGGGGGCGTCGCGGCGGCGGTGAAGGCCACGGCGGACCGGCTGGAGGCAGGCCTCGCCGACTTCTCGCTGCTGCCGCGGCCGGATGCCGGGCCCGCCGTCACGACCGCGCCCGCGCGGAGTCTGGACATCTTCCGGCCCAGCGGAATCGCCTGACGGCGGCGGCCGGACGGCCCGTGCGGCGCCTTGAACCGCAGGGCCCTGCATGCTCGATTGAAGGCGATCCGGACGCTTCGCCGTCGGACATGCCGATGACGAGGCTGAAGGATGACGGTGCCGTCCGCGATCTTCGACGTGATGACGATCCGCCCTCCGGCCATCGGGCTCGAGACCGCGCGCGACGTGGCCTGGTCGCTGTGGGGGCTGCGCGCGGAGCCCCGCCCTCTCCGGGGCGAGCGGGACGCGAACTTCCGGCTGCGCACCGGGGACGGCCGGCAATTCGTCCTGAAATTCGCCAATCCGGCCGAGGATGCCCGCTTCCGGGACATGCAGCTCGGGGCGCTTGATCATATCGCGCGCACCGCGCCGGATCTGGCCGTCCCGCGCGTGGTGCGCCTGCCGGACGGGGCCGCGGAGGCGCGCGTCGCCGACGCCTCCGGCAAGGCCTACCAGGTGCGGCTGCTGTCCTGGATCGACGGCCTGCCGGTCGGGATGTCCCGCCGCAGCGCCGCCCAGCGCGCCGCCGCTGGCGAGTTCCTGGCCCGGCTGCAGGCGGCGCTGGTCGGCTTCGCGCATGAAGCGACGTCGGTGCCCATCGTGTGGGACCTCGCGCATGCGCTCGCGCTGCGCGAGGTGGCGGGCGTGCTCCCCGCCGAGCTGCGCGAGGCCCTGCTGCCGATCCTGGACGAGTTCGAGGCGCGGGTGACGCCGATCCAGCCGCGCCTGCGCCGGCAGGTCGTCCACAACGACTTCAACCAGGCCAATATCCTGGTCGATCCCGACGATCACGCGGCGATCGCCGGCGTGATCGATTTCGGCGACATGGCGGAGACGGCGATCGTCTTCGACGCCGCGATCGCCGCCTATTGCCAGCATGGCGACGACATGCCCATCGCCGAGGCCGCCGGCCACGTGCTGCGCCGCTACCACGCGATCAGCCCGCTGCTGCCGGAAGAGATCGCGATCATGCCGCTGCTGCTGGCCACCCGCGCCGCCATGAGCGCCACCCTCGCCTGCTATCATCGCCACGCGCAGCCGGACAACGACCACTACACGATGACCCCGGACCTGCTTCGGCGCCGCGTGGCCCTGATCCAGGAGCTGCGGGCGCCGGACACGGTCCGGGCCCTGCGCGATGCCTGCGGCGATCCCGCCTGATGCGATCGAGGAGCTTCTGCCGATGACTGCCGATCTTCTGGTCCGGCGCGACAAGGTCCTCGGGACCGGCGCGCCCCTGTTCTACACGACGCCGCTGCATCTGGTGCGCGGCGAGGGCGTGTATCTCTACGACCCCGACGGCCGCCGCTACGTGGACATGTACAACAACGTCCCCTGCATCGGGCACGGCAACCCTTATGTCGTGGAGGCGATGGCGCGGCAGCAGGGCACGCTGAACGTGCACAGCCGTTATCTCCACGAGGGCATCCTGGATTTTTGCGAGCGTCTCGCCGGGCTGCATGGGCCGCATGTCGAGAGCGTGATCGTCAGCTGCTCGGGGACCGAGGCGGTGGAGGTCGCGCTGCGGATGGCAAGGTTCGCCACAGGCCGGCAGGGCATCGTCTGCACCAACGCCACCTATCACGGCAACAGCGAGGCCGTGGGCAAGCTCACGCGGCTGGCTCTCGGGCAGAATGCCAGCCCGGAGGTGCGCTCCTTTCCCTTCCCCGAGACCTACCGGCCGATCGTCGAGGGCGCTGATGAGGCGGAGCTGTGCGAGGCCTACCTGGCGCGGCTGGAGGAGGCGATCCGCAGCCTCCAGGCCAGCCCCGAAGGCTTCGCCGGGCTGATCCTGTGCTCGATCCTGGCCAATGAGGGCCTGCCGGACATCCCTGCCGGCTTCATGGCGCGGGCGGCCGAGATGGCCCGCGCGGCGGGCGGCCTCGTGATCGCCGACGAGGTCCAGGCCGGCTATTGCCGCACCGGCACGTGGTGGGGCTACACGACCACCGGCTACACGCCGGACATCGTGGTCACCGGCAAGCCGATGGGCAACGGGCTGCCGCTGGCCGCGACCGCGGCGAGCAAGGCGCTGGTGGACGAGTTCCGGGCGCGCACGCGGTACTTCAACACCTTCGCCTCCAGCCCCCTGCAGGCGGCGGTGGGGCTGGCGGTGATCGAGTATATCGAGCGGGAAGATCTCGCCGCGAATGTCGCCGAGGTCGGGGCCAGCCTGAAGGCGGCGCTGACCGCGCGGAAGCCGGGCCACGGCTTCATCGGCGACGTGCGCGGCACCGGGCTTTTCCTCGGCGTCGAGATCGTCAGGGACGATGGCGCGAAGACGCCGGACACGGAGCGGACCGTCGCGATCGTCGATGCGCTGAAGGACAAGGGCTTCCTCACCAGCAATGCCGGCATCTTCCGCAACGTGCTGAAGTTCCGCCCGCCGCTGGTGTTCCGCCAGGAGCACGCCGACGCCTTCCTCGAGGCCTTCGACGAGGTGCTGGCGGCGCAGTGAACGAGGGGGTCTATGCCGGGGCCAGGGCCCGGACGACCTCGGCCATGGAGGGCCGCTGCGCCGGCAGGGGCTGCAGGCACCACGTCCGGAGGTCATGGAGGACCGGCAGGTCCTCGGCGCCGTCCCGGACACATGCCAGGAGCTCCTCGAGCAGCAGCCCGAACGCCCGCACCTCGACGCGCTGAAGGACCTCGTCCGCGTCGGGCGGCAGGAAGCTCGCGGCCCCGAAGTCGCTCAGCACCGCCTCGCCCGTCGATCCGTCCCACAGGATGTTGTGGGCGTAGAGGTCGCCATGCAGCAGCCCGCGGCCGTGCAGATGAGCAACGGCAGCAGCCATCCGGCGCGCGATGCGGAGCGCTGCCGGCGCGTCCATCCGCAGGCCCGGATCATACGCATCCCGCGTGCAGCTCTCGAGGCTGGGCGGCCCGGCCAGGACGCGCCAATGCTCCGGGATCAGGGGCATCAGCAGGCCTTCCAGGCCGTCGGGATGGCCGCTCAGCCGCCCGAGCGCGCCGACCAGCTGGGGATGACCGCCGGCGGCGAGGCAGGCTGCCATCTCCTGCCGGGGCAGGCCGTCGCTGGTCATCGCGCCCTTGAAGAGCTTGAGCGCGCCGGGCTGTGGAACTCCCTCGCGCTCCGCCTTCCGGAGCACCCGGTACACCCGTCCCGATGCGCCCTCGCCGAGCAAAGGACCAAGTTCCAGCTCCTGCCAGTTCGCGAGGCCCGCCGGGGGAATTGCGATCCGGTCGAAGGGATTCCCCGCCCAGCCCATCCAGGCCAATGCCGGGTGCGCGCCCATCCATCGCGGCAGCGCCTCGAAGCGGTTGGCCGCGATGCGCAGCAATTCGAGGTCGGTCGCCTCGACCAGGCTTTCCGGCAGGTGCCGCAGCCGATTGCCGGACAGAAGGAGCTTGCGCAGGGCCGGCCGCTGGCCGAGCGCCGCCGGCAGCGTCTCGATCCGGTTGTCCGTCAGGGTGAGCCAGCGCAGCCGCGGTGGCAGGGCCTCCGCGGGAACCTCGTGGATGCCGGCGCCCCGGAAGCCGACCTGGCTCAGCGCCGCGCAATCACCGAGCGCCGACGGCAGGCGCTCGAAGCGATTGCCGGAGCAGAACAGGACCCGCAGGCGTCGCAGGCGGCCCAGATCGTCGGGCAGGGCGGACAGGGCGTTGAAGCCGAGATCCAGCACCTCCAGGGTCTCGGACAGCCCGAAGATCTCGCGCGGGAACTCGGCCAGGCCGCAGCCGGCCAGCCGGAGCTCGCGAGCACCGGCCAGCTTCCCGTCGCGCAGCGCATATAGGCTTGCGAGGCTCATGCGCCGTTCCCGCCAGATGTCCTCAGGCCGGCGGATGCAGCTCCGCCCGCTGCCGCGTGAAGCTCCGCCGCCCGCGCTTGAAGCCGGCCAGCACCGGCGAGACGGAGCGGATCGCGTCCACCGGCGTCGGCGCGTCCACCACCACGAGATCGGCCGGATTGCCCACGGCGATGCCGTAGTCCTTCCGGCGCAGCACCTTCGCGGAGTTGGTGGTGAACATGTCCCAGGCCTGCCGCAGCTCGTGCGCGTCGCCGCGCTGGATCACGTTGCAGTAGAGATTCGCCATGCGGATCAGCTGCGCGTCGCCGAAGGGCGTGAAGGGATTCTGCACGTTGTTCGTGGAGATGTTGCAGAGCGCGCCCTGCGCCATCATCCGGTGCGCATCCACCACGCCGCGGCGGATGTTGTGGTCCTGGTCGCGGCCCATCAGGAAGAGGTCGGTCGCCGGCAGCACGGCGAGCGAGACGCCGGCATCCGCCATGCGCTTGCCGATGCGGTCCTGGTGCGCGGGCGTGGCGCTGGCGATCTTGGTGCCGTGGCCGAAGGCGACGCGGCCCTGCCAGCCGATCTTCTCCGTCAGATCGCAGACCAGCAGCGCGTCGAGGTCGTTCGGATCGGTGCCGCTGTCGAGATGCATGTCGATGTCGACGTCGAACTCCTGCGCGAGCTCGAAGATGCGGCGGATCTGGCCGTGGCGGTCGCGGTCGTAATTGGGCGCGGCGCCGATCACGGTGGCGCCGGTCTTCAGCGCCTCGACCATCAGCTCCTCGGTGCCGGGGCTGTCGAGCAGACCCTCCTGCGGCATCACGCAGATCTCGAGGTCGATGGCCCATTTGTAGGCATCGACCAGCGCCTTCACGCCATGGAAGCCGCGCAGGCCGACGCCGGGATCCACCTCGCAATGCGTGCGCATGACGGTGGTGCCGTGGCTGATCGCGCGCTCCAGCGTGCCCCGCGCGCGGGCGTTCACGTCCTCGACGGTGAAGGTGCTCTTCACGGCGGCGACGCGCTCCATGGCGCGGTGCGGGTTGCGGCCGGGCGCGCAGCCGCAGCGGTCGATGATGCAGCTCTTGTCGAGGTGGATATGCGTCTCGACGAAGCCGGGGGAGACGAAGCTGCCGGCGACATCGAGCACTTCCTTGGCATCCTGCCCGAGATCGGGCGCGATGGCGGCGATGTTGCCGCCCTTCACGCCGATATCCACCAGCCCATTGGGTGCAGCATCGGCAAGGCGCGCGCGGCGCAGCAGCAGGTCGAATTCCATATGAGGACAACTCCGGGTCTAATGGCACGAGGTTTGCTCGATTCCGGCGATGATGAAAACCCACGCTCCCGAGGCTTCGATGTTTCCTTCTCCACTGTACCGCCGTGCGATACTGCTTGGCGCGACTTGCGCTCTGGCCACGCCCGCACTTGCCCAGACCGGCTGGCCCGACCGGCCGATCCGCTGGATCATCAACTTCCCGCCGGGCGGCGCGGCGGACACGCTCTCGCGCATCCTCGCGGCGAGCATCGGCAACAAATTCGGGCAGCCGGTCGTCGTGGAGAACCGTCCCGGGGCAGGCGGCGCGCTGGGGGCGGACATCCTGGCCAAGGCGCCGGGCGACCGGCACCTGGTGATGATGTCGAGCGCGGCCTCGCATGGCATCGGGCCGGTGCTCTACCGCAACACGCCCTATGACGCGCTGCGCGATTTCACGCACATCCGGCTGGTCGGCACCTTCCCCAGCGTGCTGGCGGTGAACCTGGACTTCCCGGCGCGGACGGTCGCGGAGTTCGTGGCGCAGGTGAAGGCGCGGCCGGGCCAGATCACCTACGGCTCCGGCGGCAACGGCACGCTGAACCACCTGATCGGTCAGGTGCTCGCCCGCGAGGCAGGGATCGACCTCACCCACGTGCCCTATCGCGGCTCGGCGGCGGCGCTGACGGACACGATCAGCGGGCAGATCCCGGCCATCATGGAGAGCCTGCCCATCGCGCTGCCGCATCTGCGCGGCGGGCGCCTACGGCCGCTGGCGACGAGCGAGGCCACCCGGCCCGCCTCGCTGGCGGAGGTGCCGACCTTCATCGAGGCGGGTTTCCCCGGAGTCGTCGCGACCAACTGGTTCGGCTTCTCGGCGCCGGCCGGGGTGCCGGCTGAGATCGTCGCGCGCTGGAACACCGAGATCGGCACGGCGCTGGCCGACCCGAACGTGATCGAGCGCTTCGCCGCGATCGGCGTGGTGCCCGGGAACATGGGGCCCGCGGAGTACACGGCCCTGATCCGCGGCGAGCTCGACCGCTGGCGGGAGGTGATCCGCGCCGGGAATATCGTGGCGGATTAGCTTGCGCCCGGGGAGTCGAGGCCCGATCTTGCTGCCATGAGCGGCTCGACCTCCCCCGATGCGATCATCCCCGCCTTCTGGCGCGTCCTGGCCGATCGCGGCTGGCGTGGCGTCACCTTCAGCGGCATTGCCGCCGAAGCGGGCATTCCGCTCGCGGAGCTGCGGCGGGCCTTCGACTGCCCGCAGGGAATCCTGGAGGCGCATGGGCGCGCGGTGGACGCCATGGTGCTGGAAGGCACGGTGGACGACCCCGGCGCCAGCGCGCGCGACCGGCTCTTCGACGTGCTGATGCGCCGGCTCGACGCGCTGCAGCCGGATCGCGCCGGCGTGGTCCGGCTGATGCACGACCTGCCGACGGCGCCGCTGCTGGCGCTCTGGCTCTCGACGAAGATGCTGCCCTCCATGGCCTGGATGCTGGAGGCGGCGGGGCTCGACGCGACCGGCCCGTCCGGGCTGCTGCGGGCGAAGGGGCTGGGCACGGTCTGGCTGGCGACGCTGCGCGCCTGGGAGAAGGACGAGAGCGCCGATCTTTCGGCGACCATGGCCGCGCTGGACCGCGCGCTCGACCGGGCGGACCGGCTGGCGCGGATGTTCGGCTTCGCCCCGAAGGAACCGGAGGCACCGGCGCCGGCCGCCGATACCTCGATGGCCGAGACGCTCGACGAAAGCGGCGCGACGGCCGATCCTGTTTGACGCTGGCACCCTGGCGGCCGAACCTTGCGAAGGTGGGTACCTTTTCACACATTCGCAGCGAAACTGAACCGAAACGGCAAGGTTGAGGAAGGGAAGCTTCCGAAACCAGGTCAAGTCAGGAGAGCACCATGGGCAGCGGCTTCAATGCAGACGAGATCATGAAGATGTTCGGTTCGATGAAGATGCCGAGCATGCCCGACTTCCAGGCACTCGCCGAGGCGCAGAAGCGCAACCTCGACGCGCTGACGACGGCGAACAAGCTGGCCATGGAGGGCGCGCAGGCCGTGGCCAAGCGCAACATGGAAATCGTGCAGCAGGCGATGAGCGAGATGAGCCAGGCGGTGCAGAGCCTGGCGGCCACCGACGGCTCGCCGCAGGACAAGGCGACCAAGCAGGCCGAGATGATGAAGTCGGCCTATGAGCGCGCGGTCGCGAACATGCAGGAGATCGCGGAGCTCATCCAGAAGTCCAACGGCGAGGCCGTGGGCGTGCTGAACCGGCGCTTCGGCGAAGCGCTGGAAGAGGTGAAGAGCCTCGTGCACAAGGGCTGAGGCCTGCGGGCCTCGGCTGGTTTCAGGGTGCGGGGAACGGGTTCCCTGCCAGGGCTGGTCGCGAGCGGAGACAGCATTTGAGAGAGGCGGCGCCTCTCTCAAGCCGAGCGCCAATTCAAGCAGGCCTTAACAAGGCCAGGCGCTATTCAGGCGAAGCCGCTTTTCTTAAATACGCCGCAGGTTCCACAGCATCGGGTTGGGCGCCTGCAGCACGCCCGTGAGATCCGCCCGGAACGCCGTCCTCAGCCGGAACAGCCCGGTCGGCGCGATCGGCACCGCCTCCCACAGCAATTCCTGCAGCTTCTTCATCGCCGCCTCCTGCGCCGCCACGTCCGGCGCCTGGACCCAGGCCGCGACCTGCTCCTCCACCGCCGCGTCGTCCGGCCAGCCGGGCCAGGCCGCGGCGCCGTTCATGCGGATGGTCCAGCTCACCGCGGGATTGGCGATGGTCGCCGCCGGGCCGTTGGTGTTGTGCAGGTTCCAGCCGCCCTGCGCGGGCGGCGCCCGGTTGGCGCGGCGGGCGATGATGGTGGCCCAGTCGCTCTCCACCGCCTGGATGTTCACGCCGAGCCGCCGCATCAGGTCCACCGTCAGGCGGCCCTGCTGGGTCACCGCGGGAAAGTCGCTGGGGTTGATGTGGATGATGGGCTCGCCCCCTCCGTCCAAACGATAGCCGGCGTCGCGAAGGGCGGCGCGGGCGCGGTCCATGGCGGCCTCGCCGCGGGTCGCGGGCGTGGATTCGACGACGTTGGGCAGGCCGCAGGGGAACATGGCGTGGCATTCCTGCCAGTCCTGCGGCAGGGCGACGGCGGACATGAAGTCCTGCTGCACGATCACGTCGCGGATGGCGCGGCGGACGCGGACGTCGCTGAAGGGCGGGTGCAGGCAGTTGAAGCGCAGAAACCCGAGAAAGCCGTTGGGATCGTAGATCTGCGTCCTGGTGTTGCGGTCGCGCTCGAACACGGGGACGAGGTCCGGCAGCGGGTACTCGACCCAGTCGATCTCGCCGGTGCGCAGCGCGGCGGCGGCCGTGCCCCCATCGGGAATCCAGATGAGCTCCAGCCGGTCGAAATGCACGCGCTTGCCGCCGGCGGCCGCCTCGGCGGGCTCGTCGCGGGGGATATAGGCCTCGTTGCGCACATAGGCGGCGCGGGCGCCCTGGACGAACTCGCCGGCCAGGAACTTCCAGGGGCCGCTGCCGACCGCCTCGGTGATGGGGCGGTCGGCGGGCTGCGCCGCGAGCCGCTCGGGCATCATGAAGCAGGGCGAGGAGCCGGGCTTGGCCAGCGCGTCGAGCAGCGCCGGGAAGGGCCGGGCGAGGCGGAAGACGATGGTCCTGTCGTCGGCGGCGGAGAGCTCGGCGGTCGCCTGCATGAGGGCCTGGCCGAAGCCGTCGCGGATCGCCCAGCGGCGGATGCTCGCCACGCAATCGCGCGCGCGGACGGGCTCGCCGTCGTGGAAGCGCAGGCCCTCGCGCAGGGTGATACGCCAGGTGAGGGCGTCGGCGGAGACCTCGTGGCCGGCGGCCATCTGCGGATGCGGGCGCAGCGCCCGGTCGGCGCCGTAGAGCGTGTCGAAGACGCAGTAGCCGTGCGTGGTCACGATGGTGGTCGGGTTGAAGATCGGGTCCAGCACCGCGAGCCCGGCCTGCGGCATGAAGCGCAGCGTGCGCGCGCGGGACGTCTGGGCATGGGCCGGCGCGGCAAGCAGCGCCGGCGCCATCAGCAGGGAACGACGGTCCATCCATTTCCTCCATGCGGCGCGGGGACGCAGGGATGGGAATGCATCGAGGATGCGCACCGCTCCCTTCGCCGGTCCGAACCGGATCAGGTTCCAGGGCTCGCGGGATGACGTCCCGCCTCTCAGCGCCCGATCCCGCTCAACGCTCGGCCGCCGTCTTTCGGCGGACGGGCAAGGTTGATCGGGCGGATAGGCGCTCACCCAGGTGACACGGATGACATGCGCCGGGGCGTGGCCGCTGTCCAGATGCCTGGATGTCGCAGGATTTGCTCGCACTCCCTGCCCGCTTCATTACAGTGTCGCCCAACGAAGAATCTTCAGGGTTGGGGGGACGAGTGTCGGAAAAGCCTTTCGAGGGCGTGGCCGAGAGCCGTGAGGCCGGCTACGCGGACGACCTGCGCGACTTCTCCTATCGCAGCTACGGGCCGGAGGACTGGATCGGCCTGGTCCTGCTCTGGATCCTCGGCATCCTCGTCTTCACGCAGTTCTTCTCGCGCTACGCGCTGAACGACAGCGTCGCCTGGACCGAGGAGGCCGCGCGCTACCTGCTCATCGTGCTGACCTTCATCGGCTCGGCCGGCGCGGTGCGCCGCGGCACGCATATCCGCGTGGAGGCGCTGGAGTTGGCGCTGCCGATGGGCCCCCGGAAGGTGCTCTGGGCGATCCAGGACGCGCTGCGGCTCGGCTTCTGGATCTTCGGCGCCTGGATCGGCGTGGACGTCGCGGTGCTCATGGGCACGATGCCGATGGACAGCCTCGATGCCACGCTGGCCTGGGTCTACTGGCCCGTGGCCTTCGGCTTCGCGACGATGGCGCTGCGCGAGGCGCTGTGGATCCGCCGGCGCTGGATCTTTCATGACGCGCCGCAGTCGCAGGATGTGATCGCGTGACCGCGGCGATCCTGCTCTTTGGCTTCTTCGCGCTGCTGGCGCTCGGCCTGCCCGTCGCCATCGCGCTGGCGGGCGCCTCCATTCTCTTCGCGCTCATCGACGGCTCGGTGCCGCTGGTCGCGATCGTGCACCGCATGGTCGGCGGCGTGGACAGCTTCCCGCTGCTCTGCGTGCCCTTCTTCGTGATGGCCGGCATGCTGATGAACACGGGCGGCATCACCGAGCGCATCTACGACTTCGCCGTCGCCGCCGTGGGCTGGATGCGCGGCGGGCTCGGCCAGGTGAACGTGGTGGGCAGCGTGGTCTTCGCGGGCATGAGCGGCACCGCGGTGGGCGACGCGGCCGGCCTCGGCACCATCGAGGTCCGCGCCATGCGGGCGCATGGCTACGACCCGAAATTCGCGGTGGGCATCACGGCGGCGAGCTCCATGCTCGGGCCGCTGCTGCCGCCCTCGCTGCCCCTGGTGGTCTATGGCGTCTCGGCCAATGCGAGCATCGGGCAGCTCTTCGCGGCGGGGATCGTGCCGGGGCTGCTGGTCGCGGCGTGCCTGATGCTGATGGTCTACTGGTATGCCCGCCGCTACGGCTACGGCGCGGATGCGAAGTTCCGGCTCTACGAGCTGGGGCGCACGCTGGCGCGCGGAATCCTGCCGCTGCTCACGCCCGTCATCATCATCGGCGGGATGCGCGCCGGCGCCTTCACGCCGACCGAGGGCGCCATCTGCGCCGTGGTCTACGCGCTGTTCCTGGGCTGCCTCGTCTACCGCACGCTCGGCCTGCGCGCGCTGGCCAAGGTGAGCTTCGAGACGGTGGAGGTGACGGCGACCATCCTGCTCATCGTGGCGGCCTCGGAGATCTTCGGCTGGCTGCTGACGACGACGCGCGTCTCCGAGCAGGTGGTCGGATTCGTGCTCGCCATCACCGAGCAGAAATGGGCGATCCTGCTCATCGCCAACATCTTTCTCCTGCTGGTGGGACTTGCGATCGAGCCCTTGCCGGCGATCCTGATCCTGACGCCGATCATGCTGCCGGTCATGGAGCATATCGGCGTGGACCCCGTGCATTTCGGGCTGATCATGGTGCTGAACCTCTGCATCGGGCTGCTGACGCCGCCCGTGGGGATCGTGCTCTTCATCCTGGCGCGGGTGGCCAATATCAGCTTCGAGGATGCGGCGCGCGGCGTGCTGCCCTTCATGGTGCCGCTGATCGGCGTGCTGCTGCTCTGCACCTACATCCCGGAACTCGTGATGTGGTTACCAACGAAATGGTATCGCTGAAAACGCATGACGCCGGAGGCGCCGCTCCGGCAACCTGACCGCATGGCAACCAGGGAGATCCCGCCATGTGCGATGCTTGCGTGATGGAGGGCGTGGCGCGCCGGCTGGGCCGGCGCGGCGTACTGGCTGCGACGGCCGCGGCCGCCCTCACACTCGGCCTTTCCGCCCATCCCGCGGGGGCGCAGGCGCTGCGCAGCGCGCCCGTCAGCCGCGTGGTGGACCTGACGCACACGCTTCGGCCGGATTTCCCGACCTTCGACGGCTCGCCGGCCATCGAGATCCAGCTCACGCTCACCCGTGCGAAGGACGGCTACAACGTCAACCGCCTCGCCTATTACGAGCATGTGGGCACGCATTTCGACGCGCCCTTCCACTTCTCCGACGGACCCACGGTGGACCGCATCGCCGTCGAGGCGCTGGTCTGCCCGCTGGTGGTGCTCGACATCCGCGCCAAGGCCGCGGCCGAGCCGGACTACCAGGTGACGCCCGGGGACCTCGCGGCACTGGAGGCCGCACATGGCCGGCTGCCGCAGGGCTCCTGCCTGGCGCTCAACTCGGGCTGGGACGCGCATGTCGCGACGCCGCGCTTCCGCAATGACATGCGCTTCCCCGGCTTCCGGCCGGACCTCGTCCCGCTGCTGCTGGAGCGCGGCGTGGCCGGCGTGGCGGTGGACACGCTCTCGCTCGACCACGGCGGCTCGCGCGACTTCGCCTTCCACACCGGCTGGCTCGGCGCCGGGCGCTGGGGGGCCGAGGCCGTCGCGAATCTCGGTGCGCTGCCGGTGACCGGGGCGACCATCGTGGCAGGGGCTCCGAAGATCCTGGGTGGAACGGGCGGGCCAGGGCGGATCATCGCGCTGGCCTGATCGCCTCCGCTCACTTTCAGGGCTTCGAGGCGTTGAGGCGGGGAGCATGCCCTAGCCCCGCGCGGCCGCCTCCGGCACGATGCGGGCGAAGCTTTCCGCGGGAGCCCTTCCATGCACCGACGCGCCCTCCTCGTCGCCCCTCTCCTCGCCACGCCCGCCCTGGCGCAATCGAGGACCATCCGGATCATCGTGCCCTTCGCGGCCGGCGGCATCATCGATGTCGCCGCGCGCATCCTGGCCGAGCCGCTGGCCGTGGCGCTCACCCAGACGATCGTGATCGAGAGCCAGCCCGGCGCAGGCTCCACCATCGGTGCGCGGACCGTCGCGCGCGCCCCGGCCGACGGGCAGACGCTGCTGGTGAACGGCGCCGCGCATGCGGTGATGAGGGCGCTCTATGCCGATGCGCCCGATCCCGCGCGCGACTTCGCGCCGGTCACGCTGATCTCGCAGCAGCCCTTCCTGCTGACGGTGCACCCCTCGGTCCCGGCGCGCGACCTGCCGTCCTTCCTCGCCTGGCTGCGCGAGCGCGGCGACAAGGCCACCTTCGGGACCTCGGGCGTGGGCGCGGCCTCGCATCTCGCGGGCGAGCTGCTGAAGAAGCTGGCGGGGGTGGACTTCACCGTGGTGCCCTATCGCGGCACCCCCCAGGCCGTGGCGGACCTCACGGCCGGGCGCGTGGACTTCATGATCGACAGCCAGACGCTGCTGGCGCCGCTGGCGCGCGACAGGCAGGTGGTGCCCATCGCGGTGACGACGCCCGAACACTCGGCGATGCTGCCGGACCTGCCTGTTATCGCCGACGTGGTGCCGGGCTTTTCGTGCTCCTCCTGGCAGGCGCTCTACGCGCCGGCGGGGACGCCGCTTCCGGTGATCGTGCGGCTGGCGGAGGGCTGCGCCACGGCGCTGGCCCAGCCGGCGACGCAGCGGCGGCTCGCGGATGCCGGGCTGCAGGGGATGCCGGGCGGGCCGCAGGCGCTGGCCGGATTCCTGGCGGCGGAGACGGCACGCTGGGTGCCGATCCTGGTCGCGACCGGCGCGCGAGGAGGTTGAGGCCGGATCATGCAGCAGCCTCTCACGGGCCCGGATCCGGCCCGCCCAGGGTGCGAGGCATCGCCTTCCGGGCCGGCCGTCTCCTTCCCGTGATCGGACAGTCAACCCAGCAGGATCGGATACAGGAATGACGCAGCGGCTCGAAGGCAGGACGGCGGTGGTCACGGGCGCGGGGGCGGTCGGGCCGGGCTGGGGCAACGGGCGCGCGACGGCGGTGCTCTTCGCGCGGGAAGGGGCGCGCGTGGCGCTGGTGGACCGCGACGCGGCCGCGCTCGAGGAGACGGCCCGCATCATCGCCGGCGAAGGCGGCTCCAGCATCAGCATCGCCGCCGACGTGACGAGCGAGGCCGACATGCGCGCCATGGCCGCGCGCTGCGAGGAGACCTTCGGGCGCATCGACATCCTCCACCACAATGTGGGCGGATCGATCCCCGGCGGGCCGGAGGAGATGAGCCTGGAGGATTTCCGGGCCCAGCTCGACCTGAACCTCTCCAGCGCCTTCCTGGCCGCGAAGGTCGTGCTGCCGGTCATGGTGCGGCAGGGCTCGGGCGTGATCACCACGGTGGGCTCGGTCGGAGGCCTCGCGCATCTCGGGCACGACCATGTCGGCTATTCCGCCTCCAAGGCCGGGCTGGTGCAGTTCACGCGGCAGATCGCGGTGAAGTACGGCGCGCGCGGCATCCGCTGCAACACGATCATCCCGGGGCTGATGGACACGCCGCTGCTGGCGGTGCGCGTCAGCCAGCAGAAGGGGCGCAAGAGCCTGCCGGAGCTGCTGGAGGAGGCGAAGACGCGCGTGCCGCTGGGCCGCCGCGGCGACGCCTGGGACGTGGCGCATGCCGGCTTGTTCCTCGCATCGGACGAGGCGCGCTACATCACGGGCACGGAGCTGCTGGTCGATGGCGGGCTGATGGCGCGCAGCGGCTGACGCACAGTCAGCGCCGCGCCTCACTGATTATATTGTTTGCCCTCCCGCGATGACGGGCGATACGCTGCGGCTGCGAACCGCAGGCGAGGCCGATCCATGGCATGGCTGACACGAAGGCCCCTTCTCGCTATGCCCGCGCTGGGCCTCTCGCTGTCGGCGGCGCGCGCCCAGTCGGATTTCCCGTCGCAGCCCGTGCGCGTGATCATTCCCTTCGGGCCGGGCGGCGGCACCGACAACCTGATCCGCGTCATCGAGCCCGTGGTGAGCCGCTCGCTCGGGCGACGGCTCGTCATCGAGAACCGCCCAGGCGGCGGCGGCATCATCGGCACCGAGATGGTCGCGCGCTCGGAGCCCGATGGCTACACGCTGCTGGCGAACGAGCAGACCTTCGTCATCAATCCGAGCCTCTTCCCGAACCTCCCCTACGACACGCTGCACGACTTCACGCCGGTGCAGATCCTGGCCAACGCGCCGATCGTGCTGGTCGTCAACGCCGCCTTCCCGGCCCGGACGCTGCAGGAGGTCGTGGCACTCGCGCGTGCCCGGCCGGGCACGCTGAGCTACGCCTCGGGCGGGAACGGCTCCACGGTGCATCTGGCCGGCGAGATGCTGAAGCTCGCCGCCCATATCGACCTGATCCACCTGCCGTACCGCGGCAGCGGGCCCGCCATGAACGACGTGGTGGCGGGGCACGTGCCCCTGGCGATGAACGGCCTCAGCGCCGCCGGCCCGCATATCCGCGAAGGCCGCGTGCGGGCGCTGGCGGTCACCGGCCCCGAACGGGCGGCCGCCTTCCCTGATGTGCCCACCTTCCGCGAGCTCGGCTTCAACGTGGACATCTACACGCATTGGGGCGTGGCCGCGCGCGCCGGCACGCCGGCGCCGATCATCGCCCGCCTGGCCGGCGCATTCGGCGAGGCGGTGCGCGCGCCCGAGCTCGCCGAGAGGCTCGCCTCCATGGGCTACGTGC
Source organism: Roseococcus sp. GW821-FHT12F05 (assembly GCF_058806835.1). NCBI lineage: Bacteria > Pseudomonadati > Pseudomonadota > Alphaproteobacteria > Acetobacterales > Roseomonadaceae > Roseococcus > Roseococcus sp. GW821-FHT12F05. Next base: position 433,015 of record NZ_JBXAQB010000001.1, read on the forward strand.
CCAATGGCCAGGGCTCAGCGGCCTATGCGCAGGTCATCTCCGACGAGCTCGAGCGCTTCGGCCGGGTCATCCGCGGCGCCAACATCAGGCCCGACTGATCGCGGCCGCGCCCGGTCTCCTTGCACGGCCCGGGGCCAGGGGCTAACTTCCGCACCCAGGGCCGAAAGGGAGCCGGAAGGCTCCCGGAAAGCCCGATAACGTCTTGATTTGCGGGCGTAGTTCAGAGGTAGAACGTCAGCTTCCCAAGCTGAATGTCGTGGGTTCGATTCCCATCGCCCGCTCCACGGCTCACATCCAACCATCGGAATCGACGACGAGCCGTGTCGGCCTTCCATCACCGCATCCTGATCCAGGCCGTGGGTCCGCTGCACGAGGCCGTCGCGCCCGAGCGCAGCGAGGCGACCGACCGGCTGCTCGCCCTCGTGCTGGCCTTCGTCGCCGGCGCCGTGAACGCGGGCGCGCTGGTCGCGGTGGGGCAATACACCTCGCACATGTCGGGCATCGTCTCGGCCCTGGCCGACAACCTGGCGCTGGGGGGCTGGCTGCTGGTGGGCGGCGGGCTCGGCGCGCTGCTCGCCTTCACCGCCGGCGCCGCGACCTCGGCCTGGCTCATCAACTGGGCGCGGCGGCACCGCGGCGGCGAGCAATACGCGCTGCCCCTGCTGCTGGAGGCCGCATTGCTGGCGGGCTTCGGGCTGGCCGGACTGGCGCTGCACGGCTGGCACGGCTTCGCCGTCGCGGCCGTGCCGCTGCTCTGCTTCATCATGGGGCTGCAGAACGCGACCATCACCAAGGTCTCGGGCGCGCGCATGCGGACCACCCATGTCACGGGCATCGTGACCGATATCGGCATCGAGCTCGGCAAGCTCTTCTACTGGAACCGCGATCCCACGCTGCCGGGCCGGGCCGTGCTGGCCGACCGCGCGAAGCTGCGGCTGCTGTCCTGGCTGCTGGCCGCCTTCTTCCTCGGCGGCGTCACGGGCGCCTTCGGCTTCGCCCTGGTCGGCTATGCCGCGACGCTGCCGCTGGCGTTCGTCCTCGCCCTCTTCGGCAGCGCGCCCGCGGTGGCGCGCGCGCTGGCGCGGGCCGAGCGGTAGAGTGCGATCAGCGGAGGCGGAAGCGCCGAAGCTGTGAATCGCTCTCTCGGCGACAGCTCAGACCACCTTTTCCGTGATGGTCTGCGGGACCGGCGTCGTGGCCGCGAAGGAGGGGCGCGCCTCCAGCCGAGCGCTCATCGCGGCGAGCGCGGGGTACGTCGCCGCCCAGTCGAACTCCTGGAAGCGCACGGCGAGGTAGCGCAGCGCCGTGCCGGCCGCGATGTCGGCCAGCCCGAATCGCCCGCCGACCAGGAACCCCTCCCCCGCGCGTTCCGCCAGCGCCCGCACGCCGCCCTCCACCTTCCGGCGCTGCCGCGCGATCCAGGGCTCGCTCGGCGCCTCGCGCTGGCGCTCGAAGAAGAGCAGCACCACCGCGTCGCAGATGCCGTCCGCGATCACCTCAACCTGCCGCGCGGCGAGGATCTCCTCCGGCGTGTCGGGCAGCAGGCGCGGAGCGGGATGCTTCACCTCCAGCCATTCCAGGATGAAGCGGCTCTCGTAGATGCCGGTGCCGTCGGGCAGGACCAGGACCGGCAGCTTCTCCAGCGGATTGTAGGCCGGCGTCGCCGTGGCCTCGTGCCACGGCACCTCGGTCTGCAGCTCGAAGGGAATGCCCTTCTCGATCAGCGCGATCCGCACCTTGCGGGCATAGGGCGAGGGCGTCGCGCTGATCAGCCTGTACATGGCGTTATTGAATATACGCGCCCGTGGCCCGCACCACCTCCGCCCAGGCAGCCCGCTCGCGCGCCTGCATCGTCGCCAGCTCCTCCGGCGTCGAAGGCTCGGGCACCGCGCCCTGGGTCCGCAGCACCTCGATGAAGGAAGGCTGCCGCATCGCCTCGCGCACCGCCTGGTTGAGCCGGTCGATGATCGGCCGCGGCGTGCGGGCCGGCGCGTAGATCGCCTTCCACAGCCCGCTGTCCAGCGTGCCGCCGAGCTCCAGGATGGTCGGCGTGTTCGGGAAGAGCGCGATGCGCTGCTTCGCCGCCACCGCCACCGCGCGCGTGCCGGCATCGCGCGTCATGCTCTCGGCGCCGCCGGCGGGGAGCGACATGCAGTCCACCTGGCTCGCCATGATGGCCTGCATGCCCGGCGCCTGGCCGGTGAAGGGGACGTGCAGCATCTCGACATGCTGCTCGCGGATCACGCGCTCCATCGCGAGGTGCGAGGTGGAGGCGATCCCCCAGCTCGCAAAGGTGACGCCGCCGGGATCCGCCTTCGCCGCGTCCATCAGCCCGCGGAAGTCGCGGATGTTCGGCTTGGACGGCCCGACCACATAGGCGAAGGGCACGTTGGCGACGAAGCTGATCGGCGCGAAATCGCGCTCGGCGTCGTATTGCAGGCTGCGATAGGCGGTCATGTTGATCGCCTGGGTGTCGACGATGCCCATCCACAGCGTGTGGCCGTCCGGGGCGGCGCGCGCCGCGGCCGTGGCGCCCACCCCGCCGCCGGCGCCGGCGCGGTTCTCGACCACGACGGTCACGCCCAGGATCGGCGTCAGCACCTGCGACATGCCGCGGCAGACAATGTCGTTGAGGCCACCGGGCGGAAAGCCCGAGATGATGCGGATGGTCCGGTCGGGATAGGCCAGCGCGGGGGTGGCGAGGGTTGCGGCGGCACCGGTTCCGAGCAGCGCGCGACGGGTGAAGGCAGTCATTGGAACGTCCCTGTTGTTCGGGACCGGCGCATTCCTCGTGGCGATAGTGATGCCGTCGGGTTAACGAACGGTCAACCCGGATTGAGCAGGCCTATTGCCCGGCATTGACCGGCACGCGGACTTCCCCGTCTTCGATCCGCACTGGCACGGATTCCAGCACGTCGCCGATGCAGGGGCCGGAGACGCACTCGCCGTCCTCGATGCGGAACCGCGCGCCATGCGCGGCGCAGACGATCCGCTCGCCCTTGCGGTCGAGGAAGCGGTGCGGGACCAGCTCCAGCGGCAGGCCGACATGCGGGCAGGAGTTCACATAGACCAGCACACGCTCGCCGCGGCGGATGGCGAAGAGGCCGGTGAAGCCGCCGGGCGGGGCGTCGAAGCCGCGGGACTCGCCCTCGGGCAGGTCCTCGATGCGGCAGAGCGTGCGCCACTCGTTCATGCGCGGCGCTTCACATGGATCACGATGGCGGCGTGCAGGGCGAGGATCAGCGCCAGCGCGCCGAGATGCGCCGCCACGCCCACGCCCGGCTCGCGCGAGACCAGGACCAGCGTGGCGATCCCGGCCGGCAGGAAGAGCACGACCGAGGTGACGAGGCCGGGATTATAGGCCCGGAACTTCACGCCGGCGGCGATGTGCGTGACGGCGTTCACCACCGTCAGATAGGCGGCGACCAGCCCCCAGCCCGGATGCGACAGCCCCGCCAGCAGCAGCGAGGCCGCGTTCACCGCCCAGACGCCGCCGATGTTGATCACGGCCACGGCCGCCGGGGTCAGCGCCTCCTTCCCGCCGGCCAGGCGCTCGTTGACGAAGCGGCGGAAGCGGTCGCCGACATGCTCCTCGAGCTGGTGGATCATGTAGATCGGCTGCTGCAGGAAGACCCAGAAGAGCCAGGCGGGAAAATCCAGCAGCGGCGCCAGCGCGAGCAGCAGCGGCGCGCCAGCCACCGCGCCCATCAGCCAATGGTCGCGCAGCAGCTCGCGGAGGGTGGAGGCCCTCATCCCTTCTGGGCCATCTCCAGGATCACGGCGGAATGCTCGGGCGAGATGGGCATCACGGAGAGGCGCGACTGCCGGACCAGCGCGATCCCCTCCAGCCGCGGCTCGGCCTTGATGGCGGCCAGCGTGACGGGGTGCTTCAGCGGCTCGATCGCCTTCATGTCCACGCAGACCCAGCGGCCGGTCTCGTCGTTCGGGTCCGGATAGGCCTCGCGGACGACCTCGACGATGCCGACGATCTCCTTGCCGATGTTGGAATGGTAGAAGAAGACGCGGTCGCCCTTCTTCATGGCCTTGAGGAAGCTGGTGGCCTGGAAGTTCCGCACGCCATTCCAGGGCTCGACGCCGTTGGCGACCTGCTGGTCCCAGGAGAAGGCGTCCGGCTCGGACTTCACGAGGTGGATGGGGAGCTTCTTGGATCGGGCGGCCATGACGGAATCCTGCGGGCGGGCGCCGCAGCCTAGGCAGGTTTCCCGCATGCCGCCAGCGGCTTACGGATCGCCCACCCGGGCAAATGGCCGGCCCGTGATCCACATCAGGGGAAGGCGGGCCGCGGCCGGGTAGCCCCGGGGCCTGGATGGCCGGCAGGCCGGCATCGGGATGACCAGCCGGGCCGGCATGCCGCGGCCACGGCTTTGAACAGGGGACGTCAGGGCTTATGTTGCGGCGCGTGGACGCCACCTCTCCTTCGGCCAGCCTGCCCCGTCCTGGCGGGTCGCTGCACCGCTTCGCCAATCCGGGCCGCTTCCTGCGGCTGACGGAGAGCTGGCTGCCCGTGCTCGCCGTCGCGGCCGTGCTGGTGCTGGGCTGGGGCGCCGCCTGGGGGCTGGCCTACGCCCCGCCCGACTGGCAGCAGGGCGAGACGGTGCGGATCATGTTCGTCCATGTCCCGATGGCCTGGCTGGCGATGGGCGGCTATGCCGGCCTCGCCGCGCTGTCGGTGATGTCGCTGATCTGGCGCCACCCGCTGGCCGACCTGACGGCGCGCGAGCTCTCGCCCATCGGCGCCGCCGTGACGGCGCTGTGCCTGGTCACCGGCAGCCTCTGGGGCCGGCCGATGTGGGGCACCTGGTGGGTCTGGGACGCGCGGCTGACCTCGGTGCTGGTGCTGTTCTTCCTCTGGCTCGGCCATGCCGCGCTGGTGCGTGCCTTCGACGACCCGGAGCGCGGGGCACGGATGGGCGCGATCCTGGCACTGATCGGCGTGGTGAACCTGCCCATCGTGAAGTTCTCCGTGGACTGGTGGAACACGCTGCACCAGCCCGCGAGCATCACCCGGATCAACGCGCCGGGGCTGCATGTGGACATCCTCTACCCGCTGCTGGTCTGCGCGGTGGGCTTCACCCTGGCCTTCGCGGCGCTGGTGCTGGCGGCGACGCGGGCGGCCGTGATGGAGCGCCGCGTGCGCGCCTTGCAGATGGCCGCCGCACGGCGGGCCGAGGTGCCGGCGTGACCACGCATTGGGCCTATGTCAGCATCGCCTGGGGACTTGCGGGGCTCGTCTTTGCCGCGTTGACCGCGATGTCCGTGACCCGTTACCGCACGGCGAAGCGCCAGCTCGCGCGGCTGGAGACAAGGCGATGACGCGCAAGAAGCGGCGCCTCTACATCCTGCTGCTCTGCGCGATCGGCCTCGGCTCAGCGACGGCGCTGACGCTCACCGCCTTCCAGGACAACCTCGTCTTCTTCCGCTCGCCCAGCGACATCGCCCGCGAGGCGCCGCCGCCCGGCCGCGCCTTCCGCCTCGGCGGCCTCGTCGAAGCCGGCAGCGTGGAGCGGAGCGGGGCGACCGTGCGCTTCCGCGTGACGGACGGCGCCAGCACGATCGCCGTGACCTATAGCGGCGTCCTGCCCGACCTCTTCCGCGAAGGCCAGGGCGTGGTCGCCCAGGGCATGATGCGTCCCGACGGCTCCTTCGCCGCGCGCGAGGTGCTGGCGCGGCACGACGAGACCTATATGCCGCCCGAGGTCGCCGATGCGCTGAAGCGCTCGGGCCACTGGAACCCCTCGCAGGGCGCGCCTCCGCCGGCCGCCACCTGGAACACGCTGACGCCGGAGCGGCGGAGCGGCTCGTGATCCCTGAGCTCGGTCATTTCGCGCTGATCCTGGCGGCGATGCTCGCCATCGCGCAGTCGGTGCTGCCGCTGGTCGGCGCGCAGCGCGGCGACGCCAGGCTCATGGGATCGGCGGCGCCGCTGGCGCTGGCGGGATTCCTGGCCGTCGCGCTGGGCTTCGGCGCGCTGATCTGGAGCTACGCGACCAACGACACCACCGTCGCCAACGTCGTCGCCAACAGCCATTCCGCCAAGCCGATGATCTACAAGATCAGCGGCACCTGGGGGAACCACGAGGGCTCGATGGTGCTCTGGGTGCTGGTGCTGGCCATCTGCTCGGCCGCCGTCGCGGGCTTCGGGCGCGGGCTGCCGTCGGCCTTGCAGGCGCGCGTCATCGCCGTGCTGGGGACGATCTCGCTCGGCTTCCTCGCCTTCATCCTGTTCACGTCGAATCCCTTCGAGCGCGTCTGGCCGCCGCCGGCGGACGGCAACGGGCTCAACCCGCTGCTGCAGGACTTCGGCCTCGCGGTGCATCCGCCGCTGCTCTACACGGGCTATGTCGGCTTCGCCGTCACCTTCGCCTTCGCGATCGCCGCGCTCATCGAGGGGCGCGTGGACGCGGCCTGGGGCCGCTGGGTGCGGCCCTGGGCGCTGGCGGCCTGGAGCTTCCTCACCTGCGGCATCGCGCTCGGCTCCTGGTGGGCCTATTACGAGCTCGGCTGGGGCGGCTACTGGTTCTGGGATCCGGTGGAGAACGCCTCGCTGCTGCCCTGGCTCGCCGGCACGGCGCTGGTGCATTCGGCGATCGTCGTGGAGAAGCGCGAGGCGCTGAAGATCTGGACCGTGCTGCTGGCGCTCCTGGCCTTCGCGCTGTCCCTGCTCGGCACCTTCCTGGTGCGCTCGGGCATCCTGAACAGCGTGCACTCCTTCGCCTCGGACCCGACGCGCGGCGTGTTCATCCTGTGCCTGCTGGCCATCTACATCGCCGGCGCCTTTCTTCTGTTCGCGTGGCGTGCGCCGGCCATGGCGCCGACAGGGATCTTCGCGCCGGTCTCGCGCGAGGGGGCGCTGGTGCTGAACAACCTCCTGCTCTGCTCGATCTGCGCGGTGGTGCTGGTGGGGACGCTGTACCCGCTCTTCCTCGACCTGCTGACGGGGCAGATGATTTCCGTAGGTCCGCCGTTCTTCAACACGGCGGTAGCGCCGCTGGCGCTCCCGCTGATCGCGGGCATGGCGATCGGGCCGATGATGCCGTGGAAGCGCGCGTCGCTCTGGCCCGTGCTGCAGCGGCTCTGGTGGGCGGCCTGCCTCGCGCTGGCGGCCTTCCTGCTGACGCTGGCCTTCGTGGGATGGCACGTGCTGCCGGCCTTCGGCTTCGCCTGCGCCTTCTGGCTGATCGGCGGCGCGGCAGCGGATATCGCGGACCGCGCCGGCCTCGGCCGCACGCGCCTCGCCAACGTGCTGCACCGCGCGCGCGGATTGCCGCGCTCGGCCTGGGGCGCCGCCATCGCGCATGCGGGCATGGGCGTCACGCTGCTGGGCATTTCCGGCATGGGTCTCTCGACCGAGCATCTCGCCGCGCTCCCGCCCGGCGGCACCACCTCCTTCGCCGGCTACGAGTGGCGGCTCGACGGCGTGCGCGACGTGACCGGCCCGAACTTCACCGCGCGCCGCGCCACCGTCACGCTGCTGCGCGACGGGCGCGAGGTGCGCGTCATGGAGCCCTCGCGCCGCTTCTTCCCGCAGGGCCGCACCACCACCACCGAGGCCGCCATCCACACCAACCTCGCCCGCGACCTCTACGCCGTGCTCGGCGAGGAGCATGACGGCCAGGCCGTGCTGCGCCTGCACGACAACCCGCTCGCGCCCTGGATCTGGCTCGGCGCCTTCGTCATGGCGCTGGGCGGCGCGCTCTCGCTGAGCGACCGGCGCGTGCGCATCGCCGCGCCGGCGGCGAAGCGCCGCGAGGCGGAGGTGACGGCATGAGCGAAGTGGCGCCCGCGCCTGATGACCGGAAGGCCGAAGGGCCTGGAGGTCCGAATCAGGCGCGCAAGAGTTCCTCGCGCCGGAAGCTGATGCTCTATGCGCCGCTCGCCGTGGCCGGCGTGGCCGGCTTGGGCTTCTGGGCCATGCTGCGCGGCCTCGGCGACGGCAGCTTCAACCCGCGCGGCGTGCCCTCCGCGCTCATCGGCAGGAACCCGCCGGAATTCTCGCTCCCCGGCCTCGACGGCGTGGACCTGCCGCCGCTCTCCTCGCCGGACCTGCGGCTCTTCCGCAAGCCCGTCATCGTGAACTTCTGGGCCAGCTGGTGCGTGCCCTGCATCGTCGAGCATCCCCAGCTCATGGCGCTGCAGCGCCGGGGCGTGCCCATCCTCGGCATCAACTACAAGGACCGCGAGGCCGATGCGCGCACCTTCCTGACGCGCCATGGCAATCCCTTCGCGCGGCTCGGCGTGGATGCGCCCGGCCGCATCGCCATCGACTGGGGCGTCTACGGCGTGCCCGAGAGCTATATCCTCGACCGCCACGGCGTCATCCGCTGGCGCTGGGCCGGCCCCGTCACGCCCGAGGTGATGACGGAAAGCATCCTGCCGCTGCTGCGCTCGCTCGAGAGCGCCTGATGGCGCGGGCGTCCGTTCTCGCCGCGCTGCTGCTGGCGGCGGCGCTGCCCGCCATGGCGCAGCCCGTGGACCGCCTGCCCGACCCGGCCGCCGAGGCCCGCGCGCGCGACATCGGGCGCGAGCTGCGCTGCCTCGTCTGCCAGAGCCAGTCCATCGAGGACAGCGAGGCCGACCTCGCGCGCGACCTCCGCCGCATCGTGCGCGAGCAGGTCGCGCGCGGCGCCTCGGATGACGAGGTGATCCGCTTCGTGCACGACCGCTACGGCGACTTCGTGCTGCTGCGCCCGCCCGTCCGGCTCGCCACGCTGCTGCTCTGGGCCACGCCCGCGCTGGCGCTGCTCGGCGGGCTCGTCGCCGTCTGGCGGCTGCGCCGGCGGCAGCCCGCGCCGGCCGCCGAGCTCACCGAGGCCGAGCGCGCGCGCCTCGCCGAGCGCCTGGCGTCCGATCGCCTCGGCGCCCTTCCGCCGAAGCGATCGGACGCCCAGCCCACGGGCGAACCGCGCGCGTGACCTGGCTCGTCCTGGGCCTCGCGGCCGCGCTCATTCTCTCGCCGCTCGCCTGGGCCGCGCTGCGCCCGCCGCGCGCGCGCAGCCGCAGCGAGGCCGACCTCGCGCTGTTCCACGCGCAGCTCGCCGAGCTCGATGCGCAGCGCGCGGAAGGACGGCTCGACGAAGCGTCGCACAGGGCGGCGACGCTGGAGGTGCAGCGCCGCCTGCTCGCCGCGCCCACCGCCGACGCGCCGGCCTCCGCGGCCGCCGCCTCGCCGCTGCTGCTGGCCGCGCTGATGCTGATCCCCGTGGCCGGCGTGATCCTCTATCTCGATCGCGGCTTTCCCGGCATGCCCTCGGCCACGCTGACCGAGCGCCGCCAGGCGGACGCGGCCGACGACGCCATCATCACCCAGCTCCGCGAGCGCCTGCGCAACGCCGACCCTTCGACGGAAACCGGGCGGCAGGGCTTCATCCTGCTCGGCAATGCGGAGCGCACGCGCGGGCGGCTCGCCGAGGCCTCCGCCGCCTATCGCCGCGCGCTGGACGCCCGCTTCGACCTCGGCCTCGCGATCCGCTTCGTGGAGCTGGAGATCGAGCGCGGCGAGACGGAGAGCGCCCTGGCCTGGATCGATCGCGGGATCGCGGCGCAGCCCGATCCGCGGCTGCGCTTCCTCAGGGGCCTCACGCTGGCGCGGGCGGGGCGGCCAGAGGAGGCGCGTGCCACCTGGCGCGCGCTGCTCGACGAGGCGCCGGCAGATGCGCCCTGGCGCGCGGCCGTGCAGCAGAGCCTGGATGGATTGCCGTAAAGCGTGATGGCCGAAGGCACGAAGGTGCCGCAGGTCTGAATCATGCGCCCTGGTCTAGCGGCGGCGTGAAAATCCCCAGGTGATGATCCCGCAGATGGCCAGGAGCGCGCCCAGCACCCCGGCCGCGAAGGGGATCATCCCGTCCATCTCGTCGAAGGTCCGGCTGCCGCCCGGCGTGTGGAGGCCCCACCACGCGAAGCCCGCGAGCAGCACGGCGAGGACGAGGCAGATCCGGGACGCCCTACGCATGCGCCGATCCTCCACGCCGCAGGATCATCTCGGCCTCCTCCAGCTCCTCCGGCGTGTTCACGTTGAAGAAGGGATCGCCCTCCCACTCCACCGTCGCGACCTCGTGCCTCGCAGCCCAGGCGCCGACCCGCCGCTCGCCGTCCAGGATCGCCTCGCGCAGCTCGCCCGCCAGCCGCCGCGGCCAGAGCCCGACCGGCGGATGCGCCCGCCCGCCCGAGGCCGCGCAGGCCAGCGACGCCCCCGCGCCATGCAGCCGCTCCACGAGGTCGGGCGGGAGGAAGGGCGCGTCGCCCGTGACCGTCACCACCCAGGGCAGCGGCGAGGATTCCATCGCGGCGAGGATGCCCGCCAGCGGCCCGGGGCTTCCCGGCACCGTGTCCGGCCAGACCGGCAGGCCGAAGGACGCGAAGCGCGCGGGATCGCCATTCGCGTTGATCGCGAGCCCCGCGCATTGCGGCGCGAGGCGCGCGATGACGTGCTCCAGCATCGGCCGCCCGCCGAGCCTGCGCAGCGGCTTGTCGCCGCCGCCCATGCGCCGCGACATCCCTCCGGCCAGGATGACACCGAAGGTCGGCGGCGGGCTCACCCGCGCACGGCGAAGGGCCGCAGGAAGAACACCGTCCCGTAGCCCAGCGCACCGTTCAGCAGGGCCATGCGTGCCAGAAGCTGGGTGTTGGGGCTCGTGATCGGCGGGCGGCCCAGCAGCGCCGGGATCACGAGCAGCTCGACCGCCGTGATCGCCACCGCGCCGAAGACGAAGCCGAAGGGCAGGTCGGGGAAGTCGGTCGCGCGCAGCAGCGCGCCGATCACGATGCCCCAGAGCCCGCCCTGGATCAGCAGGAAGGCGAGCCAGGGCATGCCGAAGGGGCCGGTCCGCGCGAAGTTGTAGGCGCTGGGGAAGGTTCCGAAGATGTCGAGCGTGACGGGAATCTTCGCGGCGTGGTGGTGCATGATGTGCAGCGTGCCCTGGTGGAAGGCCGCCATGCCGAGCACGCCGGCGATGAAGCCGTAGAGCACTATCTTGCGCTGCAGCGACTGCGCCATGGCTTTCCCCCGTCTTGCCGATTCGGCATCTTCGGCCCAGGCTGCGCGCGGCGTCCATAGGACAATCACGGAGGGCCGCAAGCCCCCGCCCAGCAGGGAGTGTTACGCGTGAACGGTGCGGAAAGTCTGGTGCATAGCCTGCTGAAGAGCGGCGTCGATGTCTGCTTCGCGAATCCCGGCACCAGCGAGATGCACTTCGTCGCAGCGCTCGACCGCGTGCCCGGGATGCGCTGCGTGCTCGGCCTGCAGGAGAACGTCGTGACCGGCGCCGCCGACGGCTACTGGCGCATCAAGGGCAAGCCCGCCGTGACGCTGTTGCATTGCGGCCCGGGCCTCGCCAACGGTCTCGCCGGGCTGCACGATGCACGGCGCGCGCATTCGGGCATCGTGAACTGCGTGGGCGACCAGGCGACCTATCACCGCCCGCTCGACGCGCCGCTGACGGCCGACACCGAGGGCTTCGCGCGCGGCGTCTCGGCCTGGGTGCGCACCGCGGCCAAGGCGAGCGAGGTGGGTCAGGACGTGGCCGTCGCCGTGCAGGCCGCGAAGACCTCGCCGGGCCAGGTGGCGACGCTGATCTGCCCGTCCGACACCTGCTGGGACGACGACGGCGTGGTCGCCGAGGCGCTGCCCGTGCCCGCCGTGCCGCAGGCCGAGGCGCATGCCATCCGCAACGCCGCGAAGGTGCTGCGCGAGAAGAAGAACGTGCTGATCCTGCTCGGCGGCCCGACGGCGCTGACCGAGGCGGCGCAGCTCCAGGCGCAGCGCATCATCGCGCACACCGGCGCGCATATCCTGGCCGAGACCTCCAACGCCAAGATCGCACGTGGCCAGGGCCGCATGCAGCTCGATCGCGTGCCCTATCCGCCGGATGCCGCGATCGCGCGGCTGAAGGACTACGAGCAGCTGATCCTGGTCGGCTCCAAGGCGCCGGTCGGCTTCTTCGGCTATCCGAACTACCCGTCGATCCACTATCCGCCGAAGGCCGAGATCACCGTGCTGACGCGGCAGGAACAGGACGCCGTGGTCGCGCTCACCGCGCTGGCCGAGGAGCTCGGCGCGCCGAAGGTCGAGATGCCGGGCAACGGCCCGAAGCCCGAGCTGCCGCGCGGCGCGCCCTCGCCCGAGGGCCTGGCGCGGGTGATCGCGGCGCTGATGCCGGAGGAGTCGATCATCGTCGACGAGTCCGTCACCTACGGCCGCGGCCTCTCGCCGCTGACGCATTGCGCGCCGAAGCACGACTGGCTGCAGAACCGCGGCGGCGCCATCGGCTACGGCTTCCCGGTCGCGACAGGTGCCGCCATCGGCGGCGGCGGGCGGCGCGTGATCTCGCTGCAGGCGGACGGCTCGGGCATGTACACGGTGCAGGCGCTGTGGACGCAGGCGCGGGAGAAGCTGCCGATCACCACGATCGTGCTGTCCAACCGCAAGTACCAGATCCTGATCGGCGAGTACCAGAATGTCGGCGCCAATCCGGGCCCGACGGCCATGCAGATGCTCGACCTCGGCAACCCCGATATCAACTGGGTGCAGCTGGCGAACGGCATGGGCGTGGGCGCCGCGACGGCGTCGACGCTGGAGGAGCTGGCGGACCTCGTGTCGCAGAGCCTCGCGCAGGATGCGCCCTTCCTGATCGAGTTCCTGATCTGAGGATCTCGCCGGAACGCGATCCGCGGAGGCCATCTTGGCCGAAGCGCTGAATCGCCTTCCCAAAGGCCTCTGGGTCGCGATCCTGATAGGGATGGTCGCCGTCACGGCGGCCATCCTGCTCTGGATGGGCCGCGTGCCCATCTGCACCTGCGGCAGCGTGAAGCTGTGGCACGGGGTGGTGAACAGCTCCGAGAACTCGCAGCACCTCACCGATTGGTACACGCCCTCGCACATCATCCACGGCGTGCTCTTCTATGGGGCGCTGCATCTGATGTTTCCGCGCGTGGGGCTGCTGCCACGGTTGGCGATGGCCACGCTGGTCGAGGCGGCGTGGGAGATCACCGAGAACACCAACATGGTGATCAACCGCTACCGCGAGGCGACCATCGCGCTGGATTATTTCGGCGACAGCGTGATCAATTCGGTGAGCGACATCCTGGCGATGTGGCTCGGCTTCCTCCTCGCCTCAAGGCTGCCGGTCTGGGCAACGGTGGCGATGGTGCTGGTCTTCGAGATCGGCGTGGGCTGGGTGATCCGCGACAACCTCACCCTCAACGTGCTGATGCTGCTCTGGCCGCTGGAGAGCGTGAAGGCGTGGCAGGGCGGCGCGTAAGGATGAAGGCAGGCTGAAATCATGGCTTACGATCGTTCCCTCATCGACCTCACCGCGCGCGAAGCCGTGGCGCTGCTGCGTGCGAAAAAGGTTTCACCCGCCGAGCTGGTGGAGGCCGCGGCCGGCCGCATCGCCGAGGTAGAGCCTGCGGTGAATGCGCTGCCCATCCTCTGCCTGGACCGTGCGCAGGAACAAGCGAAGGCCATCGCCGGAACGGGCGCGCGGGCAGGCGATCCGAACTGGCTCGCCGGCCTGCCCATCACGATCAAGGATCTCGACGAGGTCGCGGGCGTGCGCCACACCAATGGCGGCTCGCTGCTCTTCGAAAACTATGTCTCCGAGACCTCCGCGCCCGTCGTGGAGCTGCTCGAGGGCAATGACGGCATCCCTCTGGGAAAATCCAACTCGCCGGAATTCGGCTTCAACGCGAGCACCATCAACGCGCTCTTCGGCCCGACCCGGAATCCCTTCGACACGCGGCTGACGGTGGGCGGCTCCTCCGGTGGCGCGGCGGCCTCGGTCGCGACAGGCGAGGCCTGGGGCGCGCTGGGCTCCGACCTCGGCGGCTCGATCCGGCTGCCCTCGGCCTTCTGCTCCGTGGTCGGCATCCGGCCCTCGCCCGGACGCGTGCCGCGGGCGCGGCGCGGCATGGCCTTCTCGATGCTGCCGGTGCTGGGGCCGATCGCCCGCACCGTCGGCGATTGCGGGATGCTGCTGGACGCGATGAGCGGCGAGGTCTGGACCGATCCGCTCAGCCTGCCCTCCGCCCCGCCGGGCACCTTCGGCGATGCGGCCGCGACGCCGAAGAGGCCGGAGCGCGTCGGCTTCTCGATGGATCTCGGCGTGACGCCGGTGGACCCGGCGGTGGCCGCCGTCGTGCGGGCGGCGATCGACAAGCTGGCCATGGCGGGCGCGGGCATCGACACCGACACGCCCGACCTCTCCATGGGCCGCGACGTGTTTCACGCAATCCGCGGCGTGAACCACCTCGCCGGCTTCGGCGCGATGGCCGCGCAGCATGGCGACCGCGTGATCCCGGAGATCCACTCCAGCGTGGAGCGCGCCGCCGCGCTCCCCATGACCGAATACGCGAAGGGCGAGCTCGGCCGCGTCGGCATGTTCCACCGGCTGATCGATTTCCTCGCGACGCATGATGCGCTGATCTGCCCATCGGCGATCACGACGCCCTTCCCGGCCGAGTGGCGCCGCGTGGAGCAGCTCGGCAACCACGCCTTCGACTCCTACATCGACTGGATCGCGATCACCTTCACGCTGACGCTGACCGCCTGCCCCATCGTCGCCATCCCCTGCGGCTTCACGGAATCGGGGATGCCGGTGGGGCTGCAGATCCTCGGCCGCCCCCGCGGCGAGGCGGCGCTGCTGCGCATCGCCGCCTGGTGCGAGGAGGTGCTGGGCGCCTACGGAAAGAAGCCGCGCGATCCGGTCGTGCGTTGATGCTCCGCCCTGGCTGCGTTCAGGCTCGCTTTTGCTGTTTCGCGGCACGCTGCACATGCTGGCGCAGCACGCGGTTGATCTCGCTCTGGTACCCCTTGCCGCCTTCGGCGTGGCTCTTGAAATAGGCCAGCACGTCCGCGTCCAACCGGATCGTGATGATCTCCTTGCGTGGCCTGTAGAGGCCGCCACGGATGGCCCCGGCCCAATCCTGGACCTCCGGGATGTCCGTCGTGTCGATGGTGCTGTCCGGCATCGCCGCAAGGCGCTCCAGGCGCTCCCGTTGAGCCTTAGAAATTGCCAGCTTCATATGCCCTCCGCTCCGCCTTGGTAGAGTGTCGCGCGCTGACGATCCGGATCGCGTCGTCATCGTCGCCGGGATAGGTGTGAGCCACCAGCAGCAGCACGATGCCCGCAGCCACCCCGGGTGCGTGCCATCGCTCCTCATCACCCTCGATGCGATCGAAGCGAAGCAGGTGAAGCGGATCCGACCAGACCAGCACGGCGTCCTCGAACGCCACGCCATGCTTGTTCAGATGGCTCCTGGCCTTCTCCGAATCCCACGCGAAGCTGGGCAATGATCACCGCCTCTCATATTTACAAAAATGTAAATACAAATCAACGCGGAATCACGTTTCAGCCCAGGAACTTCTCCAGCGCCGCCAGCACTTCGCCCGGCGCTTCCTCGGCAAGGTAGTGGCCGCTGTTCACCGAGTGGCCGCTGACCGGGCCGCTCGCATACTGCCCCCAGACCTCCAGCGGCTTGTACCACTGCCCGATCTTGCCCTTCGCGCCCCAGAGCGCGAGCAGCGGGCAGGTGATCTTCTCGCCCGCCGCGCGGCTCGCGCGGTCGTGCTCCAGGTCGATGCTGGTGGCAGCCCGATAATCCTCGCAGATGGCGCGCACCGTGCCGGGCAGCTTCAGCGCCGCGAGGTAGTCCGCCCGCGCCTCGGGATGGAAGAAGCTTTTATCCTTCGGCTCGCGCGAGGTGTGGATGTCGAACCAGACCTCCGTGTCCTGCTCGATGATTGTCTCCGGGCCGGGATGCGGCTGCGCCAGCCAGAACCAATGGTAGTAGCCGAGCCCGAAGGCCATATCGACATGCTCGAAGTGATGCAGCGTCGGCACGATGTCCATGGTGCAGAGACGCTCGACGCTCTCGGCGTGGTCCAGCGTCAGGCGATGCGCGAGGCGCGCGCCGCGGTCGTGGCTCACCACCTGGAATCGGGGAAAACCGAGCTCGTGCATGAGCCCGACCACGTCCTTCGCCATCTCGCGCTTCGAGTAGGGCATGTGGTCCGCGGTGGCCGGCGGCTTCTCCGAATAGCCGTAGCCGCGGATGTCGGCGGCGACCACGGTGAAGCGCTTCGCCAGCTCCGGCGCCACCCTGTGCCACATGGCATGGGTCTGCGGATTGCCGTGCAGCAGCAGCAGCGGCGGCCCGCTGCCGCCCTTGCGGAAGCGGACGGCATGGCCGGCAATTTTCCGCGTCTCCAGCGTGAAACCTTCGAAGAACATGCGCCGCTCCCGGTCGATTTCCGGCAAGGCTAGCGCCCTTCCCGTCCGCTGCCCATTGACCGGCCGTGGCCCCTGCGCGAGCGTGCGCGAATCCGCAAAGGACATAAGGAGAGAGAGATGCCCGCAGACGACGACGCCCTGTTCAAGAAGGGCCTTCCCATCCGCCGCGCCGTGCTCGGCGCCGAATACGTCGATGCCAGCATGGCGAAGGCCGACGACTTCATGATGTCCTTCCAGCGGGCCACGACGACCATCGCCTGGGGCTGGGCCTGGGGCGATCCGACCCTGCCGCGCAAGACGCGCAGCCTGCTGAACCTCGCCATGCTGACGGCCCTCGGCAAGACGCCCGAGATCAAGCTGCATGTGAAGGGCGCGCTGAACAACGGCATCACGGTCGACGAGATCAAGGCGACCCTGCTGCACGCCACCGCCTATTGCGGCATCCCCGCCGGGCTCGACGCCTTCAAGGCGGCGCATGAGGTGCTGCTGGCCGAGGGCGCGCTGAAGCCCAAGGACGCCGCGGCCGAGCCGACGCCGAAGAAGAAGAAGGCGAAGAAGTAATCCCCATGGCACGCGTCGCCTTCGCCGGCATCGGCAACATGGGCTGGCCGATGGCGGCCAACCTGGTCAAGGCCGGCTTCGATGTCGTGGTCACCGACATCTCCGCCGAGCGCACGGCGCAGTTCGCGTCCGAGGTCGGCGGGCACGCCGCGGCCTCGGCGGCCGAGGCCGTGAAGGGCGTGGATGCCTTCGTCTGCATCCTGCCCACCAGCAAGGAGGTGGCGATCGTCGCCGAGGCGGTAGCCGCTTCGCTGCCGGAGGGCGCGCTCTTCATCGACATGACCTCGGGCAATCCGACCCGCACGCGCGAGATCGCGGAGAAGCTGTCGGGGCGAAAGATCCGCATGGTGGACTGCCCCGTCTCGGGCGGCGTGCCGCGCGCGAAGACGGGCGAGCTCGCCATCATGGCCGGCGGCACGGATGCCGATCTCGACGCGGCCGATCCCTACCTCAAGGCCATGGGCACCTCCATCCACCGCTGCGGGCCGATCGGCGCGGGGCAGGCGATGAAGGCGCTGAACAACCTGGTGAGCGCGGGCGGCTTCCTCCTCGGCATCGAGGCGCTGCTGATCGGCCAGAAGTTCGGCCTCGAGCCCGGGCTGATGGTGGACGTGCTGAACGCCTCCACGGGGATGACCAACTCCTCGCAGAAGAAGTTCAAGCAGTTCGTGCTCTCGCGCCGCTTCGATTCCGGCTTCGGGCTCGACCTGATGGTGAAGGACCTCTCCATCGCGCTGGAGGTCGGCAAGGAGGCGGCGGTGCCGACGCCCTTCGCCGCGCTCTGCCGCGAGATGTGGGCCAGCGCGGCCTCCATGCTCGGCAAGGGCGAGGATCACACGGCCGTCGCCAAGCTTTCCGAGCACCTGGCGCAGCAGACACTGACCGGCGGCAACCGGTAGCCGCCGGATCGCTCCGGATCCCGGAGTGCGATCGGCTGAGGCGGTATCGCCGAAGCCGCGAATCGCCCTCTCGGCAGTCCGGAGCGATCAGGGATTCCACAGCCGGGCCAGCTTCAGCCCGCGGTCCACATGGTGCCAGGTGGCCGCCACCGGCTTGGGCTGGTTGCCGAACTCCAGGTAGTAGACGTCCTCCTGGGTCTCCGGCTGGTAGACATGCATGTCGACCTTCAGCTGGGTCGAGGCGGAGGCGCGGATCCGCCCGATCTGGACATTCGCGTCCGGCTGCTCCGTGAGGACGCCGATGAGCGTGAAGGCCGTCATGCCCGCATCGGAGCGCGCCCGGTATTGCGGAAAGCGGGCGGCGATCAGCGCGTAGAGCCGCAGCACGTATTCCTTGAACTCGCGCAGGCGGGCCGGCGTCAGCGCGTCCGTGTGATGGGCGTGGATGAGCTTCGACACCTCGTCCCCGGCGATCTGCGTGAACTTCGTCTCGATGCCGTGGCCGATGACCGTCGGGTACATCCGGCCGGAATCATGGTTGCGATGGGCGAAGCTGTCGCCGAAGCAGTGCAGCGAGACGCCGAACTCGAAATAGCCGTCGGTGAGGTCGGCCCTGCCGCTCGCCCATTCCCGGCGCGTGGTCTCCTGCGTCCAGTCGGCGCCGGTGAGGCAGTGGAGCCCCCGCTGCACGTCGAGATTGACCTGCAGGTCCTTGTAGGGCTCGGCCTTGACGTAGGTGACGTGGCCGATGGGCAGGCCCATGGTGCCGACGATGTCGTTGTTCAGGCCGGTGAAGAACTGCTCGACCTTGTCGCGGATGCCGGTGTCCTCATAGGCCCAGGCGCCCACCTGGCCGGCGGCGGCGCGGGGGATGTCGAAGCCCGCCTTCACGGCGTCGAGCTCGGAGACCTCGTCGGGGAACTGCGCCCAGAAGGCGATGCGCATGGCGTCGTCGTTCGGCAGGCCGCAGGCCAGCGCGGTGTAGTAGATCGTGTAGTAGTGGCCGGCCTCCTCCCAGCAGAGCGGAAGCGCGCCATCGGCCGGGACGGCGACATGGCAGGGCAGGCCGGCGAGCGCGCGGGCGGCGAGACGCTGCGCCTCGGCCTCCGCGGCGGCGACCGTCGCGGTCCCTGACAGGCGCGCCTGGAGGAGGTGCACGACCTCATGCGCCAGGATCTCGTCGGAGACTTCCGCGCCCAGCAGGATCGCGCCGTCCACGGCACAGGCCGTCGTGCGGAGATCCTCCGCGACGCGACGCGCCGTGCCGCAGCGATGCAAGCGCACGTCCGACAGGTCGGCGCCGAAGCTGCGCTCCAGACGATGACGAAGGGCATCCGGCAGGCGCCCGCCATGGCCACGCATGATCCCCTCCCCGGGACGCTGGATACCCGATCAAATCATGGTTTTCACAAAGCAGCGAGAGGCGAGCCGCAACGCCGACAACGCAGCGTACATCAACACATCGATCCATCCCGGCGCCCGAAACATCGGATATATCGATATTGATATTGCCCGCAGTAAATTTATATATTAATTATATTGAATACTGTAAATAATATAAAACCAACTATCTGGATAAGGAGGAGCGGAACATGGCATCGATCGTGATCGATCCGGGACACGGCGGATCGAAGAACACCGGCGACTCCAGCTGGAACAACGCCGTCGGGCCGGGCGGAACGCTGGAAAAGACGCTGACCCTCCAGGTTTCGCAGCGTGCCGCCGGGCGTCTGCGCGCCATGGGCCACAAGGTGGCGCTGACGAGGGACACCGATGTGAACCTCGGCCTCGCCGAGAGGGCCGATGTCGCGAAGCGCGCGGCAGCCGAGGTCTTCCTGTCGGTGCATTTCAACGGGTCCGAGATGCACAACGCCCAGGGCACCGAAACGCTCGTCCACACCAACCACTCCGTGGCCTCCGGCCGATTGAGCCTGGCCGTCCAGGACGCGGTCCTTGCCGCGACGGGGCTGAAGGACCGCAACAAGGCCTTTTCGCCCACCCGCCTCAAGCCCCAGTCGCTGGGCGTCCTCAAGCCTTCACGGCATCTGGCGACGACCGCCGGGTGCCTTGCGGAGGTCAGCTTCCTCGACCGCGCCGACGAGGAGGCACGCCTGGCCGACACGGCCTACCTGGACGCGATCGGCCAGGCGCTGGCGAAAGGCGTCGTGGACTATCTCGCGGGCCGCGCCGTCCAGCCTGTCGCCAATCCCGCCGAGCTGGAGGACGCCATCGGCGTGGCGGCCGCCGGGGCCGGGCTGTCCGAGACCAGCTTCCTCAAGCTTGACGTCGCGCCGGCCACGGTGGGCGCCGTCCCGGCCGCGGATCTGCGCGAGTTCGTGGCCATCCCGGCGAAGCCCTTCTCGGAAGCCTTCCTGTCCGGCGAGCCGGGCGTGCTGACGCTGGCGCCCGCGCCTGCCGGCAATGCCGACTATCATGCCAAATTCGCGAACTTCATCCGGGGCCTGGGCCTGAGCCATTTCGAGCCGGACGAATTCCTGGAGCTCGGCTCCTCGAACGAGGCCGGCGCCTGCGCGGGCCGCAACACGCTGCCGCCGGAGGAGCTCTGGCCCCATCTCGCGGCCACCGCGCAGATGATCTCCGAGATTCGCCTCCGGCTCGGCGCCCCGATCCGCATCCTCTCGGCCTACCGGTCCCCGGCCTACAACAGCTGCATCAACGGCGAGGACGACAGCCGGCACCTGTTCTTCAACGCCATCGACTTCACCTGCGCCGCGGGGACGCCGGAAATCTGGCGGCGCGTGGCGCAGCAGGTCCGGGCGTCGGATCCCAAATTCCGCGGGGGAATCGGAACCTATATGTCGCGGCGCTTCCTCCATATCGACACGCGCGGCCAGAACGTCGAATGGACGGGATGACCGCCACGGGCAGTGCTATCCCTCCGGCTTCCAGTCCGGCAGCATCAACCATTGCGGCAGGTTGGCGAGGATGATGGGCTCGATGAGCGCGTCCAGCGCCGCCGTCCCCGCGCGCACGTCGGCCTCGCGGTCCGCCGTGCGCGGCACTTCCAGCGGCGGGAGAAACTCCACGCGGAAGCGCGTGCCTGGCAGGCGCCGGCACCAGCCCAGCACGATGGGCGCGCCCGTCGCCCGCGCCAGCCGCGCCGCGTATTCGATGTTGCCGCCCTGGCGCGGCCCGCGGCCCAGGCTCGGCGCCGCGACGCGGCCATGCTGGTGCTCGTCGGGGAAGACCAGCAGCACGTCGCGGTCGCGCAGCAGCGCGTTCATCGCCGGCCGCGCCGCGTCGCGCCCGAGCGGCAGCAGCCGGCCGCCGCCCTTGATGCGCTCGGCCACCACGGTGCGCGTGCGCAAGTCGCTGCTCGGCGGCTGGTAGAAGGCGACGGGCGGCGCGCCGGCGCGCACCATGGCGAGGCCCACCATCTCCCAGTTGCCGAGATGCAGCGCGGCCACGATCAGCGGGCGCGACGCCAGGTGCTCCGCGCCCAGGACCTCCACGCGGCCCTGATCGAAGAGCCGGATCGCGCGCGGCACCTCGAGAAAGCTGCGCGCCGTGTTGTCCCACATCTCGGCGAGCGCGGCCTCGACCTCGAGGTCCGGCCGCAGCCGGGCGAAGTTCACGCGCGCGCGCTGCGTCGCCGCCGTGTAGAGCTTCGGCGCCACCCGGCGCGCCACCAGCCCCGCATAGGCCTCGGCGAGCGGCCATGGCGCGCGGCGCATCCAGCCGATGGAGAAGCGGTCGAAGGCGTCGATCAGACGCTTCTTCACCCACGCCGCTCCAGCACCATCGGCAGCGTGTCGCCCGGCCGCAGCGTCAGCCGGCAGACGGGATAGGCGCGCTGCCCCGGCATGCCGCGCAGCCGGAAGCGCTGGCCCAGCGTGGCCAGGCACAGCATCGCCTCGTAGAGCCCGAAATGCTGCCCCGTGCAGACGCGCGGCCCCAGGCTGAAGGGCAGGTAGGTGTACTTCGCCGGCGGCGGCGCGCCGGGCAGGAAGCGCTCCGGCCGGAACTCGTTGGGCGCCTCCCAATGCCGCTCGTGGCGATGCACGAGCCAGGGCGAGGCGCCGACCACCGCGCCCTTCGGCACCTCGATGCCCTCCACGACAGCATCCTCGGAAGCGCGGCGCACCAGCATGGGCACAGGCGGGTAGAGGCGCAGCGTCTCCTCCACCACGGCGCGCGTGTAGGGCAGGTTCGGCAGGTCGTCGAAGCCGGGCGCGCGGCCGCCGAGCACGGAATCGATCTCGGCGTGGAAGCGCGCCTCCGCCCAATCCGCCTCGGAGAGCAGGAACCAAGCCCAAGAGAGCGTGTTCGCCGTCGTCTCGTGCCCCGCCATGAAGAGCGTGATGGCCTCGTTGCGGAAGGCGCGCGCGTTCATGCCCGAGCCCTGCGCCATGCTGGCGATGAGCGAGCTCTGCCCCGCGCGGCCGGCGAGGATGTCGGCGATCAGCCCGTCCACCACGGAGTGGATCGTCTTCACCTCGCTGCCGACGCGGAAGAAGGGCAGGCGGGGGATGAAGTCCGGCAGGCCGAAGAGCGAGACCAGGTCCATGTTGCCGATCTTCGACTGGTAGTTCGCGAAGGAGCGCACGACCTGCATCGCGCCGTCGCGCCCGAGCGCGCTGCCGAAGATGGTGCGGCAGATGACCTCGGCGGTGAAATGCCCCATCTCCGCCAGCAGGTCGAAGCGCGTGCCGTCGGGCCGTTCCTCCCAGTGCGCGCGCCATTCCTGTGCGACCTCGGTCATGACGGGCGTGAGCTCGGACATGCGCGAGGGATGCGTGACCGGCTGCACCACGCGCCGCCGCTCCTTCCAGACGAGCCCGTCGGAGATGAAGAGCCCGTCGCCCAGCAGCGCCTCCAGCGCGTGCTTCATCTGCGGCGACTTGCGCTCGAAGACCGTGCCCGAATTGACGAAGACCTGCTGGATCGCGTCCGGCATGTTGAAGAGGATCAGCCGCTGCGTGAGGATCTTCGTGTTGATGACCTCAGTGCGGTAGGAGCCCTCGCTCCAGATCTCCAGCAGGCTGCGGCGCGCGCGCGCCAGCAGCTCGGTGATCGGAAGGCGGCCCTGGAAGCGTTGCGGATGCGGCGGCGTGTAGGGGGCGTGGTCCATCATTCCTTGTGCACCCGCAGCGGGCCGAAGGCTTGCCCGACGGGCATCATCTGCAGCGTGTTGATGTTCACGCGCGCCGGCAGCGTCGCGACCCAGTGCACCGCCTCGGCGATGTCGTCGGGCAGCAGCGGGTCGGCGCCGGCATAGACGCCGGCGGCCTTGGCGTCGTCGCCGAAGCGCACGTTGCTGAACTCCGTGCCGCCGACGAGGCCGGGCTCGATGTCCGTCACGCGCACCTTCGTGCCCCAGAGGTCGGCGCGCAGGTTCAGGCTGAAATGGCGGACGAAGGCCTTGCTCGCGCCGTAGACATTGCCGCCGGGATAGGGGAACTCGCCGGCCGTCGAGCCGATGTTGATCACATGGCCGCGGTTGCGCGCGACCATGCCGGGCAGCACCGCGCGGGTGACGTACATCAGCCCCTTGATGTTGGTGTCGACCATGCGGTCCCAGTCGTCGAGGCTCGCCTCCTGCGCGCCGGCGAGACCGAGCGCGAGTCCCGCATTGTTCACGCAGACGTCAATTTCCGACCATCCGGCGGGAAGCGCTTCGATCGCTTTCGTCACCGCCTCGCGGTCCCGCACGTCGAGCGCCAGCGGCAACACCGATTCGCCGAGCTCCGCGCGCAGCTCCGCGAGCCGCTCCTCCCGCCGTCCTGCGGCGATGATCCTCGCCCCGTCTGCCGCGAAACGCTTCGCGATCGTGCGGCCGAATCCCGCCGTTGCACCCGTGACGAGGATGATCATGCAGAACGCGCTCCATTCAGTTTCGCGCAAGCTACCATTCAGCGCGGGTAAAGCCTCCCCCACCTATGCCAATTCAGTCGGTGGCTTGAAATGTCCGATAGATTACCTATAGTTAATGTTCATCGGCATAGAGCGCCACAGGCGCCGGGCCGTGGCTCGCCGGGGGGAGACAGGGACAGTCAGCTTTGGAGATCGTGATGCCGTTGGCCATCGCGCGCCGTTTCTGCGCGCCCCTGTTGCTTGCCCTGGCGATGCCTGCCTTCGCGCAGCCCGGCACATCCGACGTGCTCATCCGGCTGGACGAGCGGCAGCTGCGCAGCGGCGCCTTCGAGCTGGGCAACCCCGAGCCGGAGAGCGGCCCCGCCGAGATCGCGCTGCCGGGCGTGGTGGTGGTTCCGCCCCAGCAGCTCCGCGTCATCGCCGCGCCGGCAGCGGGGCTGCTGGAGACGCTCACCGTCTCGCCCGACGAGTTCGTGCGGCACGGCCAGGTGATCGCGCAGCTCCGCAGCACCGAGCTGGTGGAGGCGCAGCGCCTCTTCCTCCAGGCCGTGACGGCGCATGACCTCGCCGCGGAGAAGCTGCGCCGCGACGAGCAGCTGCACCGCGAGCGCGTGATCGCCGAGCGGCGCCTCATCACCACGCGCGCCGAGGCCGTCGCCGCCGCCGCGGCGCTGGACGAGCGCGTGCAGCTCCTCACCCTCTTCGGCCTCAGCGACGAGGAGGTGGTCGAGCTGCGCCACACCCGCCGCATCCAGCCCTCGCTGTCCGTGCGGAGCCCGGTGGACGGCGTCGTGCTCACGCGCGGCGCGACGGCCGGCGAGCGCGTGGCGCAGGCCGCGCCGCTGATCACCATCGGCGACCTGAGCGTGCTCTGGATCAATGCGCAGGTGCCGATCTCGCGCGTGCCGGCGATGGAGCCGGGATCCCGCGTGCTCGTGCCCGCCCAAGGTGCCGAGGGCACGGTGCTGCGCATCGGCCGCTCGGTCGATGCGGGCACGCAGAGCGTTGTGGCGGTGGCCGAGATGACCCAGGGCACCGACATGCTGCGCCCGGGCCAGGCGGTCACGGTGGCGATGACGCTGCGCCGGAACGGCGGCGGGCAGTTCCGCGTGCCGGCCGGCAGCGTGGTGCGGCATCGCGAGCGGAGCTGGGTCTTCATCCGGATTCCCGACGGCTTCCGCGCGCGCCCGGTCACGGTGTTGAACGAGACCGCGCAGTTCACCTCCCTTCGCGGCGAGCTCGCCGCGACCGATCAGATCGCGACGCGGGGAATCCTGGCCCTGCTCGGCGAGCTCTCCGACGGCGACGAGAGCTAAGGGCATGCTGGCACGTCTCGTCGGAACGGCGCTGCGGCAGCGGCTGCTGGTGATGATCTTCGCCGTGGGCCTGGCCGTCTGGGGCTTTCGCTCCTACCAGCAGCTGCCCATCGATGCCTTCCCCGACGTCTCGCCGACGCAGGTGCTGGTCTCGCTGCGCGCGCCGGGCCTCGCGCCCGAGGAGCTGGAGCAGCGCGTCACCAACCCCATCGAGCAGATGATGCGGGGCATCCCCAACCTCGTCTTCATGCGCTCCACCACGCGATTCTCGGTCACGTTGATGACCTTCGAATTCGCCCAGGGCACCGACATCTTCTGGGCCCGCGCGCAGGTGAACGAACGCCTGCAGCAGGCGATGGACGACCTGCCGGATGGCGTGTCGGGCGGCCTGGCGCCCATCGTCACGCCGCTCGCGGAAATGCTGATGTTCACCATCGAGGGCGACAACATCACGCCCACCGATGCGCGCACGCTGATGGACTGGGTGGTGCGCCCCATCCTGCGCTCCGTGCCGGGCGTCGCCGACGTGAACGTGCTGGGCGGCTTCGTGCGCACCTACGAGGTCGTGCCGAGCCCGTCCGCCATGGCCTCGCGCGGCATCACCACCGCCATGCTGCGCGAGGCGCTGGAGCGCAACAACCGCAACGACGGCGCCGGTCGCGTGCGCGACGGCGAGGAGGCGCTGCTGGTCCGCGCCGAGGGCCGCATCCGCAGCCTGGAAGACGTGCGTGCCATCGTGCTCGCGGCACGCCCGACCGGCGTGGTGCGCGTCGCCGACGTCGCCGACGTGCGCTTCGGCGCCCTGCCCCGCAACGGCGTGGTGACGCGCGACGGCGAGGGCGAGGCGGTCTGGGGCATCCTGCTCGGCCTGCGCGGCGTGAACGCGCGCGACGTGGTGGAGGGTGCCCGCGCGCGCTTCCCGGACATCGAGCGGCAATTGCCCGAGGGCGTGCGCCTCGTCGTCTTCTACGACCGTGCGGACCTCATCGGAAAGGCCGTCTGGACCGTGCAGAAGGTGCTGCTGGAGGCGATCGCGCTGGTGGTCGTGCTGCTGCTGCTCTTCCTCGGCAACTGGCGCGCCGCGCTGGTGGTCTCGCTGAGCCTGCCGCTCGCGGTGCTGGCGACCTTCGGCATCATGTCGGCCTACGGGCTCTCCGCGAATATCATGTCGCTGGGCGGGCTGGCCATCGCCATCGGCCTGCTGGTCGACTGCGCGGTCGTCGTCGTGGAGAACACGGCGCATCGCATGGGCGAGCAGCATGGCGAGCTCACGCTGAAGCAGCGCCTCAACCTCGTCGGCGAATCCACGCGCGAGGTGATGATTCCGCTGGTCTCGGGCGTCGTCATCATCGTCGCCGTCTTCGTGCCGCTGCTCTCGCTGCAGGGGCTGGAAGGGCGGCTCTTCGGGCCGGTGGCGCTGACCATCACCTTCGCACTGCTGGCGGCGCTGGTGCTGTCGCTGACCATCGTGCCGGTCCTGTGCGTCTTCCTGCTGCGCAGCGGCCATGCGCGCGAGCCCTGGCTCGTGCGCAGGATGCACGCCTTCTACGATCCCTTCCTGGAATGGGCGATGCGGCGGCCCTTCCTCATCGGCGGCTCCGCGGTCACCGGTCTTGTGCTGGCGCTCCTCGCCTTCTCGCAGGTGGGCAGCATCTTCATCCCCGTCATGGACGAGGGCACGCCGGTCATCACGCTGCGCAAGCACCCGACCATCGGCATCGAGGCAGCGGCCGACATGGACCTGCGCATGCAGCGCGAGATCATGGCCGCGGTGCCGGAGGTCCGCGGCATCATGGGCCGCGCCGGCGCGGACGAGCTGGGCATCGACCCCGTCGGCCTCAACGAGAGCGACATGTACCTCACCTTCGCGCCGGTGGAGGAATGGCGGCCGGAGATGCAGGAAGGCGGCATGCCGGCCGTCATGGATGCGATCCGCCAGGTGATGGAGAACGTCCCCGGCATCAGCTTCGCCTTCAACCAGCCGATCGACATGCGTGTGCAGGAGATGATCATCGGCTCGCGCGGCGACGTGGTGATCAAGGTCATCGGCCCGGACCTCGAGGAGCTGAACCGCATCGGTCGCGACATCGCGGCCGCCGTGCGCGAGATCCGCGGCAGCTCCGACGTCTTCGCGCTGCGCAACGGCGGCATGGCCTACCTGACCGTCGAGATCGACCGCCTCGCGGCCGGCCGCGTCGGCCTCAACGCCAGCGACGTGCAGGACGCGCTGCGCGTCTGGGTGGACGGACGCAACGTCGGCGTGGTGCTGGAGGGCGATCGCCGCATCCCCGTGCTGCTGCGCGGCGAGGACGGGCTGCGCGCCTCGGCCAGCGGCCTCTCGCGCGTGCAGATCGCGCTGCCGGGCGGCGGCACCGTGCTGCTGAGCCAGGTGGCCGACATCCGCGAGGAAGCGGGCCCCGTGCAGGTGATCCGCGAGCAGGCGGAGCGCTTCGCCACCGTGCTGACCAACGTGCGCGGCCGCGACATCGGCGGCTTCGTCGCCGAGGCCCAGGCCGCGGTGCAGCAGCGCGTGCAGATGCCGCCGGGCTACCGCCTCGTCTGGGGCGGGCAGTTCGAGAACCAGCAGCGCGCGATGGCGACGCTCTCCATCGTGGTGCCGATCGCGCTGGCGGCGATCTTCCTGCTTTTGTTCCTCACCTTCGGCTCGGTGCGGCAGGCGACGCTGGTCTTCTGCAACGTGCCCTTCGCGCTGATCGGCGGGATGATCGCGCTCTGGGCCTCGGGCGAGTTCGTCTCGGTGCCGGCCTCGGTGGGCTTCCTCACGCTCATCGGCATCGCCGTGCTGAACGGCGTGGTGCTCATCAGCTACATCAACCGTCTCGTCGCGGAGGAGGGGCTGAGCCTGCACGACGCCGTGCGCGAGGGCGCGCGGCGGCGCATGACGCCGGTGACGCTGACGGCCTCGATCGCGGCGCTGGCGCTGGTGCCCTTCCTCTTCGCGACGGGGCCGGGCAGCGAGATCCAGAAGCCGCTCGCCATCGTCGTCATCGGCGGGCTGGTGACGGCGACGGTGCTGACGCTGGTGCTGCTGCCGATCCTCTACGAACGCTTCGCCCTGCCCAGGCCGAAACCGGCCAAGACGCCCGAAATCCAGCACGCCCCGGCGGAGTGACACCGATGAAGATCCTGATGCTGGGCGCAGCCTTGCTGCTGCCGGTCTGCGCCTCTGCCCAGAACGCCGCGCCGCGGAGCCGTGCGCCAGCCGTCGCGGCGCAGAACGGCTCCCTTTCGCGGCACCTGGAGGCCGCGCTGGCGATCGACGCCAGCATGCGAGCGCTGGAAGCGCAGCGGATGGCCGCCGGCGCGCGGGGCATCACCGCGCAGTCGGTGATCGCGGGTCCGCCCTCGATCAGCGGCTCCTTCCGGTCCGACACGCGCGGCCCGCGCGAGCAGCGCGAAATGGAGATGGATTTTTCCGCGCCCATGTGGCTGCCCGGCCAGCGCGGCGCTCTGCGCGGCACGGTGGAGCATGCGGTCGCCGAGTTCGACCAGCGCATCCTGCTGCGCCGTCTGGAGGTCGCGGGGCTGCTGCGCGAGGCCTGGTGGGACGCCGCCGAGGCGCGGCGCGCCGTGCAGCTCGCGCGCGACCGGCTCGGCACCGCGCGCGAGATCGCGCGCGACGTCACGCGCCGCGCCGAGCTCGGCGACATCCCGCCCACCGAGGCGCTGCTGGCGCGCAACGAGACGCTGGGCGCGGAGCTGAGCCTCGCCCAGGCGGAATCGGCCGCGTCCCTGGCCGTGGAGGCCTATCGCGTGATGACCGGCGGGCTGGAGCCGAACCTGCCGGTGGAGACGATCCGCGCGCGTGGATCGCACCCTGCGCTGCGCGCCGCCGAGGCGGCCGTCGCGCACGCGGAATCGCGCCAGCGCCTGGTGGCCGCGACGCCGCGCGACAATCCCGAGCTCGGCACCTTCCTGCGGCAGGAGAACGGGCTCGGCACCACGGATTCGACGAGCATCGGCCTGCGCTTCCGCCTGCCCCTGGCGACCGAGGCACGCAACGCGCCGCGCCGTGCCGAGGCGCAGAGCGAAGTCACGCGGGCGGTGGCGCTGCTGGCGCAGTCGCGGCGGCTGGTGGAGGCGGAGGTGGCGCGGGCGCGCGCGCAGCTGGCGGCGTCGGAGCAGGCGCTGCGGCTCGCGCGGCAGCGGCTGGCGGTGGCCAACGAGCAGGAGGGGATCGCGCTGCGCGCCTTCCGCAGCGGCGAGACGGGGACCTTCGATCTCTACCGCGTGCGGCAGCTCCGGCTGGAGGCGGCGAACGACGAAGGACGCGCGGGTATCGAGGCGAGCCGTGCGCGGTCGCGGGTGAACCAGGCGATGGGCGTGGTGCCGTAGTTTCAGCACGCGCGGAAAGCTATGTGGTTTTTCGCAAGGCGCTATGGATGCCCGATCGAGCGAGTTCCTCGATCAGCGCATCCCGGGCTTCCTGGAAGCAGGCCTTTCCAGCTTGTCCACCGCTGGATTGATAGGCAAGGCCCTGGCCGGGCCGAGCGATGCTCGCAGACGGTGAATTTGGCGCTAGGCTGCCTGCCATGGGGAGTAGGAAGGACGGCTGACGAACCCGTTGTTCGCGTTTCGACATCTCAACCTCCAGCCCTTGAACTCGATTGCACCTTTTGCTCGTTCGTCTTGACCTTGTCGAGAATGAGTTTCTCGCGGACGCTGAAGCCATCCAGCGGGGCAGGAAAAACTGGAATTGCTCTATCTTTGGGCGATGTGATCACTTTGCCATCAATCTTGCGATTTCGGCCGTGTTTGAATAGTCTGATGATGTTCTTTGGTGCCACCCCCTCATATTGAAGGAAAATAACCTTATTTCCTTGATCCGCCTCTACAACTGACACTGAATCTCCATGTAAATCTAGGGCTAAACTTTTGGCGTATGGCTCTATATATACGACTCTTTCGATACCACTGGCCACGGCATGCCTAGCGCACCCATGACATGGAAATGTGGTTGAATATAATGTCGATCCAACAATTCCAGACTTGCCACTACGAGCTACCGACAGAATTGCTTCCATTTCGGCATGCACGGCTCTAGAGTATTCGATAAGATTCTTTACATCAGTTCTTTTTATCGCCGATTCGACCTTTTGTTGCGTTGTTTTTTCTTTTAAAAGATTGGCTGATTCCAATTCCTTAAATATTGCGATATATAATTTTTTCTTTCGATCGTCATTATGACAAACACCATTCAACCATTTAAAGCATCGATGATCATTAACACCATCATCACTGTGATATAAGCCGCCTGCATTTTTCGGAACATCGTTAGAGCCAATTCCGATTAATTCTCCGTCTTTGTTATATATCGCTGCCCCGACTTGGCGAGACATGCAGCCAGAGGTTGCCGCCTGCGTATAGGCCTTATCCATAGCAGCTTCGTCGCGCAAAGGGGTGTTAACGCCTATATCAAATAAAACATTTAAAAATCTACTTAATGTCGACCTTAACCCAACATCATTATCTCTATCATTTCTCACAAAAAATCGGCTTGATGCGCTGTGTCTCGGACTTTTTGACCGTGATCTAAACCATCCCATTCATCATCCTCGATAGTTTTACTTAAAAAGCCAATAGAGTGCCCCTGCCTCCTCAATCTAGCCTCACGTATACTTTGTGGAGCAAAAACTCCGATGAGCCAAAATGTATCTCCATAAACCTCGCGCAACAAACTGACCTCATCCGGATGCTTAAGAGAATCAATAACATGTATCCGACGTCGATTTATTGGTAATGATTGCTCATTTTCTCCAACAGAAACATATCCTTCGTTAATTTTACGATCCACAGCAATACGTTCTACGGCCTTATCCGCCAAATACGTATTTGAAAAAGTTCGCCGAAGATCATTTCCGGCTTTTTGTAATCCTGAAATACGCTCATGCAATTCCGCCCCTTGCATTGGGATTATTAATTTAGCAACTTCTCCTGCTTCTCGAATTATGTCGCTAATTTTAATAAAATTAATTGAATATTTGTATTCTATCTCCATTATTTCGCATATTATTTGTGCAGCCTTAGTCACGCCGGATCCGACAGGGCCGACAAAGGCTATAACGAGCTCATCAGTATGACGGTCTGCTAATTGAACGAGAGGTCGTTCTTCCGATGCCTCATTCGTTACCGGCACAAAAACGGCGACACTCATTTTGCCTCCCAGTCCACCAATCCGAGGCAAACTAGATCGGCTGGATAGCGAGCCGCTACGACTTTTAAACTCATCCTGTAATTTTACGCATTCTCTCCGTTTATTTTATACAGTGGCATGAATGGACCTTCGCCGCTCAAGAGGGCTGTAAAGCCGGCCAGCCCTCTCATCGGGGGGCCTTTCGGCGTGTCCAGTGGCCCTCCGCCGGAGGAAGCTTTCACCCCGGCAAATACGATCGAACGATATCAGCGCCAGCCGTACCGGCGATACGGCCGGTGCTGCGGCGCATGCCAGCCATAATGGCGCGGCGGCGGCGCGTAGTGTGGCCGGTAGCCGCCCTGGTAGTGCACCGGCGTGACGCCCGCATGGGTGTCGACGCGAAGCGCGGTGGCGGCGTGGGCCGCGGTGCCCGCAGAGAGCAGGCCCAGACCCAGAGCAGCGGCGATGAAGAATTTCGACATTTGGAACCTCCCGCGCAGGAATTTGCGATCGAGGGGAGGTTGGGCCCGGGTCAGGGCGGGTTCCGGGCTGGATTGCCGCGGAAACAGGGCAGTTTGTAACTTTGTGCATCGCACCGAGCGGCGTTGCCGCTCGCAGTCAGCGGGGTCCAGGGCCAAAAGCCCTGGCGGGGGTCAGGGGGCAGAGCCCCCTGCGTGGCCTAAGCCGCCTCGCCCTTGACCGGCAGCCCGTCCGCCTTGCGGCTCGCGCGCTTCCGCTCATGCGGGTCCAGGTGGCGCTTGCGCAGGCGCACCGCGCCCGGCGTCACCTCCACCAGCTCGTCGTCCTCGATATAGGCGATCGCCTGCTCGAGGCTCATGCGCCGCGGCGGGATCAGCAGCAGCGCGTCATCCTTGCCGGCGGCGCGGATGTTGGTGAGCTTCTTCTCCTTCACCGGGTTCACTTCCATGTCGTCGCCACGGGAGTTCTCGCCGATGATCAGGCCCTCATAGACCTTCGCGCCCGGATCCACGAAGAGCGTGCCGCGCTCCTGCAGCGCGAAGAGCGCGTACTGCGTCGTCTCGCCGTCCACGTTGGAGATCAGCGAGCCGTTGCGGCGGCCCTCGATCGTGCCCGCATAGGCCGCGTAGCCGTGGAACAGGCGGTTCATGATGCCGGTGCCGCGCGTGTCCGTCAGGAACTCGGAGTGGTAGCCGATCAGGCCGCGCGACGGCATGATGAAGGTGATGCGCGTCTTGCCGCCGCCCGAAGGCCGCATGTCCTGCATCTGCGCCTTGCGGATGGACATCTTCTCGACGACGACGCCGGTATAGGCATCGTCCACGTCCACCAGCACCTCCTCGAAGGGCTCCTCGCGGGCGCCGGTCTCGGGGTTCTCTCGCATCAGCACGCGGGGGCGGCCGATGGTGAGCTCGAAGCCCTCGCGGCGCATGGTCTCGATGAGCACGCCGAGCTGGAGCTCGCCGCGGCCGGCGACCTCGAAGGCGTCGCTCTCCTCGCTCTCGCGGACACGGATGGCGACGTTGCCCTCGGTCTCCCGCATCAGGCGGTCGCGGATCTGGCGCGAGGTGACCTTCTTGCCCTCGCGGCCGCCGAGCGGGCCGTCATTGACGCGGAAGGTCATGGCGAGCGTCGGCGGATCGACCGGGATGGCCGGCAGCGGGATCGGCTGCTCGGGCGCGCAGATCGTGTCCGGGATGGTCGTGTCGGAGAGGCCGGCGATGGCGATGATGTCGCCCGCGTGGACCTCGTCCACCGGCACCCGCTCCAGCCCGCGGAAGGTGAGGAGCTTGGTGAGGCGGCCGGTCTCGACCGTCGTGCCGTCGGCGCGCAGCACCTTGACCGGCATGTTGAGGCGGGCGGTGCCCTGCTCGATGCGGCCCGTCAGGATGCGGCCCAGGAAGTTGTCGTATTCCAGGATCGACGCGTTCATCGCGAAGGGCGCGTCCTGGTCGACCGTCGGCTCCGGCACGTGGCGGACGATGAGGTCGAACATCGCATCGAGGTTCTGGCGCGGGCCGTCCATGACCTCGTCGGCCCAGCCCTGGCGGCCGGAGGCGAAGAGCATGGGGAAGTCGAGCTGGTCGTCGGTGGCACCGAGATTGGCGAAGAGGTCGAACACCTCGTCATGCACCTCGTGCGGGCGGGCGTCCTGGCGGTCCACCTTGTTCACCACGACGATGGGGCGGATGCCGCGGGCCAGCGCCTTGCCGAGCACGAACTTGGTCTGCGGCAGCACGCCCTCGGCCGCATCGACCAGGAGGACGGCGCCGTCCACCATCGAGAGGATGCGCTCCACCTCGCCGCCGAAATCGGCGTGGCCGGGGGTGTCGACGATGTTGAGCTTCACGCCGTGCCAGTCCACCGCGGTGCACTTGGCGAGGATGGTGATGCCGCGCTCGCGCTCCAGGGCATTGCTGTCCATGGCCCGTTCCGCGACCTGCTGGTTCTCGCGGAAGGTGCCGGACTGACGGAGGAGCTGGTCGACGAGCGTGGTCTTGCCGTGGTCGACGTGCGCGATGATCGCGAGGTTACGCATGGACATGGGGTCGGGCTTCCGGGCGTGGTTATGGCCCGCGCGCGAAGGTGCCCGGGCGGCGTTGATCGGTCGTGATGGTGTTGCTGCGGCGCACACATAGGGGGCCCGCAACAAAATTGCCAGCGACAATGCGACGTCACGTCATGCGGGCCTCCCATGCGCGCGTCTCATCGTCGCATGCCGGATCACGGAAAATGCGACGGACGTGACAAAATCTCGCGTTGCAGTTGTCATGTCACCCAGGCATATCCGCGCCGCGTTGGGGGACAAACATCATGCTAAAGCATATACTTGTCGTGATGATGGCGCTCGGCCTCGTGTCGACGGCACAGGCGCAGCAGTCCTGCCTGGGGCCGGACCGGCTCGCGGTGCAGTTCGCGCAGACGCGGCCCGGGTCGGGCGGAACCTGGAACTACGTGGCGCGGATCGCGAACTCGTCCATGCAGCCGATCCGGTTCGACGTCCGGTTCCAGATGGTCAACGCGCAGCCCAACCGCGAAATCTACGCCACCCAGACCCTGAACAGCCGGACCTTCCGCGAATACGTCCTGGCCAACGGCCCCTCCGTCGTCGACGGAACCCGCATCACGGAGAACACCCGGCTGATCTGCCGGTAGCGCGCGGCCGGCCGGGGGCTCCGGGCTTCCCTCAGCGCGCCTTTACGGGCCGGCTCCCGTGGCTGTCCGCGGGAACCCCGCGCTTCAGCGACATGTGGCTGTGCACGCCGAGCCAGCCCTCGGCGCCGCCGGGCACCAGGATCAGCGTCGCGCGGCCGGGGCGGTCGAAGGGCGCGCCATCGGGCGCATAGCCGGTCGAGGTGAAGGGCGCGATCGCCACCGCCATCTTCCCGTCCGGGCTGGCCAGCACGCGCGAGGCGTCCCGGGGGAAGCGGAAGTCGCTGGTCTTCGGCCAGACGCTCTCCCATTGCTGGTCGCGCCAGGGCTCCAGCCCCTCGACCAGCGCCTGCACCGTGCCGAAGGCAATGATGCGCGGGTGCCAGAAGGGATAGGCGCTGCGGTAGTCCACCTCGCGCACCGTGGCGGAGAAGCGGTCGAGCCAGTCGAGGATCGCGTCGCGGATGGCGGGCGGCGCGTCGGGAAGGTCAGGGGTCATCGGGGCCTCAGCGGGGGCGGCGGGAGGGACGGTCGAGCGCCACCAGCGCAGCCTCGATCTCCCGCTGGGCGCCGGCGCGGTCGTTGCGCAGCAGGGCGGCGCGGGCGGCGGCGATACGGCCGATCGGGCCGCCGGTTACCGCCTCTCCGGCGCGCGTGGGGGAGGTGTCGCGGGTGAGCAGGCGGGTCTCGGCGCGCTCGAGGAACTCGTTCGCCGGCCCGGGGCGGCCCGCCCGCAGCGCCGTCAGCGCGCCCTGGAGCTGGCCCGCCGCGTCGTCCAGGCTCGCCGCATCCACCTCGGCCGCGTCGCGCCGCTGGGCGGCCACGCCGGGCGGCTGGTCCGGATTGGCCTGGGAGCGCTGCAGCTCCCGGATGGAATCGGCCTGGGCGAGCTGGGTCGTGGTCTCGAAGCGGTCGCCGCGGTGGGCGGAGGCCAGGGTCGGAGCCAGCACCGCCGCCAGGACGAGAATGCGGATCATGCCACGAGTTCCTTCAGGTCCACCTGCGGCCGCGCGCCGTAATGGCTGATGACCTCGGCCGCGGCGATGCTGCCCCAGCGACCGGCCTCGGGCAAGGAGAGCCCCTTGGCCCAGGCGGCCAGGAAGCCGGCCGCATAGGCGTCGCCGGCGCCGGTCGTGTCGACGACCTTGGTGGGCTGCGCGGCGACCAGGTGCCGCTCGCCGCCGGAAAGGATGACCGAGCCGTGCTCGCTGCGCGTCAGGGCCGCGATCTCGACCTCCTGCGCGGCCTGGGCGGCGGCGGCCTCGAAGTCGTCGGTCTCGTAGAGGGCCAGGATCTCGGCCTCGTTGGCGAAGAGGATGTCGGCCTCCTCCTTCACGAAGGCGCGGAAGGCGTCGCGGTGGCGGCCGACGCAGAAGGGGTCGGAGAGGGTCAGGGCCACCTTCCGGCCGGCGGCATGGGCGGCGCGGGCGGCGGCCCGGAAGGCGGCCTGGGCCTCCGGCGGGTCGAAGAGGTAGCCCTCCAGGTAGACGACCTTGGCGCGGGACACCTCGGCGGCGTCCACGTCCTTCTCGCCGAAGGTGACGCAGGCGCCGAGGAAGGTGTTCATGGTCCGCTGCCCGTCGGGCGTGACCAGGATCAGGCAGCGCGCCGTGGGGGCGCCGCCAGAGAGCGGCGGGGTGGGAAAATGCACGCCCACGGCCTTGATATCATGGGCAAAGACCTCGCCGAGCTGGTCGGCGGCGACCTTGCCCAGGAAGCCCACCCTGGCGCCCAGCGCCGCGGCCACCGCGCAGGTGTTGCCCGCCGATCCGCCCGAGCTCTCGACTCCCGCCGGCATGGCGGCGTAGAGCGCCTCGGCCTCGGTGGTGTCGATCAGCCGCATGCCGCCCTTCGGCAGGCCGCGATCGGCGATGAAGGCCTCATCCGTGGGCGCAAGAACGTCCACGATGGCGTTGCCGATGCCGAGAATGTCGAGCGTGGGAGGGGTCATGCTGGGCCGGATCCTGTTGCGTCGCAGCGGGAGGGGTAGCCGCCAAACCGGCGGATTGCAAAGGCCCCAAGGGATAAGCCGGGGATAATTTGCAACCTGCCGTTGCCCCGGGGAGGTGCCGCGTTATAAACCTGTCTCAACGCCTGGAACTTGAAGGATTGCCAGCATGTCGATCTTCGGCCGCAAGAAGGATGACGGTTCTGAGGCCCAGGGGCCGCAGGAGTCGGTGAGCGTTCCGACCTCGCGCGACGCCGAGCTGACGATGCCGACCTATCGTGCGCCGGCCGCGAACAGCGCGCCGATGGGCATGCCGCCGAAGCCGGGCGCCGCGCCGGCCCGTCCGGGCATGCCCGCCGTCCCTGCCTCGCCCGCCCGCACGCCCCGCGTCGAGGGCCAGACGGAGCGCCGCACGCTCATCGTCGGCCGCGGCATCAGCCTCCAGGGCACGGTGACGGATGCCGAGCGCCTCGTGGTCGAGGGCACGGTCGAGAGCCAGATGATCCAGGCCGCCGAGCTCTCGGTGACGCAGACCGGCGTCTTCCGCGGCGAGGTCCAGGTCGAGGACGCCGAGATCGGCGGCCTCTTCGACGGCACGCTGACGGCGCGCGGCAACCTCGTCATCCGCTCCACCGGCAAGGTGAAGGGCATGGCGCGGTACAAGAAGCTCTCCGTCGAGGAGGGCGGCCAGATCGTCGGCAGCATGGAGATGCTGCAGGGCGAGGGCGGCTGACTTTCCAGCCCGCGATCTTCACGCGGGCTTAACCCTCTTCCGGGATATTCGCGCGATGCCGCGCTGGGTCCTCCTCCTGCCCCTTCTTCTCCCGGCCTGCGCCGGGGGGCCGGATCGCGAGGTCGAGGCGGCCCAGGCGGCACTCGCATCCCATCGCGCGAGCCTGGAGGCCCTGGGCGTGCCGCCTTCCGCGGCGCCGCCCTCTCCGGTTCCCCACCGCGTCCCGGGGCGCATGGCCGGGCCCGCCGCCACGGCGCCACGCCCCGTGCCGGCGCCGCGCGTGGCTTCGGCCTTGCTCGGCGCCTCGCCGGCGGCCGTGCGCGCCGCGCTGGGCGAGCCCATCCTCCGCCGCGAGGAGGGGCCGGCCGAGGTCTGGCTCTATGCCGGCGGCGGCTGCCAGCTCGACATCGTGATGTACCCCTCCGAGGCCGGGCCGCGCGTGGCGCATGTGCAGGCCCGCGCCGGCGGGCTGGCGCAGCGGACCGAGGCCTCCTGCCTGCGCGACCTCGCCGCCCAGGGGGCAGCGGCCGGAGCGTCGCACCAGGCGCCCGCGAACGAGACGCTGCCGATCGAACTCGGCGCATAGGGCGCCCATGCTCCCCTATATCGATGCCTTCGTGCCGTGCTTCGGGATGCTGGCGCTCGGCGCGGTGCTGAAGCGGCGGCTGCTGCGCGACGACGCCATCTGGGCGGGCATCGAGCGGCTGATCTTCTGGGTGCTGCTGCCCTCGCTGCTGGTCGCCGCCATCGGCTCGGTGCGGCTGGGCGAGGTGCCGATCCTCGGCATGCTGGTGGCGATCTGGATCGCGCTCGGCGTCGGCACCGTGCTGTCGCTGCTGATCTCGCGGCACTACCGCCAGAGCCACGCGGCGATGACGAGCGTCGTGATGGGCGGCATCCGCTTCAACAACCTCATCGGCTTCGCGGTGGCGGGCGCCATGTTCGGCCTGCCGGGGATCGCGCTGGGCGCCGTCTCCTCGGGGCTGATCGTGCCCTTCGTGCAGTTCGTGAGCAACGCGGCCTTCGCCTCGGAGAAGGGATTTCGGCCTTGGCCGATCCTGCGGCAGATCCTCCGCAACCCGCTCATGCTCGCCTGCGTGGTGGGCTTCCTCGTGGCCTGGGCGGGCGGGCTGCCGCCGGGGGTGAGGCCGCTGCTGGATTCGCTCGGCCGGGCCTCGGTGGCGCTGGGCCTGCTGGCGGTGGGCGCGGCGCTTTCGGTCGAGGCGCTGGCGGACCGCGTGAAGCTGCAGCTCGCCACGGCCTTCGTGAAGCTGCTGATCGTGCCGGCGCTCACGCTGGCGGTCTGCCTCTGGCTGGGCCTCGCGCCGCTGGCCACCATGATCGCCGTGCTCTTCATGGCGCTGCCGACGGCCGCGACCTCCTATGTCATGGCGCGCGCCATGGGCGGCGACGCGCCGCTGATGGCGGCCATCACCTCCTCGGAGCATTTCTTGTCCGTCGTCACGCTGCCGCTGTGGATGATCGCGGTGAAGGCGATCACCGGGCTCGGCTGAATCGGGGCGCGCGGAAACCTCCTGTTCACCTTGTCGCGATATTCCTCGGCGTGGAACGAACGGGACCGAGCCGAGCATGCCCTCCTCCACCGCCGCGATCGCGGAGCCGCCGGCCGCCGTGCCGCCGTCCCCTGGCCGCAAGGATCCGAGCCTCGTCCTCGCGCACGCGGCCATGGCCTCGATGCTGCGCCATGGGCTCTCGCCGACGCCGGCGAACTACCTCGTCTGGTTCAGCTACCATGGCGGCACGGAGCCGGGCCTGCGCCACGCGCTGGATGCGGCGCTGGAGGAGGGCGAACGGCTCCCCCAGCCCCGCATGGACGAGCTGCACGCGCAGTTCTTCGATGCGGGCCGCGAGGCGCTCTCGCTGCACGAGATGTCCCGCCGGCTGGAGGGCGCGGTGTCCGAAGCGGTCGGCCTGATGGACGGCGCACGCGAGGCCGCGTCGCGCTACGGCGGCTCGCTGCGCGAGGCCTCGGACGGGTTGGCGGACGGGCCGGAGGCGCTGGGCGCCGTGCTGCAGCGGCTGGTCGCCGAGACGCGCGAGGTCACGCGCCGCAGCGACGCCGCCGCCCGCCGCCTGACCGAGACCGCGCGCAAGACGCAGGAGCTCCAGGCCGAGCTGGCCGAGGCGCGGCGCCAGGCCACGACCGATCCGCTCACCGGCCTCACCAACCGGCGCGGATTCGACGATGCGCTGCGGGCGGGGCTGGAGGAGGCGGCGACCGTGCCGCTTGCCCTCGTCATGGTGGATGTGGACCACTTCAAGGCGGTGAACGACACGCATGGCCACCACGTCGGCGACGACGTGCTGCGCCTTCTGGCCGCGACGCTTCCCCAGGCCGTGGGCAAGGACGCGCTGCCCGCGCGCTTCGGCGGCGAGGAGTTCTGCGTGATCCTGCGCGGCGCCGGCCTGCAGGAGGCGGCCCGGACGGCCGAGGCGATCCGCGCGCGCGTCGGCGGCGCGTCGCTGCTCATCCGGCAGACGGGGCAGCGGCTGGGCGTGACCGTCTCGCTGGGCCTCGCGGTGGCGGGCGCGGGCGAGGCGGCGGCGCAGCTGATCGAGCGCGCGGATGCCGCGCTCTACGAGGCCAAGCGCGGCGGGCGCAACCGCGTCTGCACCGACCCGCCCATGCCGAAGGCGGGCGCCGTTTGGGGATGACGTCTTGGAAGGCCGGCGCCGTCGCTTCATGATGCGCCGGACATCCCGGAGACATCGCCCCATGCTGCCACGCCGCAACCTGCTCCGCTCGGGCGCAGCCATGGCCGCCGCGGCGCCCCTGGCGGCGCGCGCGCAGAGCTTTCCCGACCATCCCGTGCGCTGGGTCGTCGGCTATCCGCCTGGCGGCGCCTCGGACACCTTCGCGCGGCTGATCGGCGCGGCGATGTCCGCGCGGCTCGGGCAGAACGTGGTGGTGGAGAACCGGCCCGGCGGCGGCGCCGTCCTGGCGAGCGACACGGTCTCGCGCTCGGCGCCCGACGGCTACACCTGGCTGCATGTCGACAACGGCATCCTGACCTACAACCCCGCGCTCTACACGCGGCTGCCCTACAATCCCGACACGGACCTCACGGGCGTCGGCTTCATCGGCCGCTTCCCGCTCTACATCGTCGTGCGGCCGGAGAACGCGCCGACCGACTTCGCCGGGCTGCTCGCCGGCTCGCGGCAGCGCTCGGTGACCTACGGCACGCCGGCCGTCGCCTCGCCGCATCACCTCGCCATGGAGCTGGTGCGGCGGCGCACGAACATCGACGTGACGCATGTGCCCTATCGCGGCGGCCCGGCGGCCATGCAGGACCTGCTGGCCGGCCAGGTGGATTGCGTGGTGATCGACACTGCGACCGGCCTGCCCTTCATCCGCGACCGCCGCGTGCGCGCGCTCGCCGCGCTCACCGACGCCCGCACGCCCGATGCGCCGGACGTGCCGACCATGGCCGAGCTCGGCTATCCCAACACGGTCGCCTATGGATGGCAGGGGATGAGCGTGCCGAAGGCGACGCCGGCGCCGATCATCGCCCGCCTTTCCGCCGAGATGATCGCGGCCATCCAGTCGCCGGACATCACCTCGCGCATGCGTGGGCTCGGGATCGACTATCAGCCCTGGACGCCGGCCCAGTTCGATGCCTTCGTGGCGTCCGAGAACGCACTTTGGCGACCGCTGATTCGCGAGCTCGGCATCAAGCTGGACAGCTGAACATGACGCTCCCCCGCCGCGCGCTGCTGGGCTCCGCGCTCGCCCTGCCCTTCCTCCGCGCCGCACAGGCGCAGGACGCGGCGACGCCGATCCTCTTCGTGCACGGCAACGGCGACCATGCCGCGCTGTGGATGACCACGCTCTGGCGCTTCGAGACCAACTTCTGGCCGCGCGACCGCATGATGGCGATCAGCCTGCCCGACCCGGTCGCCCGCGCGGACGATGCGGTGGCCCAGCCGGACCGCAGCTCCACCGCCGAGCAGACCCAGCGCCTCGCCGCGGCCGTCGCCGAGCTGCGCGCGAAGACCGGGGCGGCGCGCGTGGCGCTCGTCGGCAATTCGCGCGGCGGCTATCCGATCCGCGACTTCGTCTCGCAGCCGGCCGGCGCCGCCCAGGTGAGCCATGTCGTCACCTGCGGCACGCCCAACCACGGCGTCTACAACTGGGAGTTCAACCCGGGCAGCGAGTTCAACGCGCGCGCGCCCTTCCTGCGCCGGCTGAACGGCGGCGCGACGGAGGTGGTCGAGGGCACGAGCTTCCTGACCATCCGCTCCGACAACGACCTCTACGCGCAGCCCGACGGCCGCTATGTCGGC
Organism: Roseococcus sp. GW821-FHT12F05; assembly: GCF_058806835.1. NCBI lineage: Bacteria > Pseudomonadati > Pseudomonadota > Alphaproteobacteria > Acetobacterales > Roseomonadaceae > Roseococcus > Roseococcus sp. GW821-FHT12F05. The sequence goes on from NZ_JBXAQB010000001.1 coordinate 474,145, forward strand.
CGGCCCGGCACGCCCACCGGCGTCACGCAGGACGGGCCGGCGCTGCGCGGCGCCAACAACATCCTGCTGACGGGCATCGACCATCGCGAGACCGCCTATCACTGGCGTTCCTTCCGCGAGCAGTTCAAGCACATCGCCGGCCGCGAGCCGCATTTCCTGACCGTGCAGCCGGAGGAGCGGCCGGTGCTGAGCGGCATCGTCACCGGCCTCTCCAACGGCGTGCCCACCAACCGCCCCGTCGCCGGCGCCACGGTCGAGGTCTATCTGATCGATTGGCACGGGCAGCGCACCGGCGATGCGGTGCACCGCGCGACGACCGGCACGGACGGGTCCTGGGGCTCGGTGACCATGCCGGCCTGGCGCTTCATGCCGGTCGAGATCGTGCTGAGCGCGCCCGGCCATCCGATCGCGCACCACTTCCGCTCCTACTTCACGCGCTCGACGGCGGTGCTGAACCTGCGCCCGCCCGCGCCGCTGACCGAGGCCGAGCGCGGCGCCGCCAGCGTCATGCGCATGACGCGGCCGCGCGGCTATTTCTCCTGGCCGCGCGACGTCGTGCTGCTCGACGACAGGGAGATCGCGGAGAAGCGCGACGGCGTGGCGAGCATCGCCTCGGCCAGCATGACCTTCCCCGCCTCGCGCATCGGCGAGGCCACCTGGGCCAACTACAACGAGGAGAAGCTGAACGGGCGGATCCTGCCCCTGGCGGAGAACCGTATCGGCGTCATGGAGCTCACCTGGTGATCTCCTGGGTCGTCTTCGACGTCGGCGGGGTGCTGGTGGACGAGGCGCGGCTGATCCGCGGCTGGGCCGACGTGCTGGATCTGACCGAGGAAGCCTTCACCCAGAAGCTGCGCGAGGGCATCGCCGCCGAGAAGGGCATCGGCGGCACCATCCGCGAGCTGGCGCCGCATGTGGACATCAAGGCGCATCGCGCGCGGCTGAACGGGCTGGAGATCCCGGGCGAGGCCGACCTCTACCCGGATGTGCGCGCGGGGCTGGCCTCGCTGCGCCAGGCGGGCTTCCGCATCGGCATCGCCGGCAACCAGCCGCCCGGCGTGGCCGAGGCGCTGGAGGCGCTGGGGCTGGACGCGGATTTCATCGCGACCTCCGCGCAATGGGGCGTGTCCAAGCCTGAGCCGGGCTTTTTTGCGGAGGTGCTGAAGGCCACGGGCGCGGCGCCCGCGCAGATCGCCTATGTGGGCGACCGCCTCGACAACGATGTGGAGCCGGCGCGCACGGCGGGTCTGCATCCCGTCTTCATCCCGCGGGGCCTCTGGGGCGAGGTGCATGACGTGCGGGTGAGCGGTGTGACCCGCATCACGTCGCTGCCGCAGCTTTGCAGTTGCTTCAGCGCGCCTGTCAGATAGCTGCGCATCAATGGAGAATCCGGCCGCAACGCGGCCGGCGCCGCGCACCCCACTTCCCGGCCCGGCGCTCCAGTCGCGCGGCGAAGCCTAGCGGCCGGAGGCCGCGCCCGGCGTCTGAGGGCGCGAAACGACTCCTACTGCTCCTTGTAGCGGTAGCCGATGCCGTAGAGCGTCTCGATCTGCGCGAACTCGTCGTCCTGCGCGCGGAACTTTTTCCGCACGCGCTTCACGTGACTGTCGATGGTCCGGTCATCCACGTAGATGTTTTCGCCATAGGCCGCGTCGATGAGCTGGTCGCGGTTCTTCACCAGCCCGGGCCGCAGCGCCAGCGCCTTCACGAGGAGGAACTCGGTGACGGTGAGCTGGATCGGCTTCCCCTTCCAGACGCAGGTGTGCTTCGTCTCGTCGAGCGTGAGGTCGCCGCGCACCAGCAGCCCGCCGGCGACGACGCCGCTGCTCTCCTGCTTCATCGCCTCGTTCCGGCGCAGCAGCGCGCGGATACGCTCCAGCAGCAGGCGCTGTGAGAAGGGCTTGGTGATGTAGTCGTCGGCGCCGAGGCGCAGGCCCATCAGCTCGTCCACCTCCTCGTCCTTGGAGGTGAGGAAGATCACCGGCATGGCGCTGCGGGCGCGCAGGCGCTGCAGCAGCTCCATGCCGTCCATGCGCGGCATCTTGATGTCAAGCACGGCGAGGTCGGCCGGCTTGCCCATCAGGCCCTGCAGCGCGCTCTCGCCGTCCGTGTAGGTGCGGACCTGGTAGCCCTCCTGCTCCAGGGTCATGGAGACCGAGGTCAGAATGTTGCGGTCGTCGTCCACGAGGGCGATGGTTTGCGGCATGGGTGCCTCCTTGACGCCCTGTATAGGCGCCGATTCCGGCACAAAACAGACCGCTCCGTGGCCGATTCGCCACTACCTTGCCTTGAGCGGCAGCAGAATGTCGGTCAGCCACTCGCTGGGCGGCAGGGTCCGGCAGTCGTTGAGGTAGTGCTCCAGGGCCGGCTGGTCGGCCGGTTCCTCACCGCTCGCCGGCAGCCATTCGCCGTAGAGCCGGTCGTAGGCGCCCTCCAGCTCGCTGTAGGGGCCCTGGAAGCGCAGCCGGGCGCAGCGCAGCGCCGGCAGGGACAGGGCCTCGACCCCGTCACCCAGCTTCGTCCCCTCCGGCACGGTCATGGCCGCGCGGGAGCGGAGCTGGTCCACCGGCACCGTGTGCGGGTCGTCCCAGTAGAGGCCGTAGAACCGCGTCTGCGGCCCGACCAGCGCGCTTCCGCCGGCCCAGGCGGAGAGCCGCTCGAAGGTCCCGCCGATCTCGGTATAGGCGCCGCGATGGCGCAGCGTGGCGAGGTGCATGGCGGGCAGCTCGATGAAGGTCACTTCGGTCATCTCGTGCTCCTGGACGGCGCCGATCCCGGCGCGGTGGCGATAGGCGCCGGGCGGGAGGCCATGGGCCTCGCGGAAGGCGCGGGTGAAGGCGGCGGTCGAGCCGTAGCCGGCCTCGCGGGCGATGCGGGCCATGGGCTGCTCGGTGCGGATCAGAGCCGCGGCGGCGCTGGAAAGACGCAGGCGCGTCAGCGTCTCGGCCGGCGTCTCGCCCATCATCGCGCGATAGACGCGGTGGAAGTGATAGGGCGAGAAGGCCGCGACGCCGGCCAGCTCCTCCAGGCTGGGCGTGCGCTCCAGCCGTTCGGAGAGATGCCGGACGGCGCGGCTGATGCGCGCGGCGTGGTCGGTGAGGGTCGTGGTCCTGATCGGCATGGCGGGTGTATGCCGCAAGCCCGATTGATCGCGCTTGCGAAGTTGAAGGGCCGTTGGCATGACCGAGGACGCGGGCTTCGAAGCCCGGAAGATCATCCGCGCGGCGCGCGCCGCCACGCTCGCCACGCAGCTCGACGGGCAGCCCTTCGCGAGCCTCGTCACCCCCGCCTGCGCGCCCGACCTCGCGCCGCTGCTCTGGCTCTCCACGCTGTCCGAGCACACGCGCCAGCTGATGCGCGAGCCGCGCTGCGCGCTGCTCTTCGCCGGCACGGCCACGGAGGCCAATCCGCAGACGGCGCCGCGCGTCACGCTCACCGGCCTCGCCGAGCGGATCGAGGATCCGGCGCTGAAGTCGCGCTGGCTCGTGCGCCATCCCTATGCCGGTTTGTATGCAGATTTCGGTGATTTCGCGCTTTGGCGAATAAAGCCCGGAGGGGCCCTGCTGGTGGGTGGTTTCGCCCGTGCGACCCGGCTGCGGATCGCGGAGCTGCTGCCTGAGCCGAGGTCCGTGGCGGCCATCGCCGCGGCCGAGGCGGAGATCATTCAGCATGTGAATCAGGATCATCCGGACGCCGTGTCCGCCATCGCCCAAGGGCTGCTCGGCGGCCGCGCCGGTGCCTGGCAGCTCGTGGCCGTCGACGTGGATGGGCTGGACCTCGGCCTCGGGGAGACGGTGCTGCGCCTGCCCTTCACCGCCCCGGCCACCGGTCCGGATTCCATCCGGGCGGAGCTGATCCGTGCGGCGCGATTGGGCCGTCTGCCCAATGCTGCACCGCAATAATGACGCTCATCGGGGCATCCGGCCGCAACGTCACGAAAACATGCGGATCGATGTCATTGCCAGCATAGCTTAGCTGCCCTAATTCCGACGTGACTCTCCTCGAAACAGTGGGGACCGGGCGCACGGGCGTTTCCGGCTCTTCGCTTCACTGGGAACGACGCATGACCGAATCCCTCGCCGGCACCGGAATCACCAACGCCAACGTCCACGCCAACCTGACGGCGGCGTCGCTGGTGCAGCATGCCATGTCCCGTGGCGAGGGCCGCCTCTCGGCCGACGGCGCCTTCATCGGCATCACCGGCCAGCACACCGGCCGCTCGGTGGCCGACAAGTTCGTGGTGGACGAGCCCGAGACCTCGAAGGACGTCTGGTGGGGCAAGGTCAACCAGAAGCTGGACGCGGCGAAGTACGAGGTCTTCCTCAAGCGCGTGCGCGGCTACCTGGGCGGCCAGAAGGAGCTGTTCACGCAGGACCTCTATGCCGGCGCCGACCCGAAGTACCGCATCCGCGTGCGGCTGGTGACGACCAATGCCTGGCACGCCCTGTTCGCGCGCAACATGTTCATCCGCCCGGCCGAGGCCGAGCTGGAGGGCTTCACGCCCGACTACACCATCCTGCACGCGCCCGAGCTGGAATCGGTCCCCGCCGAGGATGGCGGCCGCGCCGGCTCGACCACGCTGATCGGCCTTTCCTTCAAGCAGCGCATCATCGCGATCGCCGGCACCAGCTACGCCGGCGAGATCAAGAAGAGCATCTTCACCGTCATGAACTGGCTGCTGCCGGCCGAGGGCGTGCTGCCGATGCATTGCTCCGCCAATGTCGGCAAGGCCGGCGACACGGCGCTGTTCTTCGGCCTCTCCGGCACGGGCAAGACCACGCTCTCCTCCGACCCTGAGCGCGCGCTGATCGGCGACGACGAGCACGGCTGGACCGAGACGGGCGTCTTCAACTTCGAGGGCGGCTGCTACGCCAAGGTCATCAAGCTCTCGAAGGAGGCCGAGCCGCAGATCTGGGACGCCTCGCACCGCTTCGGCGCCGTGCTGGAGAACGTGGTCGCCGACAAGCACGGCCGCCTCGACCTCGACGACAGCCGCTACACCGAGAACACGCGCAGCTGCTACCCGATCGAGTTCATCCCGAACACGCAGCCCGGCGGCATGGCGGGCCTGCCGAAGACCGTGGTGATGCTGACGGCCGACGCCTTCGGCGTGCTGCCGCCGATCTCCAAGCTGACGCCGGCCCAGGCGATGTACCACTTCCTCTCCGGCTACACGGCGCGCGTCGCCGGCACGGAGAAGGGCCTCGGCAAGGAGCCGCAGGCGACCTTCTCCACCTGCTTCGGCGCGCCCTTCCTGCCGCGCCACCCGGAAGTCTACGGCCGCATGCTGGAAAGCCTGATCGCCCGCGACGGCGCACAGGTCTGGCTGGTGAACACGGGCTGGACGGGCGGCGCCTACGGCACGGGCCATCGCATGTCGATCAAGCACACGCGCGCCCTGCTGCGCGCGGCGCTCGACGGCTCGCTGGCCAAGGTGGAGTACGTGACGGATCCCTTCTTCGGCCTGGCGATGCCGAAGGCCGTCCCGGGCATCCCGGCCGACGTGCTGAACCCGCGCGAGTCCTGGCAGGACAAGGCGGCCTACGACGCCACGGCGAAGAAGCTGGTCGGCCTGTTCGAGAAGAACTTCGAGACCTTCGCCGGCGCCGTCGGCGAGGATGTGCTGGCGGCCGCCATCAAGGCCGCGGCGTAGTTTTTCGCCCTCAAACGCCGGGCGCGCGCTCCGCGCGCTTGGCTTCGCCGCGCCACTGGAGCGCGGCTGTTAAGTTGGTTGGGCGGCGCCGGCCGCAGTTGCGGCCGGATTCCCCAAAGGCGCGGTGTTACTGTTCGCGTCTCGCTTCATGAGAGGGGCGCATGCCCGACGGTTCCATCCCCCGCCGCGAGGAGCGGCCGGTCGCGCACAATGTGCTCGGCGGCGTGCTCCTGCCCTGCAGCATGGCGCCGCTCACGGGCTTCTTCCGCGACGGCTGCTGCAACACCGACGAGAACGATGTCGGCCTGCACACCGTCTGCGCGGAGATGACGGCGGAGTTCCTCGCCTTCTCCCGCGCCACCGGCAACGACCTCTCCACGCCACGCCCGGAATACGGCTTCGCGGGGCTGAAGCCCGGCGACCGCTGGTGCCTGTGCGCGCCGCGCTGGGAGGAGGCTCGACGGGCTGGCTTCGCGCCGAAGGTCGTGCTCGCCGCCACGCACGAGGCGACATTGCAGGTCACCGCCATCGCGCATCTGCGCGCGCACGCCGCATGAAACGCCGTCGATCCGCAAAAGGGCCCAGGGCCAAAAGCCCTGGCGAGAGAGCGCTCCCGCTGCGTCAGGCCGCGATCTTCGCGTAGCGCAGCAGCAGCGCCGCGCCGTCCGGCGACCATTTGCGCACCGGCACCGTCGGCTCCGCGCCGGGCTGGCTGCCGAGCCACCCCGCATAGAGCCCCTCCAGCACCGAGCCGATCCAGGTGCCGTTCAGATCCGCATGCGTGCCGACCAGCGGCGCCGCCACGTGGCGCAGCACCATGGTGCGGTTGTTCATGTCGAGGCTCATCTGCACATAGCCCCAGTCCACCGCGGCCAGCGCGTCGTTGATGCGCGTCTCGAGCTCGGCAAGCGTGGCGCAGGCGGGCAGCGGCATCAGCGCGGCCATGCGGGCGCCGACCAGCCGCATCATCCCCTCGCGCCCGGGCGCGTCGAGATGGCCCTCCAGCGTCTCCATCATCGCGCGCAGGAAGATGCGCCACTGCGCGGCCACGCCACGGCGCGCGAAATAGGTGAGCGCATTCTGTTCGGTGATCTGGTCCGGCACGAGCAAGCCCCACGAATCCTTCGCGATGGCATAGACCATAAATCAGAAAACCGGGCGGGGAAAATCCGCTTGCCGGTCATCCTGGCAGGCGCGCAACACGCCCGGAAAACACGCATGGCGGGCATTGCAAAACCCGAGTCGTCGATGCTAAGGCCGTGGCTGCGTCCCCCCGCGAATCGAGGAAAGTCAATGGCCTGCGCATTCGATTGCGTCGCCGCCTCTCGCGATGCGGCCCTGTCCCGGACGAATCCCCACAGTGAGGATCGCGGCCGATGATCTTTGCCTCCTTCGAATTCCTCTTCCTCTTCCTGCCGCTGTTCTTCGCCCTCTACTTCCTGACGCCGGCACGCCACCGCAACTGGACGATCCTGATCCTCTCCTGGGGCTTCTACGCCTGGTGGCGGGTGGACTTCCTCGGCCTGCTCGTCGCGGTCACGGTCTTCACCTTCACCATGGCGCGGCTGATCGACCGGACGCCCGCGGGGCCGGTGAAGAACCGGCTGCTGGCCTTCGGCCTCACCGTGATCCTGAGCGTGCTCGCCTATTTCAAATACGCGAATTTCGGCGTGCAGACCTTCAACGACGCGATCAGCTCGATCGGCCTCACGCCCACGCCCTGGTCGGAGATCATCCTGCCGATCGGCCTCTCCTTCTACGTGCTGCAATCGGTCAGCTACCTCGTCGACGTGTGGCGCGGCACCGTGCCGGTGAGCCGGAACTTCATCGCCTATGCGGCCTACAAGGCCATCTTCAGCCAGCTCATCGCCGGCCCGATCGTGCGCTACGCCGAGATCGAGGACGACCTCAAGCACCGCGTCCACACGCTGGAGAAGTTCGGCCTCGGCGCGCGGCGCTTCATGATCGGCTTCTGCATGAAGGTGCTGATCGCCGACACCATCTCGCCCATGGTGGACGTGGTCTACGCGCTGCCCAATCCGAGCATGGCCGATGCCTGGGCCGGCGCCATCGGCTACACGTTGCAGCTCTTCTTCGACTTCGCGGGCTATTCGGCGATGGCCATCGGCCTGGCGCAGATGTGCGCCTTCCGCTTCCCGGAGAACTTCAACAACCCCTACCTCTCGGGGAACATCCAGGAATTCTGGCAGCGCTGGCACATGACGCTGAGCCGCTTCCTGCGCGACTACCTCTACATCTCGCTCGGCGGCAACCGGAAAGGCCCCGTGCGCACCTACGTCAACCTGCTGATGACCATGGTCATCGGCGGCTTCTGGCACGGCGCCAACTGGACCTTCATCTTCTGGGGCTTCTGGCACGGCGGCTGGCTGGCCATCCACCGCGCCTGGCGCGGCGCCGGGCATGGCCCCATGCCCTACTTCCTCGGCAACATCCTGCTGATGCTCATCGTGATCATCGGGTGGGTCGCCTTCCGGGCGCACGACATGCACGGCGCCATCGCGATGTACGGCGCGATGTTTGTCCCGAGCAGCCTTCACATCACCGATGCGCTGGCCTGGCAGGTCACGCCGGACCAATGGTGGTGCATGGCGATCGCGGTGGTGCTGATCTACCTGCCGCTGCTCGGCGACCGGCTGCCCTTCCAGCGGCCGGTCGAGGAGATGGGCGCCTTCTGGCGCTATTGCTGGGCGGCGGCGCCCATGGCGGGCTTCGTGCTGGGCATGATCCTGCTCTACAGCCGCGCCGCCGTCCCCTTCCTCTACTTCCAGTTCTGAGGGAGCCGCCCCCATGCAAAGCTGGCTTCGAAAGATCGCGACCTGGCAGGCGGTGCTGGTCATCGCCATCCTGGCCTGGGGCCTGTCCGAGGGCGTGCGCGCCATCGCGCTCCCCGCCGCGCAGCAGCGCCTCCAGCCGACCCTGAACGGCGAGGCCTTCCTCGCCGGGCGGACGGCCGGCGCGATCAACCACATCATGGCGCACAACCTGCCCATCGACCCCTGGGCACGCGCCGCCGGCGGGTTGTTCCGCTGGGGGCTCTTCCGCTCCGGCGGGCCGCAGGTGCGGGTGGGCTGCGACGGCTGGCTCTTCCTCAACGAGGAGCTGCGCCCCTGGCCCGACGCCGACGCCGTCATGGCCGAGCGCGTGGACGCCCTGGCCCGCATCCGCGACCGATTGGCCGCGCGAGGCATCGCGCTGGTGGTGGCTGTCGTGCCGGACAAGGCGCGCGTGCATGGCGACCGGCTTTGCGGCGCGCCGCTCTCCGCGCAATCCGCCGCGCGCTACGACCGGCTCCTCGCAGCGCTGGCGGCGAAGGACCTCGCGCCCGTCTCGCTGCTGCCGCCGCTCCAGGCCCTGGCCGCGCGGCAGGATGCCTATTGGCGCACGGACACCCACTGGAACCAGGACGGCGCGGCGGCAGCGGCCCAGGCCATCGCCGCGCGCGCGCAGGGCGTCGCCCTCGACCGCCCGGGCGGCTTCACCACGACCCGCGACGCCGCGCTGACGCCGGGGCCGGGCGACCTGCTGCGGCTGATGGGCCTCGACATCCTGCCCGACGGGCTGCGCCCGCCGATCGACCGGCAGCACCTGGCGCATACCAGCGAGCCCGAGGCCAGCGGCGGGCTGCTGGACGATGCCGGCGCGCCGCAGGTGGCGCTGATCGGCTCGTCCTATTCGGTGAACGCCAATTTCCACGGCGCCCTGCAGGAGGCGCTGGGCGCGAAGGTCACGAACCTCGCTCGCGCCGGCGGCGGCTTCTCCGGTGCCGCCTCGGACTACTTCGCGGGAGCGACGTTCCGCGAGAGCCCGCCGCGGCTGATCATCTGGGAGATTCCGGAGAGGGTCATCAGCCAGCCGATCACGCCCGAGGAGCGGGAGTTCTTCGCGCGGTAGCGCGGCGGCCGCATCTCGGCCGCCACGCCCGGACGGCTGTTGAGCCGATCGAGCTGGCGCCAGGTGGCGTCATGCAGCTTCCGGTCGGGCGCGATCAGTCCGCGCAGCAGTGTTTTGAAGGGACTGGCCTCGGTCAGGTCCCGGGCGTCCTCGTTCGTGGGATAGGCCATTCTGGACTGCCTCCGATGGGGAATGTCGGAGCATTATTGCGACACCGATTGCTTGCATTCCAGCAGAATTTGCAACCAGGAAGTGATTTAATTGTATTATTTATAGATAATTGTCTCTCATTGTGAGAATTTACCACCTCATGGCAGGTTCTGCCGCAGGACGGGCTCGATCGCCGTCGAGAGGATCGCATAGCCCACCATGGTGAGGTGCAGCCCGTCGAAGGACACGTAGTCGGCGAGGTTGCCCGCCCCATCCAGCAGCAGGGGCCCGGGATTGGCGAAGATCACCCGCCGCCCGTCCGCGCAGGACGCAATGAGCTGGTTGGTCCGGTCCACCAGCGGCCTCACCGGATCCGCCACCGTGGGGCCGCGCGGCAGGATGCCCAGCAGCAGGATGCGCGAGCCCGGCGAGAGCTGCTGCAGCTTCGCGATGATCGCCCCGATGCCGAAGGCCGTGTTCTCCGCCGTCGAGCCGTAGCCGAGATTGTTCGTGCCGATCATCAGCACGATGAGCTGCGGCCGGAGCCCAGCCGGCCAGTGCCCGTTCTCCAGCCGCCACAGCATGCCCTGCGTCGCGTCGCCGCCGATGCCGAGGTTGATGGCCGCGCGGTGGCCGTAGAACTGCTGGAAGATCTGCGCCTGCCAGCCTTCCGTGATGGAATCGCCGAGGAAGACCAGCCGCGCGGGCGAGACGTTGCTGCGCCGCAGCCGGTCGGTCATGGCATCGACCGCCACGCGCCAGGGCGGCCAGGGCTGCAGGCCGGCCACCGCCTCGACAGGGAGCGGCTGCCCCCGCGGCGGGACGGGACAGGACGCCATGGCCGGGGCGGCCAGACCGAGCGCCATGGCCGCCGTCAGGAGCGCGTGCCGCATTCTCATGTCACCAGGTCGGGCGGGTGGATCCTTGAGGGAGCTGGACCCATTCCGGCCTCCCCTGCTGGAAGCTCCCCTGGATGGGGTCGTTGACGTTGAGCGTCGGATAGGGCGCGCCCTCGTAGAAGGGCAGCAGGTCGGACCGGGGCCGGTCGAGGCGCCACCTGAGGTAGAAGAAGCCCACGCCCTCCTCCCAGTTGCCCACGCGCTCGTAGCGGCCGGCGGCACCGACGCGCAGGTTCGGGTTGATGGCGTATTCCAGATTGGCAAAGATCGAGCCGGTCGGCCCGTCGCTGCGCTGGCTCGGATTGCGGGTTGCGAGCGAGCTGTCCAGGGCCGCGGCCTGCTCGAGCTGCGACTGCAGCGCCGAATTGGTCGGGAAGATCGCGCTGGAGCGCATCCGGTAGTTCTGGTAGCCGGCGCCGCCCACCGTGCGGAACGACCAGTCGCCCCAGCGGGCGATGTATTCCGCCTGCACCTGGCCCAGGATGTTCTGCTGCGGGCTGAAATAGCCGCCCTGCCCGAAGGTGAAGCCGCTGAGGTTGTTGTCGTAGCCCGTGTAGAAGGCGCCGGCGGCCAGCGTCAGGCTCTGGTGCGGCTGGCGCAGCACGCTGTAGTAGGCGCCGATCGAGGCCTCGATCCGCTTGTTCGACTGCACGTTCTGCCCGTCGATCGTGTAGCCGCCCACCCCGGCATAGGCGCCCCAGCGGCCCGCCGGCGTGTATTCCAGCTGCACCCGCCCGCCGGTCCGCACCACGCCGCCCCAGTTGACCGGCCAGTTGCGCTCGCGCTGGCCCGCATAGGACAGGATGCTGTCCGTCATCGCCCGGCGCTCGAAGGTCAGCCGCACGCGGAACTGCTCGTTGATCCGGGGGACCACCTCCACGCCGCCGACCACCGTCGGGTTGGCGAAGCCCATGGGCGTCGAGCCGAAGTCGGCCCGGAAGTTGTTGCGCATGTAGGCCAGCCGCAGCGCATAGCCGTCCACCGCCGCGTTGGGCCGGCGGAAATCCGCCGGCGCCATCAGCGCGTTGGTGCCGAACTGCCGCCCGGCCGCGACGCTGCTGCCGATCCGCCCGGCGTTCATCGAGACCGTGTCCAGCCCCACCACCACGCGCCCGCCGATGCCCGGCACCGGTGTGGAGACCTCGACGGGCGCCACCACGGTCAGCGCGCGCGACAGGCCCGCCTCGCCCGTGCGGTTCTGGATCTGGATGCCCGCCTGCAGCCAGGTCGCCGCCTCGTCGCGCGCCCGCACCAGCTCCTGGGCGATCTGCACCGACGTCGGATCGGTCAGCCGCGAGGTGGTCGCCCGGCGCGTCGGGCTGAAGGCCTGCGCCGTCTGCTCCGCCTCGACGATCTGCCCGCTCTGCCGCAGATGCTCCAGCCGCCGCGAGGCCACCCGCTCCAGCACCTGCAGCGTGCGCACATAGTCGCCGCGGGCGCGCGCCAGGCGGCTCTCGGCCATCAGCACCTGGTTGTCGCCCGGGTAGAAGAAGGCCGTCTCGGTGAGCAGCGCCTCGGCCTCGCGGAAGCGGCCCTGCGCCGCCGCCACGTCGATCATCGTCACGCGGGCCAGCAGGTTGCGCGGCTCGCGGTCCAGCACTGCCTGGGCGAGCTGGCGCGCCTCGTCGAAGCGGTTCGCGCTGATGTAGAGCCGCACCAGCGCCATGTTCAGCGGCACGCTGCTGGGCTGCACCTCGAGGTTGGGCCGCAGCGCCTGGTAGGCCTCCTCGGGCGCCTGGCGGTAGTTCAGCGCGTCGGTCTGCTGGACGGTGCCCTGCTCCATCACGCGGGCGAGCTCGCGCCGCGTCTCGGCGGGGATGCGGCTGTCGGCGGCGAGCGGGTTGAGCAGCGCCGCCGCATCCTCCATCCGGTTGGCGTCGAGCAGCGCCGAGGCGAGGTCGATGCGGTTCTGCGCCGTGGTCATCGGGTTGGCGGAGAGCGCCGCGCGGGCGGCGAGGCCCGCGCCGCGGCTGTCGCCCAGCCGCGCGAAGGCGCGCACCACCGCCGGGCCGCTGGCGAAGGACGGGTCGCGGCGATTGGCCAGCGCGAGCAGCGCCTCCTGCGCGCCGGGTCGGCCCTCGCGCACCTGGTGCTCCACCTGGCGCACCTCGTACTCGCGCCGCGCATTGGCCAGCAGCCGGTTCGTGTCGCTGTTGCGCAGCCGCACCGGCACGCGGTCCAGCAGCGCCACCACCGCGCCGTAGCGCTCGTCCTCGATGGCCAGCAGCGCCGCGGCCATGGAATTGTCGGCGCTGGTGTCCTGCTCCATCTGCGCCTGGATCGCCCGCGCCTCCTCCATCCGGTCCAGCGCCTTGAGCTGGCGCACGAGGTCCATGCGCACCCAGGCATTGCCGGGATCCTGGGCCAGCGCGCCGCGCAGCGCCTCCAGGCGCTGCTCCGGATCGTCCAGCAGGGCGGCGCGGTCGCGGATGGCGATGGCCCGTGCGCTGCCGGCGCCGGCGATCGCGATGCCCGCCTCGCGCTGCAACGCGTCCGCCTCGGCGATGCGGTTCTGGCCGGCGAGCGCGAAGTAGAGACCGGTCTGCGCGTCCCGCTGGTTCGGCCGCAGCGCCAGCGCATTGCGGAAGCGCGCCTCGGCCGTGACGAAATCCCGGCGCTGCAGCGCCACCTGGCCGAGGATCATCTCCGCGTCCAGACGCTCCTGGCCGCGGCCCGACAGCGCCCGGCGCGCCAGACGGTCCGCGCCGTCCAGGTCGCCGCGCCCGAGCAGGCGCCAGGCCTGCACGGACGGACCGACCACGTAGCCGCCACCGCCGCCGCCGCCACCCCGGCCGCCGCGCAGATTCTGATAGGGCGTGAGATCGCCGACCGCGCGGGTGAACTCCTCCGCACGGTCCGGCGCCAGCGCGATGGCCCGCTCCAGCAGCCGCTGCGCCTCAGGCATCCGGTTCTGAATCTTCCGGAGCACCGCGAGGCCCAGCACCGCCTCGGCATCGCTCTCGTCAAGCGCTATGGCCGAGTTGAACCGGCGCTCAGCGCCGGCGTAATCCCGGCGGTCAACGTCCTGCCAGCCCAGGATTCGCGCTTCCTGGCCCGGGGCGAGGCCGCGCTGCGCCGAACGCATCTTCGCCTCGAGCTCACGGTCGCCCGGGAACTGGGCCAGATAGGTCTCGATGCGCGCCGCCGTCTCGGCATCGTCGCCGAGCCAGAGCAGGCCCTGCCGCCAGGCCAGCCGCGCCGGCTCGCGCACGCCCGGCCGGCCGGCCAGCTGCTGCAGCCGGTCCACGCCATCGGCGCGCGTGTCCTCGCGATAGGTCAGGATCTGCGCGTAGGTCAGCGCGAGCCGCAGATCGTCCGGCGCCGCTGCCACACGCTGGCTGAGCTGCTGCGCCGCCTCGCGATAGCCGGCCTCGGACGAGGCGGCCAGCACCTGGTAGTATTCGGCCGACAGCGCCGAGGGGACATTGCCGTCCCGGAAGAGCTGACGGTAGCGCGCCACTGCCTCGGCGCCGCGCCCCGCCGCGGCGAGGCCGCGCGCGGCGGACAGGGTCTCGGCATCCTCGTTGAGCAGCCGTACCAGCTCGGTCAGGCGGGGCAGGCGCGTATCCTGCGGCGCAATCCGGCGGAACTGCTGCAGGTGGCGCTGCGCCGCCGAGGTCTGGTTGCTGATGGCGGCCGTCTCGACCGCGCCGGCCAGCGCATCGACATTGTTCGGCTCGACGGCCAGCAGGCGCTCGTAGGACTGCAGGGCCCGCTCGGGCTGGCCCTGCTGCTGCCAGAACTGCGCCTGGTCGACGAGATTCGTGGTCGCCGCGCCGCCCGAGACGCGGACGTCGGCCGGCAGTTGCGCCTGGGCCGGCGCGGCGGCGAGCAGCGCCGCAAGCGTGGCGACGGCGGGAGCCGAACGCAGGGCGTCCTGGCGCTCGCGCCGGAAGATCCGCTGCGGCATCGTCTCCCTCCCCTGTGTCATTCGCAGTCCGCCGGGCGCGTCATCGCTGGTACCGGGCCGTCGTGTCGCGCGTGATGAAGCCCGCGACATTACTGCCGGAGCCCATGAGCCAGATGCTGTACATGCCGCCCGCCTCCAGGCCCTGCAGCGCGATCGGCGCGGCGGCGCGGGTGCCGCAGCTCGCCTGCACCTGGGCCGTGACCGGGTTCACGCTGCGCGCGCGGGTGCCCAGCGCCGGCACGCCCTCGAAGACCGCGGGCCCCGAGGGCAGCAGCGCGAGGGCCGCGGCCGGGCAGTCCGGCAGGACGTTGTAGAAGGCGATGCGCGAGCGGGTCTGGTTGAAGTCCGCCGTGTCCACCACGGCGGTGGCGCCGATGCCCCCCGCCGTCGGGTGCAGCAGGATCGTGTTGAAGCTGCCGGGCTCGACGCGGATCGTCGCCGTGCCGCGGGCCTGGCCTTCCTGGAACTCGAGCCGGAGCTGGCGACCCGCCACGTTCTCCACCGCGGTATAGGCCATGACGCGCTGCGCCGGCGCGGTGCCGAGGCGCTGCTGCGGCAGGAAGTCCGGACGCGCCTGAACCTCGCCCACCAGGCCGTTCACGATGCGCACATAAGCCGAGCCGCGCGGCGGCACGGGATCATAGACCTGGCTCTGCGCGAGGACGTTCGTGACGGCGAACGGCGCGGCAGCGAGGGGGGCGGCGAGGAGGGTGGCGGCCAGGACCGTGCGGAGCGCGCGCATCAGGCGCCCACCAGCCGGCGGATCTCGGAGACGAAGGTCGCCGCGGACATCGCGACCTGGCCCCAGGCGGAGTTGTTCGTCGAAGTCACCATATCGGGCTCCAGCAGATTCCAGACGAGGGCACGCGGCCGGTTGCGGCGGAAATCCTCGCTCTTCAGATATTCGAGCAGGGCGAAGTACGGCCCCAGGTTGTTCGGCTTCCAGAAGAGGCCGACTGGCCGGAGGATCTGATTGGACAGCACCGGCTGGAAGCCGAAGCGCGGCTGCACGTTGCTGGTGCCCACGATGGTCACATCCGTCGTGTCGTCCTCGAGCAGCGCAGCCGGGCCCTCGACGCCAAGAATCTGACGGATCCAGGACTCCTCGGCGCCGTAGGCCGCGCGCTGCGCCTGAGCCACGTAGCGCGAGAGATCGCCGGCAGCGAGCGTCATCGGCCGGAGGTCGCCAAGCCGCGTGCCGGGTCGCGAGCTCTGTGGCATGCCGAGCTGCTCGCGCATCTGCCGCGCGACCTCGATGGCCGTGACCTCAGCCCCCACCGGCGTCCAGTGCGTGTCCGTCTTCCAGAAGAGCTGCCGGTTCGGCTCGCGCTGCATCACGCTGCGGAAATGCGCGTCCAGATCAGGCACGAGGGCGCCGGCGCGGCGCATCTCGGTGAGCGGGAAGTTGTAGCGCCGCTCCACTTCCGGCGAGTAGCGCGAGCCAGGCGGCATATGCTGCCGCATCAGCCGCTTGCGCGATGGGATGAGGCAGATGACCACGTCCATCCGCCCGGCCCGCAGCGCCGTGACGGCGTTGGTGAGGACCTGGACGGTGTCGCGCAGCGAACCCTGGTCGAGACCGTCGATCTTGTCCCAGACCGGGAAGAGCCAACCCTGGGTGCCGACCGTCACGAGGCCCGACTGCGCGCCGACCCGCCGAGCGGAAGCGCCAGTCGCCAACAGGGCAGGTGCCGCGAGCAGGCTGCGACGGAGGAACTGAACCACGGGCATCTTCAGCGGATTCCTTGATGCAGGGCGCCTTCCGCCCCTCGAAGCGCCATCGGAAGCTTCGTCACGCCGACCGCTCCCGCAGGCGCTGGGCCGCACGGCGGCGCAGGATCCAGTAGAGCGGCGCCGGCACCAGGATCAGCACGACGAACAGGATGCCGAGCAGGTACCAGGGGTTGTTGCCCAGATAGAATTCCGGCCAGAGCCAAGGCGGCAGCTGGCCGACCTGGTAGGTCGAGCTCACGCGGAAGGCCGAGACGCGGCCGCCCGAGAGCAGCGCAAGGTCGCCCTGGACGCGCGGCACCTGCTCGGGGTCGCGCAGCGCGATGACCATGGATTCGAGGCCGGCCGGGCTGGAGCCCGTCAGCGCCACGACCGAGCGGCCCGACTTCAGCGGACTCTCGAAACCGATCAGCGCGCCGAGCGCCTCGCCGGGCGCCGCCAGCAGCGCCGAGACGCGCTCGATCTCGCCGCGGCGCTCGCCGCCGAAGAGGTTGCGGAAGTCGCCCATGCCGTCGTTGAGCCGGACGGTGAGGCGGTTGCCCTCGGCCTGCAGCGGGCCCGTATCGCGCAGCAGCGTCTGCAGCGCGGGCTGGCGGCCGAGCGTGCCGATCACGATCAGGTCCTTGTCGGCGTTCTCCTGCAGCGCGCCGGGCCGGATCACCCGCATGTTCACCGGCGGGTAGCCCACCAGCGCGGCGATGCGGCCCATCATCGTGAAGAAGGCTTCCAGCTCCTGCTGGCTCGGCCGCTCGGGCAGCACCACCGCCGTCTCCGAGAGGTCGGCGAATTTCGTATAGGGGAAGCCCGAGCTCACGAAGAAGGCCAGGTTCGGCAGGGTGGTGAAGCGGTAGGCGCCGGTCAGATCGATCGTGCTGTCCGGGTCCACCGAGGCGCGGATGTCGCCCGGCACCGCGATGCAGTCGCCGCGGTGCAGCGGGCGCATGTCGAAGCGCAGCTGCAGCTCGTTCTGGCCGTAGAGCATGTAGCTCGGCAGCGCGACCTGCGCCTCGTCCACCTCGGAGGAGACGAACTGCCGCTGCACCCAGCTCAGCGGCCAGGTCAGGTCGGCCGCGCGCAGCGGGACCGAGCGCAGGTAGATGTCGTTGATCGCGACATCGAGGCGCGAGACGGCGACGTCCATGATCGGCCCCGGCGGGGCGCGGAAGCGCACCAGCGAGGACATGGCGCGCTCGCGCGCCGTGTAGAGGTCGGGCGCGGTGCGGAAGGGGACGGCGATCGGGCCGGGGACATAGCCGAAGGCCTGCAGCTCCGACGGATCCATGATCTCGCCGAAGCGCAGCGGCCGGTCGGTGCGCACCCAGCGCGGCGCGTCATAGGCCACGCGCGGGGGGATGCTCTGCTCCGTGATGGTCGCGAGCTCGCCGGTCAGCGCCTCGCGCCCGACGCCGAGCGCCGTCGCGGCGGTCACCGCCTCGGGGCCGTTGCGGCCGGCGATGACGAGCAGCAGGCCAAGCGGGTCGGCGGGGTTCTGCACGACGGCGAGCGTCGGCCCCTCCAGCCGCGGCAGGACGAGGCCGGGGATGGAATCCACGCCGGTCGTGACCACGATCGCGTTGCCGCGCGGCGGCAGCACGGTCGCCACCGGGAAGCTCGCGCCGCGATAGTCGGCCTGCACCGCGAACCAGGAGGTGACGATGGCGGCCGAGCGCAGCGCGTCGTTGCTCGGCGTATCCGGCAGGACGATCGGCAGCACCAGCGGCTCGCGCAGCAGGCGCGGATCGAAGAAGGGCTCGGGCAGGCGCGCGAGGTCGCGCGTCACCGGCAGGCGCTCCAGCCGCAGCGAGATGGTCGAGTTGTCGGAGATCGTGCTCCAGAGCAGGCCGGAGAGCGGGTCGTTGCACTCGATCGCGTAGCGGCCGGTGAAGCGGAAGTTCAGCCGGTTCACGTCGGCGAAGAAGAAGGGGTTGATCGGGAATTCCAGCGGGCCGAAGGCCGGCCGCGCGCGGTCCGGCTGGACCGTGCCGATGAACTGCTCGTTCAGCGTGAAGGCGATCTGGCTCAGCTCGGGGATGAGCGCGGGCGAGGTCGCGCCCTGCAGGATCAGCCGGGCCGAGGTCACCACCTCGTCGCCGCGCACGCCGAAGAGGATGCCCTGGAGGTCCGACACGCCGCGCAGCTGCATGGGCCCGCGCAGGCCGAGCTGGCGGAGCGTGCGCGTCTCGGTGCGGGTGCCCGGCGCCTCCTGCCCTTCCGCCTGCATCAGGGGATTGGCCTCGACCGGTGCAGGGCTCAGGGGCGCAGGACTCAGCGGCCCGGGGCTGAGCACCGGCGGGGCGAGCGGGTTGGGTGCCTGGACCGGCGTGAGCGGCGCGGGCGAGAGCGGCTGCGGGGCAGGTGCCAGGATGGGCGGCAGGGTCGGCGACGGCGAGAGCGTCGGGGGCGCGAGCTGCGTGGGCGTGGCGCCGAAGCTCGGCGGGGCCGGGGGCGTGCCGGGGGCCGGGGAGAGGATCGGCGCCGTCGGGGCCGCGCCGCCCGGGGCGTTCAGCGCGGAGCCTGGCATGCGGGTCTGGCCCAGGGCGGTGCCCGTGAGGAAGAGCAGCAGCGCCGCGCCGACCGCGGCCGGCACGCCGGCGCTGCGGGCGATGCCCGCGCGCTGGGCCGCGCTCTGCGCCGCCGTCGCCGGCGGCAGGTCCGGCAGGTCGGAGGGCCGCCGCGCACGGCGGCGGAAGCTGAACTGCGAGCCACCGGAGAAAAGGCCACCAATCGACACAAGGACTTCCTTCAGCGAGCGCAGGGGACGGTCGGCGCGGATGTTGTCCCAATCGACCCAGGCGTCGGCGCGCCCGAGGGTGGCGATCACGATGTTGCCCTCGTCGTGGATGTCCTGCGGCAGGAAGCGCAGGTTCACGCGGCCGCCCTGCCACCGCAGCACCTCGGCCGGCACGGTCACCAGCTGCGATCCGGCATCGAGCTCCACCATCACCAGCTGGTCCTCGCCGAGATCCTCGGGCGCCTCCATGCGCAGCGCGGCGCCGCCGAGCGAAAGGTCCTCGGAGATGCCTTCGACGCGACGCCCGTCGCCCAGGATCACCGCCGAGCGCACCTCGGCCGCGACGCGCGCGCGCTCGCGCACCTGGCGGCGCTCACGGCCGACGGCGAGGCCGGCCAGCACGGTGATGAGGCAGAAGGTCGCCCAGACGACGTTGAGCGCATAGGCCTGGAACTCCAGGCTCGCCGGGGGATTGATCGCGAGGCCGTAGATGCCCAGCAGCAGGCCGAAGATGAGGGCGCCGGCGAGGAACATGTTCGGGCCCACGGCGCGAAGGTCGAAGTAGCCTTCCTCCAGCGTGCCGCCCTTGTCGGTCACGTTGAAGCGGCCGCGCTTGGGATCGAGCAGCGTCGCGAGCGTCACCGGCAGCAGGTACACGGTGAGCACCGTCTCGTAGATCTCCGACCAGAAGGAGTGGCGCACGCGCTTCTGGATGCGGGAGTTGGTCACGATCGAGTGGACGATGTGCGGCCCCGCATAGGCGACGATGGCCAGCGGCGAGGCCGCGATGATGCTTTCGCCGAAGATGAGGAAGGCCAGCGGCGCGGTCAGGAACACGAAGCGCGGCAGCGGGAACAGGAAGTGGAACATCGCCATGAAGTAGCAAAGGCGCTGGGCGAGGTTCAGGCCGTGCGAGGTCAGCGGGTTCTCGATGCGCATGATCTGGATCATGCCGCGCGCCCATCGCATGCGCTGGCCGATGTGCAGCATCAGCCGCTCGGTCGCCAGCCCGGCGGCCAGCGGCACGCGCAGATAGGCGGTGCGCCAGCCGAGCTTCTGCATGCGCAGCGAGCAGTGGCAGTCCTCGGTGACGGTCTGCGTCGGCACGCCGCCCACGGCCTCCAGCGCCGCGCGCCGCATGACCGCGCAGGAGCCGCAGAAGAAGGTGGCGCCCCAGAAGTCGTTGCCCTGCTGGATCAGGCCGTAGAAGAGCAGCCCTTCGTTCGGCACGCGCTGGCCGGCGGCGAGGTTCCGCTCGAAGGGATCGGGCGAGTAGAAGTAGTGCGGCGTCTGCACCATCGCCAGGCCCTTGTCGCGCAGCATCCAGCCCACGGTGAGCTGCAGGAAGCCGCGCGTCGTCACGTGGTCGCAGTCGAAGACGACGACGAACTCGCCCGTCGTCTGGCTGAGCGCGTGGTTGATGTTGCCGGCCTTGGCGCCGCGGTTGTCGGGGCGGATGATGTAGCCGCAGCCGGCCTCGGCGGCGAAGCGGCGGAAGTCCTCGCGGCGGCCGTCGTCGAGCAGGTAGACGTTCAGCTTGTCGGACGGCCAGTCGAGCGCGAGCGCGGCGAAGACGGTCGGCCGCACCACGTCCAGCGGCTCGTTGTAGGAGGGGATGAAGACGTCGATCACCGGCCATTCGTCGGAATTGGCGGGCATGGGCGCGGGCTTGCGGTCGAGCGGCCAGAGCGTCTGGAAATAGGCCAGCACGAGCGCGATGATGGCGTAGACCTCGGCGAGCAGCAGGCCGGTGCCGAGGAAGGTCTGCAGGAAGGTGCTGAAGTCCAGCGTCTCCGTCATGCGCCAGAAGATGTAGCGCAGCGAGATGACGATGGAGAGCAGGGCGAGCAGCAGCGTGACCGTGCGCCCCTCGAAGCGGTTGAAGATCAGGAAGAAGATGAACCCGCCGATCGCAAAGATGACCTGCCGCTCGGGCTGCATGGGAACGGTGATGACGGCTGCGGCGGCGATCAGGCCGACGATCGTGACGAACCAGCCGAACCACTTGTTCCGCATGAGCGGGAGACGCGCGAGGCGCTCCTTCCGGGCAGCAACTTCGCTCATCTAGCACCCCAATTCGCACTGAACGGTTCAGGCACCGAGGGAAGCGCGGCCTCGATCCCCCGCGAGATCTCGCGGAGGTCCTCGGCGGCCTGGCTGTTCGGTGCGATGTCGAGCACGAGGCGCTGCGCGGCCAGTGCCTCCGCCACGATCTCCTCGCGGCAGATGGCGCCCAGCAGGCGCGGGCCCAGGTGGCGCGCGACGGTCTCGGCCGCGGCGCGCGACAGGCGGGCGTTGGGATCGACGCCGTTCAGCACGACGCGCAGCCGTCCCGCGAAGAGCGCCGCCATGGTGCCGGCACCGAGGAAGCGGCCGTTGTCGATGTCGGGCACCAGGGCGGCGCTGGTCGCGTCGGCCAGCAGCACGGCGACGACCATGGCCGACATGGGTGCAAGTATATTGAGAGAGTGCGACGCGCCGGGGGGCGTGTCGGCGATCACCAGCAGGCTCGGGTCGGAGAGGATGGCCCGCATCGGCGCCGCCAGCAGCTCCGGGTCGCGCTCGAGCGAGTGGAAGAGGCCGAGCGCGCCGCGGATGTCGATCGAACCGTGCGGGAGCAGCATCACGCCGGAGGAGGTCTGGCGCACCAGCTCCCGCCAGTCGGGACGCTTGGGCAGTTCGGTCATGAAGCCTGACCCATCCGTCAGGGGCACGCCGAAATGCAGCCGAAGCGTGTTCTGCGGGTCGAAGTCCATGACCATGACCCGCCGCCCCTGCCGCCGCATCGCATCGGCGACATTGGCGGCCAGGGTGGTCTTCCCAACACCGCCCTTGGGGGAAGCGAAGCAGATGAGGGGCATGGTGCCTCCGGCGTCTAGAAGGGCGATGACGACCGCAGCGCGGCGCGGAACGTATCGACGGGGGACGCTGCGGGCGGGTTACCCGCAGCTATCAGACGCATAACCTCACCTAGGGAAACTGTCACGGCGGACGCAGGCACGATGCCCTCGCCGGCGGAGGCGCCGGGCGGAGGGGTGGAAGACAGCCCTGTCGGGCCGGATTGATAGGCTGGGCTGGGCAGGGGCTGCTCGGCGGAACCGGCGATCTGGCTGCGCAGCCGCGCGAGCGTCCCGCCCGGCATGGGCGGCGGCGGCGCGGGGGGCGGCTCCGGGATCAGGCCGATGGAGTCCAGCAGGCTGAAATCGGGCGCGGGGGGCTCCGCGGCGGAGGCGGGCTCCGGCATGGCGAAGGCGGCGATCTCGGCCTCGCGGATGACCGGCGGGGCCGGGCGCGCGGCCGAGGCGAGCGCGGCCCAGTCGATCGCGGGCTCCGGCACCGGCTCCGGCACGGGCGCGGCCGGCGGCAAGGGCACCAGGGCAGGCGGGGGCGCCTGCATCACAGGTGCCGCCGGCGGGGGCGGAGGCGGCGCAACCGCGACGATCGGAGGCGCCGGCGGAGGGGCGGGCGGCGGCGCGGCGGCGGCAACCGACCGAGGCGGAGGTGGCGGAGGCGCGACCGCAACCGGCGGCGCCGGAGGAGGAGGTGCGGCGACCATCGGCGGCGGAGGGGCCGGCGGGGCCTGAAGCGGGCGGGGCGGCGCGGCCGCGACGGGAGGCGCGGGAGGCGGCGCCACCGGCATCGGGGCGGGCATCGCCGCCAAAGGGGTCGCCGGGGGCGACACGGGGGCGGGCGCAACAGGCACGGGGCGAGGCGGCCTGGCAGCACGGGGCGGCGCCGGCGGGGGAGGCGGCGGGGGTGCCGCGCGCGACACCGGCAGCGGCGCGGGCGCAGCCCGCGGCGGCGTCGGCAGCGGAGGAGGGGGCGGCGCGACGGCCCGCGGCGCGGCGGGCAGCACGGGGATGGGCGGAGCCGGCCGCGGAGACGCAGCAACGGCAGGCGGAGGCGCCACGGGGATGGGCATGGCGATGGGAAGCGGCGGCGGAGGCGCGACGACCACCACCGGCTGGACCGGCGGAGCCACGATGGCCGGGGCGGGAGACGCCATCGGGAGCGGCGGAGGCGGGGCAATGACCGGCGGCGGCGGCGCCACGACAACGGGGGCGGGCGGCGCGACGATGGGCGGAGGCGGCGCGACGACGACAGGAGCGGGTGGCACGACGATGGGCGGAGGCGGCGCGACGACGACAGGGGTCGGCGTCAACTCGATCACCGGCCGCGCCTCGGGGGCCGGAGGGATGGTGACGGTCGGCGCCTCGGCCTCGGGTGGGGTCAGCTCGGCCTGCAGGAGGGCAGCCGCGGCTTCGGTCTCGGCCAGCCGGCCGGCGGCGGAAGCGGAACGGAGCTCGCGGAGAACGGTCTCAGGATCCTGAGACGCGGCTTCGCTGCGCGGGACGTCGTTCCGCACGGGCATGTTGCCGAAGCTGCGATATTTGAGCCCAGGCGCGTTAAACGCCGCAGCGACACGCGCCACGTCCGGTTCCTTCGCCATCGACAGCCAGCACCTCGATCAGGATCGGGCCGGAGAATGCCTACAAAGTGCATTCCCGCAAACCATTTTTTCGACGTGGGAAGCTTTCCTGAAAGGGTGTTGTCGTCAAGCCATGCCCGAGTCCCGGGCAGCCAGCACAGAGAGCAGGCTCAGAGCGGCGGAATAATAGTCCGGGATGGCGGAGGCCGCCCGCGGCGCGAGCCCGGTTTCGCCTCCGGAGCGATGTGCCGCCGCCAGCCGGGCCACGTCCGCGATGCCGGGGGAGGCCGCATAGGGCGAGATGCTGTTGGTCGTGAGGTCGGCCCAGGCCGGCAGGTGCCGATGCGCCGGATCGCTCCAGAATTCGGCCGGGCCCGTCAGGCCGGGCTCGGCCCCGAGGCCCACCCAGGCCATGTAGAGCGGCACGCGCACCGCATCGTAGGAGAAGCGGGGCGGCCAGTCGGCCGGGAGGCCGAGCTGGCCGTCGGCGCGGCGGACCAGCAGCCAGTCGGGCGGCAGGCCCCAGCGGCCGAAGCGCCCCTGGCGGAGCAGCGCCACGCTATCGGCGGCGACGCTGAGCCAGGCCGGGTCGGGCACCGCGGCCGCCAGCGCGCGGATCGCCGGAAAGGCATAGTAGGAGGGGTTCACGACCACGTGATCCTCCCGCCGGAAGCCCTGAATTCCGGGGAGAAGCAAGGTGTAGGGCCCCGCCTGGCCCACCAGCAGCCGCAGGATGTCCCGCGCCATCGCCCGGCCCTGCAGCGTGTATTCGCGCCGGCCCCAGCGCTCGCCCGCCTCGAGCAGCGCCCAGGCAATGAAAAGGTCACCATCGGTGGCGTTGTTGGGATCCTCCACCGGGCGGGCGGCGCGGGGCTGGAAACGCCAGGAGAAGAGCTCGTCGCCGGGCCGCTTCAGGACCCGCATCGTCCAGCCGCGCAGGCGGTCGAAGCTCGCGCGGTCGTCGGCGCGGACGGCGGCGAGCATGCCCCAGCCCTGCCCTTCCGTGTGCGAGACGTTGTGGTTTCCGCTGTCCACGATGCGGCCCTCGCGCGCCATGAAACGGTCACGGAAGGCGACCCATTCGAGCCGTTGCACATCCTCCGCCGACTGGGCGCGAGCGCCCGAGGTCGCCAAAACGAGGGTCGGAAGGGCCAGGAGCGTCACATGGCGGCGCAACATATGGGTGAATCCCTTCAGCCGGATTGGCGTCTTGTACCATGAATGCGACAAATATACAAATTTTGATTGCGTTCGGAGGAGGGCTTGTCATTTCCCCGGGCAGGCCCTCCCCTTAGGACCGCCCATCCGGAGGAACCTATGATGACCCTGAAGCTCGTAACATTTTCAAGTGCTTCTGGCCCGCGCCCAGGCGCCATGCTCGGAGATTCCGAGATCCTGGATCTCCAGGCGGCCGGCCTTCCCTACCCCGATCTCGCCGCCGTGATCACCGAAGGGTCGTCAGCCGTGGCCGCAATACGCGCCAAGGTTGCAAATCCGCCGGCCGGCGCGAAGGTGGCCCTGGCCTCGACGAAGCTGCTCGCCCCCCTGCCCCGCCCCGCGCGCAACATCTTCTGCGTCGGCCGCAACTACATGGACCACGTCGCCGAGGGCGACCGCACCCGCGGCATCACCAGCAGCGAGCTGCCGAAGTTTCCCCAATTCTTCACCAAGGCCCCCGAGAGCGTCATCGCTCCCGGCGACACCATCCCGGACCACGGCGCGACGGGCGTGACCCAGTGGCTTGACTACGAGGCCGAGCTCACCCTGATCATCGGCAAGCCCGGCGCGAACATCGAGAAGGAGGATGCGCTCAGCCATGTCTTCGGCTGGACCATCGCCAACGACGTCACCGGCCGCGACCTGCAGCGCCGCTACGGCCAGTGGTTCAAGGGCAAGTCGCTGGACGGCTCCTGCCCGCTCGGCCCCTGGATCATCCCGGCCGAGGACCTGGACGCCTCCGACATCGCCATCCAGCTCTGGATCAATGGCGAGCAGCGGCAGTCCAGCCGGACCAGCAAGATGATCTTCGACGTGAAGGACATCATCCACCACCTCTCGAAGGGCTTCACCCTCCTGCCCGGCGACGTGATCATGACCGGCACGCCCGAGGGCGTCGGCTACGCCATGACCCCGCCGCAGGTGCTCAAGACCGGCGACGTGGTGAAGATCGCCGTCGAGGGGATCGGCGAGCTGACCAACCCGGTGGGCTGATCAGCTTTCTCGCGGCGGGCTGGCTCAGCCCGCCGGCATGACGTCGAGGCGGTACACGTCCGGTGCCGCCTCGGGATACATCGCCCGCACCTTCGGATCATGCCCCGCGACGACATGGTCCTTGCTCTCGCCGAGGCTCGGCAGCAGGGCGATGGCGTTGAGATAGTCCTTCGCGTCCACGATCACCGAGAAGGGATTCCCGGTCTCGCCGTTCGCGTAGTAGTGCATCGCGTCCGAGGCCACGACGACCCAGCCGCGCTTCGTGTGCACCCGCACCACCTGCAGCCCCGGCGCGTGCCCGCCGACATGCCGTACCGTGATGCCGTCGGCCACCACGCCCTCGCTTTCGTGGAAGGTCACGCGGTCGCCATGCACGAGGCGGACGAAGTCCACCACCTGCTCGACGTCGTAGGTCCGCTTCAGGAAGGGCCTGCACATGCAGGGGCCGGTCGCATGCGCGATCTCGCAGGCCTGGGCGTGGAAACGGGCGCGGGGAAATTTCCCGAAATTGCCGGCATGGTCCCAGTGCAGGTGTGTGCTGATCACGGATTCGATGTTCGCGGCCTCCACGCCGATCGCCTTGAGGCCTTCCGTCGGGCACCGGAGAAAATCGTTGCCGCGGGCCTCGCACAGCGCCTTGTCGGCGCCGCTGTCGATCAGGACCGCGCGGCCGTCCTTCACCGCCGCCCACACGAAGAAGTCCATGGGCATCGGCCCGTCATGCGGATCGGCCGGTGCCGCGACGAAGTTGTCGCGCGCCTTGCGCCGCGGATTGGTGGCGTAGCGGATGGCGTAGAGGTCCCAGGTCATCGTCATTCTCCTTGCCCCGCATGCTGGACAGGCTCCGCCCGCGCGTCCAGCCTGCCCGCGGACCAGGAGGAACACACCGCATGCGCATGAAGGCCGCCGTTCTGCACGCCCAGGGGATGCCGCGCCCCTATGCCGAGACGAAGCCCATGCAGATCGAGGAGGTGGAGCTCGAAGCGCCCGGCCCCGGCGAGGTGCTGATCGAGATCGCCGCGGCCGGCCTCTGCCATTCCGACCTCTCAACCGTCGAGAACCAGCGGCCGCGCCCGCTGCCCATCATCATCGGCCATGAGGGCGCGGGCATCGTCCGCGCGCTCGGCGCGGGCGTCACGGGCCTCGCCGAGGGCGATCACGTCATCGCGCTCTTCGTGACGAGCTGCGGCGAGTGCCGCTACTGCGTGCGCGGCCGGCCGAACATCTGCGCCGCCTCCTTCGACACGCGGGCCAAAGGCACGCTGATGTCCGGCGCGAAGCGGCTCAAGCGGCTGAACGGCGAGGCCATCAACCACAATTCCGGGCTGTCGCTCTTCGCGCAATTCGCAGTGGTGATGCGCGACAGCCTGGTGAAGATCGACAAGGACATCCCGCTCGAGGACGCGGCGATCTTCGGCTGTGCCGTCATGACCGGCGCGGGCGCCGTGCTCAACACGGCGCGGCTTCGTCCCGGCGAGGAGATCGCCGTGGTCGGACTCGGCGGCGTCGGGATGAACGCGCTGATGGCGGCCGTCGCCGCCGGCGCCTCGCGCATCGTCGCGGTGGACACCAGCGCGGCGAAGCTGGAGCTCGCGAAAGAGTGGGGCGCCACGGACACCTTCCTCGCCGGCAACAGCGACTGCGCAGCGGCCGTGCGCGACGCGACCGCGGGTGGCGTGGACACCGTGATCGAGACCGCCGGCAGCATCCCCGCGCTGGAGCTGGCCTATGCCATCACGGCGCGCGGCGGCAGCACCATCAGCGCGGGACTGCCGAATGTCTCCGCCAAGTTCTCCTACCTGCACGCGGCGCTCGTCAGCGAGGAGCGCAGCATCCGCGGCAGCTACATGGGCAGCTGCGTGCCCCAGCGCGACCTGCCGATGCTGCTGGCGCTCTACCGGCGCGGGAAGCTGCCCGTCGACAAGCTCAAGAGCGGCTTCGTGTCGCTGGACGAGATCAACCTGGGCTTCGACCGGCTGTCGGACGGCACGGTGCTGCGGCAGATCCTGCGGCCGAACGCCTGAATCGGAGAACCACGCCATGCAGCGCCGCCTTCTGCTCACGGGCCTCGCCTCCAGCCTCGCCGCCGGACCGCTGCAGGCGCAGGAGGCGCCCCTGCGCATCGTCGTCCCCTTCCCGCCCGGCGGCAGCTACGACGTCGTGGCACGGCTGATCCAGGTGCCGCTCGCCGCGCGGCTGCGGCGCAGCATCGTGATCGAGAATCGCGGCGGCGCCGGCGGCAATCTGGGCGCCGAGGCGGTGGCGCGCGCCGCCCCGGACGGCAACACCGTGCTGCTCTGGGGCGACGGCGTGCTGAGCAATGCGGCGCTGTACCGCACCCTGCCCTGGGACCCGCTGCGGGATTTTTTGCCTGTTGCCATGGTGGCCGACTCGCCCGTCGTGATCGCGGCGCGCACCGGCAGCCCATCCCTCGCGGCGCTCATTGAGGCCGGGAAGCGCGATCGGCGCGGCTACACCTTCGGCACCGCGGGCAACGGCTCGCCGGGACATATCGCCGGCGCGCTGCTCGGCCGCATGACGGGCGTGGAGTTCCAGCACATCCCCTACCGCGGCGGCGCGCCCGCCCTGACCGACCTGATGGGCGGGCAGATCGACCTCGCTTCCAATCCCCTGCCGGCCATCATCCCCTTCATCCAGGGCGGGCAGCTGGTGGCGCTGGCCGTGGCGGGCGAGCGCCGCATGCCGCAGATCCCCGACACGCCGACCGTGGGCGAGCTCCTGCCGGGATTCGCGGTGAACAGCTGGTACGGCGTGCTGGCCCCCGCGCGCACGCCGCCGGCGCTGGTGGCGGCGCTCTCCGAAGCCCTGATCGCCACGGCCACCGACCCGGCCGTGGTCGCGACGCTGAACGCGCAGGGCTTCGCAGCCCGGACGCTCGACTCCGAGGCGCTGGGCGCCTTCATGCGGACGGAGGCGTCGCGCTGGCGGGAGATGGTGCAGCTCTCCGGCGCGGCGGTGGAGTGATGGCGGTGCCAAGCTTCGGCGAGGCCCGGACCGCCCAGGCACCGGATGGCTGCCCGATCGCCTACGCGATCGCGCCGGGCGCGGCAGGCGCACCGCGCGTGGCGCTGATCCATTCGCTCGCCCTCGACCGCAACTTCTGGGGTCCCGTGGTGGCGGAGGCGGGAGGCAGCTTCGAGATGCTGGCGCTCGACTGCCGCGGGCATGGCGCCTCCGGCGGCACAGGCCCCTTCACGGCGGCGATGATGGCCGATGACCTCGCATCCGTGCTGGACCATGCGGGGTGGGACCGCTGCCTGGTCGCCGGGGCCTCGATGGGCGGCAGCGTGGCGCTGGCCTTCGCGGCCGGGCACCCCGCGCGCACCGCCGGCCTCCTCGCGGTGGACACCACCGCCTGGTACGGCCCGACCGCGCCGGCGGACTGGGCGCGCCGCGCCGGCGTGGCGCAGAAGGACGGTATGGCAGCGCTGCTCGAGTTCCAACGCGCGCGCTGGCTGAGCGACGCCTTCCGCGCGGCGCATCCGGAGGTGCAGGCGGCGCAGGAGGCGATTTTTCTCCGCACGGGCATCGAGCCCTATGCGGCCGCCTGCGGGATGCTCGGCTCGCTCGACCTGCGCGCGGCGATCTCAGGCATCACGGCGCCGTCAGCGGTTCTGGTGGGCGAGGAGGACGGCGCCACGCCGCCCGCCATGGCCGAGGCCATCGCCGCGGCGATTCCGGGCGCGACGCTGGAGGTGCTGCAAGGCGCGCGGCACCTGACTCCGCTGGAGAGGCCCCGCGAGATCGTGGCGGCGCTGCGTGGCCTCGTGGCGCGGGCAAGCCTGGCTTGAGCGCGTGATTCAGACCTGCGGCGCCTTCGCGCCTCCGGTCATCACGCTTCAGCGCAGCGCCTTCGCCAGCCCGTCGAGCCCATCCAGCGTCATCGGGAACATCCGGCCCTCGACCGCGTCCTGGAGCAGCCCGATCGTCGCCGTGTAGCCCCAATGCTTCTGCGGCGTGGGGTTCAGCCAGGCGACGCGGCGGAAATGGCCGGTGATGCGCTTCATCCAGACCTTCCCGGACTCCTCGTTCCAGTGCTCCACGCTGCCGCCGGGCTCCACCACCTCGTAGGGCGACATGGACGCATCGCCGACGAAGACCACGCGCCAGTCGGGGCCATAGGTCCGCAGCACCTCCCAAGTCGGGATCTGCTGCTCGTGCCGGCGGCGGTTGGACTTCCAGAAGCGCTCATAGGGGCAGTTGTGGAAGTAGAGGTGGACGAGGTGCTTGAACTCCGACTTCGCGGCGGAGAACAGCTCCTCCGAGGCGCGGATGTGGTCGTCCATGCTGCCGCCGATGTCGAGCAGCAGCAGCACCTTCACCGCATTGCGCCGCTCGGCCTGCATCTTGATGTCGAGCGTGCCGGCATTGCGCGCCGTCGCGCCGATCGTGCCGGCGACGTCGAGCTCGTTCGCCTCGCCCTGCCGCGCGAAGCGGCGCAGGCGGCGCAGCGCCAGCTTCATCGCGCGCGAGCTGAGCGCTGCGTCATCGTCGAGGTCGCGGAACTCGCGCTTGTCCCAGACCTTCACGGCGCGGCGATTGCCCCCGCGCTCCTGGCCGATGCGCACGCCTTCGGGATTGAACCCCTCCGCGCCGAAGGGCGAGGTGCCGTTGGTGCCGATCCAGCGGTTGCCGCCCTGGTGGCGGCCCTTCTGCTCGGCGAGGCGCTGCTTCAGCGTCTCCATCAGCTTGTCGAAGCCGCCCAGCGCCTCGATCTTCGCGCGCTCCTCCTCGGTGAAGAGGCGCTCGGCCAGCTTCTTCAGCCATTCCGCAGGCAGCTCGCGCTCGATGACCTCGCCCGTCACCGTCGTCTCGGCTTCGAGGCCCTTGAAGAAATGCCCGAAGGCCTGGTCGAAGCGGTCGAGGTGGCGCTCGTCCTTCACCAGCGTGGCGCGGGCCAGGTAGTAGAAGTCGTCGAGGTCGTAATCGGCCACGCCCTCCTTCATCGCGCCCATCAGCATGAGCCATTCGGTGATCGAGGCCGGCAGCCCCGCCCGCCGCAGCTCCAGGATGAAAGGCGCGAACATCGGATTACCTCCGCGCGCGGTTCAGGAAGGCCAGCCGCTCGAAGAGATGCACGTCCTGCTCGTTCTTCAGCAGCGCGCCGTAGAGCGGGGGTATCGCGACCTTCGCGTCGTTCGTCCGCAGCGCCTCGGCCGGCAGGTCCTCGATCATCAGCAGCTTCAGCCAGTCCAGCAGCTCCGAGGTCGCGGGCTTCTTCTTCAGCTCGCCGACCTCGCGGATCTGGAAGAAGACGTTCAGCGCCTCGCGCGCCAGGTCGGCGCGCAGGTCCGGATAATGGCTCTGCAGGATGCGCTCCATCGTCTCCCGGTCGGGGAAGCGGATGAAGTGGAAGAAGCAGCGGCGCAGGAAGGCGTCCGGCAGTTCCTTCTCGTTGTTCGAGGTGATGATGACGATCGGGCGCTGCTGCGCGACGATCGTCTCCCGCGTCTCGTAGACGTGGAACTGCATGCGGTCGAGCTCGAGCAGCAGGTCGTTCGGGAACTCGATGTCGGCCTTGTCGATCTCGTCGATCAGCAGCACCACCGGCGTCTCGGAGGTGAAGGCCTCCCAGAGCTTGCCGCGGATGATGTAGTTGGAGACATCGCGCACCCGCTCGTCACCGAGCTGGCCGTCGCGCAGGCGGCTCACCGCGTCGTATTCGTAGAGGCCCTGCTGCGCCTTGGTGGTGGACTTGATGTGCCACTCGATGAGCGGCAGGCCGAGGCTGCGGGCGATCTCCTGCGCCAGCACCGTCTTGCCCGTGCCGGGCTCGCCCTTCACCAGCAGCGGGCGCTGCAGCGCCACGGCGGCGTTGACCGCCACCTCCAGCTCGCGCGGGGCGATGTAGCGTTCGGTGCTGGCAAATTTCTTCACGCGGGGTCCTTTCGGGCGATCCCGGAAGTGTTCGCCCGAGCGGGCGGCCTTCGCAAGTGCGGCGCGGTCGGGCACAAGCCTCCGGATGAACCTCTATTTCCTCGCGATGCTGTTCCTCGGCGTGGCCGGGATGATCGAGAACCGGTGCAGCACGCCGGGTCTGCGGCCGGAATATCCGCCCGCGGACCGTGCCTTCCGGCTCCTCGGGATGTTCTCCTTCGGCATGTGGCTGGCGCTGATCGTCTTCGGCTTCTGGAAGCTGGACTGGCTGCAGCCGGTGGTGGCGATCGTGGGGTCGCTGGCGGCCAATGCGCTGGTGGTGGGCTACGGCGTGCGGACCTGGTGGCCGGCCGCCTCGATGGGGCTGGCGCTGCTGGGGCTCGGGATGGCGAGCAAGCTCTTCTTCGATGCGTTTTAATTGCCCTCAGACGCCGGTTAATTGCCATCAGACACCGGGCGCGGCCTCTGGCCGCCTGGCTTCGCCGCGCGACTGAAGCACCAGGCCGGGAGGAGGAGTGGGCGGCGCCGGCCGCCGTGCGTCCGGATTTCGCGGTGGGTGAGCCTTGTCCCGTTAGGACCGGCTAAGCCTTGGCAAACTCCGCGAAATCCTTGGCCAGACGCTCATAGATCTCGCGCTTGAACGCCACCGCCATCTCCGGCAGCTCCGACAGCCTTGCCCAGCGCCAGGCATCGAATTCCGGGTGCGGATCCAGGTCCAGCCGGATGTCGGCATCCGTCCCCGTGAAGCGCAGCGCGAACCACTTCTGCGTCTGCCCGCGATACTTCCCGCCCAGCGCCTTGCCGAGCAGCTCCGGCGGCAGGTCGTAGTTCAGCCAGTCCGGGTGCTCGGCGATGATCTCCGCCTTCGCGGTGCCGATCTCCTCCTCCATCTCGCGCAGCACGGCCACCCGGAGGTCCTCGCCTTCATCCACCCCGCCCTGGGGCAGCTGCCAGCCGCCGGGCGCGCCCTCGGCGTTGGGCATGTCGGCGCGGCGGGCGACGAGGATCAGCCCCTCCGCGTTGAAGAGGACGGCGCCGACATTCGGCCGGTAGGGCAGTGTCATCGAGAGGCGGTCTCCGCGCGATTCACGGCGCGTGCAGCATCCTGCGGCCGAATTCCCTCCGCGCCCTGCGGGCGAGTTCCCTCCGCGCCCTGCGGGCGAGGCCCCTCCGCGCCCTGCGGGCGAGTTCCCTCCGCGCCCTGCGGGCGGGTTCCCTCCGCGCCCTGCGGGCGACGCATCACCGCCGTCACCGGCGCGAGGACGACGCTGCGCATCTCGATCCCCGCGGCCCAGGCCGAGATCCGCTCCAGCGCGACGGGCGTGACCTCGCCGAGATAGCCGAGCGCCGCGCCCCGCGTCCGCGCCACGCGCTCCAGCTGCGCCAGACGCGCGTCGATCTCGCTGCGCGTGGCGGGATCGTCCACCACCACGTCCACCCCCCGGCCCCAGGCGCGCTGCGGGTCGCCGGCGCCGGGCCGCGGATCGAAATACAGCAGCCCGCGGTCGGCCAGCGCGATCTGCAGGCGCGAGAAGGGCTCGGCCAGCGCCGCGAAGCGCTCGCCGCGCATGGCGCCGATCCCGCCGACAGCGCCGACATGGCCCGGATAAAGCGCCAGCAGCCAGTCCAGCCGCTGCGCATTCTCCGTCCAGGAGAGGCCGGTCAGCAGCGCGCGGTTGCCGGGATCGTTCATCGGGAAGCCCGCGGGCTCCAGGGGGATGGCGAGCAGCGTCTCGAAGCCGCGCCCGCGCGCGCGCTCGATCAGCGGCGCCGGCCGCGCGGCATAGGGGCTGAAGGCGAGCGCCACGGTCGGCGGCAGGGTCTCGATCGCCTGCTCGGACAGCGCGCTGGACAGGCCGATCCCGCCCAGGATCAGCGCCACGCGCGGCCGTGTCTCATCGCGGTTGAAGTCCCGGGCATAGGCGCGCAGCGGCATCAGCCCGTCCGGCCCGATCTTCGGCAGGATGCCCGCGGCGCTGCCCTCGATGAGGTTCGGGTCGACATAGCGCTGCAGTCCGGAGGGCAGCCGCGTCTGCAGGGCGCTCCAGGCGATGGCGGGCGCGGCCTCGACCGGGGCCGGCGGCTCGTCGGCGACGGCGGCCGCAGCGACCCGCGGACGTTCCGGCGGCCCCAGCGCGGCAAGCCGCAGCGCGCCGCCGGCGAAGACGAGGATCACCAGGACCCAGAAGAGACCCAGCCAGCGCCAGCCGTGACTTCCGCGCGAAGTGTCGTCGGTCACGGCATCACGAGGTCAGCGCTGCGCCCGGCGCTGCGGCTGCGCGGCCATGGCGCGGATGAGCGCGACGCCCTGCTGGAGCTGGAAGTCCGTCTCGGGCTTGGTCGGGTCGAGCGTCGGGAAGCCTTCGGGCGGCTGGCGCTGGACGCGCTCCGTGATGGCGGCCGGCAGGTTCAGCGGGGGCAGCGGCACGGCGCCGTTCTGCGCCTCCGTCCCCTCGGCCCGCAGCGCGCGGCGCAGGTCGGCCTCGCGCTCGCGCGACGGGGGCGTCGCCGCGGCGGTCTGCGGATCCTGCCGGGTCGGCCGCACCTCGATGTCCGGCTCGATGCCGGTGGACTGGATGGAACGGCCGGAGGGCGTGTAGTAGCGCGCCGTCGTCAGCCGGATGGCGCCGTTGTTGCCGCCCAGCGGCATCACCGTCTGCACCGAGCCCTTGCCGAAGCTGCGCGTGCCGATGACCACCGCGCGGCGATGGTCCTGCAGGGCGCCGGCCACGATCTCGCTGGCCGAGGCGCTGCCGCCGTTCACCAGCACCACGATCGGCAGGCCGCCGGTGATGTCGCCGGAGCGGGCGTTCCAGCGCTGCGCATCCTCGGGCCGGCG
Source organism: Roseococcus sp. GW821-FHT12F05 (assembly GCF_058806835.1). NCBI lineage: Bacteria > Pseudomonadati > Pseudomonadota > Alphaproteobacteria > Acetobacterales > Roseomonadaceae > Roseococcus > Roseococcus sp. GW821-FHT12F05. The sequence continues at coordinate 508,508 of NZ_JBXAQB010000001.1, forward strand.
GGCGCGGGTGGAGACGATCTCGCCCTGCTCCAGCAGGTCGTCGGCCACCTGGACCGCCTGGTCGAGCAGGCCGCCGGGGTTGTTGCGCAGGTCGAGGACGACGCCCTTGAGGTTGTTGCCGGCCTGCTGGCGCATCGCCGTCATGGCGCGGCGCAGGTTCGTGTCGGTCTGCTCGTTGAAGGAGGTGACGCGGATATAGGCCACGTCGTTCCCCTCCAGCCGGTAGCGGACCACCTGCGGGCGGATGACGTCGCGCGTGATGGAGAGCTCGATGGGGCGCTGCTCGCCCTCGCGGCGGATGGTGAGGCGGATCGCGGTGCCGCGCTCGCCGCGCATCTGCTCCACGGCCTCCTGCAGGGTCAGGCCCTGGGTGCTGGTGCCGTTCAGCATGGTGATGAAGTCGCCGGGCTTCACGCCGGCGCGGGCGGCGGGCGTCTCGTCGATCGGCGAGATCACGCGGATGTAGCCGTTCTCCTGCGTCACCTCGATGCCGAGGCCGCCGAACTCGCCGCGAGTCTGCACCTGCATGTCGCGGAAGTTGCGCGGGTTGAGATAGGCGCTGTGCGGGTCGAGGCCGGTCAGCATGCCGTTCACCGCATTCTCGACCAGGTCGCGGTCCTGCACGGGCTCGACATATTCGGCGCGGACGCGGGCGAAGACGTCGCCGAAGAGCTGCAGGAGCCGATAGGTCTCCGCGCGCCCGCCATCCGCCTGCGCCCAGGCGGCGACCTGGGGACCGATGATGATGCCGGCCGCGAAGGCGCCTGCGACGGCAGCGGTGGTCCCGACCTTGAGCTTCATGCAGGCAGCCTCATTCCTACGGTTCCATACGCCTTTCCCGCTGGCTGGGCCATGCGGGATGCCGACTGGCCATCGGCGCATCCCGCCATGCTACACCATTGGGTCAGGAAAAGCTTAACCCTTCATCTACAGCCCGGAACATAGGCACCGAAACGATCGGTGCCGAGAAGCTGCAAACATTTGTCACAACAGGATTCGGGCCGGGACGCCGGCGACGCGTGAAAAGGCGTCCACGTTCCCAATCACGGAAGATCCGGCCCCGATCACCGCCCCCTCGCCCACCTGGACATTGGGCGCGACCACGGCCCCGGCCCCCACCAGAGCCCGCGCTCCGATCCGCACCCCGCCGCAGAGCACCGCGCCCGGGGCGACATGGGCGCCCTCGCCCAGCTCCACGTCGTGCTCGACGATGGCGCCGGTATTGACCAGGGCCAGCCGGCCGATCCGCGCCTGGGCGCCCAGCACGGCCCGGGGCATCACCACGGCCCCCTCGGCGAGCTCGGCGCTGCGGGCACGGACCACGGAGGGGTGCAGGAGGATCGGCAGCACCGCCTCCAGCCGCCCGGCGGCCGCCAGCCGGGCCGCGTTGTCGCCGAGCGCGATCAGCAGCGGCCCGCCGTCATGGTCCGCCTCGGTGCCCAGCACCGGCAGGCCCAGCACCGCCGGCAGCGGCGCCCGGCCGTCGAGAAAGCCGGCCACTTCGAAGCCGGCATCCCGCGCCGCCTCGCAGACGGCGCGCCCGTGCCCGCCGGCGCCGAGGATCAGGACCCTCATGCCAACAGCCGCCTTCGGCGGCCTGCTGGCGTGATATTTTGCGCCCTCAAACGCCGGTCGGTCGGGGCAAGCAGCCCCAACCCGGCGGCTTGGCTTCGCCGCGCCACGGAAGCACCAGACTGCGCAGTCGGTGGGGCGGCGCTGGCCGCCGTGCGGCCGGACACTCGGAAGGCGCGCCGATCCCCCAAGACAGTCGCCTGGCTTCGCTGCGCCGCCTTCGCGGCCTCGGCCGACGGCGTTAGGTGCCTCATTTCACGGTCGCCCAAATCGCGGCTAGGCTACTCGAAGAGAGGGAATTTCCCGATATGACCGACCTTGACCTGCTCCGCCTGGAACGGCGCGTGGCGCGCCTGCTCGACCTGCCGGCCGGCGCGCCCGGCGCCACCATCGGCATCGCGCGCGAGGGCAGGATGCTGGTGCACCGCTCGGCCGGGCTCGCTTCGATCGAGCTGGGCGTGCCGATCGGGCCGGACACCACCTTCCGCATCGCCTCCGTTTCCAAGCAGTTCACCTGCGCCGCCATCCTGCTGCTCGCCCGCGACGGAAAGCTCGATCCCGCCGATCCCGTCCGGAAGCACCTGCCGGAACTGCCGACGATCCTGGGCAGCATCACGCTCGACCACCTGATGCGCAACACCTCGGGCCTGCGCGACATGCTGGAGCTCAACCGTCTCGGCGGCGTGGACCTCGGCACGCCGCTGACCGAGGCGGAGCTGGACGCGGCCATCGCCCGGCAGGCCACGCTGAATTTTCCGCCCGGCTCACGCTACCTCTATTCCAACAGTGGCTTCCGACTCCTGGGCCAGGTGGTGGAGCGGCTTTCGGGCCGGACGCTGGCGGAGTTCCTCGAGACGCGCATCTTCGCGCCGATGGGCATGACGCGGACGCGGCACACGCCGAACCTCGCCGTGCCCATCCCCGGCCTCGCCACCGGCTACCTGCCCGACGGCGCCGGCTTCATCCGGGCCGCGCACGGCTTTCCCCTGGGCGGCGAGGGCGGGCTGGTCTCCTGCGTCGGGGATCTGATGCTCTGGTCGCAGGCCATGGGCCGCGGCGCGCTGGGCGGCATCGCGGCAGAGCTGGAGACGCTGGTCCCCTTCACCAACGGCGAGCCCGGCCGCTACGCGCGCGGCCTGCAGGTGGATGTGTGGCGCGGGCTGCGCAGCGTCAGCCATGGCGGGCTCTGGCCGGGCTACAAGACCGCCTATCTGCGGATCCCCTCCAAGGGGCTGACCGTGGTGGCCATCGCCAACAACGCGACGCTCGATCCCGGCCTCATGGCCAACCAGGCGGCGGCCGCGGCGCTGGCGGAGGATCCCGACCTTCTGCCGGCGCCGCCCGCCGTGGACCATTCGGCGATGGTCGGAACCTGGCTCTGCGAGGAGGACGGGCTGTCGCTGGATTTCGGCAAGGACGGCGTGGCCCGCATGCACGGCGTCGCCTATGCGCTGGCGCCCATGGCCGACGGCCGGCTCGCGGCGTTGCGCGGCAGCTTCCCCTTCCTGGCCGCGCCGCCGAAGGATGGCGTGATGGTGGTAGAGTTCGACGCCGGCTTCCGGCGCGCGTTCCGGCGCGTGGAGCCGGTCGAGACCCCGGCGCTGGACGGAAGGTGGATCTGCGCGGAGCTGGCGGCCCGCTGGACCATCCGGCACGGCGAGATCCGCGCGAACGGGCCCATCCGGGCGTCCAGCTCCGCCTGGCGCGTCGAGGCGCTGTCGCCGCACAACCTGCGCATCCACATCCCCTCGGCGCTCTACCCGGCCTGGGCCGATGCGGTGCTCTCTGCGGACGGGACGAAGCTGATGATCAATGCCGGCCGGGCGCGCGGGCTGATCTTCGAGCGCAGATAGCGAAACGGCGCCGGAGCGAGGCTCCGACGCCGTTCAGAATTCCTTCGGAAACAGCCGCTACGCGGCGGGCTGCGCCTGCAGGGCCTTCTTGGCCTCGCCGGAATTCACCGTCAGCACGACCTTCCCGTTCTCGACGCCCTTCACCTGGCTGAGCGGCAGGAAGTGGTGATGGCCCTGGCCGTGCGGGTCGCTGTCCTTGGTGAGCTTGATCTGGTTGCCCTGCACGTGGTCGACCGTACCGACCGGGTTCCCGCAGGAACCCACGACCGGCATGTGCTCCTTGATGTCAGTGGCGTTCATATCGGCATTCCTTCTCAACACCGGCGTCGGTAGTGGCGCCGTTGTGGAAGGAACGCCCCGCGGGCAGGGAGGTTGCCCCGGAGCGGCTTACGATCGGGCCATTCTCCGGATCACTCCCATTGTCGGAACAAAGGCTTACGGCTGGGTGAGGCTCTCCATCGCCGCCTGCACGCCGCCCTTGGCATGCGGCACGCCGGCGAGGCCCAGCGCCATCTCCAGCGAGGCCAGCGTGCCGAGGATCATCGGCTCGTTGAGGTCGCCCAGATGGCCGATCCGGAAGATTTTTCCCGAAAGCTTGGCGAGGCCGCTGCCCGTCGAGACGTTGAACTTCTCCAGCGCGATCTTGCGCACGTCCTCGGCATTGATGCCTTCCGGCATCAGCACCGTCGTCACGCTGTCGGAATAGCGCTCGGGGTTCTGGCAGAAGAGCTGCGGGCCGTTGTTGCCGGACCAATGCTGCACGCAGGCGCGCACGGCCTTGGCAAGGCGGGCATGACGCTTGAAGACGTTCTCCAGCCCCTCCTCCTCCAGGAGGAGGCGCAGCGCCTCCTGCAAGCCATAGAACAACGTCACCGGCACGGTGCCGACGAAGCTCTTCTGCTTGCGGGCCAGCATCTCCGTCCAGTCGAAGTAGTGGCGCGGATGCGTGCTGGCGCGGTGCGCCGCCATGGCCTTCTCGGAGGCGCCGGTGAAGCTGAAGCCGGTCGGCAGCATCAGCCCTTTCTGACTGCCGCCGACGCAGACGTCGACGCCCCACTCGTCCATGCGGAAGTCGTAGCAGCCGAGCGAGCTGATCGTGTCCGCCATCAGCAGGGCCGGGTGCTTCAGCTCGTCGAGGATGGCGCGCACCTGGTCGAGGGGCAGGCGCATGCCGGCGGCCGTCTCGTTGTGCACGCAGCAGACGGCCCTGATCTCGTGCCCGGTGTCGGCGGCGAGGGCCTCGCGGATCGCGGACATCTCCACGCCGCGGCGCCAGTCGCAGGGGATGTGCTTCGTCTTGAAGCCCAGCGTGCCGCACATCTTCATCCAGGAATCGGAGAAGTGGCCCGTCTCGGGGATCAGCACGAGGTCGCCCGGCGAGAGCGTGTTGACCAGCGAGGCCTCCCAGGCGCCGTGGCCCGACGCCGTGTACATGAAGAGGTTCTGCTCGGTCTTGATGACCTTCTTCAGCCCCGCGAAGCAGGCGTCGTAGACGGCGATGAAGGCCGGGTCGTTGAAGTCGATGCTGGCGCGCGCGGTGGCGAGCAGAACGGAATCGGGGATGTTCGTCGGGCCCGGATTGGCGAAGAAGAGGCGCCCGCGCGCCATGGGGCGTGCGGCGACCGGGGCTGTGTGACCGTCCATCGTCTCGTGGCTTTCCTTTGGCGGGAAGACCGAAGGCGCGGAAGCGCCGGAGGCCTGAATCCCGCGAAACACAGGTTTGGCGTTCCTTCCAGTATCGGGCGGAACGCCCCGATCTTCAACGAGGGGTCTTCAACGTCAGCCTGTCAGCGCTGCAGCCGGACGCCGGTGCGGGCCACCACGTCGCGGTACTTGGCGACCTCGGCGACCAGGAAGTCCCGCGCGACCTCGGGCGTGTTCGGGCCGCTCCAGGCGGCGACGCCGGCGGTGAGCAGCCGCTCGCGGACCGGCGGCTCGGCCACGGTCGCAGCCAGCGCACGGTTGAGCTGCGCCAGGATGGCGGGCGGCATCCCCGGCGGGCCGATGATCATGTTCCAGGTGGTCATCTCGAAGCCGGGGATGGCGGCCTCGCCGAGCGTGGGGATGTCGGGAAAGGAGGGGAAGCGCTCCCGGCTCGTCACCGCGAGGCCGCGCACGAGGCCGTCGCGCACCTGGCCCGCGGCGCTGGCCAGCACGGCGATGCCGAACTGGCCCTCGCCCTGGTGGATCGCCGTCAGCATCAGGCCGCCGCTGCGGTAGGGGACATGGGTGAACTTCGCGCCGCCCAGCGCCAGCGCCATCACCTCGACGGCGAGGTGCGGGATGGAGCCGACGCCCGAGGTGGCATAGGCGAATTCCTCGGGGCGCGAGCCGCGCAGCCGCTGCGCCACCTCGGAGGGCGTGCGGCCCGGGAAGTTCGGGTTGATGACGAGGATGAGCGGCGCGGTGCCGACCATGCCGATATGCGTGAAGTCGGCGATGGGATCATAGGCCGTGCCGCCCTCCAGCGCCGCCGGCACGATGGCATGCGACGACACCTCGATCAGCATGATAGTGTAGCCGTCCGGCGCCTGCCGCCGCAGCCAGTCGGAGGCCACGACGCCCGAGGCGCCGGCGCGGTTCTCGACCACCATGCGGCCGCCGGGGGCGAGGTTGGCGGCGAAGCGCTCGGAGATCAGCCGCGACGCGATGTCGGTGCTGCCGCCCGGCGCGAAGCCGGTCACCAGGGTGATGGCGCGTTCGGGATAGGTCTGCGCGGCGAGAGGCGACGCGAGCGCGAGCAACGAAAGCGCGGCAAGCGCCAGATGGCGGAGCATGGACGGGACCTCGACTTTTCTTGTGCACAGACTAAGCCCCAGCCGAAATCCGGATGCAAGCCGGCCCGTCGCGCGGCCGTCCCACCTGTGTTGACATGGCGAAACGAGGGCCTGATCCTGGCCACAATACCGGGCCCAGAGGCGAAATCGAATGGTATTCAGCTCGGTTGTATTCCTGTTTTACTTTCTACCGATTTTCATCGCGATCTATTTCGCACTCCCCTTCAAGAACTTCACGCTCCTGGTGTTCAGCCTCGCCTTCTACGCCTGGGGCGAGCCGCGGTTCCTGCCGATCCTGCTCGTCTATATCCTCGGCAACTATGCGGTCGGCCGGCTCGTCGGGCAGGGCGGGGCCGCGGGCCGGGCCTGGATGCGAATCGGCGTGGCCGGCAATCTCGGCCTGCTGATCTGGTTCAAATACGCCGATTTCCTCTCGGTGGAGCTCGGCCGGCTCTTCCTCAAGCTGGGCCTGGGGCCGCTGCCCGCCATGCACATCGCCCTTCCCCTCGGCATCTCCTTCATCACCTTCCAGGGGATCTCCTACGTGGTGGACGTGCACCGGGGCGTCGTCACCTCGCAGCGGAGCCTGCTGAACTTCGCCATGTACAAGGCGATGTTCCCGCAGCTGATCGCCGGGCCGATCGTCCGCTACAGCGACATCGCCGCCGATATCGACCACCGGCCGGCGCGGCGGGACGACCTCGTGGCCGGGACCCGGCAGTTCATCCTCGGCCTCGGCCAGAAGGTGCTGATCGCCAATGTGCTGGCCGTGCCGGCCGACCAGATCTTCGCGCTGCGCAGCCAGGACATCGGCACGGCGACCGCCTGGCTCGGCATCGCCTGCTACACGCTGCAGATCTTCTTCGACTTCGCGGGCTATTCGAACATGGCCATCGGGCTGGGGCGGATCATGGGCTTCCGCTACCCGATCAACTTCGACCGTCCCTATGCGTCCCAGAGCATCACCGAGTTCTGGCGCCGCTGGCACATGACGCTGTCCTCCTGGTTCCGCGACTACCTCTACATCCCGCTGGGCGGCAGCCGCGTCTCGGCCCCGCGGACCTACCTGAACCTGATGATCGTGTTCCTGCTCTGCGGCTTCTGGCACGGCGCCGCCTGGAACTTCCTCGTCTGGGGCGCCTTCCACGGGCTGTTCCTGGTGATCGAGCGCCTGGGCGTCGGCGCGTGGCTGGCGGCCGCCTGGCGCCCGCTGCGGCACCTCTACGTGCTGGTCGTGGTCGCGGTGGGCTGGGTGTTCTTCCGCGCCGACACCATGCGCTACGCCGGACGATACCTGCGCGCGATGGCCGGCGGCGGCGGCAACGGCGACACCATGCTGGCGCCGGCGGAGCGCTTCCTGACGACCGAGGTCTCCCTGGCCCTCTGCGCCGGCGCCGTGCTGGCGACGGTGCCGGCCTGGCGGATGCTGACGGCAGCCGGGAACCCGCTCGCGGGCGGCCCGGCGCGCGGTGCCGCCTTCGGGCTCGGCCATGCCGCGCTGCTGCTGATCCTCGCGCTCTGCCTGCTGCAGGTCTCCGGCGGCGCGTACAACCCCTTCATCTACTACAGGTTCTAGCCATGGCCCGACCGGCAGGCTCCCATCCCTTCGGCGAACGCGCCTTCCTGCTCACCGCGGCGGCGATGCTGCTCGCCCCCCTCCTGGCGAATATCCTGGGGGGCCCGGCAGCGCAGACGGACAACCGGCGGCTGGCGGCCGCGCCGGCCTTTCCCCGGACGGTGGAGGCCCTGGTGGAATGGCCGCGCCTGGTCGACGCCTATCTCGACGACCATTTCGGGCTGCGCCGGGAGCTGGTGAGCCTCGCCGCCGGCTTCCGCTGGGACGTGCTGCATTCGAGCCCGGTCCCGACCATCCTGCGGGGCCGCAACGGCCGCATCTTCCTGTCGGACGGCGACGTGCCGCTCCGGAGCATCCTGTCCGGCTGCGGCGCCTGGTGGACGGAGCCGCAGGTCGCGCAATTCGCCCGCGAGCTGGAGCAGGGGCTGGCCCGGCTGCACGCCTTGCTCCCCGAGGCCTCGGTGCTGGTCGTCCCGACCTCGCCCGCCCTGTATCCTCAGGACCTGCCGGGCTGGATCGCGCGGGCCTGCGCCGGGCGGGAGCCGCTGGCGGAGGATCTGCTGCACCGCCTGCCCGAGGAGCTGCGCCGCCGGATTGCCTATCCGCGGGACATCGCCGCGACGCTGCCGGAAGCGACGCCCCTGGTGCCCGCGCACAACTTCCATTGGGACGGGGCCGGCACCCATGCCTTCCTGGGCCGCTTCGCCGAACGCGACCTGCATCTGACGCGGCAGGCGTCGCCGGCCTGGGCGGAGCGGGTGAAGGTGGCCGACCTCGCCATCTACGTGCCGGGCGTCGGGCTGTCGAACCGGGTGCGCCTGGCGGATTGGGCGGGCGCCGGAGTCCATGGCTGCACGGAGGCCGGCTGCACGGATCGCGCGCCGCTCGACGGGGTGGCGCTGCCGCTCGAGGCGCTGCGGCTGGAGCGGCCCGGCGCGGGCGGACGGATGCTGCTGCTCGGCGACAGCTTCCTGGCCGGCGCGGCCGACGCGCTCATCGGCTATGCCAGCGACATCATCGCGCTCAACCTGAACAACCTCCCGCGCCTGTCGCAGGAGGAGCAGCGGATCCTGTGGGAGCGCGTGACGGCGGCCTGGCGGCCGGATCGCGTGCTGATGGTCGTCAACGACGGCAACATCAACGCGATCGCGCGCTACGTCGAGGTGATCGCGGCCGCCGCCTCGCACTGACCGGCAGCGCTCACGACACGCCGAGGCCCCGCAGGCTGGCGGCCACCGCCGCATCCAGCGGAGTGTGCGGCTCGGCGCCGAGCAGGGCCACGAGGCGAGCATTGTCGAGACGCACGGGGGTGCGCCAGAGGGGCTTCATCTCCGTCAGCTCGCGCATCGTCTCGTGGAAGGGCGCGGCGAGGCGCAGCAGCCACCAGGGCATGGGCTTCACCCGCATTCCCGGCCGGCCCAGGGCGCGGGCGATGGCGACGGCCATTCCGGCCCCGTCGGCATCCCAATGGCCGGCGAAGTGGAAGCGCGCGAAGGGCTCCAGATCCTGCTCCCGATCGGCGAGGCGGCAAAAGGTCTCGGCGAGGTCGGGCAGGTAGGCCCAGGCGTGGCCGATGCCGGGGCGGCCCGGCGAGGTCACGGCGCGCAGCCTCCGGCCGGGCTTCACCAGCGCCTGCGAGAACCAGGTGTTGCCCGGGCGAGGGCCGAAGAAATCGCCGGCGCGGAGGATGAGGCTGCGCACGCCGGAGGTCGCCAGCCGGCGCTCCAGCTCGAAGCGGATGGCGCCTTTCCGGGTCGCCGGGTTCTGCGGCGAGTCCTCTGATAGCAGCGGGAAGGCATCGGGGCCGTAATTGTAGATCGTGCCCGGCAGCAGGATGCGCGCGCCGCCGGTCCGGGCGGCGGCGATGGTGTTGTCGATCATCGGCAGCACGAGCCCGGCCCAGTTGCGGTAGCCGGGCGGGTTCACGGCATGGAGGATGATCTCCGCGCCCTCGGCGGCGCGGCGCACGGCGGCCGCGTCCATGGCGTCGCCGGCCACCACCTCCCAGCCCGGCTGCGCGCGGGCGGGATCGCGCAACAGGGCGCGGATGCGCCAGCCGTGGCGCGCGAGGGCCGCCGCCGTCTCGCCGCCGATCCCGCCCGTGGCGCCGAGAACCAGCGCCGTCCTGCCCGTATCCGTCATCGCGACCTCCATCTGATGGGCGGAAGATGCGCGCGTCTCGGATCATCAGGAATTGTCAAACTTCTTCGATCGGTTCATCAATTTTCGATGAACCCTGCCGCGGCCGACTGGGACTGCCACCGCGCCTTCCTCGCCGTGCTGGCGGAGGGCAGCCTCTCCGGGGCGTCGCGCGTGCTGAACCTGGCGCAGCCCACCGTGCGCCATCGCATCGAGGCGCTGGAGCGGGCGCTCGGCGCGCCGCTCTTCACCCGCTCGCCGATCGGGCTGGAGCCGACCGCCCTCGCCCGCCAGCTCGCCGAGCCCGCCCGCGCCATGGAGCTCGCCGCCGAGGCCTTCCGGCGCACCGCCTCGGGCGAGGCGGGGGGCGAGCGCGGCACCGTCCGCATCACCGCCAGCGAGGTCGTCGGCGTGGAGGTGCTGCCGCCCATCCTCGCCGCGCTGCGCACCGCGCATCCGGGCTTGCGGCTGGAGCTCGGCCTCAGCAACCGCAACGAGGACCTGCTGCGCCGCGAGGCGGACATCGCCATCCGCATGGTGCCGCCGCGCCAGAAGGCGCTGGTGGCGCGGCGCGTGGGCGCCGTGCGGCTCGGCCTGCACGCGCACCGGCGCTACCTGGAGGCGCACGGGATGCCCATCTCCACGGCCGCGCTGCAGGGGCACGCGATGATCGGCTACGAGCAGCCGGCCCTGAACCGACGCTGGATGCCGCTGATGGGGCTGGAGATGCGCTCCTCGGACCTCGCCTTCCGCACGGACAGCGACCTCGGGCAGCTCGCGGCGATCCGCGCGGGCCTCGGCATCGGCGGCTGCCAGTGCGCACTCGCCGCCCGCGACCCGGACCTCGTGCCGATCCTGCCGGACGAGATCTCGCTCGACCTCGACACCTGGATCGTGATGCATGAGGACCAGCGCGCGCTGCGCCGCGTGCGGCTGGTCTTCGACCACCTCGTCGCGGGGCTGGCCGCCTATTGCGCGGCCGGTTCCCGCCTCACGGCCGTTCGAGCCGCAGCCCCGCGCCCTCGGCGATCGCGCGGAACTTCTCCACCTCGGCCCGGATGAAGCGCGCCGTCGCCTCCGGCCCCGTGGGCGGCGGCACGGCGACGCCGAGCCCGGCCAGCCGCTCCGCCAGCGCCGGCTCGGCGAGGCAGGCCTGGACGGCCGCAGCGAGGATCGCGATCCGCTCCGGCGGCGTGCCGCGCGGCGCCAGCATCGCGTTCCAGGTCGAGACGTCGAAGGGCGTGAGGCCGCCCTCCTCCAGCGTCGGCAGGCCGGGCAGGGTCGGGACGCGCTGCGGCACGGCCAGGGCCAGCAGCCGCACCCGCCCGTCCGCCGCGATGCCCGAAAGGCTCGCCAGCGTCTCGAAGACGAAGGAGGTCTCGCCGCGCGCCAGCGCCTCCAGGGCCGGGCCGCCGCCGCGGTAGGGGATGTGCTCGGCGCGCAGCCCCGCGCGGGCGAGAAACAGCTCCGCCGCCAGATGGGTGATGCTGCCCGCACCGGCCGAGCCGTAGGTGCCGGGCGCCTCGGCGAGGGCGGCGCGCAAGGCGTCCAGGCTGCGGGCGCCGCCGGGCGCGACGGCCAGTGCCAGCGGCGTCACGCCGGTCAGCGCGACGGCGTCGAAATCGCCGACCGCGTCATAGGGGAGGTCGCGGAAGACGGCGGGATTCGCGCCATGCGAGCTGGCCGAGGCGAAGAGCAGCGTGTGCCCGTCGGGCAGCGCGCGCTTCGCCGCCTCGCTGCCCACGCTGCCGCCGGCCCCGGCGCGATTCTCGACGACCACCCGGGTGCCGAGCTGGCGCGACAGGCGGTCGGCCAGCAGCCGGGCCGCGATGTCCGTGCTTCCCGCCGGCGGGAAGGGCACGATGAGGGTGATGCCGCGCTCGGGGAGGGCCAGCGCGGCGGCGGGAAGGAGGGCGCCCGCAAGGGCGAGGAGGGTGCGTCTTTGCATGCGGCCCGACATGCCGCAGCCGGATTGCGCGGCGATGTCAGTTCCGCGTCGGCTCCGTGGCTATTCCGGCACCCGGCCGAAGAGCCCGTGATCCAGCGCGGCGCGGTAGACCCGCGCCGGGAACTCCGACGCGCTGGCGGCGCCTCGCAGCGCCGCGATGTCATCATCCATCAGCGGCGTGATGGCCGGCAGGAATCGCGGCGTCGGCAGGGGCGTCACCGGACGGCCGAGCAGGGTCTCGATCACTTCGTCGGTGATCGGCGCCAGAGCGCCGCAGGTCATCTCGAAGCCGCCAAGGCGCATGAGGCGGCCGGCGAAGCCGACGCCCTCCATGCCCTCGCGCGCCAGCATCAGATCCTCGATACGCAGCTTGGTGCCACGCAGCAGGTCGTCGGCCTCGACGCCCCCTTCGGGATGCGCGCCGACCACGCGGAACAGCGTGAAATGCGCGCGGGACAGCGCCGCCAGCACCGCGGCCTCCTCGCTGCCGTCCTCGTATCCGCCCGCCTTCGCCTCGCGGTCGAGCGCGCGCGAATGCCCGCCCATCGGCCCGAAGACGCCGAGGTCGAGCACCAGCTGGAACTGCGCCTCGTTGGCGACCTGCACCTCGTCGTCCTTCCAGCCGAAGCCGAGCGCGCGCGCCTGCGACGCCGCCGAGACGCGCGGGATGCGGCGCGCGGCGGCGCTCAGGATGCGCTCGCGGATGGCGCGGTAGGCCTCGTAGGCACTGGTGCTCACGCGTGGAAGCTCATGGGCCGTTGATGCCGAGCTCGGCGGCGGTCTGCAGGATGCCCTGCCAGGCGTCGCGGGTGAGCGGCACGCCGGAGACCGTCCGCGCGGCGCGGCGGTTGTTCTCGGGCTCGCCGGGAACGAGGACCGGCGTGTCCGTGACGGCAGGGGCGCAGGACTTCACCCAGGCGACATAGTCGGATGCGGCCTGGTGGAAGGAATCCTCGTCGCCGAAATGCTGGGGCGAGAGATAGATGGACAGCATGCCGTTGGCGATGCGGGCGCGCTCGGTGATCGGGCCGGAGGTGCCGCCGCCCGTGAGCGCGCCGGCCAGCAGCTCGCACATCAGCGCGAGGCCGGAGCCCTTGTGGTCGCCGAAGGCGCGGATCGCGCCCGTGCCGCCGGCCGCGTTGCGCGGGCCCACCGCCTCGTAGGGGCCGTAGAGCGTGTGCGGATCGCCCGACATCTCGCCGTCGGCGGTGATGAGCGCATTGTCCGGCAGCGCCTTCCCGCCGTTGGAGGCGACGAGCACCTTGCCCTCGGCGACGAGCGAGGTCGCGAAGTCGAGGATGATCGGGCCGCCCGGCAGCGGCACGCCGATGCTCATGGGCGCCGTCGAGAAGCGCCGCTCCTTGCCGCCGAACGGCGCTACCAGCACGGAGCCCGCGACGTTCACGAAGTGGATGGAGATGAGGCCCTGGGCTGTCGCCATCTCGGCATAGTCGCCGGTGCGGCCGATATGGCCGGCATTGCGCAGGCCGACGATGCAGGAGCCCTTCTCCAGCGCCCGGGCGATGCCGAACTCGGTGGCCTGCTTGGCGACGGTCTGGCCGAAGCCGAAATTGCCGTCGAGCAGCGCGAAGGCGCCGCCGTCGCTGATGACGCTGATCTTCTGGCCGGCGACGACATAGCCCGCCTTCTGCCACTGCACGTAGCGCGGCACGCGGTCCACGCCGTGGCTGTCATGGCCGGCGAGGTTGGCGCCGACGAGATGGTTGGAGATGCGCGCCGATTCCTCCGCGCTGCAGCCCGAGGCGGCGAAGATCCGGGTGACGAAGCCCTCCAGCTCCTTCACGGGGATGTAGACGTAGTCGGGCTCGGCCATGGCGGGTTCCTCTTCTCGGGAGGAAATTGCCCCTGGCCCGGGGGCGCGTCCAGACCCGCTGCGGCTCAGGACGTCCGGCTGCAGGCCGTGATGGTCACGCGGAGGGTGGAGCCGGCCAGCGAGCCGCCATAGGGGGCCATGATCGCCTGGTCGGAGGTGGTGCTGGCGGCGATGGGGAAGGGACCCTGCGGGCTGGACTTCCTCTGGCCATTGCCCTGCAGCTCGACATCGGCCGTGACGGAGACCGGCGTCGTCCCGCGGTTGCGGAACACGACATGGATCGAGGCGCTCCAGCCGCTGCCCTGGAGATAGGCGCGATCCAGCGCCAGCCGGCAGGGCGAGCCCGAGAGGGGCGTGAAGACCAGGTTCTGGCCGCTCCAGGTGGTCGACTGCGCGGCGGCGGGCAGCGCGGCGCCGGCGCTCATGGCAGTGGCCAGCAGCGTGGCGGCGATGATGTGACGCATAAGGTTCTATCCTGACGTTCCTGTTCCGCCTCAATCCGGCGTGTCGTCAGGATGGCCGATCGGGTGGCATGCAACCATCCGACCTCCGGCGATGGCACCGATAGGCGGCGCCTTTCGTGGCGCGTCGAGCGGCCGATTCACCGCCCCGGCGATTCCGCCTCCGCGGATCGGGCGCTACAGCACCCGGCCTGTGCGCGCGTCCAGCAGGTGCATGTTGTTCATGTCCGCCGTGAGCACCAGCGGCACGTTCGGCTCCGCCGCGACGGTCGGCTCCAGCCGCGCGCAGCAGTCGCGCGCCTCCCCCAGGTGGAAATGCGCGAGCGTCTCCATGCCCATCGGCTCGATGACCTCCGGCGTGATGGTGATCTCGGCGCGGTTGGGCAGGCCGGGGCGATGGTCGGTCAGGTGCTCGGGCCGGATGCCGAAGAGCAGGTCCAGCCCGGGCGCGCCGGCATAGCGCGCGCGCCGCGCCTCCGGGATGGGCAGCACCGCGCCGCCCGGGAGATGCACCGCGCCGTTCTCCACGCGCGCGGGCAGGAAATTCATCGCGGGGCTGCCGATGAAGCCGGCGACGAAGCGCGTCGCGGGATGGTGATAGAGCTCCTGCGGCGGGCCGACCTGCTCGATGATGCCCTGGTTCATCACGACCACGCGGTCGGCCAGCGTCATGGCCTCCACCTGGTCGTGCGTGACGTAGACGGTGGTGGTGCGGACGGTCTGATGAACCTTCTTGATCTCCGTGCGCATCTGCACGCGCAGCTTGGCATCCAGATTCGAGAGCGGCTCGTCGAAGAGAAACACCTTGGGATCGCGCACGATGGCGCGGCCCATCGCCACGCGCTGCCGCTGGCCGCCCGAGAGCGCCTTGGGCTTGCGGTCGAGCAGCGGCGTGATGTCGAGGATGCGCGCCGCCTCGTCCACCCGGCGCTTGATCTCCGCCTTGGGGAATTTGCGCAGCGTGAGGCCGAAGGCCATGTTGTCGAAGACCGACATGTGCGGATAGAGCGCGTAGTTCTGGAAGACCATCGCGATGTCGCGGTCGCGCGGCGGGATGTCGTTCACGATGGTGCCGCCGATCGCGATGTCGCCGGAGGTGATCTCCTCGAGCCCCGCGATCATCCGCAGCGTGGTGGACTTGCCGCAGCCGGAGGGGCCGACCAGCACGACGAATTCGTGGTCGGCGATCTCGAGGTCGATGCCCTTCACGGCCTGGACGTCGCCCTCGTACATCTTGACGATCTTGCGGAGTGAGACCTGTGCCATAAGCGATTCCTTCGTTGGCCCGGCCGATTCACGCCTTCGCGCCTGCGGCGCGCGGCGATCGGACGGGCTTCAGCCCTTGGTTGCGCCGGCGGTCAGCCCGGCGATGTAGTAGTCCATCAGGAAGGCGTAGATGACGACGGGCGGCAGCGCCGCGAGCAGCGCGCCGGCCATGATCTGGCCCCAGGCGAAGGTGTCCGCGCGCACCAGCTGCGAGACGATGCCGATGGTCAGCGGCATCTGGTCCGGCGTGGTGACGAAGGCCGTCGGATAGACGAAGGCCGCCCAGGACACGGTGAAGGCGAAGATCGTCGCCGCGATGATCCCGGGCAGCGCCACGGGGATGAAGATCTTCGTCAGCATCTGCATCCAGTTGGCGCCGTCGATCAGCGCGGCCTCGTCCAGCTCCTTCGGGATGGAGGCGAAGTAGCCGATCATGATCCAGGTGCAGAAGGGCACCGTCAGCGTCGGATAGACCAGCACCAGCCCCCAGATGGAGTTCAGCAATCCAAGCCCGCCGACGATCTGGTAGAGCGGGATGAACAGCAGCGTGTCCGGCACGAGGTAGGTGAGGAACACGCCCGTCGCGAGGAACTGGCTGCCGAAGAAGCGCATCCGCGCCAGCGCGAAGGCCGCGAGCACCGAGATCACCATGGTGATCGCGACGACGAGGCCGGTGATGACGATGCTGTTGACGAAGAAGCGCAGGAACATCCCGTTGCCGAGCAGCGCGCTGTAGTTCTCCAGCGTCGGATCGCGGATCAGCCACGGATTGCCCCGCATGTTCGCGATCTCGGCGCTGCCCTTCAGGCTCGTGATGAACATGTAGACGGGCGGCGCGAGAAAGATGATCGCGGCCAAAGTGAGCGAGGCATAGGCCGACCACAGGGCCCAGCGCCGCTCGCGCGAGAGGCTGCCGGCCTTGCTGTAGATGCCGTGGCCCTTCGCGACGTCGGGGGCGGTGACTGCGGACATCACATCTGCTCCTTGTTCCGACGGGTCACGCCGCGCAGCACGAAGAAGGCGCAGACCGCGAGGATCGGCAGCATGAAAAGGGAGACGGCCGCACCGCGCGGGATGTTCCCGCTGAGGATGCCGACCTGGAAGGCGTAGCTCGCGAAGACATGCGTGAGGTCGCGTGGCCCGCCATTGGTGAGCACGCGCACGATGTCGTAGTTCGCGAAGGTCACGATCAGGCTGAACAGCACCGTGATCGAGATGATGTTCGCCATCATCGGCAGGGTGACGTAGCGCAGCCGCTGGAAGCCGTTGGCGCCGTCGATCGCGGCGGCCTCGTAGAGCTGCTCCGGCACCGACTTGATGGCGGCCAGATACATGATCATGAAGAAGGGCGCCCCCACCCAGACGTTCACGATGATGATCGCCGCCCGCGCCCAGAGCGGCTCGCCGAGCCAGGGCACCGGCGGCGCGCCGACCAGCGAGATCAGGAAGTTGATGGAGCTGTAGGAGGGGTCGTACATCCACCACCAGCCCAGCGTGGAGAGCGCCGGCGGGATGACCCAGGGCACCAGCAGCATGCCGCGCCACTTGCGCTGACCCTTGGCGGGGATGTGGTGCAGCATGTGCGCCAGCCAGAAGCCGATCAGCGCCTTCGCGATCACCGCCGTGATGGCGAAGATGCAGGACTGCCAGACCACGTTCCAGAAGGTGTCGGTGTCGAACAGGATCTCGAAATTGCCGAAGCCGATGTTGCGCACCATCGTGCGGTTCAGCGTCGAGAGGTAGATGCCGTAGCCCGCGGGATAGGCGACGAGGCAGACGATCACCAGCAGCAGCGGCAGGGTCATCAGGAAGGCGATGGTCGATCGCCGTCGCGCGAAGCGCTTCAGGCTGCCGGTGCCGGAAGGCGCGGGCGCCAGGCGCGAATCGGCGGTGAGGGTGTCGGCGGACATGCGAAGGTCTCCTGCCGTGAATCGCGGATCGGGCGGGGGATCGCTCCCCCGCCCCGGTTCCTGCCTAGCCGCGCGCGAAGTTGCGCAGCTCGCGCTCGGCCCAGGCCATCGACTGGTCGATGGTCTCGCCGCCCTGCGCCACGCGGGCGATCATCTTGGTGTTGATCGCCTGGTTGTAGGCCTGCACCGCGATCTCCGCCGGCGCCGGCGCGAAGGAGATGTTCTGCTGCGCATTGTGATGCGGCTTCAGCGGGTAGTTGTAGACCACGCCGGTCGGCGGGCCCTCCGTCTCCCAGATCTTGAAGTCGGACATCGTGCCGAAGGGCGGGATGTCGTAGCCGGAGCTGGTCGTGGTCTGCGCCTCGGCCTGCTCGCGCTCGGAGAGGAATTCCAGCAGCCCCTTCGCCGCGGGCTTGGCGCGGCTGAAGCTCCAGATGCCCCAGAAGTACGGCAGGTAGGGCGTGAAGCGTCCGGCGGGGCCGGCCGGCATCGGGAAGGTCCAGCACTTCTCGGCCACGGCCGGCGCGTCGCGCTTCGCCACCGCCCAGGTCGAGGGCGGGTTGAAGATCAGCGCCGAGCGGCCGGAGATGAGCGCGCGGTTGTTGGAGGCGTCGTCCCAGGCATAGACGTCGTTCGGCAGGAAGCGGCAGAGCCGTACCGCGTACTCCAGCACCTGCCGCACCGCGGGGTTGCTGCGCACGGTGACGTTGCCGCGCTCGTCGATCATGGTCGCGCCATAGCTGCGGAACAGCGCGCCGACCCAGTCGACCGCGTCGGTGAAGCTGCCCATCGGCAGGCCGAAGGGCACCTGGGCCTGCGCGCATTTCTCGGCGGCGACGAGGAAGTTGTCCCAGTTCCACTGGTCGACGCCGGGGCCGGCCTGGTTGGCGGCCGGATACATCGCCTGCACGTCGATGCCGGCGTGCTGCTTCAGCAGGTCGAACCGGCCGAGCGAGGGCTTGTGCTGGCTGCCCGAGACCGCGGGGATCGCGCGCCAGGCGCCCTCGCGCTTGGCGAGGTATTCGCCGATCGGGTTGATCGGGCCGTACTTGGCGACGAGGCGGCCGACCACGTCGTCCATCGGCTCCAGCAGGCGGGCATGGGCGGAGGGCTCCCAGGTCGGGAAGCTCAGGATGTCGTGGCCGGAACGGCTCTGCGCCTGGGCTGCGATGGTGAGCAGGTTCTGGTTGCCGACGGAGGTGATGAAGTCGAGCTGCACCTCGACCCGGTTGCGCTGACCCCATTCGGCACAGAGGCGGCGCAGCACATCGTTGCCCACGGGCACCCAATGGTCCCAGAAGCCGCAGCGCAGCGTGCCGCCGGTGCCCTGTGCGTGAACCATCGGGGCGGACAGCACGCCTGCTGCGATCACCCCGGCCCCCGAGCGCAACGTATTGCGCCGGGACATCCCGATCCCTGCCATCTTGAACAACTCCCTGTGTTTTCAGTGACGGTCTTTGCCGCTGCCGAAAGTTAGGCATGCCGTGCGGTGCAGTGCAACCGCTTGCTGCACGGGGTTACCGGCATGAAGATGATCCCATGGACACGCAATTCTTCGACGCGCTGGTGATCGGCGCGGGAATCGCCGGCGCGACCGCCGGCGCGCATCTCTCCCCCACCCACAAGGTCGCCTTGCTGGAGGCCGAGGAGAGCGCCGGCTACCACACGACCGGCCGCTCGGCCGCCATCTGGATCCTGAGCTACGGCAGCGAGGACGCGCAGATTCTCACGGGCGCCTCGCGCCGCTTCCTGGAGAACCCGCCGCCGGGCTTCACCGAGGTGCCGATCGCGCATCCGCGGCCGGTGCTTAACCTGGCAAAGGCGGAAGATCTGGGCGATCTGCAGGACGCCCTGCAGCACGGCCGCACCGCCCTCACGCTCGAGGCGGCGAAGGCGCTGGTGCCCGCGCTGAAGATCGATTCCGTCGCCGGCGCTGCCATCGAATACGATGCCTTCGACATCGACATCGCCGCCCTGCACCAGGGCTTTCTCAAGCAGATCCGCATGCAGGGCGGCGTGCTGGCGCTGCGGAACCGCGTCGGCCGCATCTGGCACGAGAACGGCGCCTGGCACGCGGAGACTGCCGGCGGCGGGATCTATGCGGCGCCGGTCATCGTGAACGCCGCCGGCGCCTGGGGCGACGTTGTGGCGGAGATTGCGGGGGTGAATCCCATCGGCCTCCAGCCCAAGCGGCGCACCGCCCTCATCATCGACCCCGGCGAGTACGACACGGCGAACTGGCCGATGGTCGTGGACGTGAACCACTCCTGGTACGTGCGGCCCGAGGCGCGGCGCAAGCTCATGGTCAGCCCCGCCGACGAGACCGACAGCGAGCCCATGGACGCGCAGCCCGACGAGCTCGATGTCGCCATCGCCATCGACCGCATGCAGCAATGCCTCGACATCCCGGTGACGCGTGTGGAGCATCGCTGGGCCGGGTTGCGCACCTTCACGCCGGATCGCGGACTCGCCATCGGCGCCTCGGAGCAGCCCGGCTTCTACTGGTTCTGCGGCCAGGGCGGCTACGGCATCCAGACCTCGCCGGCGGCCGGGCGGCTGCTGGCGCAGCTCATCCGCGGCGAGACCCCGGATCCCGACGTGCTGCCGGCTGTTGCGCCCACCAATCCGCTGAGGTTCGCCAAGTGACGCTTCCCGACTTTGCCGACGTCCAGGCCGCGGCCGAGCGGCTCAAGGGCCGCATCCGCCGCACGCCGATGCTGCGCCATCGCGCGCTCGACGCGGCGGCCGGCGGCGTGGTGCTGGTGAAGCCCGAGCCGCTGCAGATCACCGGCAGCTTCAAGCTGCGCGGCGCGACCAATGCGGCGCTGCTGCTGGAGGATTCCGCGCGCAAGGGCGGCGTGGTCACGCATTCCTCGGGCAATCACGGCCAGGCGGTGGCGGCCGCCTGCCACAGCCTCGGCATCCCCGCGCTGATCGCGATGCCGCAGGACGCGCCGCAGGTGAAGGTGGAGGCGACGCGCGCCTGGGGCGCCGAGATCCACTTCTTCGACCGCCACAACACGGACCGCGACGCGCTCGCCGTGGAGCTGGCGGCGAAGCGCGGTGCCACGGTCGTGCCGCCGTTCGACCATCCGCACGTCATCGCCGGCCAGGGCACCGCGATCCTGGAGCTGCTGGAGGATATCAGCGCCGCCGGCTTCAAGGCCGACCAGCTCGCCATCAACACGGGCGGCGGCGGGCTGCTCGCGGGCTCGGCGCTCTCAGCCCGGGCGCTGGCACCCCAGGCGAAGCTCTATGCGGTCGAGCCCGAGGGCTGGGACGATTATGGCCAGTCGCTGCGCGCCGGCCACCGAATCCCCGCCGACGGAAAGGGCGCCGGAATCTGCGACTCGCTGCTCTCCAAGGCGCCGGGCGTGCTGACCTTCGCGATCAACGCGCCGCGCGTGACGGGCGGGCTGATGGTCACGCCGGCCGAGGTCTTCGCCGCCATGCGCTTCGCCTTCACGCATCTCAAGATCGTGGTGGAGCCAGGCGGCGCCGTGTCGCTGGCGGCGATCCTCGCGGGCAAGCTCGACACGCGTGACAGGGTGACGGGGCTGATCCTCAGCGGCGGCAACGTGGATGCGGGCGTGTTCGCGCAGGCCATGGCGGCATGATCCGCGGATGAACCTCGGCCCCATCCTGCGCAAGGGCTTTCTGGTCCGGTCCCTCGGGGCGGGCATTCTCGTCTTCGGCGCCTTGTACTTCGTGCTGCCCTGGCGCCAGGCCGGGATGCTGGGCTGGTGCGGCAACGTCGCCGTCTATGCCACGCTGCTCTTCTGCCATCTGGGCAACGCGGATCCCCAGGAGATCCGCGAGCGAGCGCGCGCCCTGGCGGGAGGCCGCGTCGCCGTGCTCACGCTCTCGCTGGCGACGGCGACGGCCTCGCTGGTGATCGTCACCATGCTGCTGGCCGGCGGGAACCAGGGCGTGGCGGAGCAGGTCATCTCGATCGTCACGATCATCGCCGCCTGGTTCTACGTGCACCTGCTCTTCGCGCAGGAATATGCGCATGAGTTCTGGATCAGCGACAACGGGCTGGACTTCCCGGGCGGCGACGGAACGCCCGAGTTCGGCGAGTTCGTCTACTTCGCCTTCGTGGTCGGCTGCACCTTCCAGGTCAGCGACGCCACGACGAACACGCCGCGCATGCGGCGGATCGTGCTGCTGCACGGGCTGGTGGCCTTCTGGTTCAACACGGTGATCCTGGCCTCGGCCGTGAGCACCGTGTCCAACCTGGCGAGCTGACGGAGCGGGCGGCGCCGCCCGCTCAGCTTTTCCATCGCGCGCAACAGTGGCGCGCCCGGAGCTTGAGGGCCTGGAAAATCAACTCGGATTGATGCGGGTGATCTTCGTGCCGTTCAGCGCGACCGCCGCCATCAGCCCCTGCTGGTTGAAGGTGATGGCATAGACCGGCTCCGTCAGCGTCGTCGACGTCGCATTGGCCTGCAGCCCCTGGTCGAGCGCCACGACCGTCGGGCCCGTGCCGATCTCCCAGCCATCGGCGTTCATCAGCGCGCGGAGGGACTCGTCCGTCATGAAGAACATCGCGAGGCCGGCCGCCTGCGCCCCGGCCAGCAGGCCGAAGGAGAGTCCGGCGATGTTGAAGTAGCCGGTCGTGGCCTCTCCGCGCACCAGCGCGCCCTCGCCGTACTGGCCGCCGACGATGAAGCCGCCACTGACGATGCGCGGGAAGATGAGGACGGCCTTGGCCGTGCGGAACAGCGGCGCGGCGTTGTCCATCCGGTGCAGGCGGGTCAGGGCCGCGGTGACGTCGGCGTTGATCTCGGTGCGCGTGGCGGCTTGGGCGCGCTTCGGCGCGAGCAGCGGCGCGGCGGCGAGGAAGGGCAGCGCGGCGGCGGCGCGGGCAAGCTGACGACGTTGCATGGGAAGCTCCTGTCGTTCGGGGGTTCAGTGCTCCGGAAACGCTGCCAGGGAGGGACGGTTGCACCTTCGTCCCGGCCGCGCGACGTTCTGCCCGAAGTATCATCGGAGAGAAACGTGATCCGGATCCTCGGCCGCGCCAACAGCAGCAACGTGTGGAAGCCCCTCTGGGTGCTCGAGGAGCTCGGCCTGCCCTATGAGCGCCACGACGCCGGCATGGAGCACGGCGTGGTGGACACGCCCGAATACCGCGCGCTGAACCCCAACGGCCGCGTACCCTCGCTGCGCCACGGCGAGGTGGAGCTGTGGGAGAGCAACTCCATCTGCCGCTACCTCTGCCTGCTCGCGGGCGGCGACGCGAAGGGCCTCTACCCCGCCGAGCCCGGCAGGCGCGCCAGCGTGGACCGCTGGCTGGACTGGCAGCTCTCCACCCTCTCGCCGGCCGAGCGCGACCTGTTCTGGAACATGGTCCGCACGCCGGAGGAGAAGCGCGACATGGCGGCCGTGCGCAACGCGGTCACGAACAGCGGGAAGTGCTGGGCCATCCTGGAGAACCGGCTGCGGGACGGCCGCCCCTATATCGACGGCGACACGCTGACCCTCGCCGACATCATCCTCGGCTGCTACGCGCGGCGCTGGTTCGGGCCGGAGGTGAAGGTGCCGGACATGCCCGAGTTTCCGGTGCTGCGCGCCTGGTTCGACAGGATCGGCGAGCGGCCGGGCTTCCAGCGCTTCGTCGCGCCGAAGCTGTTCTGAGGCCTCACCAGCGCGTGCCGGTGCGCCGCATCCGCCGCAGCACATAGGCCGCCCAGGCAACCTGCACCGCCAGCGCCGGCAGCACCACCAGCGGCTTCTCCGCCGGCGCCAGCTCCAGGAACAGGAAGGCCAGCGCGGCGTGGAGCAGCGCGAAGCCCCAATGCACGCCGGCCACCACGCGCACCGGCACGCCCGTGCGCTGCGCCATCTGGTAGAGATGCGAGCGGTGCGGCGCGCTCACCCGCTCGCCCGCCAGGGCCCTGCGCGCGAGCGTGAAGGCCGCGTCGAAGAGCAGCCCGAAGAGCAGCAGCGGCACGATGAGGAAGCTCACCTGGCTCGCTTCGAAGCCGGCCGCCGCCACGCCCAGCACCGCCAGCATGAAGCCCGCGAACTGGCTGCCCACATCGCCCATGAAGATCCGCGCGGGGTTCCAGTTGAAGGGCAGGAACCCCGCGAAGCCGGCCAGCAGGAACATCGCCGCCGCATGGGCGAACCAGCTCTCGTTCAGCGCCGCGATCACCGCCAGCGCCGCGCTCGCGATCACCACGACGCCGGTCACCAGCCCGTCCAGCCCGTCCATGAAGTTCACGGCATTGGTGCAGCCGACGATCCAGAACAGCGTGATCGCCATCCCGACCACGCCGAGCTCGACCTCGCCGATCCCCGGCAGCGCCAGGGTGCGCAGCGCGAGCCCCGTGCCCATCGCCACCGCCGCCGCCAGCGCCTGCGCGCCGAGCTTCACGAGGAAGCTGAAGTCCCGGAGGTCGTCCGCCAGCGCGACCGCCGCGATCGCGACCGCCGCCAGCACCACCGCGGTGAAGCGCGTCTCGGCGAGGCTGGTGAAGTGGTAGAAGGCCAGCATTCCCAGGATGAAGGCCAGCACCGGCCCCACGCCGCCGCCTTTCGGCGTCGGCCGCTCGTGCGACTTGCGCGCGTCGGGATGGTCGAGGATCGGCCAGGCGATCATCGCCCGCACCGCGGCGGCCGAGACGAGGGCAAGCGGCACGGCCATCAGCAGGGTGAGCAGATAGGGGGGCATGGGCGCTGGGCTATGCAACGGGCCGGCCCGCGCCGCAATCGGCCGGCCCCTTCGTTCCGGACTTGTTCTTGTCGCGCCGCGGGCTTCGGGCGATGCTGCCCCGCGCGATTCGGGGGTGGGGCGGCATGCCGGTGGTGATGGTCCTCTGGATCGCCTTCTTTCTCATCAACTTCAACATCGCGATGATGATCCCGCTCCTGCCCTTCATCCAGGAGGAGATCGCGCTCACGCCGATGGAGGCCGGGCTGATGCTGGCCGCCTTCTCGGTGGCGGCGCTGGCCACGAACCTCGCGATCGGCCCCTTCATCGACCGCTACGGGCGCCGGCGCTTCCTGGTGATGGGCGCGCTGGGCGCGACGGCGACGCTGCTTCTCACGGCCGCGGCCGCCAGCGCCTGGCCAATCATCCTGGCCCGCGTCGCGACCGGGCTCTTCATGCCGATGGTCGGCGCCTCGATCTTCTCGGCGCTGGCCGACTACGTGCCGGAGCCGCAGCGCGCGCGGGTGGCCGGCTACGTCACGTCGGCGGCGCCGGTCGCCTTCCTCGCCGCCATCTCGATGGGCGTGCTGCTGGGCGGGCTCGTCGAGTGGCGGCTGCCGGTGATCGGCCTCGCGCTGGTCGCGCTGGCGCTGGCCTTCGGCGCCTCGCGCCTGCCGCCCACGCCGACGGCCGCGCTCGCCATCGGCCGCGTCACGGCGCGGACCTATCGCGACCGGCTGCTCTCCCTGTCGGTGGACCGGACGGTGCGGCTCCTGCTGCTGTCCTACCTCGTCTGGTCGATGGCGCTCTTCACCCTCATGGGGCTCTATCCCAGCTGGCTGCTGCAGGTCGCGCTCGCCGGATACGGCACGAGCGCGGTCGGCGCGATGCTGCTGGTGGCGGGGCTCGGCGGGCTGATCGGGGCGCTGCTGGCGGGCCGGGTGGCGCGCGCCTTCACCCATCCGCTGGCGCCCTGCGCCCTGGCCTCGATCGTGATGGCGCTGGTGAGCCTGGCCATCCCCCTCAGCGGCGGCATGGTGCTGCAGGGCGTGGCCTACTTCGTCTTCTCCTTCGCGCGGGACCTGATGCTGGCCCTGACCCTGGTCGGCGCGATGGCACTGGTGCCGCCGACCGAGCGGGGCAGCCTCAACTCCATCATGAACGCGCTCTTCCAGACCGGGGCGTCGCTGGCCGGCGTGGCGAGCGCGTGGCTCTACGCGCTGCGCCCGGATTTCTGGGGGAACGCCCTGGCCGCGGCCGCGCTGATGGCGGGGACGGCGGCGATGCTGGCGAGCGTGGCGCGGAGCGGCCGGCGGGGCTAGCTCCGCCCCGTCGCCGGCACGCTGCCCGTCGCCGCGCTGCCTTGCGCCTTCGCCGCGACGAGCGACCGCCGGATGTCCTGCTCGCAGGCGATCAGCTGCGCTTCCGCCGCGCGGCGCTGCGTCTTCGCCTCCTCGGAGATGCGCAGGCTGTCCTCGATCGTGCCGACCAGCGCGGCGTTCGCCTGCCGGATCGCCTCGATGTCGAAGCTGCCGCGCTCCAGCTCCTTGCGCGCCTCGGCATTGCCGGTGCGCAGCGTCTCCGCATTGGCGACGAGCAGCTTGTTGGTCAGGTCCGTCGCCGCCTTCACGGCCTGGCCGGCCTCGCGCATGCGGTGGATGGCCAGCGCCTGGGCGAGCTGCTGGCTCCAGAGCGGCACCGTGTTCGCCAGCACCGACTGGATCTTCGCGGAGAGCGCCTTGTCGTTCTCCTGGATCAGCCGGATCGCCGGCAGGGTCTGCATCGCCACCTGCCGCGTGAGGCGCAGGTCGTGCACCCGCCGCTCCAGCTCGTCGCGGGCGCCGCGCGTGTCGCGCAGGGTCTGCGGGGCGAGCGGATCGCCCTCGTTCGCGGCGGCAGCCTCGAGCGCGGGGATGAGCTCCGCATCCGTCTGCTTCAGCACGCGCTCGCCGGCGGCGATGTGGTCGGCCAGGGCGTGGAACCAGTCGAGCGTCGCGACATAGAGCCGCTCCAGCCGCTCCACATCCTCCAGCAGCTTGGTGCGGTGGGTGTCGAGCTTGTCGCCGATCAGGCTCACCTGGTCGCGCACGCCCTCGTAGCGCTGGACGATGGCGGTCGTGTCGGCCCCCGCCTTGGTGAAGATGCGCTGGAAGAAGCCGGGCTTCTCCGCGAGCGTCCCCACGTCGAAGCCGCGCAGCGCGGAGAGCATGGCCGAGAGCGTCTGCCCCGCCTCGCCCGTCTCGCGGTTCTGCGCGCCCTCCAGCATGGCGTCGGCCGCGGCCTGCGCGCGCGACTGCGCGGCGGCGCCGAAGCGCAGGATCGTGCCGGGATCCTTGAGCTCGATGGCCGCGGCGAGGCGCGCGATCTCGTCCTCGCGAACCGGTTCGATCGGGTTGTCGCTCATGTTCCCTCCTGGCGCAGCCGTTCGGCCAGCACCTTCACCTGGATGTCGAGCGCCTCGCTCTCGGCCGAGCGGAGCTCGCTGCGCAGCTTGCGCGCGGATTCGGCGAGGTCGGTCAGCAGGGCCGGCAGCGTCTCCGGCGGCTCGGCGCCCGCCTCCAGCCGGTCGACGATGCGCGAGAGCCCGTCGAGATGCACGCTGAGGAAGCGCCTTGCGTCGTGCAGCCGGGCGGGACGGGCCTCGAGATCCTCGACGACGCCCTGCATGGCGCTCGCCGCCTCCAGCAGCTGCATGCCGAGCGGCAGGCGCGGCGCCGCGCCGGCGATGCGGGCGAGCTGCGCGCGCGGCCCATCGAGCGGATCGGGCTTCGCGGGCTCGGCCGGCACCTCGGGAACCGGCTCGGGCACCGCCTCGATCTCGGTCTCCGCGAGGTCCTGGGTGATCAGCCGCGTGCCGAACCAGGCGCCGAAGCCCAGCGCGACGGCGATCGGCGGCGGCAGCCCGGCGGACATGCCCGCCACGATGCCGGCGGCCACGCCCATCAGCACGGCGCCGCGCCGCGTGTCGCCCTCGGTGCCGCGGGACATGCGGTACGCGGCCATCCAGGCCAGGCCCAGGCCGACGAGCGAGCCCGTCAGCCGGTGCGGCCGGCCCATGATGATCTCGGCGGGGATGTCGAGCATCAGCGGCCAGAGGAAGGCCGGCAGCATCCAGACGCGCCAGCCGAAGACCCGGCGCGGAGCGCCCTCGGCCCACCGCGGAGCGTTCTCGCCGCGGCGCCAGGGCGACCAGCCGGGCGGCCGGACGCCCCCGCCGCCCCAGACCTGCTGCCGCAGCTGCGCCTTCCGCTCGCGCCATTCGCGGCGCAGGGCGCGCTTCTGCTCCTTCCAGACGCTCATCAGCGGAAGAGCGCGATGGCGGCCGGCAGCCAGAGGCACAGGCCGAGCAGCCCGAGGCCGATGGTCCAGCGCAGGGGCGCGGGCCAATGAGGGAGGAGGGGGGTCTTGCCGAACATCCTGGCGCCACATGTTGCCCGGCGAGGCCCGCGGTGCAAGGTGCAAAGCCCCCGCCATCAGGCGGACATGTTTGCGGTGATATTGCGCTGCGACATGTGGATGCGCCGCAGCCTGATCGCCGCCGGAGTCCTGGGCGCCTCCACCGGGGCCTACGGCTTCGGCATCCAGCCCTTCGAGGGGCCCGACGTCACGCGCTATGCGCTGACGCCCGGGGGCTGGCCGCCGGGGCTGCGGCTGCGCGTCGCCGTGCTGGCGGACCTGCATGCCGGCGCGCCGCTGATGACGGCGGCGCGCGTGGCGGAGATCGTCGAGGCCACCAACGCGCTGGCGCCGGACATGGTCCTGCTGCTCGGCGACTACGGGCCGATGAGCCTGCTGGTGCGCGCGCCCTACCGGCCCTCGGAGATCGCCCCGATCCTCGGCCGGCTGCAGGCGCCGCTCGGCCGCTTCGCCGTCGCCGGCAACCACGACTGGTGGGAGGATTCCGCCGCCATGCTGCGCCGCCGCGGCCAGCCGGAATGGCTGCGGGCGCTGGAGGCCAACGGCATCCGCACGCTGCAGAACCGGGCCCTCCGCCTGCCGCAGGGCTTCTGGATCGCCGGGCTCGACAGCCAGGTCGCCTTCTACGATCCGCCGATCGACAACCTGCCGGGCACCCTCGCCCAGATCACCGACGCCGCGCCGGTGATCCTGATGGCGCATGAGCCGGACATCTTCGCCCTGATGCCGGACCGCGTGGCGCTCACCCTCTGCGGCCACACCCATGGCGGGCAGGTGCGCATCCTCGGCTACTCGCCGCGCGTGCCCTCGCGCTACGGCAACCGCTACGCCTATGGGCTGGTGGAGGAGGGTCCGCGGCGGCTGATCGTCTCCGGCGGGCTCGGCACCTCGAAGATCCCGGTGCGCTTCGGCGTGCCGCCGGAGATCGTCGAGATCACGCTCGGATAGGGCTGTTCAGCCCCAGAGGCTGAACAGCAGCAGTCCGGCGCCGGCGCCCAGCGCGCCGAAGGTCAGCACCATGCCGAGCTGGCGCAGGATGAGCTTCTCCGGCTCCGGCGAGATGCCGAGGGCGTGCAGCAGGCGGCCGCCCAGCACCGCCCCGCCCAGGATGTGCAGCAGGCCCGGCGCCACGTCGCGCGCCTCCAGCAGCAGCAGGAGCAGCAGCGCCATCGGCGCGTATTCGGCGAAGTTGGCCTGGGCGCGGATGGCGCGGAGCAGCCGCCGGTCCTCGCCGAAGCCGAAGGCGGTGCCCGTCGCCCGGCGCAGGAGGCTCGTCCGCGCCGAGAGCAGCATCAGCAGAAGGGCCAGAAGCGCCGCGTAGAGCGTGGTGACCGGGAAGGCGCTCATGCCAGGAAGGGCTCCACCTCGGCCAGGAAGCCGTGCGGGTTGTCGGCGTGCAGCCAGTGGCCGGCCTTCTCCACCACCGCGAAGCGCGCCTGCGGGAAGAAGCGGCGGAAGAGGTCGTGGTTGTCGGGCCGGATGTAGCGGCTCTGCGCGCCGGAGATGACCAGCGTGGGTCCCTCATAGCGGCCGGACCCGGCGAAATCCTCGATTTCGGGCATGGCGGCGCCGAGCTCGGCGAGGCCCAGCTTCCAGGCCGGCGGCTGCGCGTTGAAGTCGAGCGACTGCAGCAGGAAGGCGCGGATGCCGGCCTCGGGCACCGAGGGCTCCAGCGCCGCGTCAGCCTCCTTGCGCGTCAGCCCCTCCGTCAGCGGGATGGCGCGCATGGCGGCGAGGTAGCTGCGCATCGCCGGCGGGTACTTCACCGGCGCGATGTCCGCCACGACCAGCCGGCCCACCATCCCGCCATGCCGCAGCGCCAGCGCCATCGCGACCTTGCCGCCCATGGAGTGGCCGAGCACCGCCGGGGCGCGCAGCCCGCGCGCGGCGATCAGCTCGCAGATGTCGGCCGCCATCTCGGCATAGCCGCCGGGGCCGCGCGGGCTCTCGCCATGGTTGCGCAGGTCGGGCGCCAGGACGCGGTGCCGCTGCGCGAGGCGCTTCTGGATGCCGCCCCAGTTGCGCGCGGCGCCGAAGAGGCCGTGCAGGAGGAGCACCGGGCTGCCCTCGCCCATCTCGATGACGTTCAGCTTCATGGCCGATCCCCATAGCAGGCACTGCGAGGGGGCGCTGCCCCCTCGACCCCCGCCAGGGAACACGTTCCCTGGACCCTCATCCCTTGGCGGCGACGATCACGCTCAGCACCACCAGCGCACCGCCCACGGCCATGTCCCAGGGCAGCGACTCGCCCAGCCAGGTGATGGCCAGGAACACGCCCAGCAGCGGCACGAGCAGGAATCCCACCGAGGCCACCACCGCATTCAGGTGCCGCCCCGCCTCCACCGTCGCCCAGGTGCCGATCGGCGCCGCGATCACGCCGATGAAGGCCGCCGCCCACCAGGCCCCCGCGCCGATCCCGCCGCCGCCGGAGAACGGCTCGCGCCACAGCGCGAAGGGCAGGATCACCAGCGCGCCCAGCACGAAGATGCCCGGCAGCAGCTCGAAAACCGGCAGCCGCGGCGGCCAGAGCCGCAGCGACACGATCGCCAGCGCCCAGCACAGCGAGGCGCCGAGCAGCAGCGCATGGCCGAGCACCACGCCCGGCGCCGACCAGTCGATCGCCCAGGGCCCGATCATCACGCCCACGCCCAGCAGCCCGATCCCCGCCGCCAGCCAGCGCTGGCGCGAGACCGGCTCGCCCAGCAGCCAGACCGAGAGCGGCACCAGCCAGAAGATGGTGACGTTGCCGAGGATCGCGGTGCGCCCGGCCGGGATCAGCGAGATGGCGATATGCGCCATCGCGAAGAAGGTGCCGATCTGCAGCAGGCCCACCGCCAGCAGCGCCGGCACGTCCCGCCGCGATGGGATATGCAGGCGGCCCAGCATCCCCAGCAGCGCGGCGGCCGAGACGGCGGCGAGCGACGCGCGCGTGAAGCCGAACCAGAGCGGCGTCGCGTCCTGCAGCGCGTATTTCGTCAGCGGCCAGACGCCGCCGAACAGCACCACCGAGACGAAAAGGGCCTGGAACGCCTTGGCCTGGGTCAAGAGCCGGGCCTAGACCGTGAGGACGATCTTCCCGATGTGCTGGCTGCTCTCCATCAGCGCATGCGCCTTGGCGGCCTCGGCCAGCGGGAACACGGCATGGATGTGCGGGCCGGCCTTGCCCTGCGCCAGCAGCGGCCAGACCTTCTCGCGCAGCGCATCGGCGATCTCCGCCTTCTGCGCGGTCGTGCGCGGCCGCATCGTGCTGCCCGTCACGGTGAGGCGCTTCACCATGATGGGGCGCAGGTCGACCTCCTCCACCATGAAGCCGCTCAGGAAGGCGATGATGGAGAGCCGCCCGTCCAGCTTCAGGCAGCGGATGTTCCGCGTGAAATAGGGTCCGCCCACCATGTCCAGCACCACGTCGACGAGCTTGCCGTCGGTGAGGCGCTTCACCTCCTCGTAGAAGTCGTGCGTGCGGTAGTTGATGGCGTGGTCGGCGCCGAACGTCTTCACCGCCTCGCATTTCTCCTCGGAGCCCACGGTGGTGATCACCGTCGCGCCGAAAGCCTTGGCGAGCTGGATCGCGGTCAGGCCGATGCCCGAGCTGCCGCCGTGGATCAGCACCGTCTCGCCGGGCTGCAGCCGCCCGCCGGCCGCGTGCGGCGTGCCGAAGAGGTTCGCCCAGACGGTGAAATAGGTCTCGGGAACGGCGGAAGCCTGGATCGCGTCGTAGCCCTTGGGCCAGGGCAGCGTCTGGCTCTGCGGCGCCGCGCAGTACTCGGCATAGGCGCCGCCATTGGTCAGCGCGCAGACCTTGTCGCCGACCTTGAAGGCGGTGACATCCGCGCCGACGGCGACCACCTCGCCCGCGCATTCCAGCCCCAGGATCGGCGAGGCGCCGGGCGGGGGCGGATAGCTGCCGGAGCGCTGCGCCACGTCGGGCCGGTTCACGCCCACCGCCTCGACCTTGATCAGCACCTCGTCGGCCGCCGGCACCGGCACCGGGCCGGTCGCGACGGTCATCACCTCGGGGCCGCCGCCCGCGCCATGGGCGATATAGGTCATGGTCATGGGCGGTTCCTCCGGATGCCGGCGCACGTTCTGCGTGCGCCCGGGGACCGTCAAGAGAGGGGACGCCCGGTCAAATGCGCCGTCTCCGGGTCAAACGGCTGTTTTATAAACGATATGGTCACGGTTTCCGTCATTGCGCGGCGGGCAATTGCGGCGGAAACTGGGCAGAGATGCGCCGCCGCCTTGCCCTTGCCCTGCCGTTCCTCGCCGCCCCCGCGCTTGCGCAGCAGCAGGCCGCGGAGTGGCGCGTCGGCGCGCTCTTCCCGCTCTCCGGCGCCGCCGCCCTGCTCGGCGACGAGGCCGCGCGCGGCCTGGAGCTCGCGGTCGAGGAGCGCAACGCCGCCGGCGGCCGCGCCATCCGCCTGATCCGCGCCGACGTCACCGAGCCGGCCCAGGCGCTCGCCGAGGCCCGCCGCCTCATCCAGCAGGAGCGCGCCGGCCTGCTCTTCGGCAGCGTCTCGACCCCGATCGGCCAGGCCGCCATCCAGGCCGCCGAGTCGCTGGAGACGACCTTCATCGAGCTCGCCGCCGCGGCCGACAACCTGACCGAGCGCGGCGCCCGCTACCTGGTCCGCACCGCGCCGCGCGCCGCCGACTACGGCATCCTGGGCGTCGAGGCGCTCACCCGCTTCCTGCCCGCCCATCTCGGCCAGCCGGCCGA
This sequence comes from Roseococcus sp. GW821-FHT12F05, assembly GCF_058806835.1. Lineage (NCBI taxonomy): Bacteria > Pseudomonadati > Pseudomonadota > Alphaproteobacteria > Acetobacterales > Roseomonadaceae > Roseococcus > Roseococcus sp. GW821-FHT12F05. Next base: position 540,636 of record NZ_JBXAQB010000001.1, read on the forward strand.
TGCGCTACGCGTGGCGCTGCTGCACGAGAACGGCGCCTCCTCGGAGAGCATCGCCCTCGCCCTGGAGGCCAGGCTGCGCGAGGCGGGCATCACGGTCGCCGAGCGCCTGCCGCACGGGGCGCGCACCACCGAGATGCCGGCCATGGTCCACCGCCTGCGCGCCGCCGGGGTGAACGTGCTGATCCACGCCGCCAGCGAGGGCGACGCCATCTCGCTCTTCCGCGCGCTGGCGGAGGCGAGCTGGCGGCCGGCCGCGGTGATCGGCGCCGGGCTGGCCTGGGGCCTCGCCGACCTCGCGCGGGCCGTCGGGCCGGCGCTGGATTCCGCCTTCGCGCTGGACGTGCCGCCCATCGAGACGTCGGACCGCCTGGCGCATGGCGCGCGGCCCTTCGCCGAGGCCTATCAGCGGCGCTGGGGCACGCCGCCGCGCTCGGGCCTCTCGCTGGCCGCCTTTGCCGGCGCGCAGCTCGTGCTGTCCCAGCCGAATCTGGAGCGCGGGCCGCTGCGCACGGGCCTCGCCGCGCTCGACCTCGCCGAGGGCAGCCTGCCCAACGGCTGGGGCTTCCGGATCGACGAGCGCGGGCAGAACACGCGCGCGCGGCCGGTGCTGCTGCAATGGCAGGCCGGGCGGCCGGTGGCGGTCTTCCCGGCCGAGGTGGCGGCCGCCGCGCCGGTCTGAGAGGGCGATTCACGGCCTCGGCGGTTCCGCCTCAGCCGATCGCACTCTAGCTCCGGCCCGCCGCCGCCGAGAGCGCCGCGACCAGGCTGCGCTCGTCGTTCGGCCCGTCATAACGATGCCCGTTGATGAAGAGCGAAGGCGTTCCGTTCACGCCGCTGCGCACCCCGCCCATGAAATCGCGCCGGATATGCTCGTCGAAGCGGCCGTCGAAGGCGGCGGAGACGTCGGCCTCCGCCAGCCCCAGCGCGTCGCCATAGGCGGCGAGGTCGCCGTCCTCGAGCGCGGCCTGGTTCTCGTACAGCATGTCGTGCGCCTCCCAGAAGCGGCCGATGCCAGCGGCGGCCTCCGAGAATTCCGCGGCATGCCCGGCATGCGGATGCGCCTGGGTGAGCGGGAAATGCCGGAAGACGAAGCGCAGCCGCGCGCCCATCGCGCGCTGGACCGCCTTGAGGACGGGGTAGGCCTCCCCGCAATAGGGGCATTCGAAATCCCCGTACTCGACGAGCGTGACCGGCGCGTCGTCCGGTCCTTCGGTGTGATCGTCGCGGCCGACGGGGAGGGTCAGGCGGCTCATGGCTGCGTCTCCTTCGCGGCGGCCAGGGAATCGAGCGCGGCGAGGATGCCGTCCGCGCCGGGGTTGATCCCGACGGGCGAGACGAAGCTCCAGCGGATCACGCCATCGCCGTCGAGCACGAAGAGCGCGCGCTCCGACGTTCCGTCGGCGGGCCGATAGACGCCGTAGTCGCGGGCGATGGCCCCCTTGGGCTCGAAATCCGCGAGCAGGGGAAAGTGGATCTTCCGGTCGCCGGCGAAGGCGGCGTGGCACCAGGCGCCGTCCACCGAGATCCCGAGCAGTTGCGCGCCATAGCCGTGGAACTCCGGGAGCAGCTGGTTGTACAGGCCCATCTGGTCGCCGCAGACCGGGCTCCAATCCGCCGGGTAGAAGGCCAGGATCACCGGAGATCCGCGGAACTCGGACAGGGAGACGCGCTGGTCCGGCGTGGCGTGCAGCGAGAAATCGGGGGCTTTCGTTCCGGGCCCCAGAGGGGTTGGCGGGGCATCCGACACTGTTTCATCTCCTCGGCCGGGGGCCCTTCCCCCTGGAAGAGCGCCCTGTCACAGGAGCCGTAGCGCGGCGCCGGGGCGGGAACTTGCAGCGCTGTGCGCAGATTTGGCGAGGCATTGCGGAGCGGCGCGATCCCCGCGGCGGAATCGCCGAGGCGAGGAAGCCTCAGACCAGCCGCGCCCCGCCATCCACGGCGATGACCTGGCCCGTGCCGTAGGTCTGGCGCATCGCATAGAGATAGGCCTCCGCGACCTCCTCCGGCTCGCCGGCATGACCGACGGGCAGGCTCTCGCCCACCTGCCGGTACAGCGCCTCGCGGTCCGCCTCCGCCATCCCGGCCCAGAGCGGCGACTTCACCACGCCGGGCGAGACGATGTTGACCCGCAGCGGCGCCAGCTCGACGGCCAATGCGCGGGTCAGCCCCTCCATCGCGCCGCAGATGCTGGCGCCCAGCGCCCAGCCGGCGTGTGGCCGGGCGGCGGCGAGGCCGGAGGTGAAGGTGATCGAGCCGCCGGGGCGGATGTGCGGGGCACCGTGCTTCGCCGCGATCAGCGCGCCCCAGTAGCGCAGGCCGAAGAAGCCGCGCGCCGTCTCCAGGTCGGTCGCCGCCAGGGCGCCGAGCTGGAGGCTCTCGCCGGCGGTGAAGACCAGGTGGTCGAACCCGCCGAGATCAGCGAAGAGCGCCGCGACCGCCGCCTCGTCGGCGAGGTCCAGCGCATGGCCTTCCGCCCCGGCGGGCAGGGTGGCCAGGGCTTCGTCCACCCGCGCCTGCCGGCTGGAGGCGATGACGACCGAGGCGCCCTGCCCCGCCGCCGCCTGCGCGACCGCCAGCCCGATGCCCGAGCTGCCGCCCAGCACGACGATCCGCTTGTCCTGTAGGGTCATGGAATGGCTCCGTCCGTAAGAGCGGGGTGACCGGAGGCGCGAAGGCGCCGGAGGTCTGAATCCCGCGGTTCAAGATGACGGGGCGCATATCGTCCCTTGACAGCGATGCCGCCAACGCAGCTTTGTCCATGCCATGATGACAGGAGATCATCATGGGTTTCGACGGACGGTTGCTCGCCGGCATCGGCGTGCTGCAGGCGGTGGTGGAATCCGGCAGCTTCGTGCGTGCCGGCGAGGCGCTGGGCCTGACGCCCTCCGGCGTCAGCCGTGCGGTGGCGCGGCTGGAGGCGCGGGTCGGCGTGCGGCTCTTCGACCGCTCGCCGCGGGCGGTGGCGCTGACCGAGGAGGGCCGCCGCTTCCACGCCCAGGTGGCGCCGCTCCTCGCCGGCATCGAGGAGGCGGCGCAGGACGCCGCCGGCGCCTCGGCCACCGTGCGCGGACGGCTGCGGGTCAATGTCGATCCCTGGATCGCCCGGCTCATCCTCGCGCCGCGGCTGGTGGACTTCCTCGCCGTGCACCCCGCCCTCTCGGTCGAGCTGATCGTCCGCGACACGCTGGGCGACCTCGTGGCCGAGGGCTTCGACGCCGCCATCCGCTTCGGCGAGCCCGAGCGGTCCGGCCTCGTCGCGCGCAAGCTGCTGGAGACGCGCATCCTGGCCTGCGCCGCGCCCGCCTACCTCGCGCGGCACGGCACGCCCCGGCATCCCCGCGACCTCGAATCGCATGAGTGCCTGCTCTACCGCGACCCCGTCACCGGGCGGCCCTTCGACTGGGAGTTCCACCGCGCCGGCGAGATCGTCGAGGTGAACGCGACCGGCCGCGTGGTCACCAACGACCTCGCCTCCAAGCTGGCCGCCTGCGCGGCGGGGCTCGGCATCGCGCAGAGCATCGAGCTGGGACTGGCCGGGATGTTCGCGCGCGGCGAGCTGGTGCAGATCCTGCCGGACTGGGCGGAGGAGCGCTATCCGCTCTACGCCTACCACGTCTCCCGCCACCGGGTGCCGGCCAAGCTGCGCGCCTTCCTGGACTTCGTGGTGGCGAGCGCCGCTTCGTGATTCGGCGCCCCGCCTGATCTGGGCCAGGACAAATCCCCTCGCCGTCCCGGTATCCCCCGATGATAGGCTTCCCGCCGGGGAACGCCGCACTGCAGAAAACGGGGAAGACTCATGCTGCTGATGTCGCCGGGGGAGCCCACCTCCAACCGCAAGCTCGCCTGGCTGGGCGTGGCGCTGCTGGCCTATCTCGCCGTGCTGATGCTGCCGACGCCGGCCGGGCTCACCGAATCGGGCCAGGTGGCGCTGGGGCTGCTGGTCCTGGTCATCATCCTCTGGATCACCGAATGCGTCTCGCCGGCCGCCAGCGCCATCGTGCTGACCGGCATGGCCGTGCTGGGATTGATGGGCAAGCCGCTGACGGCCGGCGCGCGCCCCATGTCCTCGGCCGACGCGCTCAACGTGATGCTGGCGGGCTTCTCCTCCTCCGCCGTGCTGCTGGTGGCCGGCGCGCTCTTTCTGGCCGTGGCGCTGAAGCTCACCGGACTCGACCGGCGGGTGGCGCTGCTGGTGATGTCCAAGGTCGGCATCTCGCCGGCGCGGCTCACCATCGGCGCGATGATCGTGGGCTTCGTGCTGGCGCTCTTCATCCCCTCGGCCACGGCCCGCGTGGGGGCGGTGATCCCGATCATGGCCGGCGTCGTCGCCGCGCTGGGGCTGCCGATCACCAGCAGCCTCGGCGCCACGCTGATGATCGTGACGGCCCAGGCCTGCTCCATCTTCAACATGGCGGTGAAGACGGGCGCGGCCCAGAACCTCATCAGCCTGAACTTCCTGCAGTCGGCCTTCGGCCGCAACGTCGCCTGGGGCGAGTGGTTCGTGACCGCGCTGCCCTTCACCCTGCCGATGAGCATCGTGCTCTTCGTGCTCTCGCTGGTGATGCTGCGCCCGCAGGTGCCGCCCGCCGAGGAGGCCCGCGCGAAGCTGGCGCAGGAGGTGGCCAACCTCGGCCCCGTCACGCCCGCGGAGTGGCGGCTGATGATCGTGGCGCTGCTGCTGCTGGTGCTCTGGTCCACCGAGGGCTGGCTGCATCCGCTCGACACCACCACCACGACGCAGCTCGGCATCGCGCTGCTGCTGATGCCGCGCTTCGGCGTGATGACCTGGGCCCAGGCCGAGAAGCAGGTGCCCTGGGGCACGGTGGTGCTCTTCGCGGCGGGCATCGCGCTCGGCCTGCTGCTCGCCCGCACCGGCGCGGCGACCTGGCTGGCGAATGCGACGCTGGGGCAGCTCGGCCTCGGCGCCATGCCGGTGGTGGCGGTGGTGGGGGCGCTCTCGCTGTTCAGCATCGTGCTGCACCTGGGCTTCGCCTCGGCGACCGGGCTCGCGAGCACGCTGATCCCGATCATGATCGCCTTCAGCCAGACCCTGCCCTTCGGGCCGCAGACCGCCTTCGGCATCGTGATGATCCAGAGCTTCGTCGTCTCCTTCGGCTTCATCCTGCCGACCAACGCGCCGCAGAACATGCTGTGCTACGGCACCGGGGCCTTCAGCACGATCCAGTTCGCGAAGATGGGCACGGTGCTGACGCTGGCGGGGCTGGCGCTGCTCGTGCTGCTCTCCGCGACGGTGTGGCCTTGGATGGGGGTGCTGTAGGTCGAGGGGCTTTGCCCCTCGAGCACCCCAGCAGGAAACTCGGTTTCCTGCACCTTCGATCAGTGAAAGGTGCGTCCCATGACGGATAAGGTCGGCATCATCGGCGCAGGGCTCGTCGGCGCGGCGGCAGGCTACCTGCTGGCGCAGGCGCCGGGCGTGCAGGAGGTCGTGCTGGTCGATCTCGACCATGCGCGCGCGGCCTCCGAGGCGGCGGACATCGCCCATGCCGCGGCCTTCGGCGCCCATGCCCAGGTGAGCGCCGGCGACTACGCCGACCTCGCCGGGGCGCAGGTGGTGGTGATCACCGCCGGCGCCAGCCTCAAGCCCGGCCAGACCCGGCTCGATCTCGCGGTGGCCAATGTGCGCGTCGTCTCCGCCGTGCTGGAGCGCGTGCTGAAGGTGGCGCCCGGGGCGGTGCTGCTCTTCGCCACCAATCCGGTGGACGTCATGCCGGCCGTCGCGGTGCGGCGCTTCGGCGTGCCGCCGGGCCGCGCCATCGGCACCGGCTGCGCGCTGGATTCCGCACGCTTCCGCGTGCGGCTGGCGCAGCATCTCGGCGTCTCCCCCGGCTCCGTCCACGCCAACGTGCTGGGCGAGCACGGCGATTCCGAGGTGATGCACTGGTCGGGCGCGCAGGTCGGCGGCATGCCGCTCACCCGCTTCGCCGAGCAGCTCGGCCAGCCGCTGCCGCCGGAGCTGCGCGCGGCGATCGCCCAGGAGGTCCGCACCTCCGCCTACCGCATCAAGGAGGGCAAGGGCGTCTCCAACTTCGGCATCGGCGGCTGCATCGCGCGGCTGGCGCGCGCCATCACCTCGGACGAGCAGGTGCTGTTCAGCGTCTCCACCTACATGGACGAGCTGCTGGGCGTGACGGAGACCTGCGTCTCGCTGCCGCATGTGCTGGGGGCGAAGGGCGCCTCGCGCCCGGTCCTGCCGGAGCTCGACGCGGCGGAGAAGGAGGCGCTGCGCGGCAGCGCGCTCCTGCTGCGCGACGCCATCCGATCCGGGCTGGAGATGACGGGCGGCTGAGGCCTTTGCCCTGGCGCGGGCTTCGGGCCTCCGGTCGTCCCGCTTAGTTGCAGGACAGCCGAAGCGAGGCCCGCACGGTCTCGTCCGGCGGGGCCGGCTTGAACACGTTGGCGATCGCGACATGGGTCCGCTGTCCCGGCGTCAGCGTCCAGCTTGGCCCCGTGACGAAGTCCTGCGCCATGCGCCCCGAGTAGCTGGCCGTGAAGGTCAACTGCCGCGTCGAGATGCTGCGGATGCCCGCGCTGATGGTGACGAGGTCGCGGCCGCTGCGCGGGTCGCGCGGCACGCGCTGGGTGCCCGTGTCGATGCTGTCGATGGTGAGCAGGCCATTGGCGATGCAGTCCTGGGTCTGCGCGGCGGCGAGGCCGGGCGCGGCGGCCAGCATCAGCAGGGCGGCGAGGGCGGGCAGTCGGGTCATCGCGTGTCTTCCTTTCTGCCGGGAGGATCGCGCGAAGCGGATGAAGCAGCCAGCCGGGGCAGGCCGATGGAATCCATCGGCGCAGCCTATAGGGCGAGATCCGCTGGGGTCGGCACGCCCGCCATCCGGGAGGCATCCTCCCGGACGGCGTTCATCCCCGCGCGGTCGCGCGCGACATCAGATCCCGCGATCGGCCCGGGTCGCGGCCAGGTCGTCCTCGCGGAAGGCGGCGAGGATGGCCGGCACGCCCTCCTGCGGCGCGAAGCCGAGCTTCTTCGCCCGCGTCGCGGCGAACTCCGCCGGCCAGCCGCCGACGATGCCGGCGATCACCGCATCCGGCTCGGACTTCACCAGGGCGCGCTCGGCCGGCGTCAGCGCGGCCAGCATCTCGCCCACGCTCACCGCGAGGCCGGGCGGGTTCACGCCGCGATCGATGCCGAGCGGCGCCGTGTCCATGGTGGCCGCATAGAGGAACCAGTCCACCGCGCGGCGCGGCGAGCAGACCCAGACCCGGAATTCCTCCGGGACCGGCAGCGGCGTCTCCAGCCCGAGCAGCGGCTCGCGGAGGATGGCCGAGACGAAGGAGGAGGCCGCCTTGTTCGGCCGTCCCGGCCGCACGATCACCGTCGGCAGCCGGATGGAGACCAGGTCCATCATCCCGCGGCGCGAGGCGTCGGCCAGCAGGAGCTCGGCGGCCGCCTTCTGCGCGCCGTAGGAATTGCCGGGGACCTGGCGGGCGTCGTCGGGCAGCAGGGCGGACTGGCCGCCGCCGAAGCTGGCGACGCTGGAGGTGAAGAGGACGCGCGGCGGGGCCGAGAGCTTCCGGCAGGCCTCGATGACCGCCAGCGTGCCGTGCAGGTTCACCCGCATGCCCAGGTCGAAATCCGCCTCGGCCGCGGCGCTCACCACGGCGGCGAGGTGGACGACGACATCCGTCCCCTCCGGGATGGCCTTGGACACGTCGGCCACGCTGGCCACGTCGCCGGCGAGGCAGCGCACCGGGAAGGGCGCCTCCAGCGGCGCCGGCTCGGCGAGATCGAAGAGGGTCAGCTCGGCGACAGGCTTGCCGCCGAGGCTGCCCTCCTTCGCCAGACGTTGCGCAAGCTTGCGGCCGAGGAACCCCCCGCCGCCGAGAATCGTGATCTTCATGCCGGCAGATTGCTCCGCGGCGCGTCCGCCGCCAAGTTCCCGGCCCATGACTGATGTCCGTCTCGTCCTGAACCGCAATCCCGGCACGCCGGGGATCACCGTCCTGCCGGAGGGCGGCTACCGCCGCGCCCGTGCCGAGATCACGTCCTGGCCCGGCTATGCGCCGACGCCGCTGCACCGGCTGGATTTTCCCGGCCCGGCCTCGGTCCATTACAAGGACGAGGGCAGCCGCTTCGGCCTCGGCAGCTTCAAGGCGCTGGGCGGGGCCTATGCCGTGCTGAAGCTCATCCAGGCCGAGCTGGCGAAGCGCGGCGTGGCCAACAACGCCTCCGGCGCGGCGCTGGAGGCGGGCGAATACCGAGATGCCGCGCAGCGGATCACCGTCACCTGCGCCACCGACGGCAATCATGGCCGCTCCGTCGCCTGGGGCGCGCAGCGCTTCGGGGCGCGCTGCGTGATCTTCGTCCACCAGCATGTCAGCCAGGGGCGCCGCGACGCCATCGCCCGCTACGGCGCCGAGATCCGCGAGGTCGCCGGCAATTACGACGACAGCGTCCGCGCCGCGCAGCAGACCGCCGAGGCCGAGGGCTGGTTCGTCATCAGCGACACCTCCTATCCCGGCTACACCGAGCCGCCGCGCGACGTGATGCAGGGCTACCGCCTCATGGCCGAGGAGGCGCTGGCCGCCCTGCCCGTGCCGCCCACCCATGTCTTCGTGCCCGGCGGCGTCGGCGGCGTCGCGGCCGCCGTGGCCGTGCAGCTCCGCGCCATGTGCGGAACCGGGCCCCGGCTGGTCATCGCCGAGCCGGAGCGCGCCGCCTGCCTGACCGAAAGCCTCGCGGCCGGAACCTTCACCACCGTGGGAGGCGACCTCGACACCGTCATGGCCGGGCTGGCCTGCGGCGAGCCCTCGCTGCTCGCCTGGCAGGAGCTGGAGCGCAGCGCCTTCGCCTCCATGGCCCTGCCCGATTCCGCCGTGCCCGGCGCCATGCAGGCGCTGGCCGCGCAGAGCATCACGGCCGGGGAAAGCGCCGTCGCCGGCGTCATCGCCCTGGACCGCGCCTGGAGCGATCCCGCCGCCCGCGCAGCGCTCGGCCTGGGACCGGACAGCCGGGTCCTGATCTTCGGCACCGAGGGCGCCACGGACCCGGAGCTCTACAACCTGATGGTGTCGTCCAAATCCCCTTCACGGAACTGACCCATTTGTGTCACATGGACGCAATGACCGGGGCTTAGTCGCCGCGCGTCCATAAACTTCCGGGAGTGTCTTTCATGCTGCGTCGTTCCCTCGGCCAGGCAGCCCTCGCTGTCGCCGCCGCCCCTCTCGCCGCCCCCGCGCTCGCCCAGGGCGGTCCCGTCGAGCTCCAGTTCTGGCACGGCCTCCCGCAACCGCTCGGCGGCCTGCTCGAGAAGATCGTCACCGACTTCAACGCCAGCCAGACGGGCGTGAAGATCACCCCGTCCTTCCGCGGCTCCTATCCGGAGACGATGGTGGCCGCGATCGCCGCTTTCCGCGCCAACCAGGCGCCCAACATCGTGCAGATGTTCGAGGTCGGCACCGGCACCATGATGGCCGCCGGCCGCGCGGTGAAGCCGGTCTACGAGCTGCTGGCCGACACCGGCGTGCAGATCGACTTCAACGACTTCCTCCCCGGCGTGCGCGGCTACTACGCGGCGGCCGACGGGCGGCAGATGTCGATGCCGTTCAACAGCAGCACCTCGGTCGTCTTCTACAACAAGGACATGTTCCGCCGCGCCAACCTGAACCCCGACCAGTTCCCGACGACCTGGGAGGGCGTGGAGCAGGCGATGCGCGCCCTGAAGACGGCGGGCATCGAGACGCCGCTCACCACCTCCTGGCCGACCTGGCTGAACCTCGAGCAGTTCAGCGCCATCCACGACATCCCCTTCGCCTCGCTGGCCAACGGCTTCGGCGGCCTCGGCACCGAGCTGCGGATCAACAACCCGCTGCAGGTCAGGCACATGACCAATCTGCAGGCCTGGGCGCGCGAGGGCCTCTACCGCTACGGCGGCCGCGACAACGCGGCGGACGCGCTGTTCCCCTCGGCCCAGGTGGCGATCACCATGGCCTCCTCCGGCCTGCGCGCGCGCATCACCAACGAGGCGCGGTTCCAGTGGGGCGTCGGCATGCTGCCCTACTACAACGGCACGCCGCGCGCGCCGGGCAACAGCATCATCGGCGGCGCCAGCTTCTGGGCGATGAACAAGGGCCCGCGCGACACGCGCTCGGCCGCCGAGTACAAGGGCGTCGCCGACTTCTACAAGTACATCAGCGGCACCGAGGTCGGCGCCAAGTGGCACACCGACACCGGCTACCTGCCGCTGACCCGCGCCTCCTTCGAGGCGGTGAAGAAGACCGACTACTACCAGCGGAACCCCGGCGCCGACGTGCCGATCGAGCAGATGCTCCGCGGCACGACGAGCGACAACACGCGCGGACTGCGCCTCGGCGGGCTCATCGAGATCCGCAACATCATCCAGGAAGAGATGGAGAAGATGCTGCAGGGCCAGCAGACGGCGGAGCAGGCCATGGCGGCCGGCACGACGCGCGGCAACGTGGTGCTCCGCAACTTCGAGCGCACGAACCGGGGCTGATCCCGCTGCCGGGACGGCCCGACTGTTGTCTCGGAAGGGCCTCGCATGGCAATGCCATGCGAGGTCGGGTCGCTCGGAGGTAGGATGCGGAAGAAGGTGATTTTCAAGGGCACGCTGCTGCCCTACCTGCTGCTGGCGCCGCAGCTCGTCATCACGGCGATCTTCTTCTTCTGGCCCGCCGGGCAGGCCGTCTACCAGTCCTTCCTGCGCGAGGACGCCTTCGGGCTCTCCACCGAATTCGTCGGCTTCGAGAACTTCCTCGACGTGCTGCACGACCAGACCTGGCTCGACGCCGCCGGGCGCACGATCCTCTTCTCCGGCTCCGTCGCGGTGCTGGCGCTGGGCTCGGCGCTCTTCCTCGCCGTGCAGGCCGACAAGCACATCCGCGGCGCCGACGTGTACAAGACGCTGCTGATCTGGCCCTACGCCGTGGCGCCGGCCATCGCGGCGGTGCTGTGGCTCTTCATGTTCCACCCGAACATCGGCCTTTTCGGCCGGATGCTGAACGGCATCGGCATCCCCTGGGACTACCGGCTGAACGGCAGCCAGGCGATGCTGATGGTCATCCTCGCCAGCGCCTGGAAGCAGGTGAGCTACAACTTCATCTTCTTCCTCGCGGGGCTGCAGAGCATCCCGAAATCCGTGCTGGAGGCCGCCGCGATCGACGGCGCCAGGCCTGCCCGGCGCTTCTGGACGATCATCTTCCCGCTGCTCTCGCCGACCGCCTTCTTCCTGCTGGTGGTGAACCTGGTCTACGCCTTCTTCGACACCTTCGGGGTGATCCACAGCCTCACCCATGGCGGGCCGGGCAAGGCGACGGAGACGCTGATCTACCGCGTCTACACGGACGGCGTGATCAACCTGAACCTCGGCTCCAGCTCGGCGCAGAGCGTGATCCTGATGCTGCTGGTGGTGGCGCTGACGGTGATCCAGTTCCGCTATGTCGAGCGGAAGGTGCACTACTGATGTCCGCGTCCGATCGATCGAGCGTCAGCGAGAGCGTGAATCGGCCGCGCAGCAACGTGGTCGATACCGGCATGCTGGCCGAGCGCACCCGCCGCCGGCAGCAGCGCGAGAAGATCGTCACCCACATCTGCCTGCTCGTCGGCATCCTGATCTTCGTCTTCCCGATCTACCTGACGCTGATCGGCTCCACGCATGACGTGAACACCATCGGCCGCGGCGACGTGCCGCTGCTGCCGGGCGCCGAGGCCGCGAACAACTACAGCCAGGCCTGGGGCCTCGGCGGCGGGCGCTACATGCGCGGCGGCGCCGGGCTCATGCTCGCCAACAGCCTGATCATGGCGCTGTGCATCGCCGTCGGGAAGATCGCGATCTCGCTGACCTCGGCCTATGCGGTGGTGTTCTTCCGCTTCCCGCTGCGCATGGTCTTCTTCTGGCTGATCTTCATCACGCTGATGCTGCCGGTCGAGGTGCGCATCATTCCCACCTTCCAGGTGATGGTGGACCTGGCGCTGACCAACACCATGGCCGGCCTCGTGATCCCGCTGATCGCCAGCGCCACGGCGACGCTGCTGTTCCGTCAGTTCTTCCTCACCATCCCCGACGAGTATGTCGAGGCCGCGAAGATCGACGGCGCCGGACCCATCCGCTTCTTCATCGACGTCGTGCTGCCACTGTCGCGCACCAACATCGCGGCGCTCTTCGTGATCCTCTTCATCTACGGCTGGAACCAGTATCTCTGGCCGCTGCTGATCGTGAACGACCGCAGCCTGGAGACGGTCGTCGTCGGCCTGACGAAGATGATCGGCACGGGCGATCAGCAGAACGAGTGGAACGTCATCATGGCGACGGCGGTCCTGGCGCTGCTGCCGCCGGTGGCCGTGGTGGTGCTCATGCAGCGATGGTTCGTGAAGGGCCTGACGGAGACCGAGAAGTAATGGCGACTTTGACTCTCCGGGACGTGAAGAAGTCCTTCGGCGCGACCCACGTCCTGCACGGCGTGAACCTCGACGTTCAGGATGGCGAGATGATCGTCATCGTCGGCGCGTCCGGCTGCGGCAAGTCCACGCTGCTGCGCATCGTCGCCGGGCTGGAGACCGAGACCTCCGGCGAGGTCCTCATCGCCGGGCAGAGCATGAAGGGGCTGGAGCCGGCCGATCGCGACGTCGCGATGGTCTTCCAGAACTATGCGCTCTACCCGCACATGTCGGTCTTCCAGAACATGGCCTACGGCCTGAAGATCCGCCGCATGCCGAAGGACGAGATCCTGCGCCGCGTGGACCAGGCGGCCGCGCTGCTGGGCATCGGCCACCTGCTCCAGCGCAAGCCGCGCGAGCTCTCGGGCGGCCAGCGCCAGCGTGTCGCCATGGGCCGCGCCATCGTGCGCGAGCCCAAGCTCTTCCTCTTCGACGAGCCGCTGTCGAACCTCGACGCCAAGCTGCGGGTGGAGCTGCGCGCGGAAATCCGGCGGCTGCAACGTCGCCTCGGCGTCACCTCGCTCTTCGTCACGCACGACCAGGTGGAGGCCATGACGCTGGGCGACCGCCTCGTCGTGATGAACGCCGGCCGCGCCGCGCAGATCGCGACGCCCATGGAGATCTGGGAACGGCCGGCCGACACCTATGTCGCGGGCTTCATCGGCAGCCCCTCGATGAACCTGCTCCACGCCACGCTGGAGGAGGGTGGCGGCGGCGCGATCCTCGACGCCGGCGGCCTGCGGCTGCCCTTCGCCGACGGTCCGCGCGGGGGCGCAACAGGCAAAAAACTCACCATCGGCGTCCGGCCGGAACATCTGCGCCTCGGCCAGGGCGGGCTCGACGTGCAGGTGGAGCTGGTCGAGCCGCTGGGCGGCGAGAGCGTGCTGCATGGCAAGCTCGCCGACGGCACGCCCCTCACCGCCCGCCTCCCCGGCGCCCGTTACGAGGACGGGCCGATGCAGCTCACCCTGCCGGCCGAATCCCTGCACGTCTTCGACGGTGCATCAGGTAAAAGGATTGAAGCGGGCGGCTGATCCCGGCACGCTCCCGGCAACAAATCCGGGAGCAAACCAACCATGCTACGCCGTCAGGCCCTTGCTTTGGGCGCCCTCGCGCCCTTCGCCGCCTCCGCCCAATCCACCGACTGGCCCTCGCAACCCGTCCGCCTCATCGTGCCCTTCGCCGCCGGCGGGCCGACGGACATCCCCGCGCGGCTCATCGCCGACGAGATGTCGCGCGGGCTGGCCAACCGCCTCGTCGTCGAGAACCGCACGGGCTCGGGCATCATCGTCGGCACGGACATCGTCGCGAAGGCGCCGAAGGACGGGCTGACGGTGCTCTACACCACCATCGGCCACGCCGTGGTGAAGGCGCTCTTCCCGCGCGTGACCTTCGATCCCATCGCGGATTTCGCGCCGGTCGCGCTCGTCGGCAAGGTGCCGATGATCATGATGGTGAACAAGGATTTCCCCGCGCGCACGCTGCCGGAGTTCATCGCGCTCGTCCGCGCCAATCCCGGCAAGTACGACTATGCCAGCAGCGGCAATGGCGGCGCCGTGCATCTCGCCACCGAGCTCTTCCTGCACATGGCCGGCGGGCTGCGGATGAACCACATCGCCTTCCGCGGCAGCGCGCCGGCCATGCCGGACCTGCTGGCCGGGCGCATCCCCATGCTCATCGACGTGGCGGCGGGCGCGATCCCCATCATCCAGCGCGGCGACCTGCGGCCGCTCGCCATCTCCACGCGCGAGCGCAGCCCGCTGGTGCCCGACCTGCCCACCTTCATCGAGGGCGGCGTGCCGGACTACGAGGCCTACACCTGGCACATGCTGCTGGTGCCCTCGGGCACGCCTGCGCCGGTCATCACCGCGATCAACGCCGCGGCGAACCGCGCGCTGGAGGTGGATGCCCTGCGCAACCGCCTCACGGAGATGACGGTGGAGGTCGTGCGCGGCAGCACGCCGGACAGCGCGGCCGCCTTCCTCGCGGCGGAGATCGCGAAGTGGGAACCGGTGATCGCGGCGGCCGGAATCAAGATCGACTAGGCCGTTGTTGGCGTGTGATTCAGACCTCCGGCGCCTTCGCGCCTTCGGTCATCACGCTTTAGATCGCCGCCGCCCTCAGCCTGAGCTGCCGGTGAGCGGTGCGGAAGCTCACCATCCGGCCCCCTTCCTCGTCCCAGAGGGCGAAGAAGGGCGCGCCCAGGGCGCCCAGGATTCCCAGCGTCGGCACCGCCTGCAATTCGGGAATGGCGCGGTGGCACTGCGGCAGCCGGTAGTTCGGGACGCGCGGATTGAGGTGATGGATGTGGTGGAAGCCGATATTGCCGGTGGCCCATTGCAGGATCGCCGGCAGCTTCAGATAGGACGATCCGCGGAGCGCCGCCGCGCGCGGATCCCACGCCGCATCCCGCTGCCACAGGGCCTCCTCGAAGCGGTGCTGGACGGCGAAGAGCCAGGCGCCGGCGATGGCGGCCATCATGATGATGGGCAGGTGGATCAGCAGCACCCGCTCGAAGCCGAAGGCGAGCCCGAGCCCCAGGAACAGGGTCGCGAGGCCGGCATTCGTGGCATGGACCGACCACCTCTCGCGGCGCCAGCGGCGCGGGGTGTCGAAAGGCACGCGGTAGAGGAGGAGGAAGACGAAGGGCGGCAGGAGCAGGCCGGTCACCACGGGATGATGGGTCAGCCGGTAGAGGGCGCGGCGCCAGGGCGAGAGCGCCTCGTATTCCAGGAGGGTCATCGCGTTCGAATAGAGATCGGCATTCTCGCGCCGGTCGAGGTTGTTCCAGACCGCGTGATGGCCCGCATGCTGGCGGCGCCAGTTGGCATAGGGCGTGAAGGTGATCATCCCGCAGAAGCGGCCGAGCATCGCATTGGCCCGTTGCGACGCGAGGAAGGAACCGTGGCCGCAATCGTGCTGGATGATGAAGAGCCGCACGACGAAGCCGGCGGCGAGCACCGCCAGCCCCAGCGTCAGCCAGTAGGACAGCCCGAAGGTGGCGTACATGACCCCGCAGACCGCGAGAAAGCCGCCCAGCGACGAGGCCATCTGCCACACCGCCCGGGACGCGCTGGGGTTCTGGAAACCGGCCACGGCCGCCTTGAGGCGGCCGTCGATTTCCGAGAGGCCACGGCTTCGTGGCGCCGTGGCCGGGCCGGCCGCTTGTTTGTCCGGTTCGCCGAGGGGGCTCATGTCTTCTCCATAAGCCGGTCGACCATGCCCGGGGTTCAGCCGAGCACGTCTGCGACGATCTGACGCAACTCCTCGGGCGTGAGCTCGGCGGGGCCTGCGTCGTGGGTGGGGGGCGGGCTATTCGATGCGGCGGCGTTCATGGTCCCGACCGGCAGCTGCCGCGACGGCCGGGTGGGGAAACGATTTTGATGGATGTTTTGCACTGAAGAATCCGGAGCGCCCGGAAGGCTACTCGATGAATTGAGGGGGTCGGCGTCGGCCCCGGTCCGGGGCGCTCGCCAACCACGAGAGATTGAGCGAGGAGCGATTCAAGGCGGCTCACATGGCTGCGCGAGCCGACGAATATCTTCGACGACATTGCCGATATGGGGCTTGAGGGCAGGCCTTTAAAGCCGGCCCCCTCGGATAAAACGGAAATTGCTCAGACGGCGGCGAGGGCCGGAGCTCCCGCCCCTACCTCACAAAGCCTGAAGCCGGTCGTACTGCGCACGCGTCCAGCCCACGCCCTCGTTGTGCAGCGGCGTGCAGGCGGCGCGGAAGGCCGCGCGGTCCGGCTCCTGCACCGTCTTGCCCTGGCCGCGGAACCAGCCGGCGAGCTCCTGCTCCTGGCTGCGGATGGTGGCGCCGGAGCGGTCGGCGGCCTGCTTCAGCACCTCCTGGAAGACCCCGCGGTCCGGCTCCGAGAGCCGCCGCCAGGCCGCGTTGCTCACGATCGTCAGCAGGCTCTCCGTGATGTGGCCGGTCAGGCTGATATGGCTCTGCACCTCGTAGAACTTCTTCGCCTGGATGGTGGGCAGCGGGTTCTCCTGCGCATCCACCGTGCCGGTCTGCAGCGCGAGATACACCTCGGCGAAGGCCAGCGGCGTCGCGTTGGCGCCCACCGCGCGCGTGAACATCAGGAAGGAGGGCGCCTGCGGCACGCGCAGCTTCAGCCCGCGCATGTCGGAGGGCTGCATGATGCTGCGGTTCGCCGTCACGTGCCGGTCGCCGTAATAGGTCAGCGCCAGGGCGTGGTGGTTGGTCTGCCGGTCGTAGCCGGCCACCAGCTCGCGATGCAGGTCCGAGGCGCGGTACTTCTGGAAGTGGTCGTAGTCGCGCAGCATGTAGGGCGCGTGCGAGATCGAGATCGGCCGGTAGCTCGCCCCCGCGAAGGCCACGCCCGTGTAGATGATGTCCACGGTGCCGAGGGTGAGCCCCTGGTTGATCTGCGGCTCGTTGCCCAGCGCCGAGGCGGCGAAGACCTCGATGTTCCAGCGGCCGTTGGTGCGCTGCGCGATCTCGCGCGCCGCCCATTGCGCCTCGGTGTGGTAGGGCTCGTTGACCTCGTAGACATGCGCCCAGCGCAGCCGCGTGCCCTGCGCGACGGCGGGGTTGCTGACGAAGGGCGCGGACAGGGAAGCGGCACCGAGGCCGAGCCCCAGCGTACGGCGGCGGATCATGAACGTGGTCTCCCGGGACTTTTGGTTTTGTGGACGTCATGCTGCGGTTAATCGCCGCCCTTCCGCAACAAGGAAACGCGCGGCAGGATGAACCTCGGCGCGGCCGATTCACGCCGCGGGCCGAAGAAGCCCGCGACGATCGGACGCCAAGGGAGACAACGAGCCATGGATACGATCGCGGAAGCACCCGTCATCCGTCTGCATGCCGAGGACGGCGTGGTCATCGCCCGACGCACCCTGCCGCCCGGCACCCCGGTCGCCCCCAACGTCGTCGCGCGCGCCCGCATCCCCGCCGGACACAAGGTCGCCGTGACGGGGCACGCCCCCGGGCAGGAGATCCGCCGCTACGGCCAGATCATCGGCTTCGCCACGCAGCCCATCGCGCCCGGCGAATGGGTGCACACGCAGAACTGCGCCATGGGCGATTTTTCGCGCGACTACGCCTGGGGCGTGGACGCCAAGCCCACCCTGACCGAGCCGGTCCCCGCGCAGTTCCAGGGCATCCGCCGCGCCGACGGGCGGGTCGCGACACGGAACTACATCGGCATCATCACCTCCGTGAACTGCTCGGCGCATGTGGCCGACCTCATCGCGCGCAGCTTCACCAAGAACCCCTTCGTGGACGGCCCCGATCCCCTGGCCGGCACGCCCATGGTCGACGGCGTCGTCGCGCTCACCCACAAGACCGGCTGCGGCATGACGGAGGGCGAGCCGCTGCGCGTGCTGCGCCGCGTGCTCGCCGGCTTCGCGCGGCATCCCAACTTCTCCCACGTCATCGCGATCGGGCTGGGCTGCGAGGTGAACCAGCTCGGCGGGCTGCTGGAGGAGCAGCGCCTCGCGGGGCGGCTGCGCACGCTCAACATCCAGGAGAGCGGCGGCACGCGGAAGACGGTCGAGGCCGGGATCGACTTCGTGCGCGAGGTGCTGGCGGAATCCAACCAGGCCCGTCGCGAGCCGGTGCCGGCGAGCGAGCTCGTCGTGGCGCTGCAATGCGGCGGCTCGGACGGGTATTCGGGCATCACCGCCAATCCGGCGCTGGGCGCGGCCAGCGACCTGGTGGTGCGGCACGGCGGCACGGTGATCCTCAGCGAATCGCCCGAGACCTACGGCGCCGAGCACCTGCTGACGCGCCGCGCGGTGTCGCAGGAGGTCGGCCAGAAGCTCGTGGACGTGATGCATTGGTGGGAGGACTACACGGCGCGCGAGGGGGCGGAGATGAACGCCAACCCCTCGCCGGGGAACAAGGCGGGCGGGCTGACGACGATCCTGGAGAAGTCGCTGGGCGCGATGGCGAAGGCGGGGACGACGAACCTCGTGGACGTGCTGCGCTATGCCGAGGCTATCAGCCGGCGCGGCTTCGTCTTCATGGACACGCCGGGCTACGACCCCGTGGGCGCGACGGGCCAGGTGGCCGGGGGCGCGAACCTGATGTGCTTCACCACGGGGCGCGGGAGCGTGTTCGGCTGCAAGCCGGCGCCGTCGCTGAAGCTGGCGACGAACACGGCGATGTTCTCCCATATGGAGGAGGACATGGACATCAATTGCGGGACGGTGCTGGACGGGACGGAGAGCGTGCAGGAGTGCGGGGCTCGGATTTTCGGGCACATGCTGGCGACGGCGAGCGGGGAGCCGACGAAGAGCGAGCGGCTGGGGTTCGGAGATGCGGAGTTTGCGCCTTGGGTTTTGGGAGCAACGATGTGAATAAATTTATTGTTATTCTCCCTTAAAAAAGGTATCGAGTTGAAATAATAGGTCTTTCCAATCATCGTCAAGGGCCGACATCTCTATTCTTTCGATAATCATTGCACTCGTAACGGCCCTAAATTTCCTTGTTTGCAGCAATTCATTTAATTTACTCAAAACTTCCTTTCCCGGTGAAACCCTAATGCGCTGAGATCGATCCGGCCATATTTTATCGAATCGAGACGCTACTTCTTTAGTGACAGTACTACTGTCGATACCAGGGGTAGCCCTTCTTCTAAATTCGATTTCTTTGCCTACCATTTGTGAAAATGTTTGAATTCGCGTACTTTCAATAGCCTGATCAAATATTTCCAAAAACTCATCAAAAGACATGTCCGAACCATCCACACTGCGGCCCTGTAAGGCTTTGTACATGGCTGCTGGATCCAGTAGATAATTCTCTATTTCTTTTCGCCCCAAAACATAGCATCGAATTTTTGTTTCTTCAACTTCATTTATAAATTCTTCAATATGTTTTTGTGGGCGATAATCACGATCGAATAAGCAGAGACTTTCGACCTCCAGATCCAATATTTCCTTTAAAGCCCATGCGGCATTTATAGCCTTCCGCCATTCAGAAAACCCACCTAATTGAATAATAGGTGTGCTTTGCGGGTCTGATAAATTGTTAAAAGAAAATCTTTTAGCAAACCTTCGTAAAAGATTTCCGTCCAATCCTTCAACAAATAAAATGCGCCGAGCTCTTGCAATTCTTGCAAAATCGGAATTGCTAGTAGAGCCAAGATATCTATATAGACTATCGAATTCTTTTTCTGTATTTATTCGTTTTCCTTGTTGATATTGCTTACTTACAGATATAATTTCCTGACGCTCAGCCTCCTCAATAATTTCGACAGCGTGGGTAGCCATAAAAAATTGCCTAAATCTCTGCTTTATTAGACGCAAAAGGCGTCTTTGTAAATCTGGATGTAAATATACATCAGGCTCGTCAATAATTAACACAGAATCATCATCACCTCTTCGGAGATGGGTCAGTATTTGTAGCCATACCTGAAATCCAAATCCAGCCCATTGAACTTCTCGATCTCGTTTATCTTCAGTATAAAACATAGTAATTATTCGACTTAGGGGATTAGGCCTTTCAGGAGCCTGAATTTTAATGCCAGACCATGCGGTTTCTACGTCAGCTTTAAAGGATTCGAATTCATCCGATGGGCGCCTAAACCAAATATTTCGAAGCACTCTACTGGCAAGTCTAGTCGATGAATTTTTCTGAACTGTTTCATCCTGGACGTATGGTTCATCCATCTCAAGAGGAGCCAAGGTAGGTATAACTACGAAATTTATCGGAAAGGCCTGCCGAAATTTTTTCCCTTCCTTTGTTAAGGTCCCCGGGCAATCTAAATAGTATCGCGTTACTCTATCTGGATGAAGTAATATAAAGTTTTTTGTGTTATTTACGTGTTCTACCTCTATAATGGCATCCGCGTCGGAGTAATTGTAGGTTATATTAGCCAAAGAGACGGGCATATAGCTATCAGGAACTTCGTATCCGCTAAACACTCCTTGGCCTGGCAAATCTATGATGGTGGGTTTTTTACTGCGTGAATATCTTACACAAGCGTCAAATATACGCAAAGCATCTAATATCGACGATTTTCCGGCATTATTCGGGCCAACTAAGATATTTCCGGCACCAATCCGCAAATAAAAGGATTGAAATTTGCGAAAATTCTTAAGTCGAAGGCTTTTTAGCACCGTATTCACCCTTATCGCGGGCTGCTAGAATATCTCGTCGACGCCGAGTCGCATCAAGCAACTAAACAACTATCGTACTCAGAGGTAGGAATGTTGACCGTCCTAGAACCCGAATCCCTCTACCCCAACACCGAGCTCGAACAGCGCGTCATGGGCGACGGCGTCCGCATCCTCACCGGCACCGCCAAAAAATCGCTCATGGAGCTCCCCGACGAGCTCTGCGCCGAGGTCGAGGGCCTCATGACCCTCCGCCTCGCCGTCCCCGCCGAGGCCTTGGCAAAGTTCCCCAAGCTCAAGGTCGTGATCCGCATGGGCGTGGGCTACGATCGCGTGGACCGCGCCGAATGCGCGCGCCGCGGCATCACCGTCTGCAACATCCCCGACTACGGCACGCAGGAGGTCGCGGACACCGCCATCGCCCTCACCGTCGCGCTGCGCCGCGGGCTGGTGCTGCACCACGACGCGCAGCGGCAGGACCCGCCGGCCGCCTGGGGCGTCATCCAGAACCCCATCGTCCGCCGCCTCGAGGTGCAGACCTTCGGCGTGCTCGGCCTGGGGCGCATCGGCACGGCGGCGGCGCTGCGGGCCAAGGCGCTCGGCTTCAAGGTCGCCTTCTTCGACCCCGCGCTGCCCAACGGCGCCGATCGCGCGATCGGCGTGCAGCGCGTGGACAGCCTGGAGGCGCTGATGGAAGTCTCCGACGTGCTCTCCATCCACTGCCCGCTCACGCGGAAGACGCGCGGCCTGGTCGGCGCGAAGGAGCTGGCGCTGCTGCCCAAGAACGCGGTGGTGATCAACACCGCGCGCGGCCCGATCCTGGACATCGATGCGCTGGAGGCCGCCCTGCGCTCCGGCCACATCGCGGCGGCCGGGCTGGACGTGGTCCCGGTGGAGCCGCCAGTCGATCCCGTGCCGAAGCTGATGCAGGCCTATCGCGCCAGGGAGTCCTGGCTGATGGGCCGTCTGGTGATCATGCCGCACGTCGCCTTCCACAGCCCCGAGGCCTGGGACGACATCCGCCTGAAGAGTGCGGAGACGATGCGGGACGTGCTGGTGCGCGGCCTGAAGACCAACGTGATCCCTCCCGAGAGCGATTAGGTCTCCGCAGGGGTTTGGGGAGCCCGTGGCTCCCCGGCGGGGTGCGGGGCGGCGCCCCGCTCTTCCCCTGAATCTTCTTGATTTGTTCTTGATTAATTTCCTATCCTGACCGGATGCCCTCTCCCCTCCGCATCCCCCACGCCCCTCTCTCCGATGCCGAATGGGCCGCCCTTCTCCCCTATCTCTCCGACGAGGCCCGCGGCCGCCCCTGCGACCACCGCGCGCGTTTCGACGCCATCTTCCGTGTCGCCGCCACCGACGGACCCTGGAGCGACCTCCCCGAGCCCTACGGCAAGCCCGACACCATCTCCCGCTACTTCCGACGCCTCACCCATGCCGCGCTCTGGGAGCGCCTGCTGATCGGCCTGTCCCTCGCCACGGCGGACCACCCGCTCCGCCGCATCCAGGGCCTGATCTGCCGCGCCACCCGCCGCGCCATCCGCATCCGCGGCCTCGCGCTCATCGTCCTGATCCGACGCCTCAACCTCAAGCGCGCCCTGCCCGGCCCACCCTGGATGTGCCCCGATCCGGATTTGTCCGAAATCATCCCGAAGCTGCCGATCAGGGAGCGACTGTCCGGATGGCGTCGCGACAAGCAGGCCGCGCGCGACTTCATCCGCGGCCTCAAGAGCCTCCACACCCTCGTCGCAGGCCGCCGGTACATCCCCCGCGCCCTCAAGGTCTCCTGGCCGTGAGAATCCATCCGCGAATTCCGGCGGAATCCCCGGACGGGCTGTCAGCCTTCCAGGGCTCGCGCCAGCGCGGCGCTCAGCCCCGCGCTGGGTGCCGGCTGCATCGGCACCGTCCCCGGCCGTGCCTCCTGCGCGGCTTCGAGCGTGACGCGCAGGCAGTCCAGCACCGGCACGCTCACGCGCGATTGCAGCCGGTCCGCCAGCCCCACCAGCCCCGCCCCGCCGAGCACCACCACATCCGCCCCGGCCGCGACCTGCTCTTCCGCGGCCTCGGCCAGCAGGTCCAGCGCGCGCTCCGGCTCGCGGGCGATCATGTCGCCGGTGGGCGTGACGGCAGCGACGCGCACCTGGTCGGCGGCATAGCCGCGCAGAACAGCGAATTCCTGCAGCATGGGCACCCAGGCCGTCCCGCCCGTCAGCAGCGCCACGACGGGGGCGCGCAGGCCGGCGAGCGGGTGCGCCGCCACGCGGAGGGCGGCCGGGATGGAGGCGTCGGCCAGGCCGAGGATGGGGATCGAGAACATCTCCCGCGCGGCATCGATCCCGGGGTCGCCGAAGCAGGCGATGATGGCGGCGTCGAAGCCTTCCGGGTTGTCCACGCCGATGCGCTCGGCCAGCAGGTCGAGCACCGCATGCGCCGCGATGGCCGAGGCCGCGCGTGTCGCGATGTAGCGCGCGCCGAAGCGGGCGGTGGCGGGCACGATCTCGTCGCCGCACATCGCGCGGGCCGCGACGGCCAGCTTTTCGGTGATCGCGGCATCGGTGTTGCCGTTGAGGAGGAGCAGCTTCATCGGAAGGCAGTTCTGCCCCGGGCTTGGGCAAAGGCAAGGGGGATTCGGCGAATCCGGCCCGGTTCCGCCTTGCCCGGCGGGGGCGGCGCGGCGCTAGATAAGCTGAGAGACCGTTTGGAAACTCCGGCGGGTCGGTTTCGCGGGTCTTTTCCGCGCCTGGTGCGTTGCCGGACTTGCCGATGCCACCAGCATCGGCCGTGTCCGGCGCCTTCCAGGCCCGAAAAATCCCTCGCGAACCCTCCGCCGCCGGAATTTCCAAACGGTCTCCCGGGGAGACTGGCCGATGCTGTTGTACCTGCTGCGCCGATTGCTCTACGCGGTGCCGATCGCGCTGGCGGTGGGCTTCGTGTGCTTCATGCTCGTCCAGATCGCGCCCGGCGACCCCATCAACGCCATCGTCCCCCCCGACGCGCCGCAGGAGGTGGTGGAGCAGGTCCGCCGTGACTACGGGCTCGACAAGCCGCTGCCGGTGCAGTTCGGGATCTGGCTCTCCAAGGTGGTGCAGGGCGACCTCGGCCGCTCGCTGGCGACGGGGCGGCCGGTGTGGAGCGACCTGCATTCCGCCATCGGCAACACGCTGATGCTGGCGGCCGCGGCCTCGATGCTGGGCTTCATCATGGGCTGCATCCTGGGCGGGCTGGCGGGGACCTTCCGCGGGAGCCTGCTGGACCGGGCGGCGGTGACGGTGGCGGTCGCCGGCGTGTCGGTGCCGCATTACTGGCTCGGCATGGTGATGGTCGTGATCTTCTCGGTGCAGCTGAACTGGCTGCCGGCGATGGGCGCGGGGCCGGGCGGGAGCTCGGACTGGGCCTGGAACTGGGAGCACATCCAGCACCTGGTGCTGCCGGCGGTGACGCTGTCGGTGATCCCGATGGGCATCGTGACGCGGACGGTGCGCGGCATCGTGGCGGAGATCATGAACCAGGAGTTCGTGACGGCGCTGCGCGGCAAGGGCCTGACGTCGTGGAACATCTTTCTGCACGTCGTGAAGAACGCGGCGCCGAACGCGCTGGCGGTGATCGGGCTGCAGCTGGGCTACCTGATGGGCGGCTCGATCCTGGTGGAGACCGTGTTCTCCTGGCCGGGGACGGGTCTGCTGCTGAACAGCGCGATCTTCCAGCGCGACCTGCCGGTGCTCCAGGGGACGATCCTGGTGCTGGCGATGTTCTTCGTGGGGCTGAACCTCGTGGTGGACCTGATCCAGACGACCCTCGATCCGCGGATCAAAAGAGCATGATCCGCGGCCCCTTCCCCAGCGCGCCTTCGGCGCGACGGATCAAAAGAGCATGATCCGCGGCCCCTTCCCCAGCGCGCCTCCGGGCGCGACGGATCAAAAGAGCATGATCCGCGGCCTTTTCCCTAGCGCGCCTTCGGCGCGACGGATCAAAAGAGCATGAGCACGACGACAGCCGCGAGCGCGGAGCTCGCCGTCCAGGCCAAGCAGGCCGTCGCGAAGTCGCAGGGCTATTGGGCCGGGGTGTGGAAGCGGCTGCGGCGCGATCCCGTGGCGATCGGCTGCGGCTGCGTGCTGCTGGTGATGCTCTGCGTGATCCTGCTGGCGCCCTGGATCGCGCCGCACGACCCCTACCAGGGCAGCATGATCCGGCGGCTGCGGCCGATGGGCACGCCCAACTACCCGCTCGGCACCGACGAGCTGGGGCGCGACATGCTGACGCGGCTGATCTTCGGCGGGCGGCTCTCCTGGTTCATGGGGATCGTACCGGTGGCGCTGGCCTTCGTGGTCGGCACGACGCTCGGCGTGCTGGCGGGCTTCGCGGGCGGGCGGCTGAACATGCTGATCATGCGCGTGACGGACGTGTTTTATGCGTTCCCCTCCGTGCTGCTGGCGGTGGCGATTTCCGGCGCCTTGGGGGCGGGCATCATGAACGCCATCCTGGCGCTGACCTTGGTCTTCGTGCCGCCGATCATCCGGGTCGCGGAATCCGTGACGACGGGCGTGCGGAACCTGGACTTCGTGGATGCGGCGCGGGCCTCGGGCGCCTCGGCCTTCACCATCGTGCGGGTGCATGTGCTGGGGAACGTGCTGGGGCCGATCTTCGTCTATTCGACCTCGCTGATCAGCGTGTGCATGATCCTGGCCTCGGGGCTGAGCTTCCTGGGCCTCGGCACGCGGCCGCCGGAGCCGGAATGGGGGCTGATGCTGAACACGCTGCGCACGGCGATCTACGTGCAGCCCTGGGTCGCGGTGCTGCCGGGCGTGTGCATCTTCGTGACGTCGATCTGCTTCAACCTCGTGAGCGACGGGCTGCGGCAGGCCATGGACGTCAAAGGCTGACGAAGTCAGCCTTTGACGTTGGTTGCGGGGGGTGCAGGGGGCCGCATGGCCCCCGCCCATTTTCCGTCCCTCGCAAACCGGCGATCCGTGACCAGTTCATTCCGGAACTGATCAGGATCGATCCATGCCCGTCTCCACCTACCGGCTCTCCGTTCCGGTGTTCCGCCGCGGCCTCGCCGCGCTGTCGCACGGCCTGACCAAGGCCGAGGCCTTCGCCACCGAGACCGGCCGCCCGCCGGAGGAGATCCTCGGCGCACGGCTGGCGCCCGACATGCTGGTCTATTCCGCGCAGATCCAGCGCGTCAGCGACACCAGCAAGAACGCCATCGGCCGCATCCTCGGCGTCGCGCCGCCCGCCATGCCGGACGAGGAGAAGACCTTCGCGGAGCTGCAGGACCGCATCGCGCGCACCGTCGCCTATCTCGACGCCCAGGACGAGGCGACGATCGACGCCCGCTCGGGCGCCGAGGTCGTGATGAAGCTCGGCGGGCAGGAGATCACCTTCACGACGGAAGAGTTCCTCCTGCAATTCGCCCTGCCGAACTTCTACTTCCACGTCGCCACGGCGCACGGGATCCTGCGGCAGCTCGGCGTGGCCATCGGCAAGCGGGACTATCTCGGCGCCGCCTGACGGCAGGGCGCTGGCGTGCTGCGGCGCAGCATGCCACGCTGTCCTTATGATGACCGCCGCTGTTTCGCGGCGAGCCCTGCTCGCCGCCACCGCCCTGCCCGCCGCCGCCCAGGCGCAGGATCGCCGCCCGCTGCGCATGCTCGTCGGCTTCCCGCCAGGCAGCGGCCTCGACCTGATGGCGCGGCTGGTGGCCGAGCGCCTGCCGGGCAAGCTCGGCGGGCGCCCTGTCGTCGTGGAGAACCGCGCCGGCGGTGGCGGTCGCATCGCCGCCGAGGCGCTGGCCCGGCTGCCGGGCGACGGCACGGCCATCATGATGGCGCCCATCGTCGTGCCGGTCTTCTTCCCCTTCCTCTATGCGAACCTGCCCTTCGACCCGCTGAAGGACATCGCCCCCGTCGCCATGGTGACCAGCTTCACCTTCGCGCTCGCCGTCCGCGCCGATCATCCCGCGAGGAACCTCGAGGAGTTCGTCGCCTGGGCGAAGGAGCAGGGCGACCGCGCCAGCTACGGCTCGCTCTCCGCCGGCACGCCAGCGCATTTCCTCGGCGTGATGTTCAACCGCGCGGCCGGCACGCAGATGGTGCACGTGCCCTATCGCGGCTCCGGCCCGCTGGTGGTGGCGCTGCTGGGCGGCGAGCTGCCCTGCGGCTTCACCACGACAGCCAGCATGGTGCCGCATCTCCAGAGCGGCGCACTGCGTGCCATCGCGGTGACGGGCGCGACCCGTTCGCCCCTGCTGCCGGACGTGCCGAGCTTTTCCGAGTCCGGGCTGGACCTCGCGGAGATGGGCAAGGCGGAGATGTGGTACGGCCTCTTCGCCCCTGGCACGACACCGCCCGAGACGGTGAACGCCACGGCCGAGGCGGTGCTCTCGATCGTTGCCGATCCGGAGGTCGCGCAGCGCCTGGTCGCGCTGGATCTCGCGCCGCGGCCGCTGGGGCCCGTGGCCTTCTCCGCTGCCATCGCCGAGGATGTCGCGCGCTGGGGACCGATCATCCGCAGCACGGGATTCCGGCTGGAGGACTGACATCCATGGCGAGCGTGACCTTCCTCGGCACCGGCGGGCCGCGCCGCGACCCCACACGCAACGCGACCGCGCTCCTGCTGCGCAGCGGCGAGGAGGAGGTGCTGATCGATTCCGGTCGTGGCGCCCTGCTCGGCATGGGCAAAGCCGGCGCCGCGATCCCGAAGCTCGGCCGCGTGCTGCTGACGCACCACCATTTCGACCATATCGGCGACCTCTACGACGTGATCCTCAACACCTGGCTGGAGGGCCGGAAGCACAAGCTGGTCATCGAGGGGCCGCCGGGCACCAAGGGCATCGTCGATGCGCTGCTGACCCAGGTCTACGACCGCGACCTCACCTGGCGCAGCCTGGGTGAACCCGCGCATGGCGGCTGGGCGCCGGTGGAGGTGCGCGAGATCGGGCCGGGCGAGGCCGTCGAAGGCCAGGGTTGGCGCGCGACCGCGGAGGAGGTGAGCCACGGCAACGGCCTGCCGACCCTGCCGCCGGCCTTCCTGCGCCGCTGGATCTGCTACGGCTACCGCTTCGAGGTCGGCGGAAAGGTCTTCGCCTTCAGCGGCGACACGGTGGACTGCCCCGGCCTGCGGCGGCTCGCCGAAGGCGCCGATGTGCTGGCCATGTGCTGCTACGCCAGCTCGAAGGAGCTGAGCGCGGGACACTGGAAGCTGCTTTCCCAATACACGCTGGCCTGCGGCGACACGGTGGGGAAGATCGCGCAGTCCTGCGGCGTGAAGCACCTCGTCCTGACGCACCACAAGCCACGCCCCGCTCCCGGCTGGGAGCAGGACCTGCTGGACGAGGTGGCGGCCGACTTCTCCGGGAAGCTCAGCCTCGCCTTCGACGGGTTCTCCGTCGAGCTCTGAGATCACCGTTGCATCGCGGCCCAATCCTTATACCCTCCTTGCGAAGGTTTCGGAGAAAGCGATGTCTGTCTCCCTCGAGGATGCCGAGCGCGTCCATCGCGGCGCCATCCTCATCGACGACGTCTGCCCGCTGGTGCAGACCCGGAAGTATCTCGACTGGTACGCCGAGGGCGGCTTTACCGCGACGGCGCCCACCGTCGCGATCTACGAGAACGCCTGGCAGACCATCAAGGAGCTCGGCGCCTGGCACGACCATGTGCGCCGCCATCCGGAGCTGCTGATCGTCCGCACCGCCGCGGACATCGAGCGCGCGAAGCGCGAGGGCCGTCTCGGCCTCATCCTGCACTTCCAGAACACCGATCCCGTGGAGAACGACCTCAACCTCGTCGACGCCTACAAGGCGCTCGGCGTGGGCGTGATGCAGCTCTGCTACAACGTGCGGAACCGCGTGGGCACCGGCGCCACCGAGGAGCGCGACGAGGGCCTCAGCCGCTTCGGCCAGAAGTTCGTGGAGCGCTGCAACGAGGTCGGCGTGGTGGTCGACTGCTCGCACACGGGACGGCAGACCACGCTGGATGCGATCGCGCATTCGCAGAAGCCGGTCATCATCTCGCACGCCAATCCCAAGGGCGTCTTCGACTGCCAGCGCAACATCGACGACGTGCAGATCCGCGCGATCGCCGACAAGGGCGGCGTGATCGGCGTGGTGGGCTACGCCTATTTCCTCGGGCGTGAGGTCCGGCCAACGCTGGACCGCTACATCGACCACATGGACTACCTCGTGCGCGTGGCGGGCGTGGACCACGTCTGCATCGGCATCGACTACTTCCGCTTCCAGGAGCCGGTCGCCACGCTGGCCGAGGCGCAGGCCATGTACGACGCCGCCATCTCCTCCGGGAAATGGTCGCGCGAAACCTATGCGCCGCCGCCCTACTGGTACCCTGAGGGCATCGAGACGCCGCGCACCATGCTGAACCTCACGCGGCGCCTGCTGGAGCGCGGCTATTCCGAGGAAGCGATCGGAAAGATCTACGGCGGCAACCTGCTGCGCGTGTACCGCGACATCTGGGGAGGCTGAGGCGATGACGACACCAGTTTTTCAGCGCCGCGCGATGATGCTCGCCGCCGCCGCGATCCCGGCGGCTGCGCAGGCGCAGGCCCCGGGCTTTCCGTCACGACAGATCAGCATCGTCGTCCCCTATGGCGCGGGCTCCAGCACCGACATCCTCGGCCGCGTGCTGGCGCCGCCGCTGTCGGCGCAGCTCGGCCAGACGGTGGTGGTGGAGAACCGCGTCGGCGCCGGCGGCACGATCGGCATGGGTTACGTCGCGCGCAGCCAGCCGGACGGACACACGATGGCGCTGACCTCGGCCAGCGCGGGGCCGGTGAACCGGGCGCTCTTCCGCAACCTGGGCTACGACCCCGTGCGCGACCTCAGCCTCGTCGCGCTGACCAACATCTCCTTCAACGCCCTGGTCGTGCCGGGCAACAGCCCGTCCAGCTCGCTGGCCGAGTTCGTCGCGCGCGCCAAGGCGCCCGGGGCGCCGGCGCTGCGCTACTTCTCGCCGGGCAACGGCACCTCGCAGCATCTTTCCGCGGTCCTGCTGTCCCAGCTCCTGGGCGTGCGGATGGAGCACATTCCCTATCGCGGCCCGGCCGAGGGGCTGACCGCCGTCATGACCGGCGAGGTGGAGTTCGGCTTCGCCTCGCTCTCTTCCATCGTCGGCATGCTGCGCGAGGGACGGGTGAAGGCCTTCGGCCTCACCGGGCGCCAGCGCTCCCGCGCCCTGCCGGACGTCCCGCTCCTGGCCGAGCTGGGCTACCCGCCCTTCTCGGACGTGCTGGTCTGGACGGGCCTCGCGGTGCCCAAGGCCACGCCGGAGGCGACCAAGGAGGCGCTGCGGGCCGCGGTCGGCTCCGTGCTGGATCTCCCGGCGACGCAGGAGCGGTTCGCGCAGATCGGCATCGAGCGGGTGCCGCCCATGACGCTCGCCGAGATGGATGCCTTCATGGAGCAGCAGCTCGCACTGTGGGAAGGGCTCGTGCGGGATTCCGGCGCCCGGGTGGATTGATCCTCAGGCCGCCTTCTTCGCGGCCTGCGCCCCGCCCCAGAGCGAGCCGGGATTGGCGCGGTTGGGATGGAGCTCCAGCATTGCGTCGTAGAGCTCGCGCGCGCTCGACGTCATCGCATCCAGGCGGTTGAAGTCGCGCAGATATTGCCGTGTCGCCGCGATATCGCGGGGATCGTCGTCGTTCTCCGGGATCTTGTGGCCGGCGATGACGGCCTTCGGCCTCAGCGCCTCGAGCTTGTCGAGGGCCGCCATCCATTGAATCCGGCTCTGCGTGGTGGTCTCGGCCAGGTAGGGGTGGATCCCGTTGTAGACGACGTCCCCCGCCACGATCAGGTCGACGGATGGGACGTGCAGGCTCGTGGAGTTCGCCGTGTCGGTCCGTCCCGTCTTCACGGCAACGAGGCGGTGGCCCTCCAGCTCGAGCTCGTCATGGTCCAGCGGCGCGGCCCCCAGCAGGCGATCGGGGATCTGCCCGGGAAGGCGCTTGCGCCAGAACTCGATCGATTCCGGCGAGAGCTGCGCCTGCATCGCCTGGACGACCTCCGCGACCGCGACCGCCCTGGCCAGCGGGAAGTGCTCCAGAAGCGGCGCCAGGCCGAAGAAGTGGTCGCCATGCGCATGGGTGATGTAGACCGCCGTCAGGTTCCTGCCGCTCGCGACCACCCAGTCCAGCAGGATCCGCGATTGATCGGCGGTCAGGAAGGTGTCGACGAGAACGGCGTCCCGCTGGCCGGAAATGAGGGTCGAGGAATTGGCGACCCAGGCCCATTTCTCCTGGCCGGGAGGCACATTGGGATTCAGGCCAGGCCGCTTCACCGTGAGGACATTCCAGGTGAGGGCGGAGTCCGCCGCGCCGATCGGGCTCATCCTCGTCTTCCTCAGGCAGCCCGCACGGCGGCGGCCACCGTATCGATCTTGTGGTCCAGGGAAGCCGCGATCTCCGCCAGCTCCGGACGCCCGAGCGTCGCGAGAAAGGAGGAAGGGCGGTCGTAGCCGATGACCGCTCCCCGGCCATTCCCGTCGTCGTAGAGCGCTACGCGGAACGGCACGTAGAAGCCTCCGCGGATATCGATGCTGATGATCTGATTCGCGATCACCGGATTGCCCACGAGGTAGAGGGAGCATCGCTTCTCGCGGCCTGACAGCGAGGCGACCTTTCCCAGGTCGAGGCGCACGATGATCATCAGGCCCAGCGAGCCCCCGACCTCCCCGATCTCCCGCTCGACCTCGCTCCACGCCGCCTTCCGTTCCACGAGGCGCTGTGTCGTCGCCGGATCGAGGTGCCCGAGTTCCTGCTCGAAGGCCTGGACCAGGGCGTCGTAGCTCAATCCCGTGGCGACGCTCGTGTGCTGGATGGGGGCGCTTTGCACGGATGTGTCGCCATCGCTCATGACCGGTCTCCCCTGGAGGATTTCGAGCGTTTCCGTCAGCGCGCCGGTCATTCCCGGCGACGTTGATCTGCGACACCACCCATAGGCCCGTTGCCGGCTGGCGGTATTTCCTCCGGGTCAGGCGGGTTTCGATTTCGCACTGCGCCGTGATGCCGCCCGTGGTCGCAAGGGAAGCACTCAAGCCGCGGGCCTGAACCGGGATGGCGCGCCTTCGCTCACCCGTCCCGCAAAGCCGGTCTCGCTTCAGCCCGCATCCATCTGGATGCCCTCGCGCTGCACGACCGCGGCCCATTTCCGCGTCTCGGCCGCCACGAAATCGGCGAAGCCCTCGGGGCTCAGCTTCAGCGGCACGCCGCCCAGATCGGCGAAACGGCGCTGCGTGTCCGGCAGGTCGAGCCAGGCGTTCACCTCGGCGTTGATGGCCTGCACCATTGCATTCGGCATGCCAGCCGGACCGAAGATGCCGAACCAGGTGTTCACCTCGTAATTGGCGAGCTCCGGCATGGTCTCCCACATCGCCGGCACGTCGGGCAGCTGCGTGCTGCGCTCCCGGCTGGTGACGGCCAGCGCGCGCACGCGGCCCGCCCGGATGTGCTCGATCACGCCCGTCAGATTGTCGATGAGGAAGTTCACGTTGCCGGCCAGCAGGTCCACCTGCGCCGGGCCCGAGCCACGGAAGGGCACGTGGATGGCGTCGGCGTTCAGCATCTGCAGCATCAGCACCGGCGAGAGGTGGGTGGACTGCCCCACGCCGGTCGAGGCGTAGCTGATCCGGCCGGGCTGCGCACGGATGAGCGCCACGAGCTCCGCCACGCTGTTCGCGGGGATGCTGTTGTTCACCACCAGCACGTTGGGCCCGGTGATGGTGCCGGCAATGCACAGCACCTGCTCCGCCCGGTAGGGGAGGTTGCGGACCAGCGAATAGGCGATGGCCTGCGGGCCGATATTGCCGGACATGATGGTCGTGCCGTCAGGCCGCGAGCGCACCATCTCGAGCGTGCAGATGGTGCCGCCGGCGCCGGCGCGGTTCTCGGCCACGACCGAGACGCCCCAGCGCGCCTGCAGCCGCGGCGAGAGCAGCCGGGCCATGATGTCCGTGGTGCCGCCCGGCGCGGCCGCGACGAGCAGCCGCACCTGCTGGGCCGGCTTCCAGTCCTCGGCCCGTGCGGTCAGCGGCAGCGCGGCGGCGGCAGGCAGGGCCAGCGCGGCCCTGCGGGACAGATCCTGCATCAAGTTTTCTCCCTGTCTTGGTTGGCAGGGAGGATGGCGCGTTTTGGGCGCCTAGGACACATCCATTTGCAGGCCTTCGCGCCGGATCACGCCGCGCCACTTCTCGATCTCGTTGTTCACGAAGCTCGCGAACTGCTCGGGCGTGCCCCAGAGCGAGACGCTGCCGATCTGCGCCACGCGCGCCTTGAAGGCGTCGGTCTCGGAGAGGACGCGCATCTGCTCGTTCAGTGCCTGCACGATATGGGCGGGCGTGCCGGCCTGGTAGAACTTGCCGAACCAGGTGTTCACCTCGAAATCCGCCAGCTCGGGCATGGTCTCACGCGCGGCCGGCACGTCGGGGAGCTGCGGGTTCCGCTCGGCGCTGGAAACGGCGATGGCGCGCACGCGGCCCCCGCGGATCTGCTCGATGCCGCTCGAGAGATTGTCCCA
Organism: Roseococcus sp. GW821-FHT12F05; assembly: GCF_058806835.1. NCBI lineage: Bacteria > Pseudomonadati > Pseudomonadota > Alphaproteobacteria > Acetobacterales > Roseomonadaceae > Roseococcus > Roseococcus sp. GW821-FHT12F05. The sequence continues at coordinate 573,679 of NZ_JBXAQB010000001.1, forward strand.
CATGTACTGGATGTTGCCCGCGACCAGCTCGATCGCGGCCGGGCCGGCGCCGCGGAAGGGCACGTGGATGCCCTCGGTGCCCGTCAGCTGGCTGAACCAGACGGAGGTGAGGTGCCCGCTCTGCCCGATCCCCGGCGAGCCGTAGGAGAGCTTGCCGGGGTTGGCCTTCAGATGCGCCACCAGCTCGGGCACGGTGCGCGCCGGCACCGAAGGATGCACCACCAGCACGTTCGGCCCACGGACGCTCCCGGCGACGGGGATCACACTCTCCGGCCGGTAGGGCAGGTTGCGATAGAGCGAGTAGCCGATGCCCTGCGGGCCGATATTGCCCGAGAGGATGGTGTGCCCGTCCGGAGCCTGCCGCAGGAACTCCTGCGTGCCGATGATCCCGCCCGCGCCGGAGCGGTTGTCCACCACGGCCGTCTGGCCCCAGGCCGCGGTCAGGTGCTGCGCGAGAAGGCGCGCCATCATGTCGGCCGTGCCGCCGGCGGCCGCGGGGCAGATGATCCGGACCTGCTGGGTCGGGCGCCAGCCCTCGGCGCGGGCAGAGGCGATGGCGGGCAAGGCAAGCGGCAGCGCAAGCACGGCGCGCCGGGTGAGGTTGGTCATTCCTGGACTCCTGCGATTTTCGAGGCGTTGCGCGCAGGATAACGGGAATGGGTTAACAGAACATGGCCGTGCGCCGCCGATCGCGGCATTCCGGCCATGCATGGCGGCCGTTCAGCGCATCGCCAGGCTCAGCGGCGCGATCTGGTCGCCATCGCGTCCGCGGTAGTCGCGGCCCATGGCGTCGCGCAGCATCCGCGCCTGGGATTCGGCGAGGATTCCCGCGGCCTCGGCCGTGTCGAGCTTCGTCGGCCGCCCGTCGGCCCAGATGGTCTCGCCGCCCACCAGCACGCGCTTCACCGCGCGATCCGCCGCGTGGAAGACCAGCGAGCGCAGCGGGTCGCGCGGCGGCGACATCAGCGGATGCGCGAGGTCCACCAGCGCCACATCGGCCGTCGCCCCGACCACCAGCCGGCCCAGGTCGCTCCGTCCGAGCGCATTGGCGCCGCCCACCGTTGCCGCATGGTAGACGCTGCTGGTGTCGCCCGCCGCCAGGTCGCGCGCGGCGTTGCGGGCGAGGACGATCGCCAGCCGCATCTCCTCGATCAGGTTGTGCGGCGCGCAGTCCGTGCCGAGGCCGATATTGATCCCGCGCGCCCGGTAGTGCCCGAAATTCTTCAGGTGCTCGCCGTAGCGCGCGAAGGGCGAGGGGCAATGCGCGACCGTGGCGCCGCGCTCGGCCATCAGCGGCACGTCGATTGCCGTGTGCCAGCCGATCGAGGCGTGCTCGTCCACGAAGATCGCGTGACCGAGGATGCTGCGCGGCGTCAGCAGCCCGATCCCGGCCGCCCATTGGATCGGCGTGATCCCGTGGCGGCGGATCATCTCGCGCACCTCCACCACGGCCTGGGCGATGTGGGTGGTGAAAGGGCGCCCGGTCTCCTCGGCAAAGGCGATGCTCTCGCGCAGCATCTCCTCCTCGACCGTGTCGATCTGCGCGGGGAAGACGATGCCGGAGAGGCGGCCGGAATTGTCGGCCTCCGCCTCGGCCATCAGCTTCCGGGCCGCCTCGAACTGGATGCGGGCGTTCTCCTGGTTCCACATCCAGGTGACGGTCTGCGGGGCCGACATGCCCCAGCGCGCGGCGGCATAGCCCGGCCCGGCCCAGCAGCGCAGCCCGCTCTCCGCCATGATGCCGAGCCATTCCGGGAAGGGGGCGGAAAGGTCCACCACGCTGGTGACGCCGGCCGACATGAGCTCGGCATAGGCCAGCCGCATGGCGGCGGCCTGGCCCTGCTGGTCGAGGCGAAAACCCTGCGAGCGCTCGAAGAGGCCGGTCATGTCCTGCTCGGGGACACCGTGGTCCTCGCGCACGCCGCGATAGCCGGGCTCGGTGGTCGGATGGGTGTGGATGTTCACAAGGCCGGGCATCACGAGCAGGCGCCGCCCGTCCATGACCTCGGCCCCCGCCGGCGGCTCCGCCTCGGGATCATGCGGCCCGATGGCGGCCACGCGCCCGTCCCGCAGCAGGATGTCGAGGTCGCGGCCATAGACGTGCCGGCTCGCGCCGTCGTCCCAAAGCACGGCCCAGGCGGCGTCGCGGATCAGCAGGGGCGTGGTCATCGCGGGTTCCTTTCCCCGCCTCGCGGGCGGCCTCAGGCCGAGAAGAACTCCGCCAGCCTCGCCCGCAACGCCTTGGGGCGCAACTCGGAATCATAGAGATGGCCGCGGGTCAGCTGCCCGTCCCGCCTGATCACGCCGGGATCCGAGACCAGCCAGGAATCGCGGTCCGTCAGGCCCCAGGTGAGGAAGGTGCGGGTCCCGCCGTCGCGCGCGGCCTGCAGGAAGGCCATCGCGTAATCCGCCACCGCCGCGTCGCGCGCCTCGATCGTCGGCGCGAGCGTGTCGGGCTCGCGGACGTCCAGCTCGGCAACCAGGGTGGCCAGGCCCATGCTGCGCAGCGTGGACAGAAAGGCGATGAAGGGCTCGGGCCGGAAGGGCTCGCGCATCTGCAGGTGGCCCTGGAGGCCGACGGCATCCAGCGGGCAGTTGCGGTCCAGCAGGCCGCGCACCACCCGCAGCAGCCGCTCGCGCTTCGCCGCCGCCCAGGGCGTGTCGGCATAGACGCCGAATTCGGTCAGCGTCAGGCGCAGGGTGGGGTCCGCCTGGCGCGAGAGACGCAGGGCCCGCTCGAGATAGCCGGGGCCGAGCGCCCGGAGCCAGGGCGTCGGGCGCAGGTCGCCGTCGGTCGGGTCGGGATTGTCGCTGCCGGGCGGGTTGGAGATGACCTCGTTCAGGACATCCCAGTCGCGGATGCTCGGCCGGGTCTCCGCCAGGATGGTGGAGATGTGGGTCTCGAGGATCTGCTCCGCCTGCGAGCGGCCCTCGGCCAGCGCGGGGGCGAGCCAGGCCGGCATCGCCTCGTGCCAGACCAGCGCATGGCCGCGGACGCGCTGGTTGTTGGCCTGGGCGAAGCGCAGGACGATGCGCAGCGGCTCGAAGTCGAAGCGGCCGCGCTCGGGCTGGATCACCTCCCACTTGCCTTCCCATTCAGGGACCAGCAGGTCGGCCTCGCGCGCGATCAGCGCGGAGAGAGCCGCATCGGTGCCGAGCAAGGGGCTGCGGACGGCGGTGCCGAAGGTCATCCCGCGGGCCCGGGCGAGCTCGCGCAGGCCAGGAGAGGGGCTCTGGGCGACAGCAGTGCAACCGAGCGGGAGCGTGCCGGCGAGGCCGAGAAGCGCACGCCGCCGCATGCTCAGGCGGCTTGCCGGACGGGCGCGCCCTGGGCAGCCAGCATGCGGAAGAACTTGTCCCGCTTCCAGCAGAGCAGCCGCCAGCCGAAGCGCGCGGCGACATAGGCCATGCGGCCATGCGGATCGAGCCCGACCGACTTGAAGATCATGCTCGTGCTCCGCTCGATGTGGCGGAAGCGGTAATAACTCATCGCCCGGCCCATATAGCCGGCGGAGCAGCGATCGTGCTCATAGGGCACGCCGGGCCCATCGTTGCTGCAGTGGAAGGCGAAGGCGAGCTCGTCGTCCTCGCTCTCCCCGATCCGGCCCATGGCGACGCGCAGGCGCTTGGCGACGGAGAGATTCTCCCGCGCCAGATATCGCTTCATGTGGTCGTAGAAGAGCTTGAAATGCCGGTACTCGTCGGCCGCGATGAGGCGGCAGATCTCCTTCAGCACCGGCTCTTCCGAGGCCTCGCCGAGGGCGGTGTAGTAGCTGGAGGTGCCGGTCTCGACCATGCAGCGGGCGATGAGCTCGCCGGTGCGGGAGCCGCGGATCGAGGCGTCGGCCTTCACGTCGATGGTGTAGCCGGTCCGGTACTTCTCGAAGGCGGGCATGTATTCGAAGGAGGGATCGGCGAGGCTGGCCCAGCGGCCGAGCGCGTCGCCGTGCTGGACCTCCTCGACGGCCCAGTGGTCGGCGGCCTGGGCGAAGTCCGGATCGTCGCGGAAGACGCTCTTGAGGTAGAGGGCGTAGTCGTCGCCGTTGCGCTCGACCATGGCCGCGGCCTTAACGAGGGGTACGACCTCGGGATCGACCTTGGAGGGGTCGAAGCGGTCCCAGGCCACCTGCTCGATCGTCCAGTGCTTCATGCCACCAACTTTTGGGAGCGCGACTCACGCCCCGGGCCGATTCGGCCCCGGACGATCACGATCCCTTATCCCGCTTTGCAGAAATGCGGGAAGAAGATTGGATTTTCAAGCGGCTTCGGCGGAATCGAGCATGGCCCGCATCGCAAGCAGCTTCGCCATCGCCGCATCACGGCGCTCCGGCGATTCCAGGGTTGCCGCATTGTAAGCCGCGTCGGCCTCGGCGATGCGCCGCTCGGCCTCGGCCTTGGACAGCTCGGCGACCGGGGTGGCCTCATCGGCGAGGACGGTCACGCGCTCCGGCGTCACCTCGGCGAAGCCTCCGGCGACGAAGAGGCGCTCGGCGTCCTTGCCGCCTTCGATCACCCGGATGACGCCGCCGCGCAGGGCCACGATCATCGGCGCATGGCCGGGCAGCACGCCCATCTCGCCCTCGGCGGCGGGGATGACGACCATCTCCACCTGACGGGAGAGGAGCAGCTTTTCCGGCGAGACCAGTTCGAGTTGGAAGGTGGCCATGCGAGTTCCCCGTCAGTCCCAGCGACCAGCGGGACCGTCCCCGCTTATCGCCAACTTTACATCCATCCGGCCGCGAATGCGGCCGGCGCCGCCCACTCCACCTTCTGGCCTGGCGCACCAATGGCGCGGCGTAGCCTAGCGAGCGGAGCGAGCGCCCGGCGCCTGAGGGCGCAAAAACAAACCGTGGAAGAGGCTGTTAGGCGGCCTGCTTCAAGGTCTCCGCCTTCTTAACAGCCTCTTCCACGGTGCCGACCATGTAGAAGGCGGCCTCGGGAAGGTGATCGTACTCGCCGGCGCAGATCGCGGCGAAGCTGCGGATCGTGTCCTCGAGCTTCACGAAGACGCCCGGCGTGCCGGTGAAGACCTCAGCCACGTGGAAGGGCTGGCTGAGGAAGCGCTGCAGCTTGCGCGCGCGCGCCACGACCAGCTTGTCCTCTTCCGAGAGCTCGTCCATGCCCAGGATGGCGATGATGTCCTGCAGCGACTTGTAGGTCTGCAGGATCTTCTGGACCTCGCGGGCCGTGTTGTAGTGGTCGTTGCCGACCACGCGGGGGTCCATGGCGCGCGAGGTGGAGTCGAGCGGATCCACGGCCGGGAAGATGCCCAGCTCGGCGATCGAGCGGTTCAGCGTCGTCGTGGCGTCAAGGTGCGCGAAGGAGGTCGCGGGGGCCGGATCGGTCAAGTCGTCGGCGGGCACGTAGATGGCCTGCACCGAGGTGATCGAGCCCTTCTTCGTGGAGGTGATGCGCTCCTGCAGGGCGCCCATGTCCGTCGACAGCGTCGGCTGATAGCCCACGGCCGAGGGGATGCGGCCCAGCAGCGCGGACACTTCCGCGCCCGCCTGGGTGAAGCGGAAGATGTTGTCGATGAAAAAGAGCACGTCCTGGCCCTGCTCGTCGCGGAAGTACTCGGCGATCGACAGGCCCGACAGCGCCACGCGCGCGCGGGCGCCCGGCGGCTCGTTCATCTGGCCGTAGACCAGCGCCACCTTGGAGCCGTCGGTCGTGCCCTCGCCCAGCTTGATGACGCCGGCATCCACCATCTCGTGGTAGAGGTCGTTGCCCTCGCGGGTGCGCTCGCCGACGCCGGCGAAGACGGACACGCCGCCATGGCCCTTGGCGATGTTGTTGATCAGCTCCTGGATGGTCACGGTCTTGCCCACGCCGGCGCCGCCGAAGAGGCCGATCTTGCCGCCCTTGATGTAGGGAGCCAGCAGGTCGATGACCTTGATGCCGGTGACCAGGATCTCCGCCGATGTCGCCTGCTCCTCGAAGGAGGGCGCCTCGCGGTGGATCGGGTAGTACATCGCGGCCGTGACCGGGCCGCGCTCGTCGATCGGCTCGCCGATGACGTTCAGGATGCGGCCCAGCGTGCCGGGGCCGACGGGGACCATGATGCCCTTGCCCGTGTCGGTCACTTCCGTGCCGCGAACCAAGCCGTCCGTGGTGTCCATGGCGATGCAGCGCACCGTGCGCTCGCCCAGGTGCTGCGCCACTTCGAGGACGAGCTTCTGCTCGCCGATCTGCAGCGTCAGCGCGTTCATGATGGAGGGCAGCTCGGCGGGGAACTGCACGTCCACCACGGCGCCGAGCACCTGCGTCACCTGACCGACATTGTTCTTCATCGCCCGGATTCCTTCGTCATGCGGCGCTTAGAGGGCTTCGGCACCCGAGATGATCTCGATCAGCTCGCGGGTGATGTTGGCCTGGCGCGTACGGTTGTAGTTCAGCGTCAGCTTGTTGATCATCTCGCCCGCATTGCGCGTGGCGTTGTCCATGGCCGTCATGCGGCTGCCCTGCTCGCCGGCCGCCGATTCGAGCAGCGCGCGATAGACCTGGATGGCCAGGTTCTGCGGCAGCAGCTTCGCGAGGATCTCCTCCTCGGTCGGCTCGAACTCGTAGAGGGCCGGCGCGCCTTCGCTCGGCGAAGCCTGGATCACCTCGGGCATCGGCGCCGGGATGAGCTGCTGCTCGACCGGCGTCTGGCTGATCACGTTCTTGAAGCGGTTGTAGATGAGGGAGCAGACGTCGAAGGCGCCCTCCTCCAGCATCTCGGTGGCCCGCGCGGCGATCTCGGCCGCGTCCTCGAAGCCGATGCGCTTCTTCCCGGCGAAGCTGATCTCGCCGATGATCCGGCTTGCCAGCTCGCGCTTCAGATAGGCCGCGCCCTTGCGGCCGACGGTCAGGATCTTGACCGTCTTGCCCTCAGCCTCAAGCGCGCGGACGCGGGTCCGGGCAAAGCGGCCGACATTGGTGTTGAAGGCGCCGGCCAGGCCGCGATCGGCCGTGACGACGATGAGCAGGTGGACCTTGTCCCCGCCCGTGCCGACCAGCATCTTCGGCGCGTCAGGGCTGCCGACCACCGAGGCGCCGAGCGAGGCGAGCATGCGCTCCATCCGCTCCGCATAGGGGCGGGCGGCCTCGGCCTGGGACTGGGCACGGCGGAGCTTGGCGGCGGCCACCATCTTCATGGCCTGCGTGATCTTCCGCGTGGACTTCACGCTGTTGATCCGCAGGCGCAGGCTCTTCAGGGTCGCCATCTCAGTGGGTCTCCGCCGGGTCTGTCAGTGTGTTCAGGCGAAGGACTTGGCGAAGCTGTCGAGGAAGGCGACCAGCTTGGCCTCGACATCCTTCTTGATCTCGCGATCGGTGCGGATGCTTGCCACGATGTCCGGCGCGCTCGCCTTCAGCTCGCCCAGCAGGCGCGACTCGAACTCGCCGACCTTGTTCAGGGGCAGCTTGTCGAGGTAGCCGCGCGTGCCGGCGAAGATCGCCACCACCTGGTCCTCGACCGCGACCGGCTTGAACTGGGGCTGCTTCAGCAGCTCCGTCAGGCGGGCGCCGCGGTTGAGCAGCGCCTGGGTCGAGGCGTCGAGGTCCGAGGAGAACTGCGCGAAGGCCGCCATCTCGCGGTACTGCGCGAGCTCCAGCTTGATCTTGCCGGCCACCTGCTTCATCGCCTTGATCTGCGCGGCGGAACCGACGCGCGAGACCGAGAGGCCGACGTTCACGGCGGGGCGGATGCCCTTGAAGAAGAGCTCCGTCTCCAGGAAGATCTGGCCGTCGGTGATCGAGATCACGTTGGTCGGGATGTAGGCGGACACGTCGCCGGCCTGCGTCTCGATGACCGGCAGCGCCGTCAGCGAGCCCGCGCCGAAATCGTCGTTCATCTTCGCCGCGCGCTCCAGCAGGCGCGAGTGGAGATAGAACACGTCGCCCGGATAGGCCTCGCGGCCCGGCGGGCGGCGCAGCAGCAGCGACATCTGGCGGTAGGCGACGGCCTGCTTGGAGAGATCGTCGTAGAAGATGACCGCGTGCTTGCCGCTGTCGCGGAAGAACTCGCCCATGGCGCAGCCGGTGTAGGGCGCCAGGAACTGCATCGGCGCCGGATCGGAGGCCGTGGCGGCGACGATGATCGAGTATTCCAGCGCGCCGTTCTCTTCCAGAGTCTTCACGAGCTGGGCGACGGTGGAGCGCTTCTGGCCGATGGCGACGTAGATGCAGTAGAGCTTCTTGCTCTCGTCGTCGCCGGAGTTGATCGTCTTCTGGTTGAGGATGGTGTCCACGATCACGGCGGTCTTGCCGGTCTGGCGGTCGCCGATGATCAGCTCGCGCTGGCCGCGGCCGATGGGGATCAGCGCGTCGATCGCCTTGATGCCCGTCTGCATCGGCTCATGCACCGACTTGCGCGGGATGATGCCGGGCGCCTTCACCTCGGCGCGCATGCGCACGACGTCGGTGAGCGGGCCCTTGCCGTCGATCGGGTTGCCGAGGCCGTCGACCACGCGGCCGAGCAGGCCCTTGCCGACCGGCACGTCCACGATGGAGCCGGTGCGGCTGACCGTGTCGCCCTCGCGGACGTTCAGGTCCGAGCCGAAGATCACGACGCCGACATTGTCGGTCTCGAGGTTCAGGGCCATGCCCTTCACGCCGGAAGCGGGGAAGTCCACCAGCTCGCCGGCCATCACGTTCTGCAGGCCGTAGACGCGCGCGATGCCGTCACCGACCGTCAGCACGGTGCCGACCTCGGCCACGTTGGCATCCGCGTCGAAGCCCGCGATCTGCTGCTTCAGGATCTCCGAAATCTCGGCCGGACGGATTTCCATCTCAGGCGGCTCCCTTCATGGCGAATTGCATGCGCTGCAGTTTGGACTTGAGGCTGTTGTCGTAGAGGCGCGAGCCGATCCGCACGATCAGCCCGCCCAGGATGGTCGGGTCCAGCATCTCGACCAGCTTGACGCCGGAAATGCCGCTCTCCGTCAGCCGCGCGACGATCTGGGCGCGCTGCGTGTCGGTGAGCGGGAAGGCGGTGGTCACGTGCGCGACCTGCTGGCCGCGGCGCTCGGCGAGCTTGGCGCCGAAGGCGGCGGCCACGGAAGGCAGCATATTCAGCCGGCGGTTGGCGATGAGCACGCCCACCAGCTTGCGGACCTCGTCGCCGATGCCGACGGATTGCAGGATGGCCGTCAGCATCTTCTGCTGCTCGGCCGAGCCGCGGCGGGGATCGGCGATGAAGGCACGGAACGCGGCATCGTCGCGATGGAGGGTGGCGAGGCCGTCGACATCGGTCGCAATGCGGTCGAGCGCGCCGGGATCGGTCTGCCTCGCGTCGTCCGCCAGGCCCAGCAGGGCCAGGGCGTAACGCTCGGCGACGCCGCCAGCCTGGGGCGCGTTCGGGGAAATGGTCTCGACGGCCACCTTGCTGTCCCGGTTCAAAGGTTTCAGCCAGGGCTTTCCCTGGCAAAGCGAGGCGGCTCTATCACACGCATGAAGACACGGCAACCAAGCGGAGCCTACTGTTTCACCGCCGATTTCAGAAGACTCCATCCGCCGCGCAGGGCCCGGTTTGCCTCGACCAGCGCGGAGGGGCTCGCGCCCTCGTCCAGCAGTCGCTCGTTGCGGGCCCGGCGCGCGGAATCCAGCTCGGCGACCACGCGCTCCCAGAGCCGGTCGAGGTTCCAGGCTGGCGCGCCCTCCGGCAGCGCCACCGGGATGACCGCCTCCGCCGGCAGCAGGAGCGTGCCGGCCACGGCATCGCGCGCGGCCTGGATGCTGCGCGCCTTGGGGCCGGCGGGCTTCCCGATGTCGTAGGGCGGCGACCATTCGGCGGCGGGGCGCAGCAGGTCGGCATGGGTCATGGCGGCCAGGAGCGGCGGCGGGCGGCGGCTGCGCTGCTCGCCGGCCCAGTTCCGCAGCGCCTCCAGCGCGGCGACGTCGGCCTGGCGCCCCGGCTGGGTGGCGGAGGCGACCCAGAGGATCATGTCGGCGCGCTCGGCCTCGCGGAGGAAGCGCTTCGGGTCGGCGAGCGGCGGCATGTCGGCGATGTTCAGCGCTGGCCGGCCCTCGACCGTGACGAGGTGCTCGCGCACCGGCCCCTCGCTCGGCAGGGCACCGACATGGGCGCGGGCGGCGCCCGCCAGGGCGTTCAGCAGCGAGGTCTTTCCCGCATTCGCCTGCCCGACGAGGAGCAGGCGCGGCGGCGCCTCGGGCGCGGCAGCGGCTGCATCGGCGCGGGCCAACTCGGCCAGCTCGATCGAGGAGAGCCGGAGCCGGCCGGAATAGAGGTCGATGGCGGCGCGGCCCGTCTCGTGGATGAGCTTGGCCGTGGCGGCGCGCCTGAGGTTGTTGCCCAGGAAGCCGCCCGTGGCGCCGAAGGCCAGCCGCTGGCCCTCCTGGGCGACAGCCTGGACCGGATTCGCGGCGGCGCGGGCCACCCGGTAGAGCGTCTCGCCCACGTCATAGGCCATCTGCGCCGCCGAGCCGTAGCGGTCCACCAGCCGCTGCAACCAGAGCGCGTCGCTGATGCGGATGCGCGAGGAGCCGGGCAGCTGGATCACCCATTGCCGCAGCCGGTGCGCCACCTGCTCGGTCACCAGCAGGGCCTCGGGCAGGGTGACGCGGGCCATCGGATCCGTCCGGCCGGGATGGAAATGGGCGGCCACGAGCACGACGGTCTGGCGGGACAGCTCCTCGGCCCGTTCCAGCGCGTCGAAGTCGAGCGGCTTGGCCTCCTCGGCGAATTTCACGACCTTGGCCCAGGCCTCGGCCTCCTCGGTGTTCCAGCCGGATTCGGGACGGTCCTCGCCGGCCAGCAGCGCGGCGGCGCGGGCCTGGGCCCGGCGGCGCAGCAGCACGCGGATCGGCCAGCCGATCAGGCCCAGCGCGGCGGCGGCCACCGCCCATTCCAGCACGCGGTGGTTCTGCCAGAGCCAGAGCAGCCCGAGGCCGAAGAGCGAGAGCCAGGGCAGCGCCAGCAGCACGGCCAGGGTCAGCTCCAGCCAGTGGCGCCGGGCCCAGGTCATGTCCGGCGCGCGCGCCAGGCGCGGAAGGCGTCGCGATAGGCCTGCCGGACCTCCTCGGGCGGGACGGACTGGCCGGCGCGGGTCGCGCGAAGAAACACCAGCGCGGCCTCGCCGGTGCCGGCGGTGAAGGCGGCGGCGGTGCCGGCGTTGAGCGCCATGCCGGCCGCGGTGCCCAGCACCGGGACGAGCTTCACCGCCTCGGCCACCAGGTAGCGGGCGCCGAACCAGCCGATGGTGCCGACGCCCAGGCTGCCGGCGAAGGCGCCGAAGAGGCTCGGCGTCCACTCCACCTCGTAGCGCCGGGCGAGGCGGTTCAGCATGGCGCCCTGCATGGCCGCGAGCCCGGCCATGCCGGCCAGCGGGATGGGCACGGCCCCGGCCGCGGCGGCCAGGGCGACATAGGCGTAGACCGTGCGGCGGGCGGCCTTCTGGCGGCCGTCATTGCCCTCGTCGGCGCGGGCGGCGTGCAGGGCGTCGAGCGCGTCGGGCAGAACGGATTCCAGGGCGGCGTCCAGCGCCTCCAGCCGATAGGCCTGGGGCTCGAAGCCGTCGCCCGCCTGGGTGAAGTCGAGGGGGACGAAGACCGGCGGATCCTCGCCCGGCAGGCCTCGGCAAAGGCCGCGCTGATAAGCAAGCGCATCGGCCAGGGATTCGGGGAGAGCGGCTTCGTCGAAGGTCTCGGGATGGCCCGTGCCGGGGCGGTAGCGGCGGTGCAGGCCGGTCTGCGCGACCACCAGCGGCCAGTCCGGATGGCGGCGCCGGGCCTGCCGCAGCACCTTCATCACCGGCTCCTGCGCGGGGTCGTCCACCTGCATGACGGCGAGGAGGAGATGCGCCTGCGCCTCGCACCAGGCGATGTCCTCGGCGGGGTCGTAGCCCGCCTCCTCCAGCCCGCGCGTGTCGAGGAAGCGGAGGAAGGGCGCCTCCTCCGGCACGTCGTAGAAGGCCGCCTGGCGGGTGCAGGGCTGGTAGCCCTCGCCGATCTCGGCCCGCGGGTCGCCGGTCAGCGCCGAGACGATGGCCGTCTTCCCCGCCCCGGTCTTGCCGATCAGCCAGATGACCGGCGCGGCGGAGCGGGCCTGGGCCCGGAGCTCCTTCTGGGAGGCATCGAGATCCGTGGCGAAGAGCGCCGCCTTCACCTCGGACCAGAGCTGGCCCAGCCGTCGGAGGCCGGAGGGCGCGAACATGCTAGAGGGGTTTCCGTTGCATTTCAGCCACTACAACCCCTCGGGACGGTTCCGGTCGCGTCAGGCGTTGGAGAGCGCGACCCGGAATTCGGCGCCGGTCTTGGCCTTCACCTCGTCCAGCGTCACCTCGGGAGCCAGCTCGATCAGGACCATGCCCTCGTCGCCGCGGCGGTCGATGGTGAAGACGGCGAGCTCCGTCACGACCATGTCCACCACGCGCGAGCCGGTCAGCGGCAGCGCGCATGTCTTCAGCAGCTTGTGCTCGTCGCCCTTGGCCGTGTGCTCCATCAGCACCACGACCTTCTTCACGCCGGCCACGAGGTCCATGGCGCCGCCCATGCCCTTCACCATCTTGCCCGGGATCATCCAGTTCGCGAGGTCGCCGTTCTGGGCCACCTGGAGCGCGCCGAGGATCGACAGGTCGATATGCCCGCCGCGGATCATGGCGAAGCTGTCGGCGCTGCTGAAGATGCTGGTCGTCGGCAGCATGGAGACGGTCTGCTTGCCGGCGTTGATGACGTCCGCATCCTCCTCGCCCTCCACCGGGAAGGGGCCGATGCCGAGCATGCCGTTCTCGCTCTGCAGCTGGACGGAGATGCCTTCGGGGATGTGGTTGGCCACCAGCGTCGGAATGCCGATGCCGAGATTGACGTAGAAGCCGTCCTCCAGCTCGCGGGCGGCGCGGGCGGCCATCTGGTCGCGGTTCCAGGGCATGGGTCAGATTCCTTGGTCGAAGGAAGGGGATGTCCGGCCGCAACGCGGCCGGCGCGCCGCGCCCGGCGTTTGAGGGCGTAAAATCACGCCGCTTTCCGCACGGTGCGGTTCTCGATGAGCTTCTCGTATCCCTCGGGCAGCGCGACGATGCGCTTCACGAAGACGCCGGGGGTGATGATGTGGTCAGGGTCGATCTCGCCGACCGGCACCAGGTGCTCCACCTGCGCGACGGTCATCTTCGCGGCCGTCGCCATCATCGGGTTGAAGTTCCGCGCCGTGCGCCGGTAGACGAGGTTGCCCTCGGTGTCGCCCTTCCAGGCATGGACGAGCGCGATATCGGCCACGATGCCACGCTCCATGACAAAGGTCTCGCCGTCGAAGACCTGGGTGGGCTTGCCCTCGGCGACCGCCGTGCCGACGCCCGTCTTGGTGAAGAAGGCCGGGATGCCGGCGCCGCCGGCGCGGATGCGCTCGGCCAGCGTGCCCTGGGGATTGAACTCGATCTCGAGCTCGCCAGCCAGGAACTGGCGGGCGAACTCGGCGTTCTCGCCGACATAGCTCGCGATCATCTTCCTGATCTGGCGGGTGCGGAGCAGCTTGCCGAGGCCCACATCGTCGATGCCGGCATTGTTGGAGACGACCGTGAGGTCCTTCACGCCGGATTCCTTGACCGCCTCGATCAGGGCGGAGGGGATGCCGCACAGGCCGAAGCCGCCGGAATGGATGACCATCCCGTCCTTCAGCAGCCCGGCCAGCGCGGCCGTGGCATCCGGATAGACCTTCTTCGGCATAAATCGTCCCCTCGATCGGTGCCCGGGAAGCTACCCGCGCCGCGGGCTTCGCGAAAGTGCGGAGGTGGGGATTGCGGGGGCGCTGGAGCGCGGCTATACGGCCGCCTCCCCGGGGGGCCATAGCTCAGTTGGTAGAGCGCTTGAATGGCATTCAAGAGGTCGGCGGTTCGATTCCGCCTGGCTCCACCAGGGTTTCCTTAGAATTCTAGAGTCCGGCCGCTGCCCTTGGGCGCGGTCCGCTGGCCTGACACGGCTTTGGCCAGGCCCGAAGGTCGCCCGCCGCCCTTCGCCGGCTTCCTCCCCAGGCGCGGCGGCGCCTCACGCCAACTCACCGTAAGCTCCAGGCCCCTCACTCCATCCCTCCGGCTCCGGGCGGTAGTTGGCGTTGGTCCTCGCCTCGGGGACGACGCACGGCCCCAGCCCCACTCGCCGGATCATGACCGACCCATGAGCAAAGACAGCCGTGCCTACGTGATGGCATGGGGCATGGCCCTGCTCTTCTACGTTCTGGAATATGCGACGCGATCCGCGCCCGCCGTCATGATCCCGCAGCTGGAGCAGGCCTTCGCGCGCTCGAGCGTGGGCGTCGGCAGCATCCTGGGCAGCTACTACCACACCTACGCCCTGACGAGTCTCGTCGCCGGCCTGGCGCTGGATCGCGCCGGAGCGAAATACGTGGTTCCGCTCGGCTCGCTCATCATGGGCGCCGGCTGTCTCCTCTTCGTCCTGGACAGCGCGCAATCCGCCTACCTGGCCCGGCTGCTGCAGGGCGCGGGATCGGCCTTCGCCTTTACCGGCGCCGTCTACCTCGCCTCCCGCGGCTTCTCCGCCGCCTCGCTGGCGACCGCGATCGGCGTGACGCAGTGCCTGGGCATGCTGGGCGGATCGGCCGGACAGTTCGTCGTGGGCCCCCTGCTGCAGGCGGGCTTCGACTGGAAGCTGGTCTGGCTCGCCATCGGGATCGCGAGCCTCGCGGTGGCCGCGGCGCTGCTGCTCGTCACGCCGGCGCGATCCTCCGCCGAGGGGGGCCGCGGCAGCCTCCTGGCGCCCTACCGGATCGTGCTGAGCAACCCGCAATCCTATCTCTGCGGCCTGATCGCGGGGCTGCTCTTCGCGCCCACCACGATCGGCGCCATGACCTGGGGCGTCGCCTTCTTCCAGATCGACCGGAACTTCGCCTATGGGGAGGCCGTGCGCGCCGCCTCCCTCGTCCCGCTCGGCTGGGCGGTGGGCTGCCCGCTCATGGGCTGGCTCGCCGACCGCAACGGGCTGCGCAAGCCGGCCCTGGCCGCCGGCGCGCTGGTCATGCTGGCCGCGATCCTGCAGCTGAGCTTCCTCCCGGGCCTGCTGCCCGCCGGGGTGACGCTCTTCGGGATCGGCGCCGCCTCGGGCGCGGCGATGATCCCCTACACGATCATCAAGGAAGCCAATCCCGACCACGCCAAGGGCAGCGCCACGGGCGCCATCAATTTCATCAATTTCGGCGTGACAGCCCTGGCCGGTCCGGTCTTCGCTGCGCTCTTCGCGAGCACCCTGGCCGGCGAGGGCGATCCGGCGGCACACTTCCGGCAGGCGGGGTCCTTCTGGTTCGTGTCCGTTGCCCTCGCCCTGCTGCTCATGACCTTCCTGCGCGAGACCGGAACCCGGCGCGCCGGAACGACATCTTCCATGCAAGGACGAAGCCCATGACCG
Source organism: Roseococcus sp. GW821-FHT12F05 (assembly GCF_058806835.1). Classification (NCBI taxonomy): domain Bacteria; kingdom Pseudomonadati; phylum Pseudomonadota; class Alphaproteobacteria; order Acetobacterales; family Roseomonadaceae; genus Roseococcus; species Roseococcus sp. GW821-FHT12F05. The sequence goes on from NZ_JBXAQB010000001.1 coordinate 589,030, forward strand.
AGACCGCCGCCGACTTCCTCGCCGCGACCCTCGAACAGGCGGGCGTGAAACGCATCTACGGCGTCGTCGGGGATTCCCTGAACGGCTTCACCGACAGCCTGCGGCGGCGCGGGAAGGTCGACTGGGTGCATGTCCGCAACGAGGAATCCGCGGCCTTCGCGGCGGGCGCCGAGGCGCAGCTCACCGGCCGGCTCGCCGTCTGCGCGGGAAGCTGCGGGCCGGGGAACCTCCACCTCATCAACGGCCTCTTCGACTGCCACCGCAGCGGGGCGCCGGTGCTGGCCATCGCCGCGCATATCCCGAGCAGCGAGATCGGCATCGACTACTTCCAGGCGACCCACCCGGAGACGCTGTTCCAGGAGTGCAGCCATTACGTCGAGCTGGTCTCCAACCCGCAGCTCCTGCCGCAGGTCCTCCAGCGCGCGATGCGCGTGGCGATCGCGCGGAAAGGCGTGGCCGTGGTCGTCATTCCCGGCGACGTCGCGCTGAAGCCGCTGGACACCGTGCCGCCGGCCTGGTTCGCGCCCGCCCCGCCGATCGTCCGCCCGGCCGCGGACGAGCTGCGGAAGCTCGCCGCCATCCTCAATGCCGGCCGCGACGTCACGCTGCTCTGCGGCGCCGGATGCGCCGGCGCCCATGCCGAGGTGCTCGCGCTCGCGGAGGTGCTGAAGGCGCCGATCGTCCATGCGCTGCGCGGCAAGGAACACGTCGAATACGACAACCCCTACGACGTGGGCATGACGGGCCTCATCGGCTTCGCCTCCGGCTACGCAGCGATGAAGGCGTGCGACACGCTGGTCATGCTGGGCACGGGCTTTCCCTATCGGCAGTTCTACCCGAAGGACGCGCGCGTCGTGCAGATCGACATCCGTCCCGAGGCCCTGGGCAACCGCTGCCCGCTGGCGCTGGGCGTGCTGGGCGACGTCCGCGAGACGCTGAGCGCCGTGATGCCCGACCTGGTCGCCAAGACCGATCGCGGGCATCTCGACCGCGCGGTCGCGCACTACGCGAAATCCCGGCGGGACCTCGACGCGCTGGCGGAGAGCGGGCCGAACAGCACCATCATCCATCCCCAGTACCTGGCGCGGCTGGTCAGCGAGCTCGCGAGCGAGGATGCCGTCTTCACCTGCGACGTCGGCACGCCCACGGTCTGGGCCGCGCGCTACCTGAAGATGAACGGCCGGCGGCGGCTGCTGGGCTCGTTCAACCACGGCTCCATGGCGAATGCGATGCTGCAGGCCATCGGCGCGCAATCGGCCTTCCCGGGCCGGCAGGTCGTCTCGCTCTCGGGCGACGGCGGCTTCACCATGATGATGGGCGACTTCATCACGCTCACGCAGATGGGGCTGCCCATCAAGGTCATCGTGCTGAACAACGGCACGCTCGGCTTCGTCGAGATCGAGATGAAGGCCGGCGGCTTCCTGGACACGGGATGCGAGCTGAAGAATCCCGACTTCGCCGCCATGGCCCAGGCCATGGGCATCAAGGGGATCCGCGTGGAGCGGCCCCAGGACCTGCAACCGGCGCTGGCCGAGGTCCTCGCCCATGACGGCCCCGCCCTGCTCGACGTGGTGAGCGCGCGGCAGGAGCTCGTCCTGCCGCCGAAGACCAGCTTCGGGAACGTGCACGACTTCGGCCTCTTCATGATCCGGGCCGTGATGGATGGCCGCGCCAGCCAGCTGGTGGACCTCGCCAAGGTCAACCTGACCCGCTGAACGGCGGGAGCATCAGGTCTCGCTGCGCGGAACCTGGAACAGCTGCTGGATTCGCGCGGTGAGCCAGGCCACCGATCCACTGGCCGAGACATTATCGTCCTTCGGCGACACGTGCCGCTCCTTCTCGGCCCGCTGCGCCAGGATCGCGCCGAGCTCGTCGGCGATGCCGGGCCGGTCGTGCATCAGCCGGGCCAACGCGTCCTTCGCGATCTCATAGACGACCACGAAGGTGAGCGCGCGGACGGTCCCGGCCTCGCCGGCGCCCGTCAGCAGCCCCGCCTCGCCGAAGCAGTCGCCCGGCGCCATCCGGCCCAGCTCGATCTCGGCCTGGCCTTCCCGGCGCGTGGCGTCGAGCACGCCGCTGCGCACCACCGTGAGCACCGTCATGACGGTGCCCTGCTCCACGAGCACCTCGCCCTTGCGGTAGACGCGGCGCGACATCTTTCCGGCCAGCGCCTCCTTCTCGGCCTCGGTCAGCGAGCCGAACAGCGGGACGGCGTCGAGCAGCCGCACCGGCGTGGAGCGCGGCACGGGCAACGTCGCATCGGCCGGGGCCGGCGCGTCCGAGCTGCCGACGGGAGAGGCGAAGCGCAGCCCGGCGGCCTTGGTGTGCCGATAGACCAGGTCGAAGACCTCGTTCTTCGCGAGGCCGACGGCCGCGATATCCGCCACCCGGAACGACAGCTCCATCTCCACGGCCTGTGCATCCAGTGACTTCACGCGAACGGCTGGCGACGGCGGTGTCGTCAGGATGGAATTGCTGCTGAGCAGGACGCTCCGCATGACGTTCGAGATCACCGCCGGTGCCGCCGTGGGCAGCAGCCGCACGGCAAGCTTGACCCCATAGCTCGGGTCGGGACGGCTCATGTTCGTCAGCGTCGCCTTGGCCATGCTGCTGTTCGGCAGGACGATCAGGTTGTTCGTGCCGCTGAGCAGATGCGTCGCGCGCCAGTTGGTCTCCAGGACGCGTCCCTCGATGCCGTCGCTCAGCACGATCCAGTCGCCCACGGCGTAGGACCGGCCGATGTTCAGCGCGATGCCCGAGAAAACGTCGCTCAGCGTGCTCTGCAGGGCGAGGCCGAGGATGATGGCGAAGACGCCGGAGGTCGCGATCAGCGTGCCGACCGGAAAGGAGAAGACATAGGCCACGACCGACAGGGTCGCACCGACATAGATGACGCCGACGACGAGGTCCTGGATCAGCCGGCCCTCGCGCGGTTGCCCTTCCAGGATGAGGAAGACCCGCACGAAGCCCGCGAGCGACAGGGTGGCGTTGATCCACCAGACCACCTTGGCCAGCCCGATGAAGACGCGCTGCAGCGTGTCCGTCTCGTCCGGGGTCGCCTCGTAGGGGACGATGCCGTGGTACATCAGCAGGGCGGTGAGGGCGACGAAGAATCCGACCTGGCCGAAGAGCCGGCGGCGGGGATGCTTCCGCAGGACGACATGGGTGAGCAGCGCGCCGACGACCGCGAGCGTGCCGACCTGGACGATGGGATCCTCGATCATGGCCAGGAAGGTGGAGGCTTCGGACATCAGGGCTCGTCGTGAGGGGCGTGAAGCCGCAGTGAAGCGCTATTCCAGGGCCTGCGCGAGAACGGGTGTGCCGCCCCGCCGCGCCTCCAGCAGCACGGCGAGCGTGCCGTAGAGGGCGGCCAGCCCCCAGAGCACCAGGATCTGGTCCCGCACGGCCGGGAGCGGGGCGCCGAGCTGGGACACCCGCACGAGGGCGTCGATCGCGGTCGAGCTGGGCACCGGCAGCGCGATCCAGCGGATGGCCTCCGGGATGGACTCGACCGGCCAGGCGAAGCCGGCGAGGAAGAAGAAGGGCAGCCCCACGGCGGCGAAGACCAGCTGCACGACGAGCGGCCGGCGGAAGGCCGCCGCGACCACCAGGCCGAGGCCGGCCACCGCCAGGACGAAGGGCAGCGCGACGAAGAGGATCGCCCCCAGCGGACCAAGCCGCGGGATGCCGTAGAGGAAGGGCAGGACGACCAGGTAGAGCAGCACGGCCACCGTCTCGATCGTGAGATAGGCGAGCAGCTTGCCCAGCACCGTGGCGACCGGCGAGGCTTCGGCTGCCCAGGCGCCGGCCAAGGGGCGAGGCAGGGTGCCGAGCAGCCCCACGCCGATGAGCAGCGTCTGCTGCAGGATCAGCACGAAAGCGGCCGGCAGCACATAGGTCGCGTAGCCGCCCTGCGGGTTGAACAGGGCGACCGCGGTCAGCGGCATCGGGTCGCCGGCGGCCAGTGCCAGAGCGGGGTCGACGCCGAGCGCGACCAGCCGCGCCGCCTCCATCTCCGCGCCGAAGGTCCGGGCCACCGCCGTCACGCCGCCAGAGAGGCGCTGGTACATGAGGAAATAGCCGGCATCGGCATAGAGCGCGACCGGCGCGGAGCGGCCGTGCAGCAGGTCGCGCTCGAATTCGCGCGGGATCACCAGGATGCCGTGGATGCTGCGCGCCTGGACCGCGCGCTCGGCGCCGGGCAGGTCGGGCAGGACCAGTGCGACGGCCACGTCCGGCGTCGCGTCGATGCGGCGGGCCAGCTCGCGGCTGCTGAGCGTGTTGTCGGCGTCCACGACGGCGATGGGGACGTCGCGCAGTGCCTCGTTGAGATAGGGCTGCGGGTAGAAGGCCGCGTAGATCGCCACCGCGAGGACGAGCGTGGCGAAGACCGGCTTCAGCGCGAAGATGCGGTGGAGCTCGCCCCGGAAGGTGGCGAGGATGCCGCTCACGCGGCCGCCTCGCCCGACACCCGCGCGGCCCGCAGGCTCTCCAGCCGGAGCGCGACGAGGGCGGCCAGCCCGACGGCGATGGCCAGCAGGATCAGCAGCGGCCGCGCGGAGAGGGCCGGCGGCGTGCCGCGGATGGTCTGGTCGATCCGGGCGGTGAGGAACCAGGTCCCTGGCAGGATCGCGCCCCAGCCATGGGCGAAGGCGCTCATGCCGATCCGCGGGAAGCCGATGCCCATGAAGCCGAAGGCCGGTGCCGTCAGCAGGGTGGCGATGCTGACGGCGCTGCCCATCGGCCGCAGGGTCAGGGCCAGCAGCGTGCCGAGGAGCTGGCAGGCGAGGATGAAGAGCAGCGCCGCCAGCAGCAGCAGCCCGCGATCCCCGCGCAGGGGCATGCCGAGCACGCCGAAGAGCACCGCGTCGGACAGGCCGAGGACCATCAGGAAGAGCAGGGTGTAGGGCAGGATCTTGCCCGCCACCGCCGGCCAGAGCCCACCGCCGAGCCGCCGCAGGCTGTGCAGGCGATGGGGCGTCTCGACGTCCAGCCCGACCGAATAGGCCATCGCCGTCACCACGACGACCTGCAGCACGCTCGGCAGCAGGGCCGCGAGCAGGAAGTGCACGTAGTTCAGCGTCGGGTTGAACAGCGCATGGGTCTGCACCGGGATGGGCGTGAGATCCGACTGCGCCACCTCCATGGGCTGGCCCTGCGCGGTGCGCAGCGAGATCCGGATGCCCGCGGCGACGGTCGGCACGGCGTTGCTGACCCCGCGCAGCGCAAGGTTGCCCGCGGTCAGCCGCTGCGTGTTGTAGAAGAACACGACCTCCGGCCGGCGCCCGGCCGTGACGTCGCGCTCCAGGTTCACGGGCAGCAGCAGCAGCCCGTGGACGCGTCCCGAGAGGATCATCGCGCGGCCCTCGCCCAGGTCGCTCACGCGCTGGCTGACGGCGACGTCGGGCGTGGCGTCCACCGTGCGGATGACGGTGCGGGAGAGCTCCGTTCCGTCGAGGTCCAGCACGGCGATGGGCAGCCGCGTCGCGAGGCCCGCGCTGAAGACCGCCGTCAGCAGCGCCATCAGCGCGAGCGGCGAGACGGTCGTCAGCACCAGCAGGAAGGGGCGGCGGCGCAGCCACCCCAGCTCGCGCCAGAAGACCAGCCGGAAGCCGGGACGCAGCGCGCGGCGCGGCGTCATTTCAGGGGCTGCCCGCCGGGGGCGTGCCTGCGCGCGGCGCCCGCCGGTTCCAGGCGGCGATCGCGCTCATGCCCAGGCGCAGCCCTTCCACGGGCCGCGTCGGCACGGCGCGGACCTCGAAGGTGCGCAGGTCGAAGTCGCCGGTGGCGCGGGTGGCGCGCCAGGTCGCGAACTGGCCCTGCGCGTTGATCACCGTGACGCGCAGCGGAACCACCGCCGAGCCGAGCGCCGGCACCGTGACCTCGAAGCTGTCGCCGATGGCGAGGCCGGCGAGCAGGTCCTCGCGGATGTTGAAGGTGAACCAGGCGTTGCGGATGTCGACCAGCGAGAAGAGCGGCGCGCCGGGGGAGAAATTCTCGCCGAGCTCGGCGACGCGCGTCGTGACCTGGCCGGCGATGGGCGCGCGCACGGTGAGCTCCGCCACGTCGACCTGCCGCTGCTGCAGGGCGGCCTGCGCCTGCTCCACCTGCGCCGCGGCCAGCGCGCGCTCCTCGGCGCTCGCGCCGGCAATCGCCAGCTGCAGCGCGGCCTGGGCCGATTCCTGCTTGCGGATCGCGGTCTCGAGGTTGCGCGTCGCTTCGTCCACGCGTGCCTGCGGCGTGTTGCCGGAGCGGACGAGCTGCGCCTGCCGGCTGTAGGCCTCCTGGTAGAGGACGACGTCGGCATGGGCGGCCTCGAGCTCGGCCCGGCGCGCCGCGACGGTCTCCGGCCGGATGCTGCTGACGCGGGCCAGGTCGGCCCGGGCCACGCCCAGCGCCGCCTGCGCGGCCGCCAGGGCCGCCACGAGCTGGGGGCTCTCCAGCTCGGCGAGCACGGCGCCCTGCTGCACCGTGTCGCCGACCATGGCGCCGAGCCGGGCGATGCGACCGGAGACGCGCGGGCTGATGTCGACCCGGTCGGCCGAGACCTCGCCCTGCACCGTCAGCGGCGGGGGCCGCGTGGCGAACCACAGCACCGTGCCGAGCGCCGCCAGCGCGCCCGCCCCGATGACCCAGCGTAGGGGCGCGAAACCTGCCATGTGCGAAGCCTGCTCGAGTTCGGAAGTTCATATTGCCGGCGCGCCGGCAGGCCTGTCACGGCTCGGCCTGCCGGCAAGCTACGCGCCCGGACCGGTCGCCGCATGTGAGCCCGCGCGCGGCCGAGGCCGGCTCACTGTGAGTCCGTCCGGCCGGGGCCGAGACCCCGGTGCCGGCGTGACCCCCCTCGCAATTCGCCCTAGCCTCGGGCCCGACCGGATGACGAAGGACGCGCCGATTGCCCGAGAGCCGGGACCTCTCCCCCGCCGAGATTCGCGCACAGCTGGACCGGCTGGAGCGGAGCGCCCTCTTCGCGGGCTCCGACCGGCTCGTGGTGCTGCTGCGCTTCGTGGTGAACGAGGCCCTCGAGGGCAAGGCCGGCTCGCTCCGGGAGGCCGCCATCGGCAATGCGGTCTATGGGCGCGATCCGCCCTACGACCCGCGGATCGATTCGACCGTGCGCGTCGAGGCGCGCCGCCTCCGCCGCAAGCTCCAGGACTACTACGAGGGCGAGGGCCGCGCCGACGCGATCCGGATCAGCCTTCCCACAGGCGGCTATGTTCCCGTCTTTGCGCCGTGCGGCGCCGAGCGTCCGGCCAACGGCGCCGCCCCGGAGGATTCCGCCCCGAAGGATTCCGCGCAGGAGCCGATCTTCGGGAAGGGATCGGGCGCCGCGCTGGCCATCATGCCCATCCGCGCCCTGTCCGGTGGCGCGGAGGACCAGAGCTTCGCCGACGGCCTGACCGACGAGCTCATCTTCGCCTTCGAGCGCGAGGCGGGGATCCGCGTCGCCTCGCGCAGCACCAGCTTCCAGTACAGGGACCGCGCCTATTCCCTGGCCCAGCTCGCGCATGAGCTGGGCGTCGACGGGGTCCTCCAGGGCACGGTGCGGCGCGACGGCGACATGATCCGCGTCACCCTGGAGATGTCCGACCCGAACGGCTTCGCCGTCTGGTCCGACCGCTTCGACGCGCCCGACCAGGAGCGGATGCGGCTGCAGGAGCGCATCGCGGCGACGGCCCTCAGCCGGGCCCGCTTCGACAGCTCGCCCCTGCGGGAGCGCCAGGCGGGGCCCAGGCCCATGGCGATCGAAGCCAGCGCCCTGGTCTACCGGGCCCGGCAGCTCCTCGACCGGCAGACGCCGGCCGCGCTGCGGGAGGCGCTCGGGATCTTCTCCCGCGTCAACGGGCTGGCCTCCGACTACGCGCGCGGCCATTCCGGCATCGCCGATGTCCATTGCGACCTGTTCCGCCTCGGTCTGATCGACCACGCGGCCGCCTCCGCCGCCGCGCGGCCCGCGGCGCGGCGGGCGCTGGAGATCGATCCGGGCTCGGCGGAGGCGCAATGCGCGCTGGCCACGATCGCGGCCTGGTTCGACTGGGACCGCGAGGCGGCCAATGCCGGGTTCCAGAAGGCCCTCGGCTTCAACCAGAACGCCCGCGCGGCGCGCCTCTACGCCGTCTTCCTCACCATCCTGGAGCGGCACGGCGAGGCGGAGCGGCTGTTCCGGACGGCGCGCTCCATCGAGCCCTTCTCCATCCAGCAGGACATCGCCGAGGCGGTCAGCCACTACCAGGCGCGCCGCTACCATCTCCTGCTCGACGACCGGGCGGAACGCGCGGCCGAGCGGACGCATGGCGAGGTGCTGATGGCCGTCGCCCTGGCGCATGTCTTCGGCGGCCGGCCGGATGGCGCGCGGGCAATCGCCGCCGGGATCGGGGATGGCGCGGAAGTCCTGCCGGGCCTGGCCTTCGCCGCCGCGGAGATCGAGGCCTGGCTCGGCGAGCCGGATCGCGGGGCGCGGCTGCTGGCGGCGGGAGACGGCGGCGCCTCCGGCTTCGCCCGGGCGACGCTGGCCGCTGCGCTGCGCGACGACGCGCGCTGCCTGGAGGCGCTGGAGGAGACGGTGCGCCGGCGCGAGCTCTCGATGGCCTGGCTGAAGACCGACCAGCGCTTCGACCACCTGCGCGGCCTGCCCCGCTTCGCCGCCCTGCTGGAGCGCATCGGCCCCGCCCCTCAGTAGGAGGGCGGCGTCACCACCCAGAGCACCCGCGTCACGACGGAGCCGGGATTGCGGCAGCGATGGCTCAGCGTGCTGGGAAAGGAGAAGCTGTCGCCCTCGCGCAGCTCGAAGCAGCGCTCGCCGATCCAGAGCGTGAGCTGGCCGCTCAGCACGAAGCCCGCCTCGGCGCCGTCATGGCTGTATTCGCCGCTGTCGGCGCCGGGCTCGATCGTGCTCACCAGCAGCTCCAGCGGCCCCGCGAGGTTGGGCGAGGCCAGCTCCTCGCGGATGCCGAGGCCGGTGAAGGTCATGCGGCGGCGGCTGTCGGCGCGGACGATGTACTCCACCTCCTCGGGCGGCCGGTCCGGCTGGGGTTGGAAGAACCAGTTGATGTGGACGTCGAGCACGTCGCAGATCGCCTTCAGCGTGCCTATCTGCAGGCGCGAGCGGTCGCGCTCGATCTGGCTGAGATAGCCGATCGAGACGCCCAGCCGCCCCGCGACCTCGGCCAGGGTGAGGCCCTTCACCTTGCGCAGCTCGCGGATCTGCCGGCCGATCTGGAGGGGCTGCGCTGGGTCCGGCTTGTCCGCCACGGGAATCCTTCGAATCTGGGGCTGCGACAGCACATCCCGGGTTTCGTCGCGACAGGCAAGCGCCGCACGTAACGAATGCGATTCGGGCTTCACACCAGAGAAAAAATCCGCAAGATTTTTCACAGAGGAAAAGCCGACGGCCAGTTTTTGCATGGCGCGAGTCCCGGAAGGGTCCTCGCCGTGCCGGAGGATCGCCATGCGTCGTCGTGACATCATCAAGGCCGCCGGCATCGGCGCGCTCTCGGCCCCCCTCGCCGCCGGCGCGCAGACGTCGCGCCAGCTCAAATTCGTGCCCAACTCGGACCTCTCCATCCTCGATCCGGTCTACACCGCGGCCTTCGTCACGCGGCTGCATGGGCTGATGGTCTACGACACGCTCTACGGCCAGGACGAGAACCTCAAGGCGCAGCCGCAGATGGTCGCGGGCCACGTCGTGGAGAACGACGGCAGGCTCTGGCGCCTGACCCTGCGCGACGGGTTGCGCTTCCATGACGGCGAGCCGGTGCTGGCCAGCGACGTCGTGGCAAGCCTCCAGCGCTGGGGCCGCGTGGACGCCTTCGGCCAGTCGCTGATGGCCGTCACCGACGAGATCGCCGCCGCCTCCGACAAGGAGGTCGTCTTCCGCCTCAGGGCGCCCTTCCCGCTGCTGCCCGACGCGCTCGGCAAGAGCACGGCCTTCCTGCCCGTCATCATGCCCGCGCGGCTGGCCGGCACGGCCGGCAACCGCCCGCTCACCGAGGTCGTCGGCAGCGGGCCCTTCCGCTACGTCGCGAACGAGCGCGTGGACGGCGTGCGGACCGTCTATGCGAAGTTCGACGGCTACGTGCCGCGGCCGGACGGCGCGCCCTCTTTCACCGCCGGCCCGAAGATCGCGCATCTCGACCGCGTCGAATGGGTCACGATCCCCGACGACGGCACCGCCTTCGCCGCCCTCCAGCGCGGCGAGATCGACTGGTGGGAGCGGCCGCTGATCGACATGCTGCCCACGCTGCGGCGCGACCCGAACATCGCCATCGATGTCATCGACCGCACGGGCTACATGGGCATCATCCGGCTGAACCACCTGCAGCCGCCCTTCGACAATCCGGCGATCCGCCGGGCCATCCTCGGCGCGATCAGCCAGGCCGACATGGTGGGCGCGGTGGCGGGGTCCGATGCCAGCCTGACGACGGACGGCGTCGGCGCCTTCTGCCCGGAATCGCCCATGGCCTCCAACGCCGGCATCGAGGTCCTCACCTCGCCGCGCGACCTCGCGAAGGTCCGCCGTGACCTGGCCGCGGCCGGCTACAACGGCGAGCGCGTGGTCTTCCTCACGGCCGCGAACAACACGGCGACCAACACGCTCTGCGTCGTCGTCTCCGACCAGCTCAAGCAGGCGGGCATGAACATCGACTTCGTGCAGCTCGACTTCGGCGCCTGGCTCACGCGGCGCAACAACCGCGATTCCATCGACCGTGGCGGCTGGAACGCGACGGCGACCTTCCTGCCCGGCACCGATATGTGGGACCCGGCGGCGCATCTCGCGATCCGCGGCAACGGCGCGCGCGCCTGGGCCGGCTGGCCGACGAGCGAGCGGATCGAGAGCCTGCGCACCGCCTGGTTCTCGGCGCCGGACGAGGCGGCGCGCAAGGCCATCTGCCGGGACATGCAGCTGCAGATGTGGCAGGACGTGCCCTATATCCCGGGCGGACGCTGGCGGCATCCGACCGCCTATCGCAAGCGCGTCAGCAACGTGCCGCGGGGGACGCCGATCTTCTACGGGACGCGCGTCGGCTGAATCCGGGGAGCCACGGGCTCCCCGGACCCCTGCGTCAAGTTGGGCCGGCGCCGGAAATCCGCACGAGGTCCGACCACAGCTGGCGGTCGCCCGTTGTGCGCGCCGCCGCCTCGGCGGGCGTGCTGCTCAGAAGCTGCGCGCCGGCATCCAGGAAACGATCCTGCAAGGCCGGATCCTTCGCGATCTCGATCAGCGCCTCGGAGAGCTTCGTCCGGATCGCCATGGGCGTGCCGGCCGGCGCGGAGAACATGGCGCAGGAGGTCACCATCACCTGCGGCAGCCCCACCTCCACCATGGTCGGCACCTGCGGCAGGCGCGGCCAGCGCTCGCGCACCGTGACCGCGAGCGGGATCAGCAGGCCCTGCTGGATCGCCGGCACGTAGGAGGCGAGGTTGTCGATGGCGAAGTCGATCTCGCCGGAGAGCAGCGCCGGCACCACCTGCGCCGCGCCGCGATAGCTCACCGTCGTCGCCTTCGCGCCCACCAGCGTCGGGAACATCTCGGCCGCCATGTGCGGCCCGCTGCCGACGCCGGGATGGCCGATGCTGATGCCGTTCGGGCGCGCCTTCGCCCAGGCGATGAATCCAGCCATGTCGCGCGCCGGCACCTTGTCGGCAGCGATGACCGCGACGTTCGGCAGCTCCCAGGTCAGCGAGACCGGCACGATGTCGCGCTCGGGCTCGATGGTCATGTGCGGATAGAAATGCTTGCTCACCAGCATCTGGCTGACGGTGATGGCGGCGAGCGTGTAGCCGTCGGGCGCGGCGCGCGCGAGCACGTCCATGGCGATGGTGCCGTTCGCGCCGGCGCGGTTCTCCGCGATGAAGGGCTGGCCCAGCCGTTCGCGCAGCTTCTCGCCCAGCAGGCGCGAGAGCAGGTCCACCGAGCCGCCCGGCAGGAAGGGCACGAGGATGCGCACGGGGCGCGACGGAAAGCCCGCCTCCTGGGCGAAGGCGGGGCCGGCGGCCGCGGCCAGCGCGCCCCCGAGCAATGCACGACGTGTACTCGAAATTGAAATCATGGGGCGATGGCTTCCCGAAGCTGAAGGGCGCTCGCCGTGCTTGTTGGCGTCAGTCCCTACCAGCCGACCGCATAGGCCGCCGCCCGGCGCGGATCGGCTCCGGCGCGGTGGATGCCCTTGGTGCTGTCGGAATCGATGAGGCAGACGCCACCCGCCCGCCAGAGCCAGTCCGGCCAGCGGCGAATGTCGTGGCCCAGCTTCTGCAGCGCCTCGCCCGTCTCCTCGGGGATGCGGCCCTCCAGGCAGAGACGGCCCGGATAATAGGGGTGCGGCGCGAAGGAATCGGGATGGCTGTAGGAGATGAAGCGCGGCTTCTCGATCGCCGTCTGCGGGTCCATCCCGAAGACGGCGATGTTGAGCAGCACCTGCACCATCGCCTGCACCTGGCTGTCGCCGCCGGGCGTGCCGAGCGGCATCACGCGCTTGCCGCGCTGCATCGCCATCGCCGGATTGGGCGTGAGCCGCGGCCGCTTGCCGGGCGCCAGCGCCGCCGGATGCTCGGGATCGGCGCGCGACTGCGAGCCGCGCGAGGAGGGTGCGAGGCCCGTGCCGGGGATGATCACCGTGTCGCTGGAGACGTCGCTCGGCGTCACCGAGATCGCGTTGCCCCAGCGGTCCACCGCACAGGCATAGGAGGTGTCGAGCGGCGGAATCGCGGGCTCGACCATGGTGGGCGTCGGCGCGGCCAACGGATTCTGGTTCGGGCGGATGATGCCCGCGGGCGGCATCTCCGGCCAGGCCTTCGCCGGATCGATGAGGGCGCGGCGCTGCGCGGCATACTCTTCGGACAGCAGGATTTCCGCTGGCACATCCAGAAAGTCCGGGTCGCCGTAGTGCCGCTCGCGATCGGCGAAGGTGAGCTTCAGCGCCTCGGCCACGTGGTGGATGTATTCGGGCGTGTTGTGGCCCATCGCGCCGAGGTCGACGCCACGCAGGATGCCCATGGCCTGCGGCAGCGCCGGGCCCTGGCACCAGAAGCCGCAGGAGTGGATCTCGAGGTCGCCATACTGTGCCATCTGCGTCTTCTCGATGCGCACGCTGTAGTCGGCCATGTCGCGCTCGGTCAGCCAGCCGCCGTTCTCGGCGTGGTAGCGCGTGATGCTGCGCATGATGTCGCCGCGGTAGAACGCGTCGCGCGCAGCCCGCAGCCCGGCCTTGCGGTCGCCGCCGCGGGCCAGCGCGGCCTTCTCCTCGTCGGCCATGTATTGCAGCGAGCGGCCGAGGTCCGACTGCACGAAGAGCTCGCCGATCTCGGGCGTCTTGCCGTTCGGCAGCATCACAGCCGCATTGGAGGGCCAGCGCGCGTTGCGCGCCTCGACCATCTTCAGCTGCGTGTTGAGGAAGGGGTACATGATGAAGCCGTCGCGCGCGAAGCGCGTGGCGAAGGAGGCGACCTCGCCGAAGCTCATCCGCCCGTAGCGCTCGAGCGCGGTGAGATGCGCATAGGGCGCGGCGGGGATGATGGTGCGCATGATGCCGTGCGGAATCTCGCCGCCGTGCTCGCGCTGGAAGTAGTCGCAGTTGGCCGCGGCGGGCCAGCGGCCGAGCCCGTCGATGACGACGAGCTCCTCCGTCTCCGCCATGAAGATGATCATGGGCGCGACGCCCGCGATGTTCACCTGGTCGCTGTGCACCACGCCGAGCACCATGGCCGCGGCCACGCCCGCATCGACGGCATTGCCGCCGGCCTCCAGCACGTGGAAGCCGGCCTCGGCGGCGAGGTAGTGGCCGGCGGAGACGACATGGCGCGTCGCGGCGATGACGGGCCGGTGCGCGGAATAGGGGCCGGTTTCGGTCGAGATCTCTCCGGCTGAATCCACCGACATGCCATCGCTCCGTCTGAGTCTGTATAAAGTGTCGGACCGTCCGTGAAAGAGCGCAACCCGATTTTCACGGATGTGATGAGGCGCAGCGCTCCAGATAGGCCAGAAGTGCCGCGCGGAAGGGCGCGATGCTCTTGTAGCGTGCCATCTCCGGCGGCAGGGCCAGCACCGCCTCGCGCAGGCGCGCGGCCTCGCCTGGGATCGCGGCGATCGCGGCCAGCGGCGCGACATGGATGCGGATGCCGAAGGCGATGCCGCCCGTCTCCGGCAGGCGCCGGAAGGTCTGGCGTTCCACGCGCAGGACGAGCCGCTCGCCGGCGGTCCCAGGCATGATGGGGCTCTCGCCCTCGGCAATGCCGTGGCCCGTCGGCTGGAAGAGCGCGGCATCGTCCATGACGGACCAGTTGAGCCGCTGGGCCAGGCGCCCGGGCTTCAGCGAGGCGAGGAAGCGGTCCACCGGCCGTTCCAGCCGGTCCTTGTAGAGCGGCACAGGCCCGTGGATGGGGCCGAGCGGCTGGCCGATCTTCTCGGCGAGGCGCCAGCGGCTTGGGAAACAGAGCACGGCGGCGACGAGGCGCAGCGTGGCGCCCTCCTCCTCGCGCAACAGGCAAAAATCCTCCTGGACGAGGCGGCCTGCGGTCTCCAGCGGAGCGCCGGACAGCCGCAGGGTCTCGCCCAGCAGGCGGTTCTCCAGCTCCTCGCCGCGGCGGGAGAACCAGTCCGGATGGTGACCGCAGAGATGGCCGGCCAGGATCGCCAGCAGCTCCGCCTGCATGGGCTCGGAGCCCGGGGCTTCCGCCAGGACTTCCGGCCGGCGCTCCTGCAGCAGCCGCCGGCGCTCGGCGAGATGTGCGGGGTAGTGCTCGTCGATGTCGATCCAGTCCGCCTCGGCGATGGAGGTCAGCCCGAGCGACATGCGGAAGTCGCCCGCCTCATAAGGCAGATGCGTGGCTGCCCGGGGGAGCGAGGCGAGAATCATCCCTTCTCAGCTATCGCCGAGCGGCCGGGCGCTCAAGTCGATTTTCACAGTTGATGAAGTTTTTCGGGAAATTTTCACCGAATCCGGGCAAGCCCGTTCCACCCCTCCGCGGCCGGCGCCGGATCCTCCGGGAAGCGCACGCGCGACAGCACATACTCCCCCGCGCGGAGAATCTCGCTGCGCACCGCCTCCGCCGCGGCAGCCGGGTCCTTGGCCCGCGCCGCGGCCAGCAGCGCCGCGTGGTCGTCGGCGTCGCGGCGCGCCGGCATCAGCGGCTTGGCCAGCGCCATCACCGGGCTGCGCCGCAGCCACAGCAGCTCGATCATCGAAAGGAGCAGGGGCTCGCCCGCCGCCTCGTAGAAGCGCTGGTGCAGCATGCGGTCGTCGCGGCGATAGGTCTCCTCGTCGCCCCGGGCGCGGGCGGCGCGCGCCTCGGCGGCCAGCTCGGCCAGGGCGGCGATGTCCTTGCGCGCCAGCTTCGGCACCGCCGCCGCCGCGGCCTCGGGCTCCAGCAGCACGCGCACGCGCATGATCTCGCGATAGGCCGCGCGCGTGATGAGCGGCACGATCGCGCCGCCGCCCGGCGCGATGTCCAGGCAGCGCTCGGCCGCGAGCCGGCGCAGCGCCGCCCGCGCGGGCATGGGGCTCACGCCGAGCGCCGAGGCGATCCGCCGGATGGAAAGCTTCTCGCCCGGCGGGAAGGCGCCCTGGATCAGCGCGTGGCGCAGCGCCGCATAGGCGCGCTCCTCCAGCGATCCCGTCGCTTCCGCATCCGATTCCGATTGCAGGGCCGTCATGCCGTGATTACGCTCCTGTCGCCATCGTGATCACACTCCGCCGGCTGTTGTCACCCCCAAAAGGAGATCCGCCCTTGCGCCACGACCTGCTCCGCCCGCTCGTCGCGGCCGCCGCCGCGCTGCTCCTCTCCGCCATGCCCGCCTTCGCCGGCGCCACGCTCGATGGCGTCCGCCGCAACGGCTATGTCCGCTGCGGCGTCTCCACCGGCGTCGCGCATATGTCGATGCCCGACAGCGCCGGCCGCTGGCAGGGCTTCGATGTCGAGATGTGCCGCGCCGTCGCCACCGCCGTCTTCGGCGATCCGGAGAAGGTCCGCTTCGTGCCCACCACCGCGCAGAGCCGCTTCACCGCGCTGCAGTCCGGCGAGGTGGACATGCTGACGCGCACCACGGCGCTCTCCATCTCGCGCGACAGCACGATGGGCCTGACGCAGACCGTGGCCCATTTCTTCACGGGACAGGGCATCCTCGTGCATCGCCGCACCGGCGCGACGAAGGCCACCGACCTCAACGGCGGCACCATCTGCGGCACCACGGGCAGCATCATCGAGCGCAACCTCGAGGACTTCGCGCGGGCCAACAACATCCGCTTCCGGACGATCTCCTTCGACACGCCGCCCGCCGTGCTGGAGGCCTTTTTGGCCGACCGCTGCGACGCCATCAGCAACGACATGATCAACCTCTCGGCCAACCGCCTGGCCGCGCCGGACCCCAGCTCGCTCGTCCTGCTGCCGGACCTGATCCAGAAGGAGATGCACGGCATCCTCGTGCGCAACGGCGACCCGGAATGGGCCACGCTGACGCGCTGGACCGTCTTCGCGCTGATCCAGGCCGAGGAGTTCGGCATCACCCGCGCCAATGCCGAGGAGATCCGCCGCACCACGACGGACCCGTCGATCCGCCGCTTCCTCGGCCTCGTCGAGAATGTCGGCACGGGCTTCGGCATCTCGGCCAGCTTCGCCTATGACGTCGTCCGCGCCATCGGCAACTATGGCGAACTCTACGAGCGCACAGCCGGCTCCGGCGGGCTCGGCATGGAGCGCGGGCCGAACCGCATCTGGACGCAGGGCGGGCTGCTCATCTCCTGGCTCTGGCAATAACCGAGGAACACAGCATGTCGCCGCTCGACACCGTCACCGCCCCGCGCAACACCGATCTCGACACGGCGCTCGCCGATGCGCGCGAGAGCTACGTCGCCGCCCGCCCGAAGAGCGCCGCCGCCTATGAGCGCGCGAAGCAGGTCATGCCCGGCGGCAACACGCGCTCGACGCTGTACTACTCGCCCTTCCCGACGGCGATGGAGAGCGGCCAGGGCTGCTACCTCAGGGACATCGACGGGCACGACTATCTCGACCTCTGCGGCGAGTACACGGCCGGCATCTTCGGCCATTCCGAGGCGCGCATCGTCAAGGCGATCGAGGGCGCGATCGGCCGCGGGCTGAACCTGGCCGCAGCCGGCGAGCGGGAGTCCGTCTTCGCCGGGATCATCTGCGCGCGCTTCCCCTCGATCGAGCTGGTGCGCTTCACCAACAGCGGCACGGAGGCGAATCTCTTCGCCTTCTCCGCCGCGCGGGCCTTCACGGGGAAGACGCGGCTGCTCGCGATGAACGGCGGCTACCACGGCGGCATGATGACCTTCGTGGGCGGCGGCAGCGCGGTGAACGCGCCCTTCCCCGTGACGCTCGCGCCCTACAACGACGTCGAGGCCACGCGCGCCCTGATCCGCGAGCACAAGGACGAGCTGGCGGCCATCCTCCTCGAGCCCATGATGGGCAGCGGCGGCTGCATCCCCGCGTCGCGCGAATTCCTGGCCATGCTGCGCGAGGAAGCGACGGCGCATGGCATCGTGCTCACCTTCGATGAGGTGATGACCAGCCGCCACAGCGCGGGCGGCCTGCAGAAGCTGCACGGCATCACGCCGGACCTGACCACGCTCGGGAAGTACATCGCGGGCGGCATGTCCTTCGGCGCCTTCGGCGGGCGCGCTGATATCATGGGCATGTACGACCCGGCGAACCCGAAGGCGCTGCCGCATGGCGGCACCTTCAACAACAACGTGCTCTCCATGTCGGCGGGCGTCGTCGCCATGGGCGAGATCTTCACCGAGGAGACCTCTGAGGCGCTGCGCGCGCGCGGCGATGCGCTGCGGGATTCGCTCAACGCCGTCTGCGCGAAGCACAAGGTGCCGATGCAGTTCACCGGGATCGGCAGCATGATCCAGCCGCATTTCCGCAGCGAGCCGGTGCTGCGCCCCTACGCCTCCAGCGCGACGGAGGACGGGCTGCGCGAGCTCTTCTTCCTCGACCTGATGGCAGCCGGCATCTACATCGCCCGGCGCGGCATGGTGGCGATGAGCCTGCCGGTCGGCGATGCCGAATGCGCGCGCTACGTGGCGGCGGTGGACGCCTTCTGCGCGGCGCGGAAGCCGCTGCTCGGCGAGGCCTGAGCCTTATAAGGACGCCGGCCCCTGGCGGGCCGGGCGATCAACTGACATGCTGCCCGCAATGCCGCCCCCGGGAAGGGGCGGCCATGAGGGAAATGTCCGCCATGTCGAAGCCGCTTCTTCCCGTTCCACGCCGCGCGCTCCTCGCCGGCTCCGCCGCCGCCCTCGCCGCGCCGGCCCTTGCCCAGGCGCCGTGGCCGAACCGCCCGGTCCGCATGGTCGTCCCCTGGCCCGCCGGCGGCGCGGCCGACCTCACGGGCCGCATCTACGCCAACGCCCTCTCGCAGAAGACCGGCCAGCCCTTCGTGGTGGAGAACCGCGGCGGCGCCACGGGCGTGATCGGCGAGCAGGCCGTGATCCAGGCGCCGGCGGACGGCTACACGATCATGAACGAGTCCACGCCGATCTCGATCACGCCCGCGCTCATGCGGGACCTGCCCTTCTCGCCGGTGCGCGAGTTCCTGCCGGTGTTCCAGACCATGAGCGTGCCGCAGCTCATGCTCGTCCATCCCAGCGTCCCCGCCCGCTCCGTGGCGGAGGCGATCGCGCTGATCCGCGCCGCCAACGGCAACTTCCCCATCGGCTCCTCCGGCAACGGCTCGATGCAGCACCTGGTGATGGAGCTCTTCGTGCGCGGCGCCGGGCTCCGGGCCACGCACATCCCCTATCGCGGCGGCGGGCCTGCCCTGGCCGACCTGCTGGCCGGATCGATCCCGATGTATTTCGGCAACGTCAACAGCGCGGTCCCGCATGTGCGCAGCGGCGGCCTACGGGCGCTGGCCCATACCGCCGGCGCGCCGCGGATCAACGCCTTTCCGGAGCTGCCGCCGATCTCGGATACGATCCCGGGCTTCGAGACGGCGGAGTGGAACGGCATCTTCGTCCGGGTCGGGACGCCGCCCGAGATCGTGGCGCGGCTCAGCGCGCTGCTGAACGAGATCGTCGTCGATCCCGCCATCCAGGAGACGCTGCGCAACGGCGACCTGACGGCCGGCCCCAACACGCCGGAGCAGTTCGCCGCCTTCTTCCGCGCGCAGACCGAGAAATGGGCGAAGTTCATCCCCGAGGCGAACATCCGGCTGGAGTAGCAGAGATGAGCGTGAAGCTGACCGCGGGCGGCCACGTCGCCATCGACGAGGCCTGGCTGGCGAAGAACCATGAGTCGATCCTCGAGCCCGAGCTGCCGATCATCGACCCGCACCACCACATCTGGGACCGCCACGGCGAGACCTACCTGCTGCCGGACCTGCTGGCCGACACCAGCACCGGCCACGACATCCGCGCCACGGTCTTCATCCAATGCGCCTCGATGTACGACGAGGCGGCCGAGGCGGCCCGGCGCTCGCTCGGCGAGACGCGCTTCATGACCGATGTCGCCAAGGCCGCGGAGAGTGAAAAGACCCGCGCCTGCGCCGGCATCGTGGGCCTGGTGGACCTGATGCTCGGCGACCGCGTGAAGCCGCTGCTGGAGGAGCATGTCGCCGTCTCCGGCGCCCGCTTCAAGGGCGTGCGCAACCGCACCGCCTGGGATCCCTCGCCCCGCGTGCGCAGCAACCTCGAGGTCCCGCCGCCGGGGCCGCTGACCACGGACGCTTTCAAGGAGGGCGCGAAGCGGCTCGGCGAGCTGGGGCTGACGCTCGATGTCTGGGCCTATTTCACGCAGCTTCCCCTGGTGCTGGAGGTGGCGCGTGCCGCGCCGGGCACGACCATCATCGTCAACCATTGCGGCGGCCAGCTCGGCGTCGGGCCCTATGAGGGAAAGGCGGCCGAGGTCTTTGCCGACTGGCGCAAGGCGATGACTGCGCTGGCGGCGCTGCCGAACGTGCTGGTGAAGCTCGGCGGGCTGGCGATGGAGGTCAGCGGCAAGCAATGGCACACGCGCGACCTCCCGCCGACCTCGGAAGAGCTGGCGGAGGACTGGCGCCCGCAGATCGAGACCCTCGTCGGGCTCTTCGGCGTCGACCGCTGCATGTACGAGAGCAACTTCCCGGTGGACAAGGGCATGTGCGGCTATGCCGCGCTGTGGAACGCCTTCAAGCGGCTCTCCGCCGGCGCCAGTGCCGACGAGAAGACCGCCCTGTTCTCCGGCACGGCCGCGCGGGTGTACCGGCTCAGCGTCTGAAGCGCCGGGACACGCGCGGGATCACCAGGACCTGCGCCTGCGGAATGCGCCGGCGGACATGTTCCGCCAGCCGTTCCGCCGCCGCCTCCACCTCGCCGAGGCTGCGGTCGGGCGCGAAGCCCACCTCGATCTCGATCCAGGCGTCGCGCCCTTCGGTGCGGGTGCGGACGGCCCGCAGTTCGTCGTAGTCCTCGAACTGGCTCGCCAGGGCATTGTTGATGAGGGCCTGCCGCGACTCGTTCAGCGCCCGGTCGAGCAGGTGCGGCAGCGCGTCGCTGATGATCTTCACGCCGAAGCACACCATGGTCACCATCACCAGGAGCGAGCCCAGCGTATCCGCCCAGGCGCCCGTCGGGGTGTCGTGGAAGACCGCGTTCACGCCGATGGCCACGGCCACGCCGATCGAGGCCAGCGTCTTCATGAGACGGGAGGCGGCCTGGCCGCTCACGATGACCGAGGTGCCGTCGCGGGCGACCCGCCACAGGCGCCAGAGCACGTAGCCGTTGATGACGAGGTTCGCCCCCGACGCGGCCAGCCCGAAGAGCAGCCCCGCCGCGCTCTGCTCCGGATGCGCCCCGCTGCGCAGGTAGGTGGCGACGGCCAGCCAGAGCGCAGCCAGGATCATGGCCGAGCCGACCAGCAGGTTCAGGAACTGCTCCAGCTTGCGCGTGCCGTAGTCATAGCCGCCGATCCGGCCGCGATGGATCTTCCGCAGCAGGACGAGCAGGAAGATGTCCAGGACCGTCAGCAGCGCGCCGCGCAGCCAGTCGCCGAGCAGGGTGAGCGAGTTCGCCCAGATCGCGGCGACGAGCTTGGTAAGGTTGATCGAGACGTCGAGCACCGAGCCGACCAGCATGGCGCGTTCGCGCGCCCGTGCCGTCTGCCGCTCGTCGACGGCCTTGTCGCTGATTCCCGCGTCCATATGCCTGCGACCCTGAGCCCGATCGCCTTGTTCCGCAAATCCATTCAAGCCATTCGGGAAAAATTCGACAACGGCCGATCGGTGGAGCCCGTCAGGCTTTCCGTCGTGCGATGTCGACCAGCCGCGGGATCACGATCACGCGCGCCTGCGGGATGCGCAGCATCACCTGCCGCGCCAGATGCTCCGCCGCCGCGCTGACCTCGGCGAAGCTGTGCGCGCCATCGAAGCCGAGCTCGATCTCGATCCAGGCGTCGCGGCCCTCCGTCCGCGTGCGGACGGCGTGGAACGCCTCGAACATCTCGAAATCATCGGCCAGCGCGCGGTTGATGGCGCTCTGCCGCGGCTCGCTCAGCGTGTGGTCGAGCAGATGCGGCAGCGCGTCGCCGATGATCTTGCCGCCGAAGAGGATCATGGTGACGACCACGACGAAGGTGCCGATCATGTCGGCCATCGCGCCCCCGGCCGTGCCGACGAGGACGACGTTCACCGCGACGATCGCCGCCACGAGGCCCGAGACCAGCGTCTTCATCAGCCGCGAGGCCACCTGGCCGCTGATGATGACGGATTCGCCCCCGCGCGCGACGCGCCACAGCCGCCAGAGCACGTAGCCGTTGATGCCGAAATTCAGCAACCCGACCAGCCAGGCGAAGACGAGGCCCGTCGCGTCCTGATCCGGCTCGGCGCTGCGCATCAGCGAGGCGGCGGCCAGCGACAGCGCCGCCAGGATCAGCGCCGCGCCGACCAGGACATTGGCGAACTGCTCGATCTTCCGGGTGCCGTAGTCGTAGCCGCCGAGCTGGCCGCGGTCGATCTGGCGCATCAGGACCAGCAGGCAGATCTCCAGCAGGAGCAGCAGGCCGCCACGGATCGCATCGCCGAGCAGGGTGAGCGAATTGCCCCAGGTCGCGGCACCGAGCATGAGGAACAGCAGCGAGCTGTCGAGCAGCGTGCCGACGAGCATGGCGCGCTGGCGCGCGCCGGCGGCCTCGGCCGCCGCGCTCACGGCAGCCCGTTGCGAATGTGGCGCCGGAAGGCCGGCCGCTCGGAGAGGCGCTCGTAATAAGCGCCGAGCGCCTTCATCTCGGGCCGCTCCGGCAGCTTCGACATGGAGAACCAGCGATGCACCACGAAGCCCGCGGGGATATCGGCCAGGGTGAACTCGTGCCCGATCAGGAAAGGGCCACCGGCCGCCAGCGCCGCATCGAGCTGGCCCATGCGCTTCGCGTATTCCGCGCGCCCCACCTCGAGGAACTGCGGCTGGCACCAGGGCTCCAGACCCAGCTCGCCGCCGAGATAGGCGCCCCGCATGGCGACGGTCATGTCGTAGGCCACCCAGTCCATCCAGGCCTCGACATGGGCGCGTTGGACGAGGGCGCGAGGGTAGAGCGACCAGGCATGCTCGCGCGAGGCCAGGTAGCGCAGGATGACATGGGATTCGCGCAGCGCCGCCTCGCCATCGACCAGCACCGGCACGGTGCCGAAGGGGTTGAGCGCCAGGAATTCCGGGACGTTCGTGGCCCGGAAATCGCGGCCCCAATCCTCCTGCTCGAAGGCGAGGCCGAGCTCGTCCAGCAGCCAGAGCACCTTGCGGACGTTGTAAGCGTTTCGGCGCCCCAGAAGCCTGAGCATGCGATCCCTTCCCGGCAGTGGCCGCAGCCTCGGCTGGGGCCGGCGGCCTGTAAACCCTGCCCAGGGTCCGGCCGCGGACTCGGTTCGCGAGCCGATCCGGCCTAGGCTCGCACCATGCGGAGCGTGATCTTCCTCTCGACGCCCACCAGCGCCACCGGGTCGCAGTTCCGGGCGCTCTCGGCCATCGCGCGCCCGTCCTACCGGCCCCTCGCCTGGGTGCCCAATTTCTATGCCGCCGGGCAGATGGACCGGGTGTCGCAGGAATCGCCCCCGCCGCAGGACCATATGCTGCTGCACAATGCGCCCGAGCGCTTCAACCCCGCCACCCGCCTGCGCGACTACAGGTTCATCCTCAACTCGCGCGATCCGCGGGACCTGCTCTGCAACCAGTTCCAGTGGCAGTTCAACCACCCGATTCCGGACGAGACGCCGGAGGCCGAGGCTGCGCGCCGCCGGCGCGTGGCCGAGGTGGGCATCGACGACTGGGTGCTGGCGCAGGACTACACCCCGCTGCTGAAGGGCTTCCTCAGGGTGGCCCGGCGGATCGCGCCGCCCGACCGCATCTTCGTGGGCTATGCGATGTACTGCCTGCATTTCGACGAGGTGACGCAGCGCTCCGCGGCGTTTCTCGGCACGTCGATCGCGGCGCTCCCGGCAGCCCAGCGGGAGGCGCTGGCACGGGAGAACGTCGCGAACATCCGCCAGAACCCCGCCTGGATCGGCCAGAGCTGGTCCGGCGCCGACCTCGCCCCGGGGCGCCACCGCCGGGAGCTCCAGCCGCAGACCATCGGCCTGCTGACGGAGCGCTACGCCTGGTTCCTGGACTTCCTGCGCCGGATGGACGATCCGCGCATGGCCTCGACCTACGACTGAGCGGCCGTGCGGATCAGGCGGCGGCCGACCGCCGCAGCCGCCTCGCCAGCGGCACCGCCACGCGCTCCACCAGCGGGATGATCGCCGCGCCCACCGCAAGGCCGATCACCCCCGAGGCGGCGGCCGTGGCGATCCACTCGACAGCGCCGCCGAAGCCCGAGACGGCGTCGTGGATGGCGTGCGGGAGGGCGCCGAAGCCATAGGCCTCGAAGCCGTGCAGCAGGATGCCGCCGCCGACCCAGAGCATCGCCGCCGTGCCCACCACGCCCAGCAGCTTCAGGAAGGGCGGCATGCCGGTCACCAGCCCGCGGCCGATCGCCCGGAACGGTGCGCCCCCGCCCAGCCGCCCGCTCGCCAGCGCCAGGCCGGCGTCGTCCGCCTTCACGATCAGCGCGACCACGCCGTAGACGCCCACGGTGATGCCGATGCCGACAGCGGCCAGGATCAGCGCCTGGGTCCAGAAGGCGCTGTCGGGGATCGTCGCCAGGGCGATGGCCATGATCTCGGCCGAGAGGATGAAGTCGGTCTTGATGGCGCCGCTGACCTTGGCGTCCTCCAGCGCGAGCGC
Source organism: Roseococcus sp. GW821-FHT12F05 (assembly GCF_058806835.1). Lineage (NCBI taxonomy): Bacteria > Pseudomonadati > Pseudomonadota > Alphaproteobacteria > Acetobacterales > Roseomonadaceae > Roseococcus > Roseococcus sp. GW821-FHT12F05. The sequence continues at coordinate 613,236 of NZ_JBXAQB010000001.1, forward strand.
GTCCTTCGCCGCCTCGCCGAGGGCGGCCTCGTGCTCGTGGGCGGCATGCGGCCAGATCGCCTCGTAGACCTTCTCGGCGCCCTCGTAGCAGAGGAAGGCACCGCCGATCATGAGCAGCGGCGTGATGGCCCACGGCGCCAGGGCGCTCAGCGCCAGCGCCGCCGGCAGCAGGAAGAGCAGCTTGTTCTTCAGCGAGCCGATGGCGATCTTGCGCACGATCGGCAGCTCGCGATTGGCCGCGAAGCCGGTGACGTAGCGCGGCGTCACGGCCGCATCGTCGATCACCACCCCCGCGGCCTTGGCGCCCGCCTTGGCCGCCTGGCCGGCGACGTCATCGAGCGTGGCGGCGGCGACCTTGGCGATAGCCGCCACGTCGTCCAGCAAAGCGATCAGGCCGGTGGCCAAGGCTTACCCTCCGTCGAAAACATGTCCGGATGGTAAGCCTATGGCACGGCTTCCGTTGCAGGCGTCAGGCAGATTCGTGACGGTCTGCGAGCGGGGCCGGTGGGCCCTGAAAACGACCCGGTTCAGGCCGTCACGCGATTCTCCACCAGCTCCGTCACCACGGCAGGATCCGCCAGGGTGGAGGTGTCGCCCAGGCTGTCGGTCTCGTTGGCGGCGATCTTGCGCAGGATGCGGCGCATGATCTTGCCCGAGCGGGTCTTGGGCAGGCCGGGCGCCCATTGGATGACATCCGGCGTCGCGATGGGGCCGATCTCCTTGCGGACCCAGGCGACCAGCTCCTTCTTCAGCGCGTCGGTCGGCTCCACGCCGGCATTCAGCGTGACATAGCAGTAGATGCCCTGGCCCTTGAGGTCGTGCGGCATGCCGACCACGGCGGCCTCGGCCACCTTGGGATGGGCGACCAGCGCGCTCTCCACCTCGGCCGTGCCCATGCGGTGGCCGGCGACGTTGATCACGTCGTCCACGCGGCCGGTGATCCACCAGTAGCCGTCCGCGTCGCGGCGGGCGCCGTCGCCGGTGAAGTATTTTCCCGGAAAGGTGGAGAAGTAGGTCTGCCCGAAGCGGGCGTGGTCGCCGTAGATGCTGCGCATCTGGCCGGGCCAGGAATCCGTGATGACGAGGTTGCCCTCCGTCGCCCCCTCCAGGAGCTTTCCGTCCCCGTCCACCAGCGCGGGGAAGACGCCCGGCAGCGGCAGCGTCGCGGAACCCGGCTTCTGGGCCACGGCGCCGGGCAGCGGCGAGATCAGGATGCCGCCCGTCTCGGTCTGCCACCAGGTGTCCACGATCGGGCAGCGCTCGTCGCCGATGACGCGGTAGTACCAGAGCCAGGCCTCGGGGTTGATCGGCTCGCCGACGCTGCCCAGCACGCGCAGCGTCTTGCGCGAGGCCTTCTTCACGGGCCCCTCGCCCTCGCGCATCAGGGCGCGGATGGCGGTGGGCGCGGTGTAGAAGATGTTGACCTGGTGCTTGTCCACCACCTGCCACATGCGGCCGAAATCGGGGTAGTTGGGCACGCCCTCGAACATCAGCGTGGTCGCCCCGTTCGCGAGGGGGCCGTAGACGATGTAGGTGTGGCCGGTCACCCAGCCCACATCCGCCGTGCACCAGTAGATCTCGCCGGGGCGGTAGTCGAAGACCAGCTCGTGCGTGAAGCTGGCCCAGACCATGTAGCCGCCCGTGGTGTGCAGCACGCCCTTGGGCTTTCCGGTGGAGCCCGAGGTGTAGAGGATGAAGAGCGGGTCCTCGGCGTTCATCCGCTCCGGCTCGCAGGTGGCGGGCTGCGCGGCGGCCGCCTCGTGCCACCAGAGGTCGCGGCCTTCCTGCATCGGGACGGGCGAGCCCGTGTTGCGGACGACCAGGACGTGCTGGATCGAGGGGCAGGTCTGCAGCGCCTCGTCGGCATTGGCCTTCAGAGGAACCTTGCGCCCGCCGCGGCGGCCCTCATCGGCCGTCAGCAGGACCGAGCATTCGGAATCCTGGATGCGCGAGGCCAGGCTGTCGGGCGAGAATCCGCCGAAAACAATGGAATGGATGGCGCCGATGCGCGCGCAGGCCAGCATGGCCACCGCCGCCTCGACGATCATGGGCAGGTAGATGCAGACGCGATCGCCCTTCTTCACGCCCAGCGCGCGCAAGGCATTGGCGATGCGGCAGACCTGGGCGTGCAGCTCGGCATAGCTCGTCCTGCTGTCGGCAGACGGATCGTCCCCCTCCCAGATGATGGCGACCTGGTCGCCGCGCCCTGCCGCGATGTGCCGGTCGAGGCAGGAGACGCTGGCGTTCAGCTCGCCATCCTCGAACCACTTGATCGAGACGTCGCCGGTGAAATCCGTGTTCTTGATCTTCGTCGGGGCCTTCATCCAGGCGATCCGCGACATTTCCTTGCGCCAGAACCCGTCGGGGTCGCGCCCGGCCTCCTCGACCATGGCGGCGCGGCGCTCGGCGTTCACGCGCGCCGTGGCGGCGATCTCGGGCTTGATGGCGATGAGCGTGTCATCGGTCATGGGCGGTCCCTCCCTCGAGGCGATCTTTTTCGGCAGGGACAAGGCCATGCCGGATCGGATGCCGTCAATCATGGGGCGCAGCGGACCTAAAAAAACCCCTCCGGAAGGTTCCGGAGGGGGCCAAGGTGCCGGCCGCCAGTCAGGGCCGGTTGGGTTGGGAGAGATAGTCTAACGCATGAACGGGCAATTAGTTTGCCCGGGGTGCGCTCGGGGCCGGCGTGGTCGAGGCCGTTCCGGCGGGCGCGGCGGGGCGGACGGGGGCCTGGGCCTGGCCGTTCGCGGGGCGGGGCGCCGTCACCTGGCCGGTCGGATGGGCCGGGGTGGCGGGGGTCGCGGCCTGGCGGGACGGGGCCTGGACCGAACCGGTGACCGTGCGGGGCGCGGTCGTCGCGCTGCCGGGGACGGAGGGGGTGACGACCTGGGCGCGGGCGGCCGGGGCCTGGGTGCTGGACGCGGCGCTGCCGGGGACGGGATCGGCCGCGAAGGCGGGGGCGCCGAAGCCGATCAGCACGGCGGTGGCGAGAAGAGCAGGGCGAAAATTCTTCGTCATGTCTGTGTTCCTCCTTGGGGAACCGCGCCGGTCCGGAGTGGAGCGGCGCGTGAGAAGGAGGTTGCCGGCGGCCCGTGGAAGGTCTCGGGCAGCGGCAAGGTGGTTTGAGGGCGGGTGCGGCGATTTCGGGGCGGCTGTGGCGAGCTGCCATCTTCGGGGGGTGCGTCTGGCCGGTGGGACGGCGCCCCGCGATAGTGGCGCCGGAACCATCCGAAAAGGCGAATCCGTGCCCAATCCTGACCTTCACCGCATCCCGAACGCCAAGCTTCCGAGCAAATCGGCCGTGTCCGTCTACCGGCTGCCGGGCGGCGGCGGATTCCTCTGGGCGGTGGCGACGGGGCCGGACAAGAGCCTCGACATCGCCGGACAGACGATCGGGGCGCTGAACGTCCTGGACGGCTACCTGAAGGAGGCGGGGCTGGACCGGACGCGGATCGTGAAGGCCGAGATCGTCGTCACCGACCATGACAGGAAGCCGGAATTCGACGCCGCCTGGGCAAGCTGGATGCCGGACGGGCAGGGGCCGGTCCGCTCCTTCGTTCAGTCGGTGATGCCCGAGGGCGACCTGGTGGAGATCATCATCACCGCCGCCCTTCCGGCTTAGGCTTTCGGCCCCACCGGCTGCATGTCCACCCGCGCCGTGCCGTCGGCGACGGCGGCCGGAAGCGGCCGGAAGCCCTCCGGCACTTCGATCTCCGGCTTCTCCGCGAAGAGCCGCGCCCAGGCGCGGTTCGACACTTCGTCCGCCTCGCGCAGGATCCTCGCCTCGTCCATGGTGAGGATCTTCCCCTCGCGCATGATCCATTTCCCGTCGACCATCACGTCCTCCACGTCGCGCGCCTGGCCCTGGTGCACGAAGACGGAGACGGCGCGCAGGAACGGCACCAGATGCGCGCGGTCGGTGCGGAACATGATGAGGTCGGCGAGATTGCCCTCGGCCAGCCAGCCGCCGTCCTTCACGCCCATCGCCTGATAGCCGTTGCGCGTGGCCCAGCGCAGCGCCTCCTCGGGCGTGGGGTTGCGGCCGTCCTGCCGGCGGATGCGCTCCATGAAGAGGCCGGTGCGCATCACCTCCACCATGTCCTCGGCCATGTTGTCGGTGCCCATGCCGACATTGCAGCCGGCCTGCTCCATCTCGCAGACGCGCGGCGACAGCCCGCGGCGGGCGGCGATGGCCGAGTTGAAGGCGACGTTCACGCGATGCCTGCCGAGGATCTTCTCCTCCACCGGAGCCATGCAGCGGCAATGCGCCGCGACCATCCGGTCGTGGAGGAAGCCGATGCTCTCCAGATACTCGCTGGGCAGCATGTTGTGGTGCGCCTGTACCGCCGCGACCTCGCCCCAGATCTGGTTGAGATGGATGGTGCAGACGGTGTCGAGCGACTGCTGCAGCGCGCGCAGTTCCTGCAGCAGCTCGGTCGAGCACATGTCCGGCGCCCAGGCCGAGACGCCGACGCGGATGCGCCCCTCGCCGGCGCCGTCCCACTTCGCGTGGAGGCGCTTGGTGCGGTCCACGCCGGCCCGGCCCACCTTCTCGTCGCGCACGAATTCGGAGGGGTCGCCGATGGAGGTGCCGATGCGGTCCCAGCTCCGCTCGGCGAGCACCATGCGCAGGCCGGTGTCGACCATCTCCTGCGCATAGTTCTCGATCTGCGCGGCGTCCTCCAGCACGGCGGTGGTGCCGGAACGAATCGCCTCCAGCGCGCCGAGCTGGCACATCACCGCCTGCTCGGCCGGCGAGAGCGCGGGCAGCGGGATCGGCGAGAGGCCGCCGCAGAAGGGCGGCTCGTGCGGCGGCGAGAGATCCTCGAAGACGCCGCGCGCCAAGGTCATGACGAAGTGGGTGTGGATGTTGGCAAAGCCGGGGAAGATCGCGCGGCCGGTGCCGTCGACGACTTCGGCCCTGGGGTATTTCGCGACGATCTCGGTGGTCGGGCCCATCGCCGCGATGCGCCGGCCTTCGATCGCGATGGCGCCGCCATGATGGATCGTGCCTGCCGCGTCGCCGGTCACGATGGTGGCGTTGGTGATCAGCGTGGCCATGACGTTTCCCCTATTCCGCCTGGATGTTCGCCTCGCGCACCAGGCGCGTCCAGTCGGCGCGCTCGCGGCGCATCCGCGCGTCGAGCTCCGCGCCCGTTCCAAAATCGGCGATGGAGCCGAGCGTCAGCATCTGCGCCACCGTCTCGGGCTGCGTCATGATGGCGCGGAAGGCGTCCTCCAGGATCTGCCGCCGCTCCGGCGGAATGCGCGCCGGTGCGAGCACGCCGTTGAAGCCCATCAGGCCCCAATCCACGCCCGCCTCCTTCACCGTCGGCACGTCGGGGATGCTCGGCTGCCGCGCCGGCGAGGAGATGGCGAGGACGCGCGCGCGCCCGCCCTCCACCGCGCCGCGGAAGACGCCGTAATTGCCGATCATCAGCTGCACGTCGCCGGCGAGCATCCCCTGCAACGCCGGCCCCGTGCCGCGATATGGCACATGCGTCATCTCGACGCCGGCCGCGCGGCGCCAGGATTCGTAGGCGAGGTGCGGGCCCGAGCCGATGCCGGCCGAGCCGAAGTTCAGCACGCCCGGCCGCGCCTTCAGCATCGCCACGAATTCCGCCTGCGTGCGCGCGGGAAGGTTCGCCGGGACGACCAGCACGAAGGGCCCGGCGGTGAGCTGCGCGACGCCGGCAAAATCGCGCTGCGTGTCGAAGGCGAGGTTCGGATAGAGCGCGTGGGTGATGCCGAGATTGCCGTTGTCGCCCAGGAAGAGCGTGTAGCCGTCGGGCTCGGCGCGGGCCATGTACTCCATGGCGATGTTGCCGTTGGCGCCGGCGCGGTTCTCGACCACGACAGGCTGACCGAGGCGTTCGGAAAGCCGCTGCATGATGGGCCGCCCCACCGTGTCCACGCCGCCGCCGGGCGGATAACCGATGACCACGCGGATCGCCCGCTCCGGGAATTGGCCCTGCGCCAAGGCCGGCGTGGCGAGCGGCGCGAGCAGCAGGGCGCGGCGGGTGGCGTTCATGCGGAGGTCTCCTCGGGCTTTCCGACCGGTATCCGGCCTCGCCGGGCAGGAGGGTAGGGCCCTCGGCGGGCGAAATGCACGCCATGCCAGACATTTGCCCAAAGCGCGGGCGATCCGGCGGCCGGATTGCCCGCGCGATTCCCGCTGGCAGGAATTTCCGCACGATGGCATTTTCAGCCAATGCTCCGCGACATCCTCATCCTCGCCTATCCCGGCATGCAGCCGATCGACCTGGCCGGCCCCTACCAGGCCTTCACCTCGGCCGACGAGGAGGCGGGCGGCGGGCAATACCGCCTGCGCGTCGCCGCCGAGGCGGCAGGGCCGGTCGCGATGCAGGGCGGCCTTCCCATCCTGGCGACGGCGATCCCGCGCCGCCCGGTGGACACGCTGCTCGTCCCCGGCGGCCCCGGCGTGCATGCGGCGCGGAACTCGAAAAGGCTGCTGGCCGCGCTGCGCCGGCACGCAGCATCGGCGCGGCGTGTCTCCTCCGTCTGCACCGGCGCCTTCCTGCTCGCCGAGGCTGGTCTGCTGGAGGGCCGCGCGGCCACCACGCACTGGCGCTCCTGCGATCTCCTGGCCCGCGAGTTCCCGTCCATCCGGCTGGAGCCCGATCGCATCTGGGTGCGCGACGGCACGACCTGGACCTCGGCCGGCGTGACGGCGGGGATCGACCTCGCGCTGGCGATGATCGAGGAGGATCTGGGCGCGCCGCTGGCGGCGAAGGTGGCGCGGCGGCTCGTGGTCTACATGCGGCGCTCGGGCGGGCAGTCGCAGTTCAGCGCGCCGCTCGAGATGCAGGTGACGGACAGCTTTTCCGCCCTCATGGACTGGGCCGAGCGGAACCTGCACCGGCCGCTCAACGCGGAGGCGCTGGCCGAGCGCGCCGGCATGGCGCCGCGCAGCTTCCATCGGCATTTCTTCGCAGCCACCGGCACCACGCCGGCCAAGGCCATGGAGCGTCTGCGCCTCGATCGTGCCTGCGCGCTGATGGAGACCACGCGCCTCTCCAACGGAGCCGTCGCGCGGCAGGTGGGCTTCGGCTCGGAGGAGCGCATGCGCCACGCCTTCGCGCGCAGCTTCGGCGTGGGCCCCACCGACTGGCGCGCCCGCTTCGGCGCCTGACGGTCCTCCCTGAACGTTCCTTCCGCAGCCAGCCTCCCAACACGCGCTCCATGCTGCGACCGGGTTGGCAGGAATCTCCTGGCCTCTGTCATTTCCGCCAATCGGCAGGCGGCCTAGCCTCGACGGACGCACAAAGGAGAAACGCCGTGCCCCAGCCTGAACTCGTCGCCGGCCTGCTCATCTTCCCCGGCCTCACCCAGCTCGACATGACCGGGCCCTACGAGGTGCTCGCCCGCCTGCCCGGCTGGCGCGCCGAGGTCGTCGCCCGGACCATGGATCCGGTCCGCACCGACAAGGGCCTGACCATCCTGCCCAGCCTCGACTTCGCGAGCGCGCCGCAGTTCGACATGCTGGTCGTCCCCGGCGGCCCCGGCACGGACGATCTGCTGCTCGACGAGGTCGCGGTGGAGTTCGTCCGCAGGCAGGCCCTGGCCGCGAAATACGTCTTCGGCATCTGCACCGGCAGCATGCTGCTCGGCGCGGCTGGGTTGCTGCGCGGCAGGCGCGCCAGCGGTCATTGGTCCGCGCGCGACCTGCTCTCCGAGTTCGGCGCGACGGTCAGCGACGCCCGCATGACGGTGGACGGCAATCTCTACACGGCCGGTGGCGTCACCTCGGGCATCGACATGGCGCTGCGCGTCGCGGCCGACCTCGTGGGCGAGGATGTCGCGAAGCAGATCCAGCTGCAGATCGAGTATGACCCGGAGCCGCCCTTCCGCTCAGGGACGCCCTTCGTCGCGCCGCCGCACATCCTCGAGCGCGCAAAGGCGGCCGGCGCGTCCCGCCGCGCGCTGCGCGAGCGTCTCGTCGCCCAGGCTGCCGCCAACCTCCGGGAAAAGGTGTGATCCCATGCGCAGCCCTGCCCCCCGGGATGGGCTAATTCCCCGGCACCCAGACCTTGAAGGTCGAGCCCACCCCGATCTCGCTGTCGATCGTCAGCTGCCCACGGTGCCGCGCCAGGATGTGCTTCACGATGGCGAGGCCGAGCCCGGTATTGCCGACTCCGCGCGCCCGGGCCTTGTCCACGCGGTAGAAGCGCTCGGTCAGGCGCGGGATGTGCTCGCGCGCGATGCCCGGCCCGTCGTCGCGCACGGTGAAGGTCACGCCCTCGCGCGCCCCCTGGCGGCCGTGCCCCGCCTCCAGCCGCACCTCGTGCGCGGCGTGGCGCAGCGCGTTGTCGAGCAGGTTGCGCGCGACCTGGGCCAGTTGGTCGGCATCAGCTGGCGACGCGGTGAGCGGCCCTTCCGGCAGGGCGAGCGTGAGGTGCACGCCCTTGGCGGCGAAGAGCGGCTCCAGCGCCGCGGCCTCGGCGTTCAGCAGGGCGAGCAGGTCGGCCTTCCCCTCGGGCGCCTGGTGCTCGCTCATCTCGACGCGCGAGAGGCCGAGCAGGTCGTCGATCAGGCGGCGCATGCGCTCCGACTGCTCCGCCATGATGCCGAGGAAGCGCTCCTGCGCGACTGGGTCGTCCTTGGCGGGGCCGCGCAGGGTCTCGATGAAGCCGATGATGCTCGCCAGCGGCGTGCGCAGCTCGTGGCTGGCATTGGCGACGAAGTCCACGCGCATCCGCTCCACGGCCCGCGCGGCCGTGCGGTCGGTCAGCACGACGAGCAGCTTGCCGCCATCCGCCAGCGGCGGGTTCAGCGCGAGGACCTGGGCGGAGAGCTCCCGCGTCAGGCTGCCGGGCAGCGCGAGCTCGGTCGATTGCGGCCCGCCATCCGCCAGAGCGCGGTCGAGCGCGGCGGCCATCAGCGGGTGCCGCAGCAGGGCGCCCATGTCGCCCCGCGCCGTCGCGTCGCGCTGCAGGCCGAAGACCCGCCGGGCGGCCGCATTGGCGCGCAGCAGGGTCCGGTCGGCGCCGAGGATGAGCAAGGGGTCCGGCAACGACTCGACGATCGCCTCGTCCGAGGCGCGCAGCCGGCTCACCAGCGCGGCGCGTGCCTCCAGCGAGCGGGCCAGCCGGCCCAGCCCCTCCTCCACATGGCCGATGGCGGGCAGGCGCGGGATGGGCAGCGGCGCGCTGAAGGGCCCCTCCTCGTCGGCGGCGCGGCGCAGCACGGCGGCGAGGCGCGACATGGCAGCGAGCCAGAACCAGGCGAGCCCGAGCGCGGAGGCGAGGCACAGCAGCAGCGCCAGCAGGGCTGTGCCGGCGCGCAGCTCGCCCAGCGCCGCCAGGGTGAGCAGCGTCAGCGTCGGCGCGGCGCCGATCAGCGCGGCTGTCGCGAGGAGGCCGCCCATGAATCATCCCTTTCCAGGCGTGGCGCAGCCCGATTCGCGCCGAAGGCCCGCGTTGATAGAGGGGCCGGGCGCGCGATTCACGCGTCAGGTTGAAGAAACCTGGGAAAGTGGATGCGAGAGGGCGCTGCCCCCTCGCGCTCCCCCGTCAGGGATTACAAATCCCTGGATCCTATCAGTTTGATTTTAAACCAGATCAGCTTCCGGCCGCGCCCGGCACCGGGGCCGGCTGGAGGAGCTGCGCCTCGCCGCCCTGGCGCACGGCGAAGATCGCGAGGCCCCGCGCCAGCACGCCGCCCTCCAGCAACCGCACCGGCCCGTCCGCACCCATGAAGGCCACGCCGACCGGTGGCCCGCCGTCGCGCGCCGAGCGCGCGGCCAGCGCCAGCGCATCATAGGCCACGCCAGCCAGGCGCGACGGCCGGTCGCCGAAGGCCGCGCTGTACTGCGCGTCGAAGCGGCCGCGCGCCTCAGGGTCGGGCGCGGTGAACCAGGCGTTCACCAGCGCCGGCTCGTTGCCGATCGTGGCATCGCCGGCCCAGAGGCTCGTGCCGAGGATGCGCGGCAGCCCGCCCGGGAAGGCCGCGGCGAGCGCCGCGCCGGCCGCCCTGGCGCCGGGGCCGCCATTGCCGATCAGCACCGCCTCCGGCTGCGCGGCGGCGATCTGCTGGGCGGCCGCGGCAAGGTCGCTCCCGCGCGACGTGAGCGCCACGGTCGGCGGCGGCCCGCCCATCTGCTGCAAGGCTGCGCGCAGCGCCGCGGCGAGGCGCTGGCCGAAGGCGTCGTCCGGCGCCATCAGCGCGAAGCGGCGCGCCCCCGCCTCGGAGGCCGCGGCGACGATGCGGCGGACCTGCTGGCTCGGCGTCAGTCCCAGCACCCAGACCCGGGCGGCGGCCTGCGCCTCGTCCGAGGTGAAGGCGAAGACCGGCGCCTGCGAGCCGCGCGCGACGTTCACCACGGCGGCGGTCTCGCCGAGGGTGAGCGGGCCGGCCAGCGCCAGGGCGCCGTCGCCCAGCGCGCCGCGGGCGGCCTCGGCGGCGCCGGAGGGCGTGCCCCTGGTATCGCGCGGCAGCACCTCGACGCGCCGGTCGCCCTGGTCGAAGAGCGCGAGCTGCGCGGCGTTCAGCATGGCCTGGCCGAGCGGCGCGTTGCCGCCGGTCAGCGGCAGCAGCAGCCCCACGCGGACGCGCGGCCCTTCCACGGCAGTGGCCCCGGCGTTCCAGGGCGCGATGCCCGACGGCGGGCGGACGGCGATTCCCGGGGGTTGCGGGGCGCAGCCGATCAGCAGAAGGAGGAGGGACGCGAGGGCGACCCCCGATGGAACCAGACGACGCATACCTACCCCCTTCGACACCGGATCAAATTGCCCTGGGCCAGATACCCCCGGGATTGACCCTGGTTGCCACCCCCATCGGCAATCTGGGCGACCTCTCCGCCCGCGCGGCCGCCGCGCTGGCCGGAGCCGACGCGGTGCTGTGCGAGGACACGAGAGTAACGTCCAGACTGCTCGCGCGGCATAGTATTTCCGCGACACTCCTCGCTTTGCACGACCACAACGAGGAAAGCGAGGCCCCCAGGCTGGTTTCCCGCATGCTGGCCGGCGAGCGCTTCGCCCTGGTGAGCGACGCCGGCACGCCCCTGGTCTCCGACCCGGGCTACCGGCTGGTGCGGGCGGCGATCGCGGCGGGAGTGGCGATCACCGCCGTCCCGGGGCCGAGCGCTGTCGTGATGGCGCTGACCCTCTCCGGCCTGCCGCCGCATCCCTTCCTGTTCCACGGGTTCCTGCCGCCCAAGGCCGCGGCGCGGGCCGCCGAGATCGCGCGGATCGCGGTCCTGGAGGCGGCGGGGCTTTCCGCTGCCCTCGTCTTCTACGAAGCGCCGCACCGGACCGGCGAGACGCTGGCCGCCCTGGCGGAAGGGCTCGGCGCCGACCGCCCGGCCTGCGTCGCGCGCGAGCTGACCAAGCGCTTCGAGGAGGTCCGCCGGGGCAGCCTCGCGGAGCTGGCGGCCCATTACGCGGCCCACGAGGCCCGGGGCGAGGTGGTGCTTTGCGTCGGCCCGGCGCCGCCGCCCGCCGCGGCCACCGCCGAGACCCTGGACGAGGCCCTGCGGGCAGCCATGGCGACGCTGTCCGTCCGCGATGCGGCGGCGACCGTCGCCGAGGCCACCGGCCTGCCGCGCAAGCGCGTCTATGCCCGCGCCCTGGAGCTCGCCGCCGGCCGATAGGGGCCCGTGCCGAAAGGGCTCACCGCATAGTTCGAGGGCAGCGGCGCCGTCACCCGCCGGCGCACCGGGACGCCGCTGGCCGGCACCGCCGCCAGCAGGTCCTTCTCGGCCTCGATGAGCATCACCCCCGCCAGCCGCCGGGCCAGCCGGCGCCCCATCCGGTCCCAGAGCCCGGCGCCCCCGAGCAGCATCCGCCAGGGGAAGGGCGGCACGAAGAGCGCCGCCTCGCGCCGCGTCACCCGGAACAGCCGCTGCTCCAGCAGCCGCGCGACCTGACCGCGCGAATAGGGCCGGCCCTGGCCGAAGGGCGTGTGGTCGAAATGCGCCCAGGCGCCGATCCGGTTGGGCACCACCACCAGCAGCCGCCCGTCGTCGCGCAGCACGCGCCAGCATTCCCGCAGCAGGCCGGGCGCGGCGTCGCTGGTCTCCAGCGCGTGGACGAGCAGGATGCGGTCGAGGCAGGTGTCGGGCAGGGGCAGGCGGGCGTCCTCGGCCAGGGCGGTGCCGGGCGCGGCGCCGTGCGGCGTGACCATGATCCGCCGGCCTTGCCCACCCCAGAGCCCCATATAGGGCGCCGCCCAGCCGAGCCCGAGCAGGTCGCGCTGCCCGCCGTCGGGCCAGAGATAGGCGATGCGCGCGCCGATCATGCGCTCCGCCACCCGGCCGAGGGGCGCGGCGTAGAATTCGGTCAGCCCGTGGACCTCTGCGCTCATGCGCGGGATATAGGCGAGGACACAGCCCCCAGGGAGGCCTCGCCCATGACCTTGACCGTGAAGCCCATCGCCATCCTCGAGGACAACTACGCCTGGTTCCTGCGAGACGAGGCCACCGGCGTTACCGCCGTGATGGACGCCGCCGTGGTCGAGCCCATCCTGGACTTCGTGCAGGCCGAGGGCGGACGGCTGGACTGGCTCCTCATCACCCACCATCACGGCGACCACATCGCCGGCATCCCCGAGGTCGCGGCGCGGACCGGCGCGAAGGTCGCCGGCAACGCCAACGACGCAAGCCGCCTGCCGAAGCTGGACCTGGCGGTGAAGCCGGGCGACGTCTTCGCCCTCGGCGAGTCCGAGGCGCAGATCATCGACACGCCCGGCCACACGCACGGCCATATCTCCTGGTACTTCCCGTCGGGCGAGGCCCTGCTCTGCGCGGATACGCTCTTCGCGGCGGGCTGCGGTCGGCTGCTGGAAGGCACCGCGGCGGAGATGTTCGCGTCGCTCCAAAAACTCTCGGCGCTGCCGGGGGCGACGAAGGTCTGCTGCGGCCACGAGTACACGCTCTCCAACATCCGCTACGCGTTGAGCGTCGAGCCAGACAACGCGGCGCTGAAGGCCTTCTCCGAGCAGGCAAAGTCGCTGCGCGCCGAAGGCAAGCCGACCGTGCCGACGACCCTGGCCACGGAGCACGCGATCAACCCATTTCTGCATGCGCGCGACGTCGCGCATTTCGCGGATCTGCGGTCCGGGAAGGACAATTTCCGCTAGAAGGGCCGCCCAGGCAAAAAGGAGGGACCCATGAAGCTCCACTATTCCGCGGCCAGCCCCTTCGTCCGCAAGGTCAGCGCCGTCGCCCTGCATCATGGCATCGAGCTCGACCGGGTCGACACCAACCCGCATGTCAGCCCGCCGCACCTGCTGGTGGACAACCCGCTCTCCAAGGTGCCGACGCTGGTGCTCGACAACGGCATGGTGCTGCCGGACAGCCCGCTGATCTGCGAGTACCTCGACAGCATCGGCACCGCGGCGAAGCTCTGCCCCGCCGCCGGCGCGCCGCGCTGGGAGGCGCTGCGCCTGGCCGCCCTGGCCGAGGGCATCCTCACCGCCGCGGTGTTGCGCCGCGGCCTCTCGCTCCAGCCGGCCGAGGAGGCGCGCGGCGCCATGATGGACCGCCAGAAGGCGGCCATCGCCCGCACGCTGGACCAGCTCGAGAACGAGCCCCTGCCCGGCGCCCTGAACATCGGCACCGTCGGCCTGGTCTGCGCGCTGGGATATCTCGACTTCCGCTTCAGCGTGGACGACTGGCGCGCCCGGCGCCCTGAACTCGCCGCCTTCTTCGCCGCGCAGTCGGAGAACCCGATCTTCGCCCGGACGGTGCCGCAAGGGTGAACCTGCGCGACCCCTCGCTGGACCCCGCCGGCGTGATCACGGCGCTCGGGCTCCAGCCGCACCCCGAGGGCGGCCACTACCGCGAGATCTGGCGCGACGCGCCGGAAGGCGGCGGGCGCGGCGCCGGAACGGCCATCTACTACCTGCTGGCGCCCGGCGAGCGCAGCCACTGGCACCGCGTCGACGCCGCCGAGGCCTGGCATTGGTATGCCGGCGGGCCGCTGGCTCTACGGCTCTCGGCGGACGGAAAGGCCGTGGAGCAGCACCGCCTCGGCCCCGACCTCGGCGCCGGCGAGCAGCCCTTCGCCTTGGTGCCCCCGGGCTGGTGGCAGGCGGCCGCGCCGCTGGAGGGCTGGGTCCTCTGCGGCTGCACCGTCTCGCCGGCCTTCGATTTTTCCGGGTTCGAGATGGCGCCGCCCGGCTGGGAACCCGCGCCCGATGGCCGCAGCGCCGCAGGGCGCGGAGGCCTGAATCGGCCCCGCGAAGCATGAGCACCTCCCTGGCCTGGGACGAGCGCTATGCCGGCGGCGGCTTCCAGTTCGGCGAGGCGCCGAACGAGTACCTCGTCGCCCAGTCGCGGCGCCTCCGCCGCGGCATGACCGCCCTGGCCGTAGGCGACGGCGAGGGCCGCAATGGCGTCTGGCTGGCCCGCCAGGGGCTGGCGGTCACCTCGCTCGACTGGTCCGCCGTCGGCATGGCCAAGGCCGGCGAGCTCGCCGCCGCCCAGGGCGTCCCGCTGGAAACCGTCGTCGCCGACGCCGCCGGCTGGGACTGGCCCGCGGCGCGCTTCGACCTGATCGCCTGGATCTACCTGCACCTGCCCCCGGCCGACCGCGCGCTCGCCGCCGCCGGCTGCCGCAAGGCGCTGAAGCCCGGCGGGCTCCTCGTGCTGGAGGGATTCAGCCCCGCCCAGCAGGGCCGCCGCAGCGGCGGGCCGAAGCTGCCCGAGCTGCTCTGGACCCGCGAGATCGTGGAACGGGAATTTCCCGGCCTCGAAATCCTGGAGCTGACGGAGGGCGCCGTCCGACTGGACGAGGGCCTGCGCCACCAGGGCCTCGCCGAGGTGGTCCGCGGCGTGCTGCGGCAACCCTGACGCCATCCGCCCGTTTTCCGGGAATGCAACAGACATCGAAGAACCCGCCCGTCTCCGGCCCCGTCTCTGGCACGGAATCCAAGGGCCATCCCGACAATGGACGGGAACGCACCGAGGCGCAGCTGGAGAAGGGCCTGCCGGCGAACCAGAAGCGCGGCCCCGGAGACAAGAGCGATCCCCGCCCCGTCCCGGACAAGTCGCCGCACGACCGGTAGGGGCGCTATCCGGCCGCCACCCGCTCGCCCGCGAGGAAGGCCGGCAGCGAGCCGAAGCGCGACTGCGGCATGCTCGAGAAGGCCGCATTGCGCTCTGCCGTCTTGAGCAGCGCGGCCATGTGCTGCTGGACCGCGTCCCAGGAGAGCGTGGCCAGGAGGTCGTCCACCGCGACGAAATCCGAGACATCCGCCCGCAGCATGGCCTGCTCGGCGGCGTCCACGAAGGCCTGGGCATTCTCGACCGTCGCCACCGCCTCCAGCCCCGCGAAGCGCCGCGCGACCTCGCGGACCGGCGTGGAGACGACGCGGCGGCCGCCCGCGAGGTAGCGGGGCACCTCGGCGGCGTCCGGCACCGCCCCCCGCGCCAGCGGCATGATCGCCACATCCCAGTGGGAAAGATACGCCGGCAGCTCCGACTCGTCCCGGGCGCCCAGCCAGTGGATGTTCTCCAGCCGCGGCAGCGCCCGCGCCGTCTCGATCGGGCCGATCATGGCGAAGTGCCAGTGCGGGCGCAGGGCCGCGATGCGGGCCAGCAGATCCAGGGCCAGCCGCTCGTCCACCACGCCGAAGCGGCCGAGCAGCGGACGGCGGAGGCCGATCTGGTCGTCCGGCTCCGGCAGCAGCCCGCGTGCTGCCGCGAGGTGATCGACATCGATCCCTCCCGGAAGGCAGTGGATGTTGGGATGGCGGTCGCGGCGGTCCTCATAGAGCCCGGCGCCGCCCGCGAAGACCAGGTCGGCGACCTGGATCAGGCGGCCTTCGAAGGGCAGCCCCGCGCCCGAGGGCTCGCCGGCGCAGTCATAGACCGTGGCCAGCCAGGGCACATGATCGGAGAAGGCGCGGGCCTCGGGCGCCGTGTACCAGGCGACGGCGGAGCCGGAGCGGGCCAGCAGCAGGTCCAGGACCAGGCGTCGGTCCTCGACGCCGTCGGCCGGCAACATCGGCGTGACCACCTGGACGCCCGTCAGCGCGCAGGGGCGGATCTGGAGGCTCTCCACGTCGGCGCGGACCGGCTCCTCCAGAAAGAACACGTCGCGCTGGCGGGCAAAGCGGGACAGGAGCTGCCGCAGGCGATCGGCATCGCGCCAGCGGACGGAGGAAAAGCAGATGATGGGGGACTGCTGCGGCCTGCAGATGGCGATAGTCGGGTAACTCGTTCCATCCATGGCCATCGGCATCGCGTCCTGCAGCGGGCGGTGCCGGCGGGAGTCGCCGGCCCTTGAGGACGGAAACGCGCCAGGGGATGAAAGGTTGCGAAGAAAACGAAAAAATCTTCCGCATGTCGAAGCGACAGCGGTTCCATTCCTTGGAATTTATAGAAGCGACCAGAGCCAGCTACTTGGAAGCCGGGCCCTTCTTTCTGTCGCGCTCGATCAGTTCCAGCAGTTCCGGCGGAATCGGCTCGTTCGCGATATCATCATACATCTTGTGAAGTCCGCGCTCGAGCCACAGCTCAAATGCGACATCGGGCGCGGCCTTGCGGCCCCGCCCGATGGTCCTCGGAGTTTGCGGCGATGCATTCCCCTTGGACGGGCCCTCGGAACTGTCGGACACAAACGCTCCTAAGACAGACGGAGACCGTCCTCCGGAAGACTGTTCGAGGCACGGCGGCGGGCGCGCGGCGCAGCCTGCCGGGTCGCCCGCTTGGCGCTGGAAGGCGCCGCCGCGGGAGCTTCATCCTCGCCCAGCATCCAGAGCTTGAGCTGCTTGCGGGCGCGGAAGACGCGGCACTTCAGGGTGCCCACCGCGACGCCGAGCTGCTCCGACGCCTCCTCGTAGGAGAGACCCTGCACCGAGATCATCATGAGGACGAGCCGCTGGTCGGCCGGCAGCCGGGCGAGGTTTGCGCGAAGCTCCTTGAAGGCGATGCTTTCCTCCTGCCCGCCGCTGCGGCCCATCAGGGAGGACGGCGCATCGTCCAGGTCGACCGTCTCGCGACGGCGGCGGAAGTTGGAGAAGAAGCGGTTGCGCAGGATGCGCGTCATCCAGGCGCGGAAATTGGTGCCCGGCTCGAAGGAATGCTGCGCCGCCAGCGCGTTGGTCACGGCCGACTGGACGAGATCCTCGGCATCGGCGCGGTGGCGGGTCAGGGCGAGAGCCTGCTGGCGGAGGGAAGGCAGGGCGGCCAGAAGCAACTCGTGGAAGGAAGGCATGGGCGCGGAAGTATCGTCCTGTACGGCGACATTCGGGCGCATGGGGTACTCCTCGTGACTTCTCATGACCCTGAAACGCCCCGGACCAGAAAGGGTTGCACGCCCGATGCGCGAATCATGGGAAAAGTCGGCGGAAAAGTCGGCGTCCCAGGGAAAATCGCTGTGCAGACCACCGCAACCATCGTCGAAACAAGGCGTTGTCATCACAATGATCCCATCTGGCCGCAAGCCATCCTTGCCGCGGAACCAAGCCGCGCGTCTCCCCGGAGGCGTGCAGCGCGCCCGTGCGCGCTTGCAGGAAGGGTCTCCTCCCCCGCATCGCGGCTCCGGCGGTCTGCGCCCATGGCGATCCTGTGCTCCTCGCGTCCTGCGGACATTCCTGCCTCACTGTAGCTCGCGCCACTGTCCGCATGCAACTTCGGCGAAAAGAAGCCGCGGCCTTGCAACCATGGGTATAGTTGCCCCCATCGGCCTAAACCTGGGATGCCCGATGGGACCCGGTTTCCGACATTCCACCGGCCGCCAGGCCTTGATAGACTTGCCGTCCAGGAGCTTGAGTCATGACATCCGCCGCTGAGCTGATCGCCGTCCTGCCCTATGCGCGCCGCTACGCCCGTGCCCTCACCGGCAGCCAGGCCGAGGGCGACGCGCTGGTGGCCCGCGCGATCCCCGAGCTCTCCGACGACCTGCCGCCCAAGCTCGCGCTCTATGCCCGCATCACCCGGCTGACCGAGGACATGGAGGTTGCCGGCCATGATCACGCCCTTGGCCGCCCGCTCGGGCGGCACCTTCTGCTGCTGACCTCGCTGGAGGAGATCTCCCTGGCAGACGCCGCGCGGATCACCGGGCTGGACGAGGCCGACGCCGCCGAGCGCGTGGCCGAGGCCCGGGCCGCCGTGAAGGCCGCGTCCGCCACCGATGTGCTCATCATCGAGGACGAGCCGGTCATCGCCATGGACCTTCGCATGCTGGTGCAGGGCTGCGGCCATCGCGTGGTCGGCATCGCGGCCACCGAGGCCGAGGCCGTGCGCCTCGCCACCGAGAAGGGCGCCGGGCTCATCCTGGCCGACATCAACCTCGGCCGCGGCGGCAACGGCATCCAGGCGGTGCGCCGCATCCTGCAGACGCTCTCCATCCCCGTGATCTTCGTCACCGCCTATCCCGAGCAGCTCCTGACGGCCGAGGGCGTGGAACCCGCCTTCGTCATGCGCAAGCCCTTCGACCCCGTGACGCTCGCCATCTTCACCTACCAGGCGATCACCGCCGGACGTGTTCCCCTGCATTGACGACGGGGCATGGCGGGGCGCTGCAACTCCCGCCCCTTGTCTGGCGTTGATCCGGCAGACCGCGAAACGCGCGGGATTGAAGGAGAAACGCAAATGAACTGGGATACCATCAAGGGCAACTGGAAGCAGATGACCGGCTCCGTGAAGGAGCAGTGGGGCAAGCTCACCGACGACGACATGACGGTCATCGAGGGGCGCCGCGACCAGCTCGTAGGCCAGATCCAGGAGCGCTACGGCATCGCCAAGGACGAGGCCGAGGCGCAGGTGAAGGCCTGGGAAAGCCGCTACTAAGGCTTTCGCTCTTTCGTGACGGCTTCGGGCGCCGCCGGTTCCAGATGGGCCGGCGGCGCTGTCGCCTTGGCTCCGTTCCATTCCCGAAAGGAGTAGGATCGTGCTCACCTGGACCATCATCTTCCTCGTGGTCGCCCTGATCGCCGGCCTCTTCGGGTTTGGCGGCATCGCCTCCACCGCCACGGGCATCGCCCGGGTGCTGTTCTTCATCTTCCTCGTGCTCTTCGCCGTCTCGCTGCTGACCGGCCAGGGCTTCTCGCTCTGACATGATCCATCGGCGCCACATGCTGGCGGGGGCCGCCCTTGCCTGGGCGTCCACCGCGGCGATCCCCGCCAGGGCCCGCGATCCGCGCGGCCTGTGGTTCGACCCGACGCAGCTCCCCTCCTATTCCGGCCGCCTGGAGCGCTGGATCTCCAACCCCGCCGGCGAGGTGGACCGCGGCCTGTTCCGGGAAGGCACGCAATTCGTCTTCCCGCCTTCCGAGGCCGACGCCCTGATGGGCGCCATCGAGCGCGGCGGCTCGATCGCCGTCTGGGGCATCCGCGCGCGCACCGCGCCGGTCGTGACCATGCTCGCCTGGGCGAAGACGGATTCCGACCCCGCGAGCTTCGTCGAGCGCCCCGCCTGGTTCGCCAGCACGCGCCCGGGAACGCAGCGCATGGTCCTGTCCGGCCGCGTGCAGGCCCCGCTGCTCACGCCGCAGGGCGAGAACATGGGCGTGATCCTGGCCGAGGGCGGCACGATCCGGCTCGGCGTGGAGCAGCACAAGGCGCTCGGCGGCAAGGTGGCCGTCGGCGAGACGGTCGCGGCCGAGGGCCTCGGCACGCGGCGCGGCGAGCTTGCCGCCATCGACGCCCAGCGCCTGGGCAAGAACGAAAACTCCCTGGAAGGGCTTCCCGAGCCACGCCCATGAGCAACACGACGGATGACGACGCCCGCCTCCTTCACGAACAGCAGGCGGAGCATTCCATCCGCGCCTTCGGCCAGCTCACCCGTGTCTGGCTCCGCGCGCCCGATCGCGGCAACGCGCGCTGGCTGCTCTTCTTCCTACTGGTGCTCACCGTCGCGCAGGTGGCGATCCAGATCCGGCTGAACCTCTGGAACCGTGACTTCTTCAACGCCCTGGAGAGCCGCGACGGAGGCGCCTTCCGCACGCAGATCCTGGTCTTCCTCGGCTTTGCCGCGCTCTCGATGGGCGTCGCGGTCTACCAGCTCTACGTGAAGCAGCTCGCCCAGCTCCGCTGGCGCGAATGGCTCACGCGCCACCTCACCGAGGCCTGGCTGCGCGAAGGCCGGCACTACCAGCTCGAGATGGCCGGCAGCACCGACAATCCCGACCAGCGCATCTCCGAGGACGTGCGCATCTCGACCGACCTCGCGCTCGACTTCGGCGTGGGCATCATCAACTCGCTGATGATGCTGACGGCCTTCATCGGCATTCTCTGGACCGTCTCCGGCCCGCTGCACCTCGCCCTCGCGGGGCGCGAGGTGGAGATTCCCGGCTACATGGTCTGGGCCGCGCTGCTCTACGCGCTGCTCGGCACTTTTCTCACCTGGATGGTCGGCCGGCCCATGGTGCGGCTCAACGTCGAGCGCACGACCGCGGAGGCGGATTTCCGCTTCGGCCTCAACCGCGCCCGCGAGAGCGGCGAGGGCATCGCCCTGATCCGCGGCGAGGCGGACGAGCGGCGCGGCCTCACGATGCTGTTCGAGCAGGTGAAGGGCTCCTGGCGCGGGCTGATGCGCAGCCAGCGGAACCTCATGTGGCTGACCAGCGCCTACGGCACGCTGGCCATGATCTTCCCGACCATCGTGGCCTCGCCGGCCTATTTCGCCGGCGCCATCACGCTGGGCGGGCTGATGCAGATCGGCGCGGCCTTCGGCCAGGTGCAGGGCGCGCTCAACTGGTTCGTGGACAATTTCGGGCTCATCGCGCAGTGGCGCAGCGCGGTGCAGCGCGTCGTCACCTTCCGCGATGTCATCGAGGAGCTGGACACGCTCATCGACGATCCGGACCAGCCCACCATCGAGGTGCACGAGACCGACGAGGACAAGCTCGTGCTGAACAACCTGGAGGTCGCCTTCTCCAACGGCACCACGGTGATCGCCAATGCCTCGGCCGAGATCCAGGCGGGCGAGCGCGTGCTCATCAAGGGCGAGTCTGGCACGGGAAAGTCCACGCTGTTCCGCGCGATCGGCGGGCTCTGGCCCTGGGGTGCGGGCGAGATCCGCACCCCGCCGCGCAAGAGCATGATGTTCATGCCGCAGCGGCCGTACCTGCCGCTCGGCACGCTGCGCACCGCCATCGCCTACCCTGCCGGTCCCGATGCCTTCGAATCCGGAGCCGTGGCCGAGGCGCTGAAGAAGGTGGGGCTGGAGCGGCTGGCGGAGCAGCTCGACGAGGAGGATCGCTGGGACCGCGTGCTCAGCCTCGGCGAGCAGCAGCGCCTCGCCTTCGCGCGGCTGCTGCTGCACAAGCCGCGCTGGATCTTCATGGACGAGGCGACCGCCGCGCTCGACGAGGCGAACCAGGACGCGATGATGCAGCTCGTGCTCGACGAGCTGCCGGAGGCGGGGCTGATCTCCATCGGCCACCGCCCGGGCCTGGCCGCCTTCCACACGCGATCGCTGGACCTGCTGCGGGCCGAGGGGGGCGCGCGGCTGTCGCGGCCGCAGCGGCGTGCGGCGAAGCGGCAATGGCCGCGCGCGATGGCCCGCGCGGCGAAGGAGGCGCGGGCCGAGCGGCGCGCGCTCAAGCGGACGCAGCCGGCGCTTTGAGGCGGCTTCAGGCCGGGAGCAATTCCCTGCCGCGCCAGCCGTCGGGCAGGAGCTCGCGGGTCTCGACGCGGATCTCGCCGCGCTCGACGGTGACGAGGTTCCAGCCGTTCGGCGCGCCGGAGCCGCGCGGCGAGAAGGCGCTGGGCGCAATGACCTGCAGCGGCCCGCCGGGCTCCAGCCGCATCGCCTCCGCCTGATGCAGGTGGCCGCAGAGCACGGCCTTCACGCCGTGCTCGTGCAGCAGCTCCATGGTCGCGCCGGCCTCGCGGGGCGCGCGGCGCGCGGTGGCCCAGCCGCCGTGGCGCAGGGGATGGTGGCAGACCACGACGATGTCGAGGCCCTTCGCCGCCTCCAGCCGGGCCGCCAGCCGGGCGCGGCGCTCCAGCGTGATGCCGCCGGCGGACCAGTCGAGGTGCCATTGCGCGCGGCTCACCGTGTCGAGGCCGATCAGCCGCGTCCCTTCCAGCGTCAGCTCCTCGGCGGCGTCCTCCGGCCGGGCGCGCTGCCAGCGGCGCTTGGGGTGCATGAAGCGCCCGACGATATTGCCCTGCGGGATGTCGTGATTGCCCGGCAGCACCAGCAGGGGCGCGCCCAGCATCTCCAGGAAGGCGAAGGCGCGGGCGAACTCGTCGCGCGAGGCCCGGCGGGTGAGGTCGCCGCTGACGGCCACCGCGTCCGGCGCCGCCATGATGACGTCGGCCGCGAGGCTCTCCACCAGGGCCTGCGGCGCCTCGCCGAAATGCAGGTCGGAGAGGTGGGCGATGCGGGGCATCAGGCCGGGCCCGGCGGGCAGAGGACGCGGAGCGCGCCGCGATGCAGCCGGAACCGCACCGGCGAGGTCGAGATGCGCGTCTCGCCGTCCAGGCTGAGGCGCAGCCACGGAAGGCGGCCATGCACGGCGACGCGATCGCCCTCGCGCGTGGCGACGTCCGGATCGTCGGCGAGGCGGCCGCGGAACCATCGCCAGGCCTGGCGGATGCGGCCGCGCAGCCCGCTCGGGCGGGCCAGCGCCAGTGCAAGGCCGGCCGCGCTGGCAGGCTCCGGCAGGGTGATCACGGCCGCGTGGCCACGCGCGCGGCGGCCGGGGCCGAGCCGGATCGCGAGGGCGCGCGAGCTCGGGCGGAACAGCTCACGCAGCACCGCGCGGACCAGCGGCAGCCAGCCGCGCGTGCCGCCGCCGCGCTGCATCTCGCGGACACGCATGAGCCGCGTCGGCGCGCCGACCACGCTCTGGTAGAGGAAGACCTGTCCGTTGGCGGTGGCGACGTCCAGCGCGACCGAGGGGCCGGGACGATACGCCCGCGCCGCGCGGACGGGATCGGCGCAGAGGCCGAGGCGTCCGCAGACCCGGTTCATGGTGCCTCCGGGCAGGGGCGCGAAGACGCGGCCCGTGCCGATCAACCGCTCGGCGCCGTCGCGCAGCGTGCCGTCGCCGCCGGCGACGAAGACGATCTCCGCCGGGCTGGACGCGACGGCCTCCCATTGCTCGTCCAGCGCGGCGTCCTCCGCCACGGCGACAAGCTCGAAGCCGGCCTCGCGCAGGGCCGCTTCCAGTGCCGCGCGGGGCGCCGCGAGGCCAGAGAGCGAGCCGGCCCGGCCGTTGACGACGAGAGCAGCCTTCATGATCCGGCCCAGCGCCCCTCCAGACGCGGAAAGGGCGCGGCCGCTTCCGGAGAAGCGGTCGCGCCCATCGGGCTCAGGCGCGGTGTCACGCGCGCCCGTGGATCATCGGGTGGTCGTGCCGACCGCGCGGCCCACGGCCGTGCCGCGGGGATTGGCCGGCGTGCCGTCCGACTGCGCCGGATAGGCGCCGGAGGTGTTGGTGCCCGCCGCACGATCCAGGGCGCGCTCCGCCGCCGTGCCGGGCGGGTTGCCGGGCATGCCGTCGGACTGGCGCGGATAGGCGCCCGAGGTGTTCGTGCCGGCGGCGCGGTCCACGGCGCGCTCGCTGGCGGTGCCGGGCGGGTTGCCGCGACGGCCGTCACCCGGATCGTTGCAGGCGGCGACGCCGAGGAGCAGCAGGCCGGCGGGCAGGAGGCGGGCGATATGCATGAAATTTCCTTCCGAAGGATCGGGTTACGCCATCATCTCGGCGACGAATCCCCAACGTTCGGACTGCCGCAGGGTTGCAAAGCCGCAACCGATCGGAAGATTGGACGTTGTGGCAAGGTTCCCGGTCCTACAACAAGGAGAATCCCATGCGTGGCGTGCTGCTTTGGTTCCTGGGTATTCCAATCCCGATCATCATCACGCTGTATCTGTTCAACGTGATCTGACGGGATGGGCCGCGCGACTTGCCGAGTCGG
This sequence comes from Roseococcus sp. GW821-FHT12F05, assembly GCF_058806835.1. Taxonomy (NCBI): domain Bacteria; kingdom Pseudomonadati; phylum Pseudomonadota; class Alphaproteobacteria; order Acetobacterales; family Roseomonadaceae; genus Roseococcus; species Roseococcus sp. GW821-FHT12F05. Next base: position 637,078 of record NZ_JBXAQB010000001.1, read on the forward strand.
CCCTTTCTTCTTCAGCCCTTGATCGGCCGGCCATCGCCATCGCGGATGCGGGCGATGGCCGCATCCAGCTCGGCGCCCAGCAGGATCAGATAGACGCTCACATAGAGCCAGGTGAGCAGCGCGATGGCGGCGCCCAGCGGCCCATAGGTCGCGTCATAGGTCGCGAAATGGCTGACGTAGAGCGAGAAGGCCACCGAGGCGACCAGCCAGAGCAGCGTCGCGGTCAGCGCCCCCACGGAGAAGACCCGGTAGTGCTTGGGGCGCCGCGCCGGGCCGAAGCGGTAGAGCGTCGCGATCGCCAGGAAGACCACGCAGACCAGCACCCCCATCGAGGCCGCGCGCAGCAGCAGCGCGTCGCGGAAGGGGAACTTCAGCATGTTGAGGATGGTCGGCAGCGCCACCAGGAAGGCCAGCCCCACCGTCACCGCCAGGATGGCGCAGAGCGTGATGACGATCGCCGTCGCGTAGAAGGCGAGCCAGTGGCGCTGCTCGTGCTGCCCATGCGCCAGGTTGAGCGCGCCCAGCAGTGAGCGCACACCCGAGGAGGCCGACCAGAGCGCGATGGAGCTGCTGATCACCACGCCCCAGCCCAGAGCCTGCGCCGGGCCCGAGACCAGCTGGTGCACGCGCGCGGCGATCAGGTCGTAGCTGTCCTCCGGCAGCAGGCGCTGGAGCACCGCGAGCTGCGGCTCGATCGTGTCGAGGTTGAACCACACGCCGTAGAAGGCGATGCAGAGCGAGATGGCCGGGAAGAGTGCCAGCATGGCGTAGAAGGCGCAGCCCGCCGCGACCAGCGAGATCTGGTCCGACGTCGCGACCGACCAGGCCTGCGCCCAATAGCTCTCCTGCGGCGCGGCCGCGACCTCCGCCGCCTTGGCGGCGTCCATGGCCTTCACCGCGGCGGGATTGTCGGCGGATGGAGCCCTCTTTGGAGAATCGATGGTCAGCGGCGTCGCGCTCACGGGTTGCGCAGCATCCCGTAGTCGAAGGCCGGGCGGGCGCGCAACGCTTCCCTGTTGGCGCTCGGCATGGTGATGCGCTCGCGCTCGGCGTTCCAGCGCAGGTCGCCCAGCGGCACGGAGACGAGCCGCCCGCCCAGGCCGAGGAAGCCGCCGACCTGGATGATGGCGACCGGGCCCAGGGACGAAGGCGTCGCCGCCGTGGCGGGCGGCGCGAGCAGCACCTCCTCCACGTCACCGACCACTTCGTTCCGGTCGTTGTAGACCCGGCTCCCCAGGATTCGGCTGATACGGGGCTGCTGGAGCAGCGCCGCGCCCGGCGTCAGCACCGCGCCGGGCGCCGTCGAGGCCGGGGGGCTTTGGGGCGCTCCCACCTGGGGACTCGGGGCGATCTCGGCCGGCACGCCGGTCGGGCTGCGGGCGGGCGCGGTATCGGGAACGGCCGGCGAGGCGCTGGGGCTCGGCACGGCCGATGGCGCCGGCTGGCCTTGCGCCAAGGCGAGCAGCGGCGCGGCCATCAGGCCGGCGACCAGGGTCATCCACAGCAGCGGGATCCGGGGTTCGTAGCGGCGGTCCATCTCGGGCATCCTTCTCGGGGGGCGAAGGTTGCCGATAGAACCCCGAAGCCGGGGACGAGTTGCTGGAGCATGATCGCTGCAGGTGGAATCACCGGAAGCGTGAATCATGCTCTCGAAACAATGAGCTAGAGGCTTTAGAGTGAGCCTTGCGACGGAACGGCTCTAGCGCCGGCGCCTGAGAAGCTGCTCCACGATCATCCCGCCGATCTCCGCGGCCCAGCGCCACCGCAGCAGCCCGAGCGCCTCGTCCATCGGCGAGACGGCGCGCAGCTGCGCCATCGCCTGGCGCCGCAGGATCAGCGCCTCGTGCGCCACGGGGTCGTAGCGCCGGCGCGACAGCAGCAGCAGGAGTCCCATGACCACGAGGTCGGCGAGCGCGAGCCACAGCGTGGCCCAGAGCGGCCCCTGGCTCCGGTCGAGCCAGATCCAGGCCGCGGCGTGCAGCAGGCCGAGTGCCACCAGCCCGAAGAGGCCGGCCGCGACCTGCAGGATCGTGGAGCGCGCGAGGGCACCGGCCTCGCGCTTCAGGCGCAGCGCCTCCGCCTCCGCGGCGACACCGAGCAGGCGAAGGCTGCGCATCAGCGGCGGCACATGACGGCGAAGACGTAGCCCGCCAGCGCCGCGATGCCGATCGAGGTCAGCGGCTTCTCGCGCACCACCTCGCTCAGCCGCTCGGTCTGGTGGCGGATGCTGTCGGTGGCCTGGTGGGCCGCCGCCTCCGCCTTGTCGGCGACGCGGGCGACGGCCGGCGTCACGCGGTCCTTCATCAGCGCCTCGACCTTCGCGCGCAGCGCGGCGATCTCGGCATGGGTCTCGGCCATGTAGGGGGGAATTTCGGCGGGGGTTTCGGCCATGGTCCTGTCCTTTCGGTGGGAATGGGAAGTGAACCGGGTCCGGGAGGGTATCCGGAGTCGTGGCAAGGGCAATCCGCGCCGCAGCGCCGGACGGCGGAGGATGCGCATGCCAGGCCTCCCTTCTCGATCGACCCGGCAACGCGGCGTGCCACCTGGCGTTGCATCTGCGCAACAGGAACTTCCCATGGCCCCCTTCCGCCCGCCGCCGCCCGTGTCCCGCGACTGGCCCGCGCGCCTGCTCGTCTTCGTCGCCGTCGTCGCCGCGCTCTACCTGGGGCGGGAGGTCTTCGCGCCGCTGGCGCTCGCGCTGCTGCTCACCATCGCGGCGATGCCCGCGGTCGCCTGGCTGGAGCGCCGGAAAATCCCGCGCGTCCCGGCCGTGCTGCTCGTGATGGTGCTGTTCCTCGCCGTCGTCGGCGGGCTCGTCTACGTCGTGCTGACCCAGGCGCTGGCGCTGGCGGGCGAGCTGCCCAACTACGAGACCGTGCTGCGCGGCAAGCTGCAGGCGATCAGCCAGGACGGCTCCGGCCCGATCGAGCGCGTGCTGCGGCTGGTGAAGCGGCTGGGCGAGGTGCTGGCGCCGGCCGAGGCGACGCCCGCGCAGACCGTGGCCGTCGCCGCCTCCGGCCAGGGGCCGCTCGCGACGCTCTTCGGCCTGGCGGTGGTGATCATCGCGCCGGTCGCGACCTTCGCCATCACGCTGCTGCTGATGGCCTTCATCCTGGTGCAGCGCGAGGACGTGCGGGACCGCGTGCTGCGCCTCGCCGGCCTGCACGAGATGCACCGCACCACCGGCGCCATGGCCGAGGCCACCTCGCGCGTCGGGCGCTTCCTGCTGATGCAGGCGATGGTGAACGGCATCTTCGGCCTGGCGATGGGCACCGGCCTCTGGCTGCTCGGCGTGCCCAATGCGCCGCTCTGGGGCGCGCTCGGCTTCGGGCTGCGCTTCGTGCCGTTCCTGGGTGCGCCGCTCTCCATGCTCTTCCCGCTGATCGTCGCCTTCGCCACCACCGAGGGCTGGACGACCGTGCTGCTGGTCATCGCGCTCTTCGCCATCGTGGACGTCACGGTGACCTATGTGCTGGAGCCCTGGCTCTATGGCAGCAGCATGGGGATCACGCCGCTCGCGCTGCTGCTCGCCTCGGCCTTCTGGGCGGTGATGTGGGGGCCGCTCGGGCTGATCCTGGCGCCGGCGATCACGGCCTGCCTCGTCATCCTCGGCCGGCACGTGCGGACGCTCGCCTTTCTCGACGTACTGCTCGGCGACACGCCGCCCCTGCCGGCGCGGGCGCGCTTCTACCAGCGCCTGCTGGCGGACGACGCGGTGAACGCGGCGGGGCTGCTCGGCGCCGAGGCCGGGCGGATCGGCGTCGAGCCGGCGCTGGACCAGATGGTGATGCCGGCGATCCAGCAGATCTCCACCGACCGGCCGAACGAGGCCTTCGGCCCGGCGCTCGCCATCCGCGCCTCGCGCGCGCTGACGCGGGTGATGGAGGCGGTGTCCCAGGGCATCGAGGGGCCGGCCGACATCCTGGTGCTGCCCGTGGCGGGCGCGCTGGACCGCGCCGCGGCCTCGGCCGTGGTGGTGGCGCTGCAGGAGGCGGGCCAGCTCGCGACCCTCGTGCCCGCGGAGGCGCCGGAGCCCGCGCTGGTCGTGCTGGTGGCCGCGACGGACGCGCCGCCGCGCCGGGTGGACCGCGCGCTGGCGAATGCCGCGCAGATCTCGGGCCGGCTGCTGATCTTCGCGCCGACGGACGAGGCGGCGCAGGCGCTCTACCAGCGCCCGCAGACGATGCCACTCACCACCCTGGCGGAGCTGCTGGCCGAGGTCGAGGCCTCGATGTCCGGCGGCGTGCCGGCGCCGGTGCCGGAGCCGATGACTACCTGACCGGCCCGCGCTCCAGCGCGGCCGCCAGCGCCTTGCGCAGGCCGGCTGCGGTGACGGGCTGCTCCAGCACGGCCGCATCCAGCAGCCCCTCGGCCGGAATCCCCAGCGGCGAGAGGTAGAGCACCGCCACCGCCCGGCGCTGCAGCAGCCGCGCGACCGGCTGCACCGAGCGTCCCGCCAGCGTGCCGGCCAGGACCGCCGCGTCGAGCGTGCCGGCCTTCTCCACCAGCAGCAGCGCCTCCTCCACCGTGGCGGCCGGCCCCTCCACCTCGCAGCCGCCCTCGCGCAGCGCGGCGGCGAGGGTGATGGCCGAGACCGCGTCGCCCTCGGCGACCAGCACCCGGCGGCCGGTGAGCGGGCCTGCGCCGGACGGGCTGCCCGGCGTGCCGCCGCGCGCCACGGCCTCGGCGCCGATGGTCATAGCGCAGCGCAGCCCCTCCGGCTCCCAGCGGCGCTCGATGCTGCCCGCGAGCTGGCCGCGCATGTTCGCGTCGATGAGCATGGAGCCGAAGCCGGTGCGCCCGGGCGGGCCGGCGACATGAGGGCCGCCGCGCTCGGTCCAGCTGAGCGCGACGCCGCCGCCGTCGCGCTCCCAGCGCAGCGCGACGCAGCCCTCCGGCCGGGACAGCGCGCCGTACTTCACGGCATTGGTGGTCAGCTCGTGCAGCACCAGGGTGAGCGGCTGCGCCGCCTCGGGCGTGAGGCGGAGCGAGGACCCCTCCACCTCCGCCCGCCCGGCATGCGCGGCAAGCTCCTGCCGGGCGATCTCGAGCAGGTCCGCGCCCACCCATTTCTCGCGCGAGAGCACGTTGTGCGCGCGGCTCATCGCGCCGATCCGCCCCTCCAGCACCTCGACCAGCGCCGGCACGTCGTCCGGCGCGTCGGCGGCGGAGAGGCGGATGAGGCCGCGCACCACGCTCAGCGCGTTCTGGGCGCGATGGTCCACCTCGCGCGAGAGCATGCGCTCGGAGGCCTCCACGCGCTTGCGCGCGGTGATGTCGATCACCGCGGCGCTGACGCCCGTCACCTCGCCCAGCGCGCCGCGCACCGGGTAGGAGCTGCAGAGCCAGAAGCGCTCCTCCCCGCCGATGCGCACGCGCAGCTCGAACTCCTCGACGGGCTGGCCCGTCTCCAGCACGCGCCGCAGCGCCGGCTCCAGCTCGGGCGCCACATGCGGCGCCATCTCCGCGAAGCGCCGGCCGATATGCGCGGCCACCGGCTGCCCGTTGGACTGCGCCAGCTTCTCGTTCAGCGCGATGAAGCGGAGCTCGCGGTCCATCAGGCAGAGGCCGGCCGGCGCGGTCTCGTAGGTGGCCTGGAGCTGGGCGACGGTGGCGGCGACGCGGCCCTGCGCCTCCCGGTGCTCGTGGAAGTCGACGCCGACGACGGCCCAGGCCGCGATGCCGCCCATCCCGTCCTCGATCGGCCCGCCGCGCAGCAGGAACCAGCGCCAGGCGCCGTCGGCGGCGCGGCGCAGCCGCACCTCGCGCGTGAAGGGCGCGCCGTCGCCCGGCCCGGCCTCCGCCATGGCGGCGCGCCAGGCGGCGCCGGCGCCGGCGCGGTCCTCCGGATGGACGGCGGCGAGCCAGCCGTCGCCCAGGCTGTCCTCCTCCGTGAGGCCGGTGGTGCCGCACCAGAACTCGTTGGCCCAGTCGACGCGCCCCTCGCGATCAGCGGTCAGCACCACCTGCGGCGCCACGCGCAGCACGGCCTGCATGCGCGCCACGGCGTTCTGGCGCTCGGCGATGCGGGCCTCCACCGTGCCCGCCATGTCGTCGAAGGCTTCGGCGAGCCGCTCGAACTCGCGCCCGCCACCGACCGAGCCGACGCGCGCGCGCCAGTCCTGCTCGCGCCAGCGCTGCGCGGCGGCGAGCAGCCGCTGCACAGGCCGCTCGATGGTGGCGTGAAAGCCCAGGATGGCGAGCAGGAAGGTCAGCAGCAGCGAGCCCACGATCATCAGCGTGGCGCGCCGGTTGGCCGCGGCGGCGGCGGCCATCGCGCTCTCGATCTCCAGCCCGACGGAGAGGAAGAGCGCGCCCTCCGGCCCCTCGGCCAGCGGCAGGTAGGCGGCGACGCGCCGCACGCCGTCGCGGCCCGTGAGCTCGAAGGTGCCGGCGCGCGGCGCGGCGGGCAGGTCGCGCGAGAAGGCGGCCAGCGGCGTGCCGACATAGCGCTCCGGATCGATCGAGCGCGCGAGCACGATGCCGTTCCGGTCGGCGATGATGGAGACGCCGCCCGGCGGCAGCCCCACCGTGGCCAGGTTCTCGGTCATCCAGCGGACCGAGAGCCCCACCACGACCACGCCCGCCGGCGCGCCCGCCGCGTCGCGCAGCGGCGCCGCCATGTGCAGCGTGGGCTGGCCCGTGCCGCGGCCGACCGCGTAGTCGCCGATCTGGAAGGCGTTCTCGCGGATGACGGCGCGCAGGTAGGGCCGGTTGCCGACCTGGGCCGCGCGGATCATCGACGGCTGCGCCGAGCAGATGTTGTCGCCCTGCGGGCTGAAGAGGTTCGCGGTGACGTAGCGCGGATTGGCCGCGACGATCCGCGCGAGGAAGGCGTCGCAATCCGCGCTCGGCCGGTTGGCGCGGATGGCGTCGTGCGCGGCGATGGCGCTGAGCAGCTGGCGCGCCGATTCGATGGTGGCGACCTGCTCGCGCGCCAGGAGGCGGACCAGGCGCATGGCCTGCTCGCCGAGCTGCTCCGTGCGCTCCTGCCGCGCCTCGCGCTCGAGCAGGACCTGCACGAGGCCCGCCGGCACGAGGGCGACCAGCAGGCCCAGGAAAGCCCGGAGCGCCAGCGGCAGGCGGGATGCGCCCCTCCTGGCGCGGCGCGCGGTCACGCGGCTTCGGACAGGGCCCCGTCGGGGGCGGCTTGAACGGTCACGTCCACGGTGAGGCCCAGCGGATCGGCGGGATCGCCGACGAAGCCGCCCGCCACCGGCAGCGCCTGCTCCGGGGAGCGCACCACGCCGATTCGGATGAGGTTCGTGCCAGCCACCAGCCCATTGGTGGGATCATACTCCACCCAGCCCGCGCCGGGGAGGTAAATGCTGCACCAGGCATGGGTCGCGCCGCCGCCGACCACCGCATTCGCGCCGCTGTCGTAGAGGTAGCCGGTAACGAAGCGGGCCGCGAGGCCGAGGCTGCGCACCGCCTCCATCATCAGCAGCGCGAAGTCGCGGCAGGTGCCGGTGCCCTTGGCCAGCGTCTCGGCGGGCGGCTGGGTGCCCTCCTCCTCGCGTGCGCCGTAGGTGAAGTCGGCGTGGATCGCGTGGGTCATGGCCTCCAGCACGGCCAGCGTGCGGTGCTCGCCCTCGCCTGAGACGAATCGCCGGGCCCAGGCGTCGACCGTCCGGTCCGGGTCGGGCGTCTGGCGCTCGGTCAGCCGCGCGAGGTCGGGGATCTCGTCGGCGGCGTAGGAGAAGGGGAAGAGCTCGGCCGCCGGATCCAGCGTCGCCTGCGGCAGCGCCGCGCCGGCCGGATAATGCGTGAGGTCGAGCGTGGAGACGATGCGCAGCAGCTCCGTCTTCTCCGTCCATTCGAGGAAGCAGATGGAGTTGCCGAAGACGTCATGTGCCCAGCGGGTGCTGGCGGGGGCGGGCTCCACGCTGAGCGTCGCGTCGTGCAGCCGCAGGTCGTGGCTGTCCTGGGGGCGGACCATCAGCCGGTGCCGCGTGAGGCCGACCGGATTCGCGTAGCGGTATTCCGTCGTGTGGACGATGTGGACGTGCGGCATGGGGAGCTTCCGAGGGCGCAGGGAGGCGCGTGGCGGCGCAACGCGGCGATCCTGCCATGGTTGCGGCCCCGGGTGTGACCCCTTGATCGGCGGGTCAGAGGAGCGGGCGGTGCGGCGCCGGCTGCTCCCAGTACTCGGCGACGCGGCGCAGCGCGCGCAGGTCGCCGATGGCGAGCCGCCCCTCGGCCAGGCGGATCAGCCCCTGGCGCCGCAGCCCCTGCAGCACCCGGTTGATGTGCACCGTCGAGAGGCCGAGCGCGTCGGCGATATGCGCCTGGGTCAGTGGGAAGGCGATCATGCCATTCTCGGCCAGCCCTGCCGAAGCGGCGCGGCGGTGCAGGTGCACGAGCAGCATCGCCACACGCTCCATGGCCGTGCGGCGGCCCACGCTCAGCAGGATGTCGTCCGAGAAGCGCTCGCTCAGCGCCGAGAGCCAGGCGACGTCGAGCGCCAGCGACGGGTCGGCCTGCGACAGCGCGAGGAAGGTGTCGCGGCGGAAGACGCAGAGATTCACCGCGGTCAGCGCCTCGACGTCGTATTGCGCGGTCCCCATCAGCTCGCCCTGCAGGCCGACGAGGTCGCCCGGCAGAAGGATGTTGAGGATCTGGCGGCGCCCGTCGGGCAGCGACTTGTGGCGGATCGCCCAGCCTTCCAACACGGTGTAGAGACGATCGTCCTTGACGCCCTGGGCGAGGATGAGCTGCCCCGGATCGATGCGGAGCTGGCCGAGCTTGCGGCCCTCCACCCATCGAAGCTGCTCCGCCGAGATGCGCTTGAAGTCCGGCAGCGGCCGCAGCGGGCAGGCCTTGCAGGGCAGCTTGGGCTCCAGCGGCGTGGACCCTATCCTGTGTTATGGATGGCCTTGCCAGCATGGGCCACCTTACGTGAACCGCCAAGCCGAGATCACCGCCACCGACATGCCACTTCTCGCGAAATTGGCCGGCCAGCGCCAAGGGCTGGCGGGCGGCCTGGCGCTCGGCCTCGCCGCCTTCGCGGTGGCCTTCGGGATACGCTGGCTCGCGGGCATCGACGGCGTGCCCTTCGCCACCTTCTTCCTCGCGGTCTTCTTCACGGCGGTCTTCGCCGGCTGGCGGCCGGCGCTGATGGTGCTGGCGCTCTCCGTGGCCGCGGCCTGGTACTTCTTCCTGCCGCCGTATCGCTCCTTCGCGCTCTTCTGGCCGCGGGGCGCGATCGCGCTCGGGCTCTTCGTCCTGGTGGGGGTCGGGCAAATCGTGCTGGTCGAGATCCTGCACGCCGCGGCCGCGCAGATCGTGGCGGCGCGGAAGGAGATCGAGAAGCTGCTCGCGCACGAACGGCATCTCTATCACGAGCTGCAGCACCGCGTGGCGAACAGCATCCAGTCGCTCGCCTCCATCCTGTCCATCCAGTCGGCGCGCATCGCGGACATGGCGGATGCGGAGGCGGCCCTGGCGGAGGCCGTGCAGCGGCTGCACGGCGTGGCCACCGTGCATCGCCGCCTGCACGACCCCGAGCTCGCGGGCGAGCGGCTCGCCGAGGCCCTGGACGCGCTGACGCTCGACCTCCTGCGCTCGGTGGGCCGCGACGACATCGCCGTCGAGGTGGTGGTGGAGGCGCCGCCGCTGGACCACAACGCGGCCACGCTGGTCGCGATGATCGTCGCTGAGGCGGTGATGAACAGCGTGAAGCACGGCTTCGCGGACCGCGCGGGCGGCACGCTCGCGGTCTCGCTGCGGCGGCAGGGCAAGGCACTGGCGCTGACCGTGCGCGACGACGGGCACGGGCTCTCCGGCGTGATCCAGGACAGGCCACGGCTCGGCACCACCATCATGGAAGGCTTCGCCCAGCGCCTCGGCGGCGAATTCCATCTGGAGAACGCGCCCGGCGGCGGCGCGCGGGTGGTCGTGAACTTCCCCGCCTCGGCAACCCGCACGGACGGGGCGCGTTGAACCTCCGACAGACGTTCCGGGGGTTCGAAGATGCTGGCTTTCGCGCGACCGATGAAGCTCCATACGCCGAACGGCACGATCTTCGCGCAATACGCGATGGTGCCGAAGCGCCGGGGCGAGCCCTGGTGGGTGATGTATCGCGGCGAGGACGGCAGCTGGTTCACCACCATGGTGGATCGCAGCCAGATGCCCGTCTGACGGCAACCTGAGGCCGCCTGCCGCGTTCGTGGCGGGCCAGTCCATCCATTCCGCCGGCCCGGCCGGGTATCGCGTCGATCCCAACGGCTCGCGTGATTCCCGGCCGGCCGCTTTTCAGGAGCTTCCGATGCTCACAGTCGCCAAGATTTTCGAGGATCGCGCGACGGCGGTGAAGGCCGTCGAGGAGCTGGACGCGCTCAGCCTGCCCGGCCTCGAGGTCAGCCTCGCCGAGGCGGCACAGGAATCCGCCTCCGGCACGGTCAGCCTCCGCTCCGGCTCCTCGGTCGGCGCGATGCTGGGAACGGGCGCCGGCCTGCTGGCCGGCATGGGGCTGCTCGCCGTGCCGGGCTTCGGCCCGGTCGTCGCCGCGGGATGGTTCGCGACCGTGCTCACCGCCGCCGGCATGGGCGCGGCGACCGGCGGCCTCATCGGCGCGCTGACCTCTCAGGGAATCGGCGAGACGGAGGCGGGCCACTACAGCGAGCGCCTGCGCCATGGCGGCACGCTGGTGATCGTGCGGGCCGGCGACGCGACTCAGGCCTCCAATGCCGAATCCATCCTGGAGCGCCATCACCCCGTCGTGGAGTTCGCGGACGCGGATTCCTCCACCCTTCATCGATCCTGAGGAACGCCTGCCCATGCAGCGACGCGGTCTTCTCATCGGCGCCGTGGCGGGGGCTCCGGTCCTTCTCGGGAACATGGGCGGCACCACGCAGGGTCTGCCCGCCGATCGGCGCGGGCCGGCCGCCTTTGACGCGAACACGGTGCCGGAGCTGGCGCGCAACATCGCGTCCCAGCCCTTCCGCAGACGTCAGGCCGCCCTACCGCGCCAGCTCGACCGGCTGGACTACGACGGCTACCGCAAGATTCGCTTCGATGCGGCACAGGCCTGGTGGTCGGATCCGGATTCGCCCTTCCGCATGCAGCCGCACCATCGCGGCTTCCTGTTCAAGGATCGCGTGGACCTCTTCGAGGTCGCCGAGGGCCAGGCCACGCCCATCCGCTTCCGCGCCTCGCAGTTCCGCTACGAGGACGTGCAGGCGCCCGGCGAGGAGGAGGACATCGGCTTCGCCGGGTTCCGCCTGCTCGCGCCGCTGAACCGGCCTGACCATTTCGACGAGCTCTGCTCCTTCCTCGGCGCCAGCTATTTCCGCGCGCTCGGGCGGGGAAACGTGTACGGGCTTTCCGCACGCGGCCTCGCCATCCGCACCGCCGATCCGCAGGGCGAGGAGTTTCCGGCCTTCACCGCCTTCTGGCTGGAGAAGCCGAAGCCCGGGGACGCCGCCGCCGTCATCCACGCGCTGCTGGAGAGCCAGAGCCTCGCCGGCGCCTACCGCATCACCGTGACGCCCGGCGACACCACGACGACCGAGGTGCAGGCCACGCTCTTCCCGCGCCAGGACGTCGCGGGAATCGGCGTGGCGCCCGCCACCAGCATGTTCTTCTTCGGCCCGCAGGACCGCGACGGCGTGAGCGACTACCGCCCGGCCGTCCATGATTCCGACGGGCTGATGATGCGCAGCGGCCGCGGCGAGCAGATCTGGCGCCCGCTCGCCAATCCGCGCGACCTCCAGGTCAGCGGCTTCCAGGATGCGACGCCGCGCGGCTTCGGCCTCGTGCAGCGCGCCCGCGCCTTCGCCGACTACCAGGACCTCGGCGCCGACTATCACCGCCGGCCCAGCCTCTGGACCGAGCCGCTGCAGGATTGGGGCGCGGGCGAGGTGCGGCTGGTGGAGATCCCGACGCAGAGCGAGATCCACGACAACATCGCCGCCTTCTGGGCGCCGGCGGCGACGCTCAAGGCCAACACGCCCTTCGAGCTGCGCTACCGGCTGCACTGGTCCGCGCAGGAACCGTCGGACGGACGGCTCGCGCGCTTCACCACGACCCGCATGGGCGCTTTGGGCGACAGCCGCGCGCGGCTCTTCGTGCTGGACACCACGCCGCTGCTGGCCGGGCCTGAGGATGCGGCGCCCGAGGTCGCCGTGGAGAACAGCGCGGGCACGGTGCAGAACGTGGTGCTGCAGCCCAATCGCGAGACGGGCGGCCTGCGCCTCGCCTTCGAGCTCACCCCCGGCAGCGCGCGCGTCGTGGAATTGCGCGCAAGGCTGACGCGCGGCCAGGTGGCGGTCTCCGAGAGCTGGGCCTTCCGATGGACGGCCTGAGCCGGGCCCTCCCCGGCTTCGAGGTCCTGCCGCCGGAGTCGCCGATGGCGATGCCGGCGCAGGACCTTTCCCGCGCGCCCGCGCCTTCCGTCACGCGCCGGCCTTCCGCCCCCTCCTTCATGTGGCTGCGGCGGCTGCTGGTGATCGGCAGCGCGCTCGCGCTCACCGGCGTCGCGACGGCGGAGATGTCGCTGGTGCTCGGCCTCTCGCGCTGGAGCGTGATGGGCGTGGTGATGACGGCGATCTTCGCGATGCTCTTCGTCTGGATCGCGCTGGCCTTCACCAGCGCGTTGGCGGGGCTGGTCTCGATGGGCCTCGCCGCCGATCCGCTGGGCCTGCGCGCGCCGGTGCCGCGGCTGCGGTCGCGCACCGCGCTGCTCATGCCCGTCTACAACGAGAGCGTGCCGCACTGGCGCGCCACGCTCGCGGCGATGCGCGCCTCCTTCGAGGCGGCGGGCGCATCGGAGCATTTCGACATCTTCGTGCTGAGCGACACGACGGACCCCGCCATACGCGACGCCGAGGGCGAGGGGGCGCTGGCGCTCGGCCAGGCTCCCGGGCCCGCGGTCTTCTATCGCCACCGGCTGCAGAACACAGGCCGCAAGGCCGGCAACATCGAGGAATGGGTGCGCCGCTTCGGCGGCGCCTATCCGCAATTCCTCATCCTCGACGCCGACAGCCTGATGGAGGCCGGCACCATCGTCACGCTCTCCGCCGCCATGGAGCGGCACGGCGATGTCGGCCTCATCCAGACGCTGCCGTTGCTCCAGGGCGGCGAGACCCTCTTCGCGCGCCTCCAGCAATTCGCCGGGCAGGTCTATGGGCCGCTGATCGCGCAGGGCCTCGCCTGGTGGTCGGGCGCGGACAGCAACTATTGGGGCCACAACGCGATGATCCGCACGCGGGCCTTCGCCAGCGCGGCGGGCCTGCCGCGGCTGCCCGGCCGCAAGCCCTTCGGGGGCGACATCCTCAGCCACGACTTCGTCGAGGCGGCGCTGATGCGGCGCGCCGGCTGGGCCATCCACCTCGCGCCGCTGCTGGGCGGCAGCTACGAGCAGGGCCCGCCCACCCTGCCCGACCTCGCGGTGCGCGACCGGCGCTGGTGCCAGGGCAACCTCCAGCACAGCGCGGTGATATCGACGGCCGGGTTGCATCCGCTGAGCCGGCTGCATATGGCGACGGGCATCGCCGCCTATCTCAGCGCGCCCTTCTGGCTGGGCTTTCTCATCCTCGGCCTCGCGGTCTCGCTCCAGGCGCATTTCCTGCGGCCGGAGTATTTCCCGAAGTCGCATGCGCTCTTCCCGCAATGGCCGGTGGTCGACCCGGAGCGCGCCCTCTGGGTCTTTGCCGCGACCTTCCTGTTGCTGCTCGCGCCGAAATTCATGGCGCTGGCCGCACTCATCGTCGCGCGGCGCGGATCGGGCGGGATGCGCATCCTGGCGAGCGGGCTGCTGGAGATCCTCATCTCCTCGTTGCTTTCGCCCGTGACCATGCTGACCCAGGCGCAGCAGGTCGTCGGCATCTTGCTCGGGCGCGACGGCGGCTGGACGACGCAGCGCCGAGAGGGCGAGGCCATCACCCTCCGCGCGGCGCTGGGGCTGGCGCGCGCGCATCTCGCGCTGGGCCTGGTGCTGGCGGTGCTGGCCTTCCTCATCAACCCCCTGCTCGCGGCCTGGATGGCGCCCGTGCTCGTGGGCCTGCTGCTGGCGCCCTGGCTCGTCGCCTGGACGGCGAGCGTGGGGCTCGGCGCGCGGTTGCGGGCGCGCGGCCTGCTCCAGGTGCCCACGGAGGAGGCGCCCTCCGGCGTGCTGCTGCTCGCCGCACGCGAGCGCCGGGAGGTCGAGGAAGCCCGCATCGCGACAGGGCGCGATCGCCTGGAGCTGGCCTCGGCGACGTAGTTGCCGTTCAGGCCGCGGCGGAATCCGCCCCGCCCTGGGCCAGCGCCGCCCAGAGGGCGCGGATCCGTTCGTTGAGGGTGGTGAGGTCGTCCACGCTCATCCCGGACCGGCGGAGCAGCGTCTCCGCCAGGCATGTCGTTTCCGCCTGCAGACCCACGCCCTTCTCCGTGAGATGGACCTGCACCTGCCGCTCGTCCTGCGAATCGCGCTGCCGGGCCACGAAGCCGGCCTGCTCGAGCCGCTTCACCAGCGGCGTGATCGTGCTGGGCTCCAGCGAGAGCCGGTGCGCGATCTCCGAGATGCCGCGGCCGTCGCGCTCCCACAGCGTGCTCAGGACGAGATATTGCGGATAGGTGATCCCGAGCTCGTCCAGCATCGGCTTGTAGGTGCGATTGATGGCGATCGAGGTCGCGTAGAGCGAGAAGCAGAGCTGGTCGTCCAGCGAGAGGGGTGGGGGTCCGGCCATGTCGAGATCTTCCTGCGCGGCTTTCTTCCTACCACGAAAATTCATATCGCGATAAAAATCTGGCGGGCAGGAGGCGCGCCGGCCTCCCCTCGCTACGACTCCACGCGGATATTGGCGCTGCGCACCACCTCGCCCCAGCGCTTGACCTCGCTGTCCACAAAGGCGGTGTACTCGGCGGGCGACATCTTTCCCTCGGGGGTCATCGCCATGCCGCGCAGCAGGTCCTTCGCCTCGGTCGTCGCCAGCCAGCCGGCAAGGCCCGCATTGAGCTTCGCCGTGATGTCGGCCGGGATGCCCGCGCTGCCCGAGAGTCCGTACCAGGCATTCGCCACCATCTGCGGATAGCCCTGCTCCGCCCAGGTCGGCACGTCCGGGAATTCCGCGAGCCGCTCGCGCGAGGCGATGGCCAGGCAGCGCACCCGGCCCGCCGAGACCTGCGCGCCGTGCGACGACATGTTGTCCGAGATCAGCTCCAGCTGCCCCGCGATCAGGTCCGTCTGCGCCGGCGCCGAGCCGCGGTAGGAGATGTGCTGCACCGGGATGCCCAGCGTGCGCCCCGCCAGCTCGCCCGTCAGGTGCCCGAGGCTGCCGATGCCGCCGGAGCCGAAGCTCGCCGGCGTGCCGCGCGCCTTCACCGTGGCGACGAGGCCCGCGAGGTCGCGATAGGGCGCATTGACGTTGGCGAGAAAGACCATCGGCCCGCTGCACACCAGCCCAATGTGGGAAAAATCGTTCATCGGGTGGTACTGCAGGTCGGAATAGAGGCTCGGGGCCACGCCATGCGCCGCGGAGCTGGTGATGATGACCGTGTAGCCGTCGCCCGGCGCGCGGGCGACGAAGGTGGTGCCGATGCGCCCGCCCGCACCGCTGCGGTTGTCCACGATGAAGGACTGGCCGAACTCGCGCTCCATGTACCGGCCCATGGAGCGGCCGATGGCATCCAGCGATCCACCAGCCGCGAAGGCGATGACGATGCGCACGGGACGGTTGGGCCAGGCGCCCTGCGCACGGGCGACCGCGGGCAGCGCAAGGGTTGTGGCCGCGAGGGCGGCCCGGCGGGTGAGCGTCGTCATGCGGTCTCCTCAAGCAATGGTTCGCGGGATTCGGGCTTTTCGGCCGGGTGGCCCCAAGCCATCCCGCGCTACTCGGCGGCTTCGGCCTTCGCCGCGCGGGCGGCAAGGTGCTGGTTGACGGGACGGGACAGGCCGAGGTGCTCGCGCAGCGTCGGGCCGGAATAATCCTCGCGGAACATCCCGCGGCGCTGCAGCTCGGGCACGACCTTGTCCACGAAGTCCTGCAGGCAGGTCGGCATGACGGGGAAGGTCACCATGAAGCCGTCGCAGGCGCCGGCCTCGACCCATTCCTGCATCACATCCGCCACCTGCGCCGGCGAGCCGCAGAAGGTCGCCTTGCTGCGGTTGTAGCGCATGGCCACCTGCCGCAGCGTCAGCCCCTCGCGGATCAGGCCCACGATCTCGGCGAAATAGGCTTGGTGGTGGTTGCTGGTGGCGGGGATGCGGTGCTCCGGCACCGGCTCGTCCAGCGGCAGGTCGGAAAGGTCCGTCTCCAGGTCCTGGCCGACGCGCATCACGCCGACGGCGGGGTGCAGCAGCTCCTGGTACTGGAGGTTGCGGGCCTCCGCCTCCTCCTGCGTGTCGCCGACGATGACGGTGATGCCGCCCAGGATCTTCAGCTCGTCCGGATGGCGGCCGAACTTCGCCATCCGGCCCTTGAGGTCCTTGTAGAACTCCACCGCGCCCTTGATGGTCGCCGAGGTGCCGAAGACCACCTCCGCCGTCTCCGCCGCGAGCTCGCGCCCGGTGTCCGAGGCGCCGGCCTGGATGATCACCGGATGGCCCTGCGGCGCGGGCGCGATGTTGAGGCCGCCCTCGACGCGAAAGTGCTTCCCCTCATGCGCGACGAGGTGGAATTTCTTCGGGTCGAAGGTGAGCTTCTGCTCGCGGTCGTAGATGAAGGCGTCCGGCTCCCAGCAGTCCCAGAGCTTCTTCACGACCTCGACGAACTCGTGCGCGCGCTCGTAGCGCTGCGCATGCGGCGCCAGCTTCGCATGGCCGTAGTTCTTCGCCGCGTAGTCGTTGGCCGAGGTCACGACGTTCCAGGCCGCACGCCCATGCGAGATGTGGTCGAGGGACGAAAAATACCGCGCGATGTTGTAGGGCTCGTTGAAGCTGGTCGAGGCCGTGGCGCCCAACCCGATCCGGCTCGTCGCGCCTGCAATGGCGGACAGCATGGTCAGCGGCTCGAGCTGGTTCATGAAGGTGGGCGCGTGGCTCCAGATGTTCATGTTGTCGGTGCGGACGGTCGGCGTGTCCGCGATGAAGAAGAGGTCGAATTTCCCGGCCTCGGCGATCTGCGCCATGCGCTGCCACCAGGCGATGTCGGTGCCGGCATCCGGCTGCGCCTCGGGTGCGAGCCAGGCGGCGAGGTGGTTGCCATTGGGCTGGACCAGGGTGGCGAGGGCGATCTTCTTCGGCATGACGCGGATTCCTGCGTGTTTTCAGTGGGCGGACAACCGCCGGACGGACCGGAATCAGGATGCGCGAGACCCGCCCTGACCGCGGATTGGGCAGAGCGCAGCATGAAGCCTCGGCAATGTCACGTCCGCCGGACAAATGGCCGGCGGAAGCATCCTACGGCGCCCGAGCCGGCCGCCCCATCTCGCGCCAGCGCGCCACGTTGCGGTTGTGCTCCTCCAGCGTGCGCGCGAAGGCGTGGCCGCCCGAGCCGTCCGCCACGAAATACAGGTCCTCCGTCGCCTCCGGCCGCGTCGCCGCGCGCAGCGCCTCCCGGCCCGGCGAGGTGATCGGCCCCGGCGGCAGGCCGCGAATGCGGTAGGTGTTGTAGGGATGCGCCGAGTCGAGGTCGGCCCGGGTCAGCGCGCGGTCCAGCGGCGCGCCCTGCGCCACGCCATAAGCCACCGTGGGGTCGGACTGCAGCATCATCCCGCGCTTCAGCCGGTTCACGAAGACGCCGGCCACCTTGGCCCGCTCGGCGGCCACACCCGTCTCCTCCTCCACGATGGAGGCCAGCACCAGCGCCTCGCGCGGGCTGGCCAGCGGCAGATCCGGCGCGCGGGCCGCCCAGGCCTCGGCCAGCGCCTGGTCCATCGCGGCCGTCGCGCGACGCACGACCGAGCCGCGCGTCTCCCCGCGGGTGTAGGTGTAGGTCTCGGGCAGCAATGTGCCCTCCTGCAGCGGCGGCACCTCGCCGGTCAGCGCCTCCGCGCGCTCCAGCAGGACCGTAATCTGCCGGGCCGTCAGCCCCTCGGGGATGGTGAGGCGGTGCTGCACCATCCGGCCCTCGCGCAGGATGACCAGCACGTCGCGCATCGGCATGCGGGGCTCGAAGGCGAACTCGCCGGCGCGCAGCGGGCCCTCGTCGCGCGTGAGCCAAGCGGCGGCGGCGAAGACGCGGGGATCGGCGATGACCCCCTTCTCCCGCAGCGTGGCGGCGATCACCTCGGTTCCGCCACGCGGGATCACCACCTGGACGGTCGAAGCGAGCGGACCCGGCCGCGAATAGGCGCCCCATCCCCAGACGCCGGCGCCAGCCGCCAGCAACAGGAAAAGGGCGCCGAGGACACCCAGCACACGCAGCATGTCAGGTTAAAGCCGCGCCGGCCCGGAGAGTTGCGGAGGGGACCGGCGCGATCATCGGAGGCGCTACGGCGCGCCCCGGAACACCACGGAAGCATTGGTGCCGCCGAAGCCGAAGCTGTTGGACAGCGCCACGTCGATCTTCCGCTCCTGCGCCACCTTGGCCACCCGGTCGATCGGGCTCGCGCGCGAGGGCTCTTCCAGGTTCAGCGTGGGCGGGGCCACGTCGTCGCGGATGGCGAGGATGGAGAAGATCGCCTCCACCGCGCCCGCCGCGCCGAGCAGGTGCCCGATCGCCGACTTGGTGGAGGACATGGCCACGCCCTTGGCCGCGTCGCCGAACATGCGCTCCACGGCGGCGAGCTCGACATCGTCCGCGAAGGTCGAGGTGCCGTGGGCGTTCACGTACTGGATCTCGGCCGGCGTCACGCCGGCGTCGCGCAGGGCGGCCTTCATGGCGCGGAAGGCGCCGTCGCCGTCCTCGGGCGGGGCGGTGATGTGATAGGCGTCGCCGGACATGCCGTAGCCGATCACCTCGCCGTAGATCTTGGCGCCGCGGGCCCTGGCGTGCTCCAGCTCCTCGAGGACCAGGACGCCCGCGCCCTCGCCCATCACGAAGCCGTCGCGGTCCTTGCTCCAGGGGCGCGAGGCCTCGGCCGGCGTGTCGTTGAAGGCGGTGGAGAGCGCGCGGGAGGCGCAGAAGCCGCCGATGCCCAGCTCGCAGACCGCCGCCTCGGCGCCGCCGGCCACCATCACGTCGGCGTCGCCGAGCGCGATGAGCCGCGACGCGTCGCCGATGGCGTGCACGCCGGTCGCGCAGGCGGTCACGGCCGAGTGGTTCGGGCCCTTGAAGCCGTAGCGGATCGAGACGTGGCCCGAGGCCAGGTTGATCAGCGAGGCGGGGATGAAGAAGGGCGAGATGCGCCGCGTCCGGTTCTGGACGACGAGGACCGAGGTCTCCTGGATGGTCTGGAGCCCGCCGATGCCCGAGCCGATCATCACGCCGGTCGCACAGCGGTCTTCCTCGCCCTCCGGCATCCAGCCGGAATCCTCGACCGCCTCGACGGCCGCCACCAGCGCGAGCTGGATGAAGCGGTCCATCTTCTTCTGGTCCTTGACGGGGATCCACTCGGCCAGGTCGAGCTTGCCGTCGGCCTTCACGCCGGCGGGCACCTGGCCGGCTATGCGCGCCGGAAGATCCTTGGTGTCGAAGGACTGGATGGAGGTGATGCCGCTTTCGCCATTCGTCAGCCGGTTCCAGACATTCTCGATCCCGAGCCCGAGCGGGCTCGCGATCCCCATGCCGGTGACCACGACTCGGCGCGGCGCGAAGCCCTGCGCGAACACGTGACGTTCCCTATCCCAGGCGAAGGCTCAGGCCGCGGCCTGCTGCTTCTCGATGAACTCGATGGCGTCCTTCACGGTCTGGATCTTCTCCGCCGCGTCATCGGGAATCTCGACGCCGAAGGCCTCCTCGAAGGCCATGACCAGCTCGACCGTGTCGAGGCTGTCCGCGCCGAGGTCGTCGATGAACGAGGCCTCGGGCGTCACCTTGGACTCTTCGACGCCCAGATGCTCCACGACGATCTTCTTCACCTTGTCGGCGGTCTCGCTCATTACCTGTCTCCTGCTGCCGGCGGGCCGGCTCGGTGCCCCGGCGCCGGCCGGAGCGGATTAGCATGTGTCGTCCGGGCGCACCTAGGCCGGCGCGCGGCGTGTGGCAAGCCCGGAGCGGCGGATTCTCTGACGCGACTCGGCGCATGGCACCGTTCACATCACGCTTCCGCAGATTACGGGCTCCCGGGGTTTCAAGGCCAGGGGTTTCAAGGCCGAGGTTTCAAGGCGGGGGTTCGGGCGGCCAGCTTTCAGCCGGCGAGCCGGGCGAAGGGCGGCCAGGCCTCCGAGATCTGCGCATGGTAGATCGCGAGGCCCAGCACGAAGGCGATCACCAGGGCGATGCTGACGGCCCAGGCCGCGGAGAGCGCCCGGCGCGACGGGTTCCGGCGGCGGCTTCCCTCCGGCAGCCGGCGCCGCGCGAGGTTGGGCGGGCCCGCCCGGGTGGGCGTCAGGGTGACGGTCGTCTCCGATAGCGTCGGCGGGGCCGGCGGCGGCTCGGCGGCGGGCGGCACGGGGTCGGGCGGCGCCGGGAGAGGAAGTGGCGGCGGCGGTGGTGGGGGAGGCGGCTCCGGGACAGGCGGCGGGGCCTCGGCCTCGGCCGGCACCTGGGCCGGGCCGGGCGGATCCGGCACCCAGGTATGCCCGCAGGCCACGCAGCGCACCGCGTTCACGCCGTCGATCAGCGCGTCCGGCACCCGATACGTCGCGGCGCAGTTGGGGCAGGCTATGTCCATTCCGGCTTCGCATGTGCCAAGGCGGCGCACATCCTGCAACCACCTGTTTGCTTTATGATGAACGCCGCGGCGAAACTTCTTCCATGGTGCGTTTTTCCCGAGTCGGGCTGCGTTATCCGGAGGGTCGCGGCGCCTGGGCGCTCAGCGGACTCGACTTCATGCTGGAGCCTGGAAGCTTCACCTGGCTGCTCGGCCCCTCGGGCGCCGGCAAGTCCAGCCTGCTGCGCCTGATGCATCTCTCTCTGCGCGCCACCGAAGGCGATGTCGAGGTGCTCGGCGCCGACATCGCGCGCCTGCCGCGTCGGGCCTTCCCGGCGCTGCGCCGGCGAATCGGCGTCGTCTTCCAGGACTACCGCCTGCTGCCGCACCTCTCCGCCTTCGAGAACGCCGCGCTGCCGCTGCGCATCCAGGGCGTCGCGGAGGCGCGCCTCACGGCCGACGTCCGCGAGATCCTGCGCTGGGTCGGCCTGCTCGACCGCGCGGACGCCGCGCCCGCCGCGCTCTCGGGCGGCGAGCAGCAGCGCCTCGCCCTGGCCCGGGCGGTGGTGTCGCGCCCGGCTTTGCTGGTGGCCGACGAGCCCACCGGCAATCTCGACGAGGCCCAGGCGCGGCGCGTCATCACCCTGCTGCGCGAGATGCACCGGCTCGGCACCACGGTGATCGTCGCCACCCACAGCGAGGTCCTGCCAGTGGAGTACCCCGCCCCCGCGCTGCAGCTGGAGGCCGGACGGCTGGTGGGCCATGGCTGAGGTCTCGTCCGGTATCTCGCGGGTCGGTCCCGGCGGCCTTTTCCGCACCGGGGCGCGCCGGGCATGGAAGGTCCCGGCCGGGACCTCGGCCGCGGGACGCCCCGGATGAGCCCCGAGATCCCGCGCCTGCGCCATCTCAAGGGCCGCGACCCGCTCGGCCTGCGCCGGGCCCTCGCCGACCGCCTGCTGCCCGCGCTGGTCGGCGCCATGGCGCTGCTCGCCGCGCTCGGCCTGGCAGGCGCGCAGGGCGCTGGCCGCCTCGCCGAGCGCTGGCACGCCGGCGCGGCCGGCCAGCTCCTGCTGCAGCTCCCGGCCGACGCCGAGGCCGGGACGATCGTCGAGCGGCTGTCCGCCCTGCCCGGCACCGCCGAGGCCGCCCTGGTGCCCGAGGAGCGGCTGCGCCAGCTCATGGCGCCCTGGCTCGGCGAGGTGCCCGGCCTGCCGCTGCCGCGGATGATCGCGATCACGCTGCGACCCGATGCCGACCAGACGCCCTTCGTGGAAGCCGTGGAGGCCATCCCCGGCGCGCAGCTCGAGACCCAGGGCGCCGCCGTGCGGCAGGCGCTGCGCCTGGCCGAGGGGCTGCGGGCCCTCTCGGTGGCGATGCTGGCGGTGATCGGCCTCGTCGGCGCCGCGCTGGTGGCGGTGGCGACGCGCGCGGGCATCGCGGCGCGGCGCGAGACCATCCTCATCCTGCACGAGCTCGGCGCGCGGGACGGCGACATCGCCGGCCGCTTCGCGCGGCGACTGGCCCGGCTCTGCGCGCTGGGCGCGGCCGGCGGCGCGGTGCTGGCGGTGCCGGCGCTCTGGGCGCTGGCGGATCAGGCCATCCCGGTGGTGCTGGCGCGCGAGGCGACGGCGGCCGACCTCCCCTGGGCCGCGCTGGCGGCGCTGCCCGTCGTGGCGGCCGCGATCGGCTGGATCACGGCCTGGACCACGCTCCGCGCCTGGCTGAGGAGATTGTAGTTTTTGCACACTCAAGCGGCGGGCGGCGGCGGCCGTGTGGCCGGATGCCCGTCGGGCTTACCTCCTCGCCGAAGGCTCCGTTGCCGGCTGCCCTTGCCCGGACTCCGCGTTCGGTGCGAAGCGGGAAGGATGCGCCTGCTTGTCCTCGATGCCGCCCTGTCCCGCTGCCTGGCCGCCCTGGTGGAGGATGACGCGCTCCGCGCCGAACAGATCGCCGAGGGCGCGCATGGCCAGGCGGCCGCCCTGCCGCCGCTGGCCGAGGCCGTGCTGGCCGGCTTCGCGGAGGCAGGTCCTCTGGACGCCGTCGCCGTGGGCGTGGGGCCCGGCAGCTTCACCGGCCTGCGCAGCGCCATCGCCCTGGCTCAGGGCATCGCCGCGGCACGCGGCATCCCCCTCGTCGCGGTGACGACGGGCGAGGCCCTGGCCGCCACCGCCGAGCCTAGGACGCCCGTCTGGGCCACGACGGAGAACCGCCGCGGCCAGCTCTTCCTGGAGCGCTTCGGCGCCGACGGCGCGGCGCTGGGCGCGCCCGAGGTCCTGGCGGAAGCGGCGCTGCCCCGGCCCGATGCCCTCACCCGCATCGTCGGCGACGGCGCGCCCCGCGCGGCGGCGCGCATGGCCGCGCGCGGCTGGCCCGTGGCGTTGGGCGACATCAGGCATATCGGGCCGCTCGCCCTCGCCGCGGTCGCGCGGCGCCGGCTCTCCGGCGAGCTGGCCCCGCTTCCGGTCGAGCCCGTCTATATCGAGCCGCCCGCAACGACATGAAGCTGGTCGCCGCCGGGCCCGAGGATGCCGCGGTCCTGGCGGCGATCCATGCCACCGCCTTCCCGGCCGGCGCGGCCTGGGATGCCGACACCCTCGCGACGCTGCTGGGCCTCGACGGCACCTTCGCGCTGCGCGCCGGCGAGGAGGGCTTCATCCTCGCGCGCCAGACGCTCGACGAGGCGGAGATCCTGACGCTCGCGGTGCGTCCCGCGGCGCGGCGGGCCGGCATCGGCGCGGCGCTGGTAAAGACCGCGCTCGCCGCCGTGGGCGCCGCCGGCGCGAAGGCGATGTTCCTCGAAGTCGCGGAGGCGAACGAGGCGGCCATTCGTCTGTATGCCACGGCAGGTTTTACGAAGATCGGATTGCGCCGCGACTATTATGCGCCCGGTTCACATGCACTTGCGATGCGTCGCTCGCTCATGGCTTGAGTAAATAGAAACGAATCGAAACGAGCTGTTTTGGAATAAATTTTCAGCCGGCCTTCTTGACCAGCAGCCTGCCGTTCCCATCCTCCTGAAATTCCATGAGCAGGATTGAATGTCCCTGCTCGGCCAGGCTCCGATGCAGGTTCTGACGAGGCTCGTCGCCCCTGAAACGGATCTCCAGGATCTCGCCCGCAAGCATGCGGTCGAGCCGGAGTCGCGCGCGCACGAAGGTCATCGGGCAAGTGTCAGCAGAGACATCCACCAGTTGCATTGCCGTCATCATTCTCGCTTTCGCTCTCGTAATGGTTTGTTACCGGGGCATACATGTCGATCTGTCTTGCGGAATCGTCGCGGAACCCTGTAGACCTTCCCGATCTTCTAGTGGACAGGAACAAACGCTATGTCAGAATCTTCTTCCGTCGGCGATCTGTTGGGGCTGACCGCGGAAATCGTCTCGGCTCATGTGTCGAACAACCCGGTTTCCGTGAACGACCTTTCGGGCCTGATCGTCGAGGTCCATCGCACCCTTTCGTCGCTCGGCTCGGTGCCGGCCCGCATCGAGATCGAGAAGAAGGCCCCTGCCGTTCCGGTCAAGAAGTCGGTCACGCCGGACTACCTGATCTGTCTCGAGGACGGCAAGAAGCTGAAGATGCTCAAGCGTCACTTGCAGACCTCCTACGGCATGACGCCCGACCAGTACCGCGACAAGTGGGCCCTGCCGCCCGACTACCCGATGGTGGCGCCGAACTACGCGAAGCACCGCTCCTCGCTCGCGAAGCAGATCGGCCTCGGTACCCAGTCGCGCAAGAGCGATCAGCCTGCTAAGAGCTAACTCCGTCACGGCAATGTGACGGAAGCGGTAGGCAGAGGGAGCCGGACCATTCTCGAAGCGGCGTCCCGCATCGAGCGCATGTGCATCGAGCGCGGCCTGAAGATGACAGGCCAGCGGCGGCTCATCGCGCGCGTCCTGTCAGAGAGCGAGGACCACCCCGACGTGGAGGAGCTCTACCGTCGGGCCGTGGCCCTCGACAGCCGGGTCTCGGTGGCGACGGTGTACCGCACCGTCCGCCTCCTGGAGGAGAAGGGCATCCTGGAGCGCCGCGACTTCGGCGGCGGCCGCGCCCGTTTCGACCCTGCCGACCGCGGGATCCATCACCATCTGATCGATGTGGACACCGGCAGCGTGATCGAATTCCAGGATGCGGAGCACGATGCGCTCGCGCAGAAGATCGCGGCGCGCCTGGGCTTCGACCTGGTGCAGCTGCGCCTCGAGATCTTCGGGCGCAAGGCCGCGCCTCCACCGGCGGAGCCGGCCAGCGCCCGGGCCGCCCGGCGCAAATGACGGGGCTACGATGATCGGGCCGCAGCCCTTCGCGGAGCTTCGCTCCGGCAATCTCGGCGTCCGCGTGGCGGACCAGGACTGGGAGGTCACCGCCGCCCAGGCTCTCCGCTACCGGGTCTTCTACGAGGAGATGGGCGCCCATCCCGACGCCGAGACGCTGGCCAGCCGCCTCGACGCCGACGCCTACGACGCGGTCGCGGACCACCTCCTCGTCGTCGACCACGACCGCGGCGAGGGGCCGGAGAGCGTGGTCGGCACCTACCGGCTCATCCGCCGGCCGGCCGCCGAGCGCATTGGCCATTTCTACTCGGCCGACGAGTACGACATCACCAACATCCTCAACTATCCCGGCGGCATCCTGGAGCTCGGCCGCTCCTGCACCGACGTCGCCTACCGCACGCGCGGCACGCTGCAGCTGCTGTGGCAGGGCATCGCGGCCTATGTGTTCAACCACAAGATCGCGCTGATGTTCGGCTGCGCCAGCCTGCAGGGTCTCGATCTCGACGCCAATGCCGAGCAGCTCTCCTACCTCGCGCACCACCACCAGGCGCCGCCGCACCTCTGCCCGCGCGCGCTGGAATCCCGCTACATCGCAATGGACCGGCTGCCGCGCGGCAGCTACGACGCCAAGGCGGCGCTGCTGGCGCTGCCCCCGCTCATCAAGGGCTACCTGCGCCTCGGCGGCTTCGTCGGCGACGGCGCGGTGCTCGACCCGCAGTTCAACACCATCGACGTCGCCATCGTGGTGATGACCGACCAGGTCACCGACAAGTACTACAAGCACTACGAGCGCAAGGCGGGCTGGGAAGCGGCCGGCGCCCACGCATAATCCTTTGCTCTCGGACGCCGGGCGGCCGGAGTGTCCGTTTTCCGCAGGAATTCCTGGACCTTAAGCGTGATGACCGAAGGTGCGAAGGCACCGGAGGATCTGAATCACGCGTCAAAACAAAAAGCTGAACCATTATGCCTGAGCGAATGCGAATGCATCATGGTTTAGCCGGCAGAGTTCCGCCCCAGCTTGAGTTGCTCCGTCTCGATCACCTGCTCCAGCCGTTCCAACAGCTCCTCCCGCGGCAGCAGGAGCGGCGGCAGCACGCGCACCTCCAGCACGCCGGGGCGCTTGAGGAAGTTCCGGCGTCCCCAGAACTCCCCCGAATTGGTGGCCACCGGGATCACCGGGAGCTTCAGCGTCGAGGCCAGCGCCACGATGCCGGGCTGGTAGGGCACGCGCTGCCCGGGCGAGGTCCGCGTGCCTTCCGGGAAGATCACGATCTGCCGGCCCTGACGGGCCACCTCCTGCGCTTCGCGCATCATCTGCCGCATGGCCTTGCCGCCACCGGCGCGGTCCACGCCGATCATCGGCGCCCGGCGCGCGAACCAGCCGTAGAAGGGGATGGAGAAGAGCTCCTTCTTCATCACATAGGCGACGTCCGGCACGAGGGTGAACCAGATCACCGTGTCGAAGGCGGACTGGTGCTTGGCGGCGATCAGCGCCGCCCCCTCGACCGGCAGGTGCTCGCGCCCGGTGACGCGGACGGAGACGCCGACCGTCTTGCCCATGAGCCAGACCAGGCCCTGGGCCATCCACCGCATCGCCCGGCGCTGAAACCGCCGCGGCCCGAGCAGCAGCGGCACGCCCAGGATCAGATAGCCTGCTCCGAAGCCGAAGAAGATCAGGTTGAACAACAGGGATCGCAGGACAAGCATCGGATCAGATCGCGACGCGGACGCCCAGCTCGACCACGCGATCGGAGGGGATCTTGAAGAACTCCGTGGCCGGCACGGAATTGCGGCTCAGCAGCGTGAAGAGCCATTGCTGCCAGCGCGCCATCTTCGGCACGGTCGCCGACACGATGGTCTCGCGTCCCAGGAAGTAGCTGGCCTGCATCGTCTCGAAGGTGATGAGGCCCTCGCCCGCCAGCCGCTCCAGCTCGCGCGGGATATTGGGGCTCTCCTGGAAGCCGTAGCAGAGGATGACGCGGTGGATGTCGCCGCCGAGATCCGTCACCTCGGCCCGGCGGTCGGGACCGACCATCGGGATGTCCTCGTTGCGCACGGTCACGAAGAGCACGCGCTCATGCAGCACCTTGTTGTGCTTGAGGTTGTGCAGCAGGGCGCCGGGCAGGTAGTCGGCCTGGCCGGTCATGAAGACGGCGATGCCCGGGACGCGCGTGGTGCGCGACTGCGGCAGGCGGGCCAGGAAAGACTTCAGCGGCAGGCTGTCCTGCCGGAAGCGGGCGAAGAGCAGCTGCCGGCCGCGGTACCAGGTCAGCATCATGGTGAAGGTCACGATGCCGATGATGACGGGCACGTAGCCGCCCTCGGGGATCTTCAGCGCGGTCGCGATGAAATAGGAGACGTCGAGCAGCAGCAGCGGCACGAAGACGACCAGCACCAGCAGCAGGTTCCAGCCGAACTGCCGCCGGAAGACCAGCAGGGCGAGAATGGTCGTGCACAGGAAGGTGCCGGTGACCGCGAGGCCGTAGGCGGCCGCCAGGCTGTCGCTGCTCTTGAACTCCAGCACCAGGACCATCACGCCCACGAGCAGCGCGAAGTTCACCTGGGGCATGTAGATCTGCCCCTCTTCGGTCGCACTGGTGTGGATCACCTCGAGGCGCGGCGCGAAGCCGAGCTGCACGCATTGCCGCGCGATGGAGTAGGCACCCGAGATCATGGCCTGGCTGGCGATGATGGTCGCCGCCGTGGCCAGCACGACCAGGAAGGGGCGGAACCAGTCGGGCGCGAGCAGGTAGAAGGGGTTGGAGATCGCCTCGGGCTGCTGCAGCAGCAGCGCGCCCTGGCCGAAGTAGTTCAGCACCAGCGCCGGCAGCACGAAGAAGAGCCACGCGACCTGGATCGGCTTGCGGCCGAAATGCCCCATGTCGGCGTAGAGCGCCTCGGCGCCGGTCACGGCCAGCACGACGGCACCCATCGCGATGAAGGCGGCCGTATGGTAGTGGATGCAGAACTCGATGGCCGGCCAAGGCGAGAGCGCCGCGAAGACCGACGGGTTCTGGATGCTCTCGATCAGGCCGAGCAGCCCGATCGTGCCGAACCACAGGGCGCAGACCGGCCCGAAGACCTTCCCCATGCTGCCCGTGCCCCGGTACTGGACCAGGAAGAGGGCCAGCAGCACGCCCAGCGTCAGCGGGATCACGAGATCCTCGAAGACCGGCTCGATGACCTTGAGGCCCTCGACCGCCGAGAGCACCGAGATCGCCGGGGTGATCATCCCGTCGCCGAGGAAGAGGGCGGCGCCGCTGATGCCGATCAGGGAGATGATGAACTTTCCGCGGTCGGTGGTGGCGGAGCGCTGGGCCAGGGCCATCAGGGCCATGATGCCGCCCTCGCCCTTGTTGTCGGCCCGCATGATGAAGGTCACGTATTTCAGCGTGACCGTCAGCATCAGCGACCAGAAGATCAGGGACAGGATGCCCAGGATCTCCCAGGGCTCGACGCCGCCATCGTCGAAATGCAGCAGCGCGGCCTTGAGCGCATAGAGGGGCGAGGTGCCGATATCGCCGTAGACGACGCCCAGGACGCCGAGCAGCGAGGCGGCCGTGAGCTTGTCGGAGGTCTGCGAAGGGGAGGTCAATGACGGGCCTTGGGAGGAAGGGGCGCGGTGTCTGTCCACGCCCTC
The DNA here is from genome assembly GCF_058806835.1 of Roseococcus sp. GW821-FHT12F05. NCBI lineage: Bacteria > Pseudomonadati > Pseudomonadota > Alphaproteobacteria > Acetobacterales > Roseomonadaceae > Roseococcus > Roseococcus sp. GW821-FHT12F05. Next base: position 665,602 of record NZ_JBXAQB010000001.1, read on the forward strand.
CTTACCAGACTTGGCGCCGGCATGGCAGCCGGCCCCCCTTTGCCGGGCTCAATGCCCCCGGAGGATCTGGCTGAGGAACATTTTCAGCCGGTCCGTCTTGGGATTGGCGAAGAGCTCCTCCGGCACGCCCTGCTCGACGATCTCGCCGCGGTCCATGAAGACCACCCGGTCGGCCACGGTGCGGGCGAAGCCCATCTCGTGGGTCACGCAGATCATGGTCATGCCGGTCTCGGCGAGCATGACCATGGTGTCCAGCACCTCCTTGATCATCTCGGGGTCGAGCGCCGAGGTCGGCTCGTCGAAGAGCATGATCTTGGGCTTCATGCAGAGCGCCCGGGCAATGGCCACGCGCTGCTGCTGCCCGCCAGAGAGCTGGCCCGGATACTTGCTCGCCTGCTCCGGGATGCGCACCCGGGTCAGGTAGTCCATCGCCAGCTCCTCGGCCTCCTTCTTGGGCATCTTGCGGACCCAGATGGGGGCGAGGGTGCAGTTCTCGAGGATGGTGAGGTGCGGGAAGAGGTTGAAGCTCTGGAACACCATGCCGACTTCGCGGCGGATGGCGTCCAGGCTGCGCAGGTCGTTCGACAGCTCGATGCCGTCCACGATGATCTGGCCTTCCTGGTGCTCCTCCAACCGGTTGATGCAGCGGATCAGCGTGGACTTGCCGGAGCCCGAGGGGCCGCAGACCACCACACGCTCGCCCATGGCGACGTTCAGGTTCACGTCGCGCAACACATGGAGCGCGCCATACCATTTGTTCACGCCGTTCAGCTCGATGGCGGGCACGCCCTTGCGGACGGAGGAGGCGAGGGTTTCAGCAGCCGACATGGATGGCGGGTCTCCGAAGAAGCGGCGAGGCAGGCATTCCGGCCTTCCGGCCCATACGTTGAAAAAACACGATCATCGGCGGCGGTGGCGGTTGAACTCCGCCTCCAGCCCTGCGCTGTACTTCGACATCGCAAAGCAGAAACAGAAGTAGATGAGGCCGAGGGTGATGTAGACCTCGACGCCGAAGCCCTGCCAGGCGGGCTCGATGATCGCCGTCTTGCCCGCGGTCAGCAGGTCGAAGATGCCGATGATCAGCACCAGCGAGGTGTCCTTGAAGAAGCCGATGAAGGTGTTCACCAGCGGCGGGATCACGAGGCGCAGCGCCTGCGGCAGGATGATGAAGCCCGTCTTCTGCCAGTAGCTGAGGCCGAGCGCCTCGGCCGCCTCGTACTGGCCGCGCGGCAGCGTCTGCAGGCCGGCGCGCACCACCTCGGCCAAGTAGGCGCCGGCGAAGAGGATGATCGCCACCTGGGCGCGCAGCAGCTTGTCGATGTTCAGCCCCTCGGGGAGGAAGAGCGGGAACATCACGCTCGCCATGAAGAGCAGCGAGATCAGCGGCACGCCGCGGATCAGCTCGACATAGAGGACGCAGAGCGCCTTGATCGCCGGCAGGCTCGACCGCCGGCCCAGCGCCACCAGGATGGCCAGCGGGAAGGCGAAGGCGAGGCCGAAGGTGGCCAGGATCAGGGTGATCGGCAGGCCGCCCCACCGCTCCTGCGGGACATAGGGCATGCCGAGGATGCCGCCCCACATCAGGATGCCGATCAGCGTCAGCACGCCGATCCAGACCAGCGCCAGCTCCCAGCGCCAGAAGCGCCGCATGGCGGAGACCACGTAGAGGCCAATGAAGAGCAGGCAGACGATCGCCGGCCGCCAGTGCTCGTCATAGGGATAGGTGCCGAAGAGGATGAATCGGTGCTTCTCGGTGATCACCGCCCAGCAGGCGCCGATGCCCTTCACGGCGCGGCAGGCCTCGGTGTTGGCGATGCCCGCCGGGCTCACCGGCACCACCCAGACGGCGTTGAGGAAGGCCCAGCTCACGAAGCTGATGGCGAATTTCGCGATCAGGTAGATCATCGCCAGGGTGATCGCGGTGGACCACCAGTTGGCGAAGAGGTTCTCCTTCGCCCAGGCCACAGGGCCGATCAGGGTGATCGGCGCGCGGCGGGGCTCGGGCGGGGCGGCAATGGGCGTGCCGTCAGCGGCGATGTCGCTCATGGATGCCTCCTCACCACTCTACCAACGCAACACGCTTCGCGCGATAGCCGGCTCTCGAGCCGGCGAAGCCAGCATGTGACAACAAGCGCATGGTGCGGCCTCCCCTCATCGCTCTACCAGCGCAATGCGCTTGTTGTACCAGTTCATGAAGAGGCTGATGGACAGGCTGATCGTCAAGTAGACCAGCATGATGATGGCGATGCCCTCGATCGCCTGTCCCGTCTGGTTCAGCGTCGTGTTCGCGATCGACACGATGTCCTGGTAGCCGATGGCCACCGCGAGCGACGAGTTCTTGGTGATGTTGAGGAACTGGCTGGTCATCGGCGGGATGATCACGCGCATGGCCTGGGGCAGCACGATGAGGTTCATCACCCGGCCGCGCGGCAGGCCCAGCGCCTGCGCGGCCTCCCACTGGCCCTGGCTCACCGCCAGGATGCCGGCGCGCACGATCTCGGCGATGAAGCCTGCCGTGTAGAGGGTGAGGCCGAGCAGCAGGGCGAAGAATTCGGGGCTGACGTCGAGGCCGCCGCGGAAGTTGAAGCCGCGCAGCTCCGGCACGTCCGGCTGGAAGGGCGCGCCCAGCACGGCCCAGACCAGGATCGGAAGCCCGATGATCGCCGCGAGCGCGACGGGCCACAGGGGCCGGATCTGGCCGTCCTGCATCTGCTTCGCGCGAATGGCCTTGCGATAGAAATAGGTGAAGACCAAGCCGGCGACGAAGGCCAGCAGCGCCCAGCTATGGGCGGCTTCCCAATGGAAATACGGAATCTTCAGGCCCCGGTTCGAGAGGAAGACGCCCGTCACGGGGTTGAAGGCCTGCCGCGGTCCGGGCAGGCCCTGGAGCAGCGAGTACCAGAAGAGCAGCTGCAGCAGCAGCGGCAGGTCGCGCACGATCTCCACATAGGCGCCGGCGAACTTCGCCAGCATCCAGTTCTTGGAAAGCCGCGCCACGCCGAGCAGGGTGCCCAGGATGGTCGCCAGCACGATGCCGCTGATCGCCACCTTCAGCGTGTTCAGCACGCCGACCAGCAGCGCCCGGAAATAGGTGTTGGAGGGGTCGTAGTCGATCAGGTGCTCGCCGATCGGCAGGCCGGCCTCGCGCGAGAGGAAGCCCCAGCCCGTGGCGATGCGCCGGACCTCGAGGTTGTAGCGCGTGTTCGACCAGAGCCAGCCGAACAGCGTCACCACGGCGGCGACCACCAGGATCTGGTAGACGATGTTGCGGAACCGCTCGTCCGACCAGGAGAAGCGGAGTGGTCGCGGCGGCGCCTTGCGCAGCAGGCGCGGGTCGGTGGAGGCCCCTGACATGAATGTGTCCCTGTCTCAGTTGCGCCCAGGGCGGTGTTCCGCCTTCTGGGGGAGGGACCGGCGCGGCTGGCGCCCCGGTCCCGAAGTCACTTAACAGCCCTGGGCTGAGCGTCTCACCGGAAGGGCGGAGCGTATTGCAGACCGCCGGGCGACGTCCACAAACCATTTCGGCCCCGTTGCAGGCCGATCGGCGTCAGGTTCCGCTCGAAGACCTCGCCGTAATTGCCGACGGTGCGGATGACGTTGACCATCCACGCATTGTCCAGCCCGAGCATCCGGCCGAGATCGCCCGTCTTGCCCAGCAGGCGCTGCGCCTCGGGGCGGGTCTCGGTGCCGACGGCCGCCTGGACGTTGCCCGAGTTCAGGCCGAGCTCCTCGGCGACGAGCATGCCGTAATGCGTCCAGCGGACGATATCGGCGAAGCGCTGATCGCCGTGGCGCACCGCCGGGCCGAGCGGCTCCTTGCTGATCACGTCGGGCAGGATGACGTGGTCGTTCGGGACCTGCTGCGCCGAGCGCGTGGCGGCCAGGCCGGAAACGTCGGTGGTGTAGGCGTCGCAGCGGCCGGCGATATAGGCGGAGACGTTGTCCTCGACGCGCTCGATCACCACGGGGCGGATCGACACGCGGGCGGCGCGGGCCCAATCGGAGAGGTTCTGCTCCGTGGTGGTGCCGGGCTGCACGCAGACTGTCGCGCCGTCGAGCTGGGCGGCACTCGTCACGTTCAGGCTGCGCTTCACCATGAAGCCCTGGCCGTCATAGAAGTTGACCGCCGGGAAATCGAGGCCGAGCGAGGTGTCGCGCGAGAGCGTCCAGGTCGTGTTGCGGCTCAGGATGTCGACCTCGCCGGACTGCAGCGCCGTGAAGCGGACCTGCGCCGTGGTGGGCACGAAGCGGACCTTGCTCGGGTCGCCGAAGATGGCGGCGGCCACGGCGCGGCAGAAGTCGACGTCGAAGCCGCGCCAGGCGCCCTGGCTGTCCGGCTGGGAGAAGCCGGCGAGGCCGGTGCTGACGCCGCAGAGCAGGCTGCCGCGGGCGCGGATGGCGTCGAGGGTGCTTCCGGTCACGGCCGGCGCGGGTGCGGCGGGCGCCTGGGCCAGGGCAGGCAGGGCCGCCGCGGTCAGGAAAGCCGTGAGGGCCCCCAGAAGGGTTTTTTTCATGGATTTCATGTCTTTGAAGTCTCCCGAAGTCTCATCAGGCCTGAAGGTGGCCCATGTCGCCGATCTGCCGATGCTGCGCTAGGAAGCGCCGCCGATCAATCGCACAATGATCCGTCGACTCACGCCCGGAATCCCATGCTGCAACTCGATAAGGCAGAAATCGCGGCCCGCCTGCCCTGGCCCGCCCTCGTCGAGGCATTGCGGGCCATGTTCGTGGCGGGGTGCCATGCGCCGCTCCGCCACCGCCATCCGCTCCCGGCCGACGGCACCCTGCTGCTGATGCCGGCGGTCAGCGCGACCCATTCGGGGGTGAAGATCGTCCATGTGGCGCCAGGCAACACGGCGCGGGGGCAGGCCTCGGTGAACGCGGTCTACCTGCTCTCGGACGCGGCGACGGGGGTGCTGATCGCGCTGCTGGACGGCGGCGAGCTCACCGACCGGCGGACGGCGGCGGCCTCGATCCTGGCGGCGCGCTACCTGGCGCGGCCGGAGGCGAGGCGCCTGCTGGTGCTCGGCTCGGGCAAGGTCGCGGCGGCGCTGGCGGAGGCCTATGCCGCCAGCTTCCCGCTGGAGGAGGTCGCCATCTGGTCGCGCCGGATGGAGAAGGCCGAGGCGCTGGCGGCGCGGCTCGCGGCCCATGGCGTGCCGGCGCGGGCCACGGCCGATCCGGATCCGACCGGCTTCGACATCGTGAGCGTGGCGACCCTCTCGCGCGAGCCGCTGATCCATGGTGCCGCGCTCTCGCCCGGGACGCATGTGGACCTGGTGGGCGCCTTCCGGGCCGACATGCGCGAGACGGACGGGGCGGCGCTGGCGCGGGCATTGGTCGTGGTGGATACGCGGGCAGGCGGGCTCGCGGAGGCGGGCGACGTGGTGCAGGCCATCGCGGAGGGACACATCACCGAGGCGGACATCGCGGCGGAGCTGTCCGAGCTGTGCAAGGGGCGGCATCCCGGACGGACCAGCGCGGAGCAGATCACGCTGTTCAAGTCGGTGGGATGGGCCGGGGAGGACCTGGCGGCGGCGGTGCTGGCGACGCAGGTCTAGGCCTCCGCTCCCTCCGGATTCCCGGCCGCCGTTTCCCAACCGAGTCCGACCAGCGCGATCGACCGCCGGCCACCACGCTCGCTCCGCAGGACCACCGCTTTCCGCTCCTCCATCCACGCCAGCAGCCGGCGCGCCCGGCCCACCGAGCGGGTGCCGTAGGCGCGCGCGATGGTCGCGTCCGAAGGGCAGGGCAGCCCCTCCAGCGCCGCCCGCGCCAGCAGGAGATAGACCCCCTGCGCGTCCTCCGGCAGCGCCTCGGCCCGGGCCACGGCCGACTGCCAGTCCTCGCTCTCGGCCGCCTCGGGCGCGATCCCGGCCCGCGCCGTCGCCAGCATCCGGCGGAACGCCGCCAGGTCGGGCGGCCCGTCGATCTCCTGGATCCGCAGCCGGACCAGGAAATCCTGGTAGAGCACCCCGGCCGGGCGGAAGGAGGCCTCCTCGTCCGCCAGCACCTGCCGGAGAGTCGCCTCGATCCGCGCCTTCCGCAGCTCCACCTGCTCTGCGGTCAGCGGCTCGGGCGCCTCGGCCTGGTGCACTGGCGGCGGACGGAACTGGGCCAGCTGCATCAGGATGTCCGGTGCCGGCGGACGCGGGGCGCGGCGCGGCGCGGCGGGGCGGGCCTCGGGCTCCGGCCCTTCCAGGATCAGCTCCCGCGCCTCCTCGGCAGAGGATGGCGAGGGCGGCGCCATCAGCTTCGGCCCGGCGCTGCGCGATTCCGTCTCCACCTCGCCGACCTTGATCGCCACGGGCCGACGCGACAAGGCCGGGCCCAGCGCGACGAAGTGCCCGCGCTCCAGGTCGCGGAAGGATTCCGCCTGCCGCCGCTCCATGCCCAGCAGATCGGCCGCGCGGGCCATGTCGATGTCGAGGAAGGTGCGGCCCATCATGAAGTTGGAGGCCTCGGCGGCCACGTTCTTCGCCAGCTTGGCCAGCCGCTGGGTGGCGATCACCCCCGCCAGCCCGCGCTTGCGGCCGCGGCACATCAGGTTGGTCATGGCGGCGAGCGAGGCCCGCCGGGCCTCGTCCGAGGCCTCGCCAGCCATGGCGGGGGCGAAGAGCTGCGCCTCGTCCACCACCACCATGACAGGGCTCCAGGCGTCACGCTCGACGTCGAAGAGCCCGCCCAGGAAGGCGGCCGCGCAGCGCAGCTGCTGCTCCACCTCCACGCTGTCCAGGTTCAGCACCACCGAGACGCGGTGCCGCCGGGCCCGGTCGGCCGCGCGGACCAGGGTGGCCTCGGAATGGTCGGCGGCGTCGATGACCAGGTGGCCGAAGCGGTCGGCCAGGGTGACGAAGTCGCCCTCCGGGTCGATCACCACCTGCTGCACCCAGGGCGCGCTCTGCTCCAGCAGCCGGCGCAGCAGGTGCGACTTCCCGGAGCCGGAATTGCCCTGCACGAGCAACCGGGTGGAGATCAGCTCTTCCAGGTCGAGCGTCGCTGCCGCGCCCTGGCGCGTCTGGCCCATCTCGATCCCGATCGTCATGCGCCCTTCCCTACAACCTCACGGCAGGAAGGAGAACAGGACGGGCGGTGACCCATCGCCGATTCGCGGCCCGGCGCGACTCGGAGCCACGCACCTGCACGAAGCGGGAACGGCGTTGCGATGCAACAAGCCAATGACCACAAGGGGTTGTGTTAAAGTGGAATCTGAGGAGCGTCAGCGATTCGTTCGCGCGAATCGGATCATCATCTTGATTCGATAAGATTCCAGATCGCCGATTCTTGCGTCTGATTCACGAAGCGTTCTTCGCTCTTCCCATATACATTCCCAGGACTACAAGTCCTGCCGCATTGAGCAGAAGCGCTCCGGAAAAACCGAGCTGGCTGCGGGTCAATGCCAGCAGGACCGGGCCGATCGACTGGCCCAGAAAGAAGTGGAAGGCATGTAGCGAGACCGCCGAGGCACGGAACTGCGGCGCGATCTCGGTGACGCGGGTCTGCAGCGAGTTGTGCAGCATGAAGAAGCCCAGCCCCATGCAGCCGCCGGCGGCGATGAAGAGCCCCGCCCATGGCGCCAGCGCGATGGTCGAGAGGCCCAGCGCGGCCAGGCTCGCCCCCAGCCGCATCATCCGGCGCTGGCCGAGATGCTTCAGCAGGTAGGGCGCGAGCATGGCGTAGAGAAAGCCGCCGCCGCCGAAGGCGCCGACCGTCAGCCCTGCCTCGCGCGTGCCGCCCATCCCGTTGGCATGCAGGTAGGTCGCGAAATAGGGAAAGCCGGCGAAGAGCAGCACGCCCTCCGTCGCCACCGCCCAGAACAGCGTCAGCGCCGGCCGGTGCGTCAGCAGGAAGCGGTAGCGCGTGACCGCCTGGCCGAGGTCGAGCCGGTGCCAGGGCTCCGGCGTCCGGTCGCGCATCACGATCACGGCGCCGAGGCCGGAGAGCACGGCGCAGAGCGCCATCAGCCCGCGCCAACCGAGATAGGGCTCCAGCAGCCCGGCCGCCGTCCCGCCCATCATCTGCCCCGCGACTGCACAGACCAGGAAGCGGCTGATGGCGAGCTGCCGCTCGGCGATCGGCACGCGGTCGCCGAAGAGGGCCAGGGTGCTGGGGAACACACCGCCGCCCGCCGCGCCGGTCATGGCGCGGAGCACCAGCAGGATCAGCAGCGTCGGCGCGAAGGCCGAGCCCATCAGGCACAGCGCCTGGACCGCCAGCGCGCAGGCGATGACGCGTCGTTTGCCCACCGCGTCGGCGACCGGGCCGAGGATGGGCTGCACCAGGGCGAAGGGCAGGGCGAAGGCCGTGGCGAGCAACGCCACGCGCGACGGGTCCTCGCCGAAATGATCGGAGAGGACCTGCACCAGCGGGTCCGTGAGACGCATCGCGAAGGCCGAGGCGAAGCCGCCCAGCGCGAAGGTGAGGATCAGGGCGGCATGCGGCGAACGGGCCATTGGAGCCACTCTGCGGTTTGGTTGCTGCAGCGCAATATCGGGGATTGTTACGTTTGGTCCATCGGTCGCATTGCCCGCGCCCAGGCCCGCCGGTAGAGGATTCCTGCCAAGGCATAAGACCAGGAGCGCGATGTCCCGGACCGTGATCGTCTACTCCACGCCGACGAGCGCCACCGGCTCGTTGTTCCGCTGCGCGAGCGCCATCGCCGGCCGTCGCTACACGAGCCTGCAATGGGTGCCGCAGCTGTTCCGGGAAGGCCGCACTGCGGAGGTCCGGACGAGCTCGCCTCCGACGGAGGACCACATCGTCCTGCACAACTCTCCGCACATGTTCAATCCCGGGACGCAGCTCGGGGACTATCGCTTCATCCTGAACACGCGCGATCCGCGCGACCTCATCTGCAACCAGTACCACTGGCAGTTCGTGCATCCCGTGCACAGCGAATCCCCCGAGCAGACCGCGGCCCGCCGCGAGCGCGTGGCCGCTGCCGGGATCGACCATTTCGCGCTGCAGCAGGACAACGGCCCCTATCTCCGGGGCTTCCTGCAGGTGGCCCGGCGGATCGCCCCGCCGGACCGGATCTTCGTCGGCTATGCGATGTACTGCCTGCACTTCGACGAGATGGTCGACCGGATGGCCCGCTTCCTCGATGTCCGGATCGATGATCTGCCGGCCCATCTGCGCGCCAGGATCGAGCTGGAGCGCGTGGAGAACCTGGCGGACAACCAGTCCTGGACCGGGCAGGTCTGGCCGGGCGCCGACACCGCCCCCGGCCGCCACCGGCAGGAGCTCCAGCCGGAGACGATCCGGATCCTCACCGAGCGCTACGGGTGGTTCCTGGATTTCCTCCGCCGCATGGACGATCCGCGGATGGCCGCGATGTACGGCTAGCCTCCCACCTCCTCAGAAGTCGTAGAGCCGGGCCGGGTTCTCCACGAGGATGGCGTGGCGCGTGGCCTCGTCCGGCGCCCAGTCGCCGAGGAGGTCCAGCAGCGGCGCCTCGTCCGGCTTGTTCTCGAAGACGTTGGGGTGTGGCCAGTTGGAGCCCCAGACCACCCGCTCCGGCGCGGCCGCGATGAGCGCACGCGCGATGGCCGAGACATCCGCATAGCCCGGCGGGCCGGAGCGCGAGACGCCATAGGGCGAGGACGCCTTCATCCAGACATGCCCCGCTTCCAGCAGGCGCTTCAGCGCCCGGACCTGGGGCGCCTCGGGCGGCACGGGGTCGTGGAAGCGGCCGACATGGTCGATGACGACCGGGCAGGGCAGGTCGCGGATCAATGCCTCGCGCTCCGGCATCTCGCCGCCGTCGAACTGGAGCTGCAGGTGCCAGCCGAGCGGGCCGACCTTTCGGCCCATCTCGTGCAGCCTCTCCCAGGGGATAATGCCGCCCTTGAGCATGAAGCAGCGCGCGCCGCGGGCGCCGGCCGCGTGCAGCCGCGCGAGCTCGGCCTCCGGCGTGTCGAGCGTCACGACCACCACGGCGCGCGCGGCGTCGAGGCCGAGCCCGGCAACCGCATCCATCGTGCAGGCATTGTCGTCGCCATAGGCTGTCGGCTGCACGATCACGGTGCGCGAGAGGCCGAGCGCCGCCTTCACCTTCCGGTAAGCCTCCAGGTCGTATTGGAAGGGCACCGGCGAGGGGTTGCTGGGCGCGACGGGATAGCGCTCCGCGGGCCCGTAGATATGCATGTGGCAGTCCGTGGCACCGGCGGGCACGGGGAGGCGGGGCGTGGTCGGCATGGAATCTCCTCGGGCGCGGAGCGAAGCGCGGAGCAAACCCGTTGTCCATCCGCGCGGCGCGGTCCATCTTCCCGCGCAATTAACCATGGAGGGAACGATGTTCGGACGCAGGAGCCTGCTGGCAGGCGGCGCAAGCCTCGCGACCATTGGCGCGGCGCAGGCTGCCTGGGAGCCGGCGCGGCCGATCCAGATCATCGTGGGCTTCGCGCCCGGCGGCGGTGCCGACCTCGCGGCCCGTGCAGCCGGCGAGGCCTCGACGCCCTTCTTCCCGACCGCGCTCGTGGTGGTGAACCGGCCCGGCGCCGGCGGCGCGATCGCCGCGCAGGCCGTGGCGGGCATGGTACCCGACGGGCTGAACCTCCTGGTCGGCGGTGGCAGCGAGAGCACGTCCCTGCCCGCCTTCCGCGACGTGCCCTACGACCCCAAGCGCTCCTTCCGGGCAGTGATTCGCCTGACGCGCCAGCCGCTGCTGATCGTGGCCAAGCGCGGCGGCCGCTTCACCGACATCCGCCAGGCCGTCGAGGCCGCGAAGGCCAATCCGGGCGCGATCCCGCACGCCTCCTCGGGCATCGGCTCCATCTACCACGCCGTCTTCGTGCTGCTGCAGCAGGCGGCGGGCGTGGAGTTCCTGCACATCCCCTTCACCGGCGGCGCGCCCTCGCTGGCGGCGCTGATGTCCAACACGGTGGAGCTCGCCGTGCTGGCGCCGGAGGAGATGGCCGGCCTGTCCAGTGCCGGCGAGGTCGTGCCTCTGGCCGTCGCCTCCGAGGCGCGCCTGCCGCCCTTCCCCAATGTCCCCACCCTGAAGGAGTGCGGCTGGAACGTGCTCGTCGAGAACATGAAGGGCCTGATCGCGCCGGCCGGCCTGCCGGACGAGATCTATGTCTCCCTGCACGACCGCTTCCGCCGCGGCATGCAGGCGCCGGCCTGGAACACCTTCCTCGAGCGCACCGGGGCGATGGACGGCTACCTGGACGGCCCGGGCTTCCAGGCGGCGATGGACGGGGTGCTCGATTCGCTCCGAGTCGCGGTGCGGCGATAGACGCTGCTACGCTTGCCTCCGCATCGATTGGGGAGGCACGAGTTTGACGGAATCAGCGCGAAGGCCGATCGCGAGCCGATCCTCCGGCTGGGCCATCGCGCTCGCCGCCCGGCTGGCGCGGGCGGGCGTCACGCCGAACAGCATCTCCGTGGCCTCGGTGGGCTTTGCCGCGATCGGCGGCGCGCTGATGCTGATGCCGCATCCGCTGGCCTGGATCGGCGCGGCGCTCTGCGTGCAGGCGCGGCTGGTGTGCAACCTGCTGGACGGCATGGTCGCCATCGAGGGCGGCATGAAGACCCCGACCGGCGCGCTCTACAACGAATTCCCCGACCGGATCGCCGACACGCTCTTCCTCGTGCCGCTGGGCTATGCGGCCGGCGCACCCTGGCTCGGCTGGGCCTGCGCGCTGCTCGCCGCGCTGACCGCCTATGTCCGCGTCTTCGGCGGATCGGTCGGGCTGCCGCAGGATTTTTCGGGGATCATGGCCAAGCAGCGCCGCATGGCCGCGCTCACCGCCGCGCTGGTGATCGCCGCGATCGAACTCCCCCTCTTCGGCACGCGCTGGGCGCTGCTGCTCTGCGGCTGGGTGATCGCGCTGGGCAGCCTCGTCACCTGCGTCACCCGCAGCCAGGGCATCGCGCGGGCGCTGGAGCGCGCATGACCTCACTGATCCGCCGGGCGCTGATCGTGCTGGTGCGCTTCCTCGTCGGCGCGCGCGCGGACTGGCGCGGCTGCGCGCCCGCGACGACCCAGCGCATCTACTTCGCCAACCACGGCAGCCATCTCGACACGGTCGCCGTCATGGCCGCGCTGCCCTGGCCCGTCAGGCGCCTCACCCATCCCGTCGCCGCGCGCGACTACTGGGGCCGCAACGCCGTGCTGCGCTGGATCGCGGAGACCGGGCTGCGGGCCGTGCTCATCGACCGCAAGCCGGTGCGCGGCGAGGACCCGCTCGGCCCCGCCGCCGCGGTGCTGGAGCGCGGCCGCTCCATCCTCATCTTCCCCGAGGGCACGCGCGGCACCGGCGAGGAGATGGGCCCCTTCCGCGGCGGGCTGCATCGCATCGCCGCACGCTTCCCCGAGGTGGAATTGATCCCGGTGCATCTGGACAACCTCCAGCGCATCCTGCCCAAGGGGAGCCTGCTGATCGTGCCGATCACCTGCACCGCGCGCTTCGGCGCGCCGATCCGGCTGGAGGTGGGCGAGGAGAAGGGCGCCTTCCTGCGGCGCGCGCGGCAGAGCGTCCTGGACCTCGTCGCATGAACGGCCCGCTGCTGCATGTCGTGGCGACGATCCTCACGATCCTCGTCGTCGCCTCCATCGCCGGCTTCGTGCTGGAGCGCCGCGCGAAGGACGAGAAAGCCGTCGCCACCGTGCGCAACCTCAACGCCCGCACGCGCTCCTGGTGGGTGATGGTGGCGGTGCTGGGCGGCGCCATCTGGGCGGGCGCGACGACGACCATCCTGCTCTTCGCGCTGCTCTCCTTCACGGCGCTGCGCGAGTTCTGGACGCTGACCCCCGCGCGGCGCGGCGACCAACTGGCGCTGTTCCTCTCCTTCTTCGTCGTTCTGCCGATCCACTACGCGCTGCTGCTGGATCGCTGGTACGGGCTGATGGCCATCTTCATCCCGGTCTACGCCTTCCTCATCCTGCCCGCGCTCAGCACGCTGGCCGGCGACGCGAAGGATTTTCTGGCCCGCAGCGCGAAGGTGCAGTGGGGGCTGATGCTCTGCGTCTACGCGGTGAGCCACGCGCCGGCGCTGCTGCTGCTCGACACGGGCGTGCCCTCGGCGCTGCTGCTGGTCTATCTGGTCGTGGTGGTGCAGCTCAGCGACGTGTTCCAGTACGTCTGGGGCAAGCTGATCGGCAAGCGCCGCTTCGCGCCGAACATCAGCCCGTCCAAGACACTGGAAGGCCTGATCGGCGGCGGGCTGACGGCGATCGGGATCGGCGTGCTGCTGCACGGGCTCACGCCCTTTTCGCCGCTGGAGGCGGCCGGCGTCTCGGCGGTGATCGTCACGGCCGGCTTCTTCGGCGGCTTCGTGCTCTCGGCGATCAAGCGCGATCTCGGCGCGAAGGACTGGGGCTATGTGATCGAGGGGCATGGCGGCGTGCTGGACCGCATCGACTCGCTGACCTTCGCGGCGCCGCTCTTCTTCCACATCGTCAGGTACTTCTGGACCGCCTAGAGAAGGGCGAGCGTCTTCTCGTCCTCGACGCCGCCGCAATGGCGGTCCAGCGCTTCGCGGAAGATGGCCTCGCCCGAGGTGTGCAGGAAGAGCGTCATGCTCGACCGGAACTTCTGGGCATCCACGGCGCCGAGGATGGCGTCGAGCGGCTTGCCCTTCACCTCCAGCACCGCCTGCGTGCATTCGCGCAGCCGTGGCCCGAGCAGCGGATGCGCGAGATAGGCGCGCACCTCCTCCAGCGAGGCGATGCCGTAGAACTGAGCGTTCGCGGAAAATCCCAACCCTGATATCTGCGGGAAGACGAACCACATCCAATGCGTGCGCTTGGCGCCGGCCTTCAGCTCGGCCAGCGCCGTCGCGTAGATCCCCTCCTGCGCGTCGACGAAGCGCTGGAGATCGTTCATCCCAACCGTCTCCGATACAGCGCGATCAGCCGCTCCCAGTGCCGCTCGGCGGCGGGCTTGTCGTAGCACCAGCGCTGCGGGAAGGCGAAGCCGTGATGCACCTCGGGGCTGATCTCCAGCTCGCCCTCCGCATCGGAGTCCTCGAGCAGCTTCTGCAGCTCCGCCACCATGGGCAGCGGCGCGAGCTCGTCATGCTCGGCGCAGGAGATGTAGAGCTCGGCCCGGCCCTGGCCCAGCGTCAGATGCGGGCTCTCCTCGGCATCGCTGATCAGCCAGGTGCCGTAGAAGGAGGCGGCCGCCGCGATCCGGCCCGGATAGCGCGCCGCGGCCGCCAGCGCGTAGGGCCCGCTCATGCAATAGCCGTGCACGCCGACGGGGCCGGGCTCCACTTCGGCCTGGGTGTCGAGGAAAGCGAGCATGTCGGCCACGTCGCGCATGACAGGCGGGATGGTCATCTTGGTGCGGACGGCGCGCATGCGGTCGCGCTCCGGGTCGCCCTTCACCAGCACACCCGGGCCGAACTTGGAATCGCGCCCGGCGCGGTAATAGAGGTTTGGCAGGAGGACATAGTAGCCGACGCTCGCCAGCCGCCGCGCCATGTCGTGCAGCTCCTCGCGGATGCCGGGCGCGTCCATCAGCATGAGCACTGCGGGGTAAGGCCCATCGCGTTCCGGCCTCACGATGAAGGTTTCCATCGCGCCGTCGCGCGTGGGGATGTCGAGCGTGTTTTCGAGCATGGACGTTCTCCTCGCCCTGGAGCCTAGGGCGAGGCGGTCCGTATGAGAACTCCTGGCGCGTGATTCAGATCCACGGCGCCTTCGCGCCGTGGATCACCACGCTTTCAGGCCGGGAAATTCGTCGAGGCGGCGAGATCGTGCCAACGCGCGACCTCCTCCTCCACCGAGCGGCTCTTGGCGGCGATGCGCGCCAGCGTGTCGGTGCCGAGCGGCAGCCGGACCGGCGGCTCCATGCTGTTCGCCAGCACGATCATGGCGTCAGCCAGCTTCGCGGGATCGCCGGGCTGGGCGTGGTTCGCCGCCGCCATGCGGCCGCGCCTGTCGCCGACGGTCTCAGCATAGTCCGCGATGGGCTGGGACACCTCCAGCGACTGCGCGTCGAGGAAGTCGGTGCGGAAGAAGCCCGGCTCCACCACCGTCGCCTTGATGCCCAGCGGGGCCAGTTCCTGGCTCAGCGCCTCGCTGATCCCCTCCACGGCGAACTTGGTCGCGCCGTAGACGCCCCAGCCGTGATAGGCCGCGTAGCCGCCGATCGAGGACATGCTGATCACATGGCCCGAGCGCTGGCGGCGCATTACCGGCAGCACGGCACGCGTCACCGCGAGCAGGCCGAAGACGTTGGTGGCGAAGAGACGCTCGACCTCCGGCCCGGTCGCCTCCTCGACGGCGGCGAGCAGCCCGTAGCCGGCATTGTTCACCAGCACGTCGATGCGGCCGAAGCGGGCGACGGCCGCCTCCACGGCGGATGTCGCCTCGTCCTCGCGCGTCACGTCGAGCCGCACGGCCAGCAGGCGTTCATGCTCACCGAGGCGCGCCGTGACGGTCTTCGGGTCACGGGCGGTGGCGACGACGTTGTCTCCCTCGGCCAGGGCGCGGGCGGCGATCAGCGCGCCGAAGCCGCGGGAGGCGCCGGTGATGAACCAGGTCTTCATGGGAAGTGTCCCTCTCGTCCGGCTCCGGGGCGGGATGCCCCGAAGCGATGGCGAGAGAGGTACTGCCGGCCGATCTACGGGATAATCGCACTTATCCTCGGCTCAATAATGAGCCTGGATCAGCAATCAGGCCGCCGCCTGCTCCAGGGTCGGCGCCACGTCGGAGAGCGTCACCCGCCTCATGTCGCGCTTGTAGGTCTTGTCGTCATAGGCGCGGCCGCGATGCATGGTGCAGCGGTTGTCCCAGACCACCAGGTCGCCGACCGCCCATTTGTGCGGGTAGACGAAGCGCGGCTGCGTCGCGAACTCCGTGAGATCGCGGATCAGCATCAGCGCCTCGGGCCGCGGCAGCCCGTGGATGCGTCCGATATGCGCCGAGAGGAAGACGCTGACGCGGCCCGAGCCCGCATGGCGCCGCACCAGCCGCTGCGGCACCGGTGCCCACATCTTCCGCTCCTCGCCCGTGTAGTTGTCGAAGCCGAGCTGCTCGCGCGAGTAGAGCAGCGAGTGGTCGCAGACATAATTGCGGATCTCGGCCTTCGTCCTGTCCGGCAGCGCGTCCCAGGCGGCGCGCATGTCGGCGAACTCGGTCTCGCCTCCCTCGGGCGGGATGCTGCGGGCATGCAGCATGGAGTACTTGGCCGGCGTCGCCTTGAAGCTGGAATCCGAGTGCCAGAGCCGGTTGCCCAGCGAGAAGAAGCGGCGCCGGTCGTCGGCGGCGAGAATCTCGCCCTTCTCGTCCAGGTTGGAGATGTCGTTGATCGCCGTGTTGGCGAGGCGCTGCTTGTGGACGTCGACCGTGGCGCGCGTGCCCTCGATGGGCCCGAAATTCTCGCCGAAGGCGGCCTGCTGCTCGTCGCTGATGTCCTGCGCCGGGAAGAGCAGCACGGCGTACCTGTCCATCGCGTCCTCGACCTCGCGGGCCTGCTCCGGCGTGAGCGGGCGGCGCAGGTCGGCCCCCTCGACGCGGGCGCCGAAGACGGGGGTCAGGGGCGTGTACGTGAACATCTTGGTCCTCCTTCGAATGTCATTGCGCCCGCACGTCGGCGGCGCGGATCACCTCGAGCCACTTGGCACGGTCGGCGGCGAGGCGCGTGGCGAGAACATCGGGCCCCTCGTACTGGGGCGTGAAGCCGACCTCCGTCAGGCGCTGGCGAAAACCCTCATCCAGCATGGCCTTGCGGATGGCGTCGTCCCAGCGGGCGATGACGGCCGCCGGCGTGGCGCGCGGGACGCAGAAGCCGAACCAGCCCGTCACCTCGAAGCCGGGCAGCGTGTCGGCGATGCGCGGCAGGTCGGGGAAGACCGGGAAGCGCGAGGGATCGCCCTGGGCCAGCAGCCGCACGGCGCCGGACTGCACCTGGCGGGTCATGTCGCCCAGGTTCGTCATCATGAAGTCGATGCGCCCCGCGATCAGGTCGACCAGGGCCGGGGCGGCGCCGCGATAGGGCACGTGCTGCATGGTCACGTTCGCCATGCGGTTCATCAGCTCGCCCGAAAGGTGCTGGGCCGAGCCGACGCCCGGGCTGCCGAAGCTGACGCCGCCGGGTCGCGCGCGGGCGGCGGCGAGGATGTCGGCGATGCTGCGGTAGGGGCTGCCGGGCGCCACCACCAGCCCGTAGGAGGAGAGCACGGCATTGGAGATGGGCACCAGCTCCACCCCCGCATCGACCAGGCCCAGGCCCGGCAGCTGCGCCGTGATGGACATTGTGCTCATGGGGCACTGGAAGGCGGTGTAGCCGTCGGGCGCGCTGCGGGCGACGAACTCAGCGCCGATCGCGCCGTTCACCCCCGGCCGGTTCTCGATGACGACGCGCTGGCCGAGGTCGGTCGAGATGGCATCGGCGATCATCCGCGCGATCGTGTCGGAGGAGCCGCCCGCCGCCTGGCCGACGACGATGCGGGGCGATCGTTCGGGGAATTGCGCGAAGGCGGGCGCAGCCGAGAGGACCGTCGCCAGCAGCGACAGCGCGAGACGCTTCATTCCGTTTCTCCTCCCAAGGAGAATTTCCGAAATGGTCCCGTTTGCTGCGCTGCGATGTCAAGCCCGCATTGCCGCCCGGCGCTCCGCGAGCAGGATCAGCAGCATCAAGGCGAGGCCCGTCCCCGCCATGGCGAGGATGGCCACGCGCGGACCGAAGGCGTCGGACAGCGCGCCGATGGTCAGCACGCCGGCGGGGCTCATACCGATGCAGGTGGTGACCAGCCCCAGCACGCGCGAGCGGATCTCGATCGGCGCGGTCGTCATCACCACCGAGGTCTGCATGGCGGCGAAGCGCGCGGTGCCGAGCCCACCCAGCGCCAGCAGCCCCCAGGCCAGGAGGTAGGCGTGGCTGAAGGCCGCCCCCATGACCAGCACCAGGAAGAGCAGCGACCCCACCACCAGCGGCGCCGTACCGGGCGGCGAGCGCCGGCCGAGCGCGATCCACAGCCCGCCGACCAGCGCGCCGAAGGGCTCGGCGGCGGCGAGCAGCCCGATCGCCGCGCCCGAGGCGGCGAAGGCGACGGCGCCGAAGGCCGGCAGGATGGCGCCGTAGCAGAAGGCGAAGACGTTCATCACCAGCGTCACCAGGATCACCATGCGCAGTGGCGGCGTCACCGCCACGAGCCGCGCGGCCTCGGCGATGCCGGCCAGCGTGCCACGCCCGGCCGTGCGCGCCGGCTTCGGCGGCGGCGTCACCCGGAGGACAAGGACCAGCGCCACGAGATGGAAGGCGCAGGCGATGCCGGCCGCAACGGGCAGGCCCACCCATTGGAACAGCGCGCCGCCCAGGAGCGGACCGATGGCGCGGGTGGTGCTGCCGGTCATGGTGTCGAGCGCGACGGCGGGGACGAGGTCCTCCGGCGGCGCGGCATCGGCCACCATCCGGCGGCGCGTCGCCATCTCACCGGCCCAGGCCAGCCCGGCCAGCAGCCCCTGCCCCATCAGGTGCCAGGGCGCGAGCCAGCCGAAGGCGGCCAGGACGGCCACGGTGCCCGCGCCGAAGGCCGAGCTCGACTGCAGGAAGACCAGCAGGCGCCGGCGGTCGAAGCGCTCGGCCAGCACGCCGGCCAGCGCACCCAACAGCAGCATGGGCAAGGCGCGCATCATGGCGACGGCGGCGACGGCCAGGGCGGAATGGGTGGCCTCGAAGGTCCAGAGCGAGGCGGCCAGCATCTCCAGCCAGCGCATGGCATTGGCGATGCTGCCGAGCAGCCAGAGGCGCCGGTAGTCCGGCGTGCGCAGCAGCCGCAGGATGGCGCTTCGAGGCTGGCCGGCGACCGGCCGCGCCCCAGCGCTCACGGCGGCGCCCGTCGAGCTCATCTGGTCGTTTCCACCCATGGTCGGGATGGATGGTAGGGCCGGACGGAAATGCGCCGCCAGACCGGGAGCCGGGAATAAATCCGCCTCGGGGCCGGTCTCCTCCATGCAACCCATGGAGTCTCCCATGACCGACGCCCCCGAATCCCGCCGCCACGCCCTGGAATGCATGCTCTGGGCCGGCAGCGGCCTGCTCTGGACCGTGGCCGGCGGCGTGCCGCGCTCCGTCCTGATCGGCAGCGCCGAGGCGCAGACTGCCACCGGCTTCACCTTCGCCCAGGTGAGCGACAGCCATCTCGGCTTCGCCAATCCGCTCTACAGCGACGTCGCCTCCACCACCGCCGAGGCCGTCGCCAGGCTGAAGTCGGAGGGTCCGGCGCCCTCGCTGCTGCTGCACACCGGCGACCTGACGCATCTCTCCCGCCGCGCCGAGTTCGACGCCGCCCAGCAGATCTTCGGCAGCACCGGCCTCGAGACGCGCTACGTCCCCGGCGAGCACGACGTCCTCGACGATGACGGCAAGGCCTTCTACGAGCGCTTCGGCCGCGGCGCCGGGCCCAACGGCTGGACCAGCTTCGACGCCGGCGGGATCCATTTCATCGGGCTGAACAACGTCGTGAACCTGCAGGCCGGCGGCCTCGGCCAGCTCGGCGCCGAGCAGCTCCGCTTCCTGGAGCGCGACCTCGCCGACAGGAGCTCCAGCACGCCGATCGTCGTCTTCGCGCATATCCCGCTCTGGACGGTCTACCAGCCCTGGGGCTGGGGCACGGAGGATGCGGAGCAGGCGTTGCGGCTGCTGGCGCGCTTCGGCTCGGTGACGGTGCTGAACGGGCACATCCACCAGATCCTCCAGAAGGTGGAGGGGCACGTCGCCTTTCACACGGCGCGCTCCACCGCCTTCCCGCAACCGGCGCCGGGCAGCGCGCCCTCGCCAGGGCCGGTGCGCGACCTGCCGGCGGGGCGGCTGCGGGGCGTGCTCGGCGTGACGCGGGTCACGCGGGTGCAAGGCACCGCGCCGCTCGCCATCATCGACACCCCGCTGGGCGCCTGAACCCATGGTCTGGAATCGGAGGGCGCTCCTGGTGGGGGGCATGGCGACGCTCGCGCAGCGCGCGGGGGCCGCGACGGCGACGGTCGTGATCGACGACTTCGCCTTCACGCCGTCCGTGCTGCGCGTTCCGGCCGGCACGACGGTGGTCTGGGAGAACCGCGACAGCTCGCCGCACAATATCCTGAGCCGGGAGACGCCCCGGACCATCCGCTCTCCGGCGCTCGCCACGGGCGAGCGCTTCGAGCTCACCTTCGCGACGCCCGGCACGCGCAACTACTTCTGCGGCCTGCATCCGCATATGCAGGGCGTGGTGATCGTGGAATGAGCGCCGAGACCCATGATCCGCGCACGCGGGCGCTGCACTGGATCAGCCTGGTCCTGCTGGTGGTGATCCTGCTGGCGGTCTGGTGGCCGGAGGACGAGGGGTCGGAGACGGCCTATGCCTGGCGCATCCTGGTCCATCGCTCGG
This sequence comes from Roseococcus sp. GW821-FHT12F05, assembly GCF_058806835.1. Lineage (NCBI taxonomy): Bacteria > Pseudomonadati > Pseudomonadota > Alphaproteobacteria > Acetobacterales > Roseomonadaceae > Roseococcus > Roseococcus sp. GW821-FHT12F05. The sequence goes on from NZ_JBXAQB010000001.1 coordinate 685,924, forward strand.
CGGGACTGCTGCTGCTCGCACTGACGATCCTGCGGCTGGGGGCGCGGTTCCTGCTGCGCGCGCCGCCGCTGCCGGCCGGGCTGCATCCGCTCCAGCGCCTCGCCGCGCGGGCCAATGTCGCCGCGATTTATGCGGTGCTGATCGCTCAGCCCATTCTCGGCCTGATCCACAGCCAGGCCGAGGGTGATCGCGTGAGCTTCCTCGGCCTCTTCGACCTCCCCGCCCTCGTCGACCGCAACCGGTCCCTGGCGCGCGCGGCCATCGAGTGGCACGAAAGAACGGCGATTCTGCTGCTGGTCCTGATCGGCCTGCATATCGCGGCGGCACTCTACCATCACCATGTCAGGCGGGACGGCGTGCTCGCCTCCATGTGGCCTGGCCTGCGCCGCGATTCGTGAGGGAGGCGTTGCGCGCATGACACCGCCGGGCTTCGAGCAGGCGCTTCTCGCCAATCTCGATGCCGCGCACAACCTCGCGCGGTGGCTGCTGCGCGACCCCGCAGCGGCCGAGGACGTGGTGCAGGATTCCGTGCTGCGCGCCATCCGCTACGCGGAGAGCTGGCGCGGCGGCGACGGCCGCGCCTGGCTGCTGCAGATCGTGCGCAATACCGCGCACGACTGGCTCGCCGCCCGTCGCGACCGGCAGGAGACCGACCCGGCTTCGCTCGACGTGCTGGCCGACCCCGCGCCCGACCCGGAGGCCATGCTGGCCGGCCGCCAGGAGCAGGACGGGCTCGCCGCCATGGTGGCCGTGCTGCCCACGGAGCTGCGCGAATGCCTCGTCCTGCGGGAATTCGAGGAGCTCTCCTACCGCGACATCGCCCGTGTCACGGGCGTGCCCGTCGGCACGGTGATGTCGCGGCTGTGGCGTGCGCGACGGGCGCTGATGTCGGCGCGCGCCGAAAGGATCAAGGCATGACCGAGGATTGCGAACGCCATCGCCTGATGCTCCAGGCCGAGCACGACGGCGAGCTGGACGCCGCGCATGTGGCCGAGCTCGAGCGGCATCTGGCGGAATGCCCGAACTGTGCCGCCGCCCGCGCGGAGCTTTCCGCGCTCTCTCGCCGGCTACGGGCGGAGGTGCCTTACCACACGGCGCCGCCCGCATTGCGCGCGCTGGTCGAGACACAGCTCGGCCGGAAGCCGGCGCCGGTGGCACGGATCAACCCGGTGCGACGGCACGCGACGGGCGTGGCGCTCGGCTTCGCCATGGCGGCGGGCCTCGCGCTGGTGCTGCTGCCGATGCGCGGCCCCGACATCGGCGACCAGGTGGTGGCCAGCCACATCCGCGCGCTCCAGGCCTCGCACCTGGTGGACGTCGCCTCCTCCGACCAGCACACGGTGAAGCCCTGGTTCGACGGCAAGCTCGACTACGCGCCGCCGCTGCGCGACCTCGCCGCGCAGGGCTTCCCGCTGGAGGGCGGACGGCTCGACTATGTGGATGGGCGGCCGGTCTCGGCGCTGGTCTACCGGCGCGCGCGGCACGCCATCAACCTTTTCGTCTGGCCGGCGGCGAGCCATCGCGGACGCGAGCCCTCCTCGCGCGTGGTGAATGGCTACAACATCGTGCGATGGAGCGAGGGCGACATGGCCTTCTGGGCGGTGTCGGACGTGAATCAGGCCGAATTGGACGAATTCGTGCGGCTCTGGCGGGCGGCGCGTTAGACGTAAAGCTTCCGTCAACCCATCACCCGCCATTCTCCCTCGGTCAGAGGCGGGATCGACATGGACGGCTTCCAACATCGCGGCGACGCGCCGCAGGAGAGCGAGGCGACGCCCGAGCGCGTCCTGGCGCTGGCCGACCGCGCGGCGGCGGTCGCGGCCGCCAAGGTCCGCGGCATCCACGACATCACCAAGCAGACGCGCATCCTGGCCCTCAACGCCACCATCGAGGCCGCCCGCGCCGGCGAGGCGGGGCGCGGCTTCGCGGTCGTCGCCGGCGAGGTGAAGTCCGTGGCCGCCGAGGTCGCGCGGCTCTCCGCCGAGATGGAGAGCGAGTTGCGCGACGCCTTCGCCGCCCTGCGCGCCGTCGGCCTGCGCATGGGCGAGGAGGTGCGCGGCCAGCGGCTGGTCGACCTCGCGCTCAACGCCATCGAGATCATCGACCGCAACCTCTACGAGCGCACCTGCGACGTGCGCTGGTGGGCCACCGATGCCGCCGTGGTCGAGGCCGCGGCCGAGCCCGCGCCGGAGCGGCTGGCGCATGCGACGCGGCGGCTCGGCATCATCCTCGGCGCCTATACGGTCTATCTCGACCTCTGGCTCTGCGACCTCGACGGCCGCGTGATCGCGCATGGGCGACCGGACCGCTATCCCGGCGTGGTGGGCGTGGACGTCTCGCGCGAGATCTGGTTCCGCGACGCGCTGGCCTCGGCAAGCGGCGACGATTTTTCCGTCGCGGATGTCGCGCGCTGCGCCGGCCTGTCCAACGCGCCCGTCGCCACCTACGCAGCCGCGGTGCGCGAGGGCGGCGAGGCCAAGGGCCGGCCGATCGGCGTGCTCGGCATCCATTTCGACTGGGAGCCGCAGGCGCAGGCCGTGGTCAGGGGCGTTCGCCTCACCCCGGGCGAAGCGGCGCGCACGCGCGTGCTGCTGGTGGACGGCGCAGGACGCGTGCTGGCCGCCTCGGACGGAGCCGGGGCGCTGGAGGAGGTGCTGCCGGTGGCGCTGCGCGGGCGCGATTCCGGCTGTGATCGGGACGAGAAGGGGCGCACCACCGCCTTTCACCGGACGCCGGGATACGAGACCTATCAGGGGCTGGGCTGGTACGGCGTGCTGGTGCAGGCGTAGCGAGAGGGCTCCGCCCTCTCGCGCTCTCCCGCCAGGGACTCAGGTCCCTGGACCCTCGCACTTAAAGAGTTCGGATTGGCTGGCCCGCCAGGAAGGCCAGCACGTCCTCCAGCGCGTCGCGGTAGCGCGCCAGAAAATTCTCGCGCGTGCGGCCGCCGATATGCGCCGTCAGAAGCGTATTGGGCAGCTTGCGCAGCGCATGGTCGGCCGGCAGCGGCTCACGGTCGAAGACGTCGAGGCCCGCGCCAGCGATCATGCCGCGCCGGAGCGCCTGGATCAGCGCCTCCTCGTCCACGATGGGGCCGCGCGAGGTGTTGATGAGGAGCGCGTCGGGTTTCATCGCACCGATCTCGTCGCGTCCCACCAGCCCACGCGTGCGCGCGCTCAGCCGCATGTGGATGCTGACCACGTCGGACCGCGCGAAGAGCTCGCCCTTCGTGGCCAGCCGCACGCCGACCTCCGCGCAGCGCGCGGCGGTCAGGTTCTCGCTCCAGGCGATCACCTCCATGCCGAAGGCCAGCCCCACCCGCGCGAGACCTTCGCCAAGCTTGCCCAGCCCGAGCACGCCGAGCGTCCGCCCGGTCAGGCCACGCCCGAGCCCCGCGCCCCAGCCGCCGCTCCGGATCGTCCGGTCCTCGGCGGGAATGTGCTTCACGAGGCCGAGGATGAGGCCCCAGGCCAGCTCCACCGTCGCCATCTCGAGGCCCAGCGTCGTCCCGCAGACCGTCACGCCCCGCGCGGCCAGCGCCGGCAGGTCGAGCGCGGCGTTGCTGGAGCCATGCGTCACCAGCAGCTTCAGTTTCGGAAGCCGGGCCAGCAGCGCGGCATCGAAGCGAGTCTCCTCGCGCGAGGTCACGACCATGTCGCAATCGGCGAGCAAGGCGGGCGCCTCGGCATCGCTCACGCGGCCGTGCAGGCTGAGCGTCACGCCGGCCGGCAGGCGCGACCAGTCGGCCGCCTCGCGTGCGAGGCCGTGATAGTCGTTGATGATGGCGAGGCGCATCAGGAGGGCTGCAGTCCCGCGAGCTGGGCCGCGCGCCGCGCCTTCACCAGCTCCTCGCGCAGGAAGGTGGCGAAGCCTTCGGGCGTCTGCTGCGTGGCGCTGCCCGGAATGGCGCCGACCTCCGAGACGCGCGAGATCACCGCGGGCTCGGCCATCGTTGCGGCGAATCCCCTTTGCAGGGCCGAGAAGACATCAGCCGGCGTGCCCGTGGGCGCCAGCAGGCCGCCGTAGCTGCCGGCGGTGAAACCTGGGAAGCCGGCCTGGTCGAAGGTCTGCACGCCCTGGAGCAGCGGGAAAGGTTCGGGTGTCGCGATGGCGATGATGGGCGCCTGCCGGTCACGGTGCAGCGGCAGGGCCGAGGGCAGCTCGACGAAGGCCGCGTCCACCGTGCCGCTGATGAGGTCGGGGATCATCGCGCTGCCGCCCCGATAGGGCACGTGCTGCGCGCGGACGTTCGCCGCCGCGAGGATCAGCTCCAGCGCGAGGTGCCCCGCGCTGCCCTGGCCCGGCGTCGCCACCGTGATCTCGCCGGGACGCGCGCGCATGAGCGCCACGAACTCCGTCATGTTGCGCACCGGCACCTTGGTGCTGACCTGGCAGACCATCGGCAGGATGCCCACCATGCCGACGGGGAGAAAATCGCGCTCGACGTCGTAGGGGATGCGCGCCATCAACACGGGATTCGCGGTCAGCGGCCCGCCCGCGCCGAAGAGCAGCGTGTAGCCGTCCGGTGCCGAGCGCGCGACGAACTCCGCCCCCACGCTGCCGCCGGCGCCGGTGCGGTTCTCGACGACCATGGGCTGGCCCAGCCGCTCTCCCATGCGCTGCGTGAGGATGCGGCCGAGGATGTCGGTGTTCCCGCCGGCGGCGAAGGGCACGATCACGCGGATCGGCTTGTCGGGATAGGCGGCCCGTGCGGCGCGCGGCAGCAGCGCCAGGGCGGGCGCAGCGAGGGTGGCCTGCAGCAGCAGTCGGCGTGATCTCATCGGATGTCTCCCTGCCCGGCGTCTCCGGCCGGTGCATCTCCGTATGATGACGCCCGGATCGCGGCGCGCACAAGCCGGCTTGCCGCGATGCAGGACCTGGACCAGCATCCGGGCGAAGTGCTGCGAGGCCGATTTCACGCTTCAGGCAAGCGCCTGAAGCGATCGGGCTCGATGGGGAGAGACGATGATGGAACAGCGGCGATTGGGTCGGACGGGGATTTCCGTCTCGGTGCTCGGCTACGGATGCGGCGCCATCGGCGGGTTGATGGTCAAGGGCAGCGAGGCCGAGCAGGACCGCGCCATCGGCCGCGCGCTCGACCACGGCATCACCTATTTCGACACGGCCTATGCCTATGGCGACGGCGTGTCCGAGCGGAACCTCGGGCGCGCGCTGAAGAAGCTGGGCGCGAAGCCGGTGGTGGGCACGAAGGTCCGCATCTACGACCCGCAGCGCGGCGACATCGCCGGTACCATCGCCTCCTCGCTGGAGGGCAGCCTGCAGCGGCTCGGGATGGAAAGCGTGGACCTCTTCCAGTTGCACAACCCGATCACCGCAGCCGGCGAGAAGCCGGCCTTCACGCCGGAGCAGATCCTCGGCGAGGCGGTGCCGATGCTGCAAAAGCTCCAAAAGGAAGGAAAATTCCGCTTCTACGGCATCACCGGCCTCGGCGACGCACCGGCGCTGCGGCAGGTGTTGGACGAGGGCGGCTTCGCCACGGCGCAGATGCCCTACAACCTGCTCCAGCCGAGCGGCGTGGTCGCGGGCTCCGCGACGCCCGATCTCGGGGGCGTGATCGCGCATGCGGCGTCGAAGGATGTGGGCGTGATCGCCATCCGCATCCTGGCCGGCGGCGCGCTCAGTGGCACGGAGGCACGGCACGCCTATGGCGCGCCGAAGGTGGAGCCTATCGCCTCCGGCGACAGCTACGCGGCCGACGTGCAGGCCGCGCTGAAGCTGAAGCCGCTGGTGGAGGCCGGCCATGCCGCCGATCTCGTGGAGCTGGCGCTGCGCTACGCCATCGGGCCGCGCGAGATCAGCACCGTGCTGGTCGGCACCTCGGGCCTGGACGAGCTCGACCACGCGGTGGCGTCGGTGAACAAGGGGCCGCTGCCGGAGGCGGCGCTGGCGATGCTGCAATCGCTGCGCGGCTGAGGAAACCCATCCGCGACGGGAAGGTTTTTGGGTCATGAAGCGCTACACCAAGCAGGACTTCCCCGTCGAGAACACCCGGCGCCATCTGGAGCCGGGGCCGATCGTGCTGGTCAGCTCCGCCTGGAAGGGCGAGACCAACATCATGACCATGGGCTGGCACATGATGCTGGGTTTCTCGCCCGCGCTCTTCGGCTGCTACATCTGGGACGCCAACCACAGCTACGAGCTGGTCCGCCGCTCGAAGGAGTGCGTGATCAACGTGCCGGAGGTCCATCTGCTGGACACGGTGATCCGCATCGGTAACAGCACCGGTGGCGACCTCGACAAGTTCGAGGAGTTCGGCCTGACCGCCGATCCCGCGGAGAAGGTCGGAGCGCCGCTGATCCGCGAGTGCTATGCGAATTTCGAGTGCCGCCTTCACGACGCGAAGCTCATCCGCAAGTACGGCATCTTCGTCTGGGAGGTGGTGAAGGCGCATGTCGCGAAATCGCCGAAGAATCCCAAGACGGTGCATTACCGCGGCGACGCGGAATTCATGGTGGCCGGCGAGGCGGTGAAGCGGCCGAAGCTGTTCAAGAGCGGCAATCTGTAAGGAGGCGCTACGTCTCCGCAATCTCCCGATCGTCCCTTGGCGCCGCCGCAAGCTCCGCCCAGTCCAGCTCCTCCTGGAGGGCCAGGAATGCGTCCTCCGCGATCTCGCCGCGACGGTGCAGCCCGTCCAACGCGCGGCGCGTCGCTGCGATGATCTCCAGCTGCAGCCGGCTGTCCTCCACATTGCGCTCGATCGCCGCGCGCCCACCCGTCGCGATCACCGATTGCAGCCGCGCGCGCATCGCCGCCACCGGCTTACCGTCGCGGTCGCCGAGCGCCGTCAGCCCGGCCTCCGCCAGCACCGCGCGACCGGCGCGGATGTCGTCGTCCATCGTGCCGTCCTTCGGAATCCCGAGCCAGCGCAGCAGAAGCGACACCGTCGATCCCTGGATGACCAGCGTGCCGAGCACGACGGCGAAGGCGCTCAGCACGATCACGTCGCGGCCCGGAAAATTGTACGGCAGCGAGAAGGCCGTCGCCAGCGTCAGGATCCCGCGCATGCCGCACCAGGCGATGAGCACCCGCAGCGCGCGCGATCCGGTCTCCGCCTCGCCGGCGCGGCGCACGAAGGGCGCCAGGACATGGCGGTAGCTCATCACCCAGACGATCCGGACCGCCACGACGATAAGGAAGACGAGACCCGCGAAGCTCATCGCGTCCCACAGCTCGCGCCGCGCGAGGGATTGGATGATCTGCCGCGCCTGCAGGCCCATCAGCAGGAAGGCGAAGACGTTGAGGATGAAGACGGAGGCGGCCCAGACCGAATAGGAATGCACGCGGTCCCGCGCCGACTGGCGCAGCGGCGCATGGCGGGCCAGCACCATCGCATAGGCCACGATCGCAAGAATCGGCGAGAGGTGCAGCCGCTCGGCCAGCAGCCAGAGCGCGAAGGTGGCGATGAACTCCAGGATGGTGGAGCTCAGCGTGCCCGCCCAGATCGCCCACATCCGCACGAAGAGCAGCCCCGTGAGGAAGCCCAGCAGCAGCCCGCCCGGCACGGCGAGCAGCTTCATGGAGGCGAAGGCCAGGGGCTCCAGCGTCTCGGCCGAAGCGATGGAGACCGCGGTGGTGAAGATCAGCAGCGCCACGGCATCGTTGAGCAGGCTCTCGCCCTGGAGCAGCGAGAGGGTCCGGCGCGGCAGGCCGCGGTTGCTCAGCGTCGCGCTGGCCGCGGCGGCGTCCGGCGGGGCCACGATGGCGCCGAGGGCGATGGCCGCCGCGACGGGCAGGCCCGCGAAGGCCCATCCGGCCAGTGCCACGGCCGCCGCGGTCAGCAGCACGGCGAAGAGGGCAAGGGCGATGAGCGGAAACCAGTCTCGCTTCAGCTCGTGCGGCGAGGTGTCGTAGCCGGCGTCCAGGATGGCGGGCGCCACGAAGAGCACCAGCGCCAGATGCGGATCCAGCCGCAGCTCCGGCGACCAGGGGAAGAAGGCGACGCAGGCGCCGGCCAGGGCCAGCAGGGTCGGGTAGGGCAGGCAGAGCCAGCGCGAGACCTGCAGCAGCAGGGCCGCCACCAGGAGCAGGCCGACCAGGGTCTCGAAGAGCGTCACACAGGCCTAAGCCCGCGCGGCGCGTTTGGTTGGCCTAGCGCCCGAGCTCCAGCGTCCCGGCGGCCCCGCCCGTGTGCGACAGGCGCAGCTTGCAGAGGCCGCCGCCGGGCCGGCGCAGCTGCCGCCCCGTCTGGCCGCGGTTCTCCGGCAGGTTGCGGTCGTGGATGCACTCGGCCGCCGCCAGGATGTTGAGGCGCGGGTCGGGCTCGCGCGGATCGTCGGCCTGACGGGCGATGGTCAGCACGCTCTCGGCCGGCGAGACGCCGAGCGCGGCCAGCAGATCCACCAGCGCCGAGGCGAAGGCCGGGTCATCGAGCTGCGCGCGGTCGTAGCCGAGGATGAGCATGCCGGCGAAGGACTGGATCTGCTGCGTCCGGCCCGGGACCAGATTCATCCGGCAGGTGGTCAGCCGCGAGCCGTCCGGCCCCTGCTGCACCTGGCAGGGGCCCGGCGCCAGCCGGGGGTTGATCACGGCGGCGGCGCGGTCGGGCGTGGCCAGGGCGCTGGGCGCCTTCGCCTCGCAGGCGGCGAGGGCCAGCAGCGCCAGGAGGGCCACCCCCCGCCTCACTTCACGAAGTCGACGATCAGCGAGATGGGCAGGCCGCCGGCCCGCTTGTCGTGCGGCGGCGCCCGCATCACGAACATCTCGTCCTCGGGATAGTCCACCATCACGTATTCGGCCCGGTTCACGAAATAGTGGTGGAACCGGATCGCCGCGCAATGTTCCAGCTTCGACCGGCGGATGAGCCCCCAGACCAGCTCCCAGGTCGGGAACCAGAGATGTGCATTGCCGTCGGGCAGGAATTCCACCTTCCGCTGCCGGCCCTTTCGGTCCCAGGAGACGCGGCCGCCCATCCGCAGGTCGGCGAGGACGTTGCCCTGTTCGTCGAAGACGCAGCGCTTGAGCAGGAAGGGCGAGCCATAGTCCGGCAGGCTCAGGCGGAAGATCCCGCCCGGCTTCAGCGCGCGGTGGATGTCGTCGAAGATCGCCGGCAGGTCGTCATAGGCCACATGCTCGAACACGTCCTGCGACTGGATCTTCTCCACGGAATTGTCAGCGACGGGCAGCGGCTGCCGGGCATCGTGCCGGATCTCCTGGCTGTGCTGCGGGGCCAGGGCGAGGCCCACGAAGCGGCCGGAGGCGTATTGCCGCTCGCCGGTGGTGAGGTTGCCGAAATACAGATACTTGCCGACAAGCGAGGGGTGGGTGGTTTGGCTCACACGCGTCGTCTCCCTGCTGCCGGCCATCGGGGCGAAGCTAGGCGGAAAGCCCCGGCGCAGCCCAGCCCCCTCCTCCAGCATGGCCGCCCGCGCAGGTTCCGCCGATACTCATGCAATGGAATATTGACCGCGGCCCGGGCTCGGGCTTCCTTGCGCAGCCGGCGGCCGACCGGCATGGAGACGCCCATGTCCTGGCACATCAGCCTCACGCGCTTCGCGAGCGCCCATATCGTGAAGAAGCAGGACGCGGCGAACTCCTGCGGCATCGCCTGCATCCTCATGGTCAACTTCAAGATCAAGAAGGGCCTGATGTTCGCCGGGCTCTCGGCCGGCAGCGCCGTCTCGGCCGTGCCGGTGCCGGGCGCCAGCTATGTCGGCGCCACGCTTTCCCAGGCCGCGATCCAGATGGCCGTGAAGACCGAGCCGCAGGTCTACAAGATCTACAGCGACGTGGTGGGCACGGTGTATGACGGCACCTCCTATACGGACGCGAAGAAGCATCCCGAGGTGCTGAAACGCCTCGGCCTCGGCAACTGGGAGTGCTTCTGGGCCGGCTCGGAGGGCGTCGCCGCGGCGATCCAGGCGCAGGCCAAGGCCGGCGTGCCCTGCATCGTGCATGTGAAGTGGAAGGCCGGCGGCGCGCATTTCGTCTGCATCGACGACGTCTACAGCCCCTTCGGCACCGCCTTCGCCTGCGTGAACGATCCCGCGGACGGCGAGGTGGTGGTGACGGCGCTCTCGCCCAACCCGATCAGCTACCTCGACAATGCCGGCACCTTCTCGGGCTGGATCGTGCGGCGCGTGTCGTCTCCGTGACAAACGGGGCCGGGCTCCCCACCTTGGCCCGATGTCCAAACACGATCGCCCCTGCATCAAGGTCTGCCGCTACGACGACGAGAGCGGCTGGTGCTTCGGCTGCGGGATGAGCCTGCGCGAGAAGAAGAGCTGGAAGCGTGTGGCGGGCTATCGCGCGGCCATCCGGGATTCCCTGCCGGCGCGGCTGGAGGCGCTCGCCGCGGAGGGCTTCGCCACCGGGCCGGACGCCGACGGCAAGCGGCGCAAGGACTGAGCCTCAGAGCGCCTGCAGCAGGTCGCTCAGCGGCCGGATGCCCAGCGCGTCCTCCATCCGCGGCACGGCGGCCCGCATGCCCGCCAGGGCGGCGACGCGGACCTCGCGCGGGGTGGCGCCGAACTCGCGCCGGAAGGCCCGGCTGAACTGCGAGGCGTCGTCGAAGCCGAGGCGCGCGGCGATCTCGGCGATCGTGCCCGTACCGGAAGGATCGCTCAGCCGGGCGTGACAGGCCTCCAGCCGCAGCCGCCGGATGTAGTGCGCCACCCCGCCCTCGCCCTGCAGCAGGCGGTAGAGCTGCGTGCGAGAGACGCCGAGCGCGCCGCAGAGCATCCCCGCATCCAGCTCGGGCGATTCGATGTTCCGCCGGACGATCCGGCGGACCTTGTCGAGCCGCGTCGCGTCGATCTGGCCCGCGGCGAGCACGATCCGCTCCGGCGTGGGGACGACGCAGGCGCCGACCATGGCCCGCACCGCGGCGGTGACATGCGGCAGGTCGGACTGCGCCAGCCGCGGCAGGCTGCGCGCCAGGTTGCGCAGGAAATCGCCGAGCAGCCGGCCGAGGCCCGTCTCCAGGACGATGCCCCTGGCGGCGTCGAGCTGGCTGGCGATCTCGGCGAAGCTGTCGCGCGGGAGGTAGATGTGCAGCCGCTCGTCGGCGACGCGCTCGCTCGACACGTCCACGCCGAGCGAGACGAGGAAGGGCGTCTGCGCCGGCACGGCGACGGAATCGTCCGGCGTGCTGATGCCGGTGTCGTGCTGGCCGAGGGTCAGGCACCAGTGGTCCACCGGGTTGCGCCGCACGAGCGCCCTCGTCCGCGTGGCGCGGAGGGTGGGGGCCGAGACCTGGCCGATGCCGAAGCCGTCCAGCGCCCAGTACCGGCTCTCGGCGAGGAAGCCCTGCTGGGCCTCTTCCGGCTGCTCCACCTCGAAGACCGAGGAGAACCAGCCCCGCCACGCGTCGAGCTGCTGCGCGGCCGGCAGGCCGTGGGTGGTTATGATCTCGGGCGTCATGACGTTCCTGTCGGGATCGGACCGGGTCAGGCGGGTCGGCGGCTTCCTATAGTCGGCAGGCTGGTATTGCCGGCACGCAACGATCGCAGGCCGGCCATCGCCAGGGATCACGGCTCGCTTCGATCACGGCTCGCTTCCGTCGAAGCGTCCGGACTGCTATGGCAGATGTCATGGCCGCCGGACAGACCGCCCGATCGAGGCTTCTGCGACTGCCCGAGGAGGACACGCTCTCGCTCGGCGAGCGCGCCTATCGCCAGCTGCGCACCTCCATCGTGCAGGGGCTGCTGCCGGCGGGCCGGAAGGTCTCCGAGCGCAGCCTGGCCACCGAGCTCGGCATCTCGGCGCAGCCCGTGCGCGAGGCGCTGCGCCGGCTGGAGCGCGAGGGGATGGTCGTCACCCTGCCGCGCAGCGGGACCGTCGTCGCCGAAGTCGGGCCGGGGCAGCTCGGCGAGCTCGGCCGCATCCGCGCCGCGCTGGAGGGGGTCGCCGCTGCGCTGGCGGCGGAGCGGCTGGACGACGGGGCGATGGCGGCGCTGGACGCGATCCTCGCGCGCATGAAGGCCGGCACGGCCGCCGCCGACATCGAGGAGCTGGACCAGGCGAACGAGGAGTTCCACGCGCTGATCCACCGCGCCACGGGCAACCTCTTCCTGACGCGCTCGCTCTCCTCGCTGCGCGCCTATGACAGCCTGGGTCGCCACCGCGCCGTGGGCAGCACGCCGCGCGACTTTCCTAAGGCCCTGGCCGAGCACAAGGGCATCGTCGCCGCCCTGAAGCGGCGCGACCCCGCGCTCGCGGAGGAGCGGATGCGGCACCATGTCCTGCGCTCGCTGGTCACCAACGGCGTGCTGCCGCGGCGGGGATGACGGAGAGATTGACGCGCGGCCGTCCGGCGCGTCAGACTGCCGAAACTGCTATTGCAGTTCAACGAGGGGTAGCCAACCGCCCCCGGCCTCGAGGAGATCTTCATGAAAGCCACCCCGATGCGGCGCGGCCGCCGGCTGCTCGCTGCCCTTGCCACCGTGGCGCTCGGCACCCTCGCGCTTGGCGCCCTCGGGCTGGCGGCGCCCGCCGCCGCGCAGGAATGGCGCGGCTGGAACATCCATGCCGCCGACTATCCGAACGGCCAGGGCCTCGACGCCTTCACCCGCATGGTCGGCGAGCGGACGAACAACCGCATCCGCATGCGCACCTTTCATTCGGCGCAGCTGGGACAGCAGGACGAGGCCATCCAGCAGATGCGCCTCGGCACCATCGACTTCGCGAACTTCAACCTCTCGCCCTTCAACAACCTCGCCGCCTCGACCAACGTGGTGACGCTGCCCTTCCTGTTCCGCGACGTGGCGCACATGCAGGCGGCCATCGACGGCCCGGCGGGCGAGGTGATCGCGCGCGAGCTGGAGGCGATCGGCATCGTCGCGCTGGCCTGGTACGACGCCGGCGCGCGCAGCCTCTACACCACGCGCCCCGTGCGAACGCCGGCCGACCTGCGGGGCATGAAGATCCGCGTGCAGACCTCCGACCTCTGGATCGACCTGATGCGCGCGCTTGGCGCCAACCCGACGCCGCTGCCCTTCGGCGAGGTCTTCACCAGCCTGCAGTCCGGCGTGATCGACGGAGCCGAGAACAACTGGCCCTCCTATGAATCGACCCGCCACTTCGAGGTCGCGCGCTACTACACCACCACCGAGCATTCCAACGTGCCGGAGATCCTGGCGGTCTCGCTGCAGCGCTGGCGCCGGCTCTCCGAGGCGGACCGCGCCATCATGCGCGCCGCCGCCCAGGAATCCGCCCGGATCCAGCGCCGCCTCTGGGCCGAGCGCGAGCGCACGAGCCGCGAGCGCGTGGTGGCCGCTGGCGTGACGGTGATCGACATCACCGACCGCACGCCCTGGTCCTCGCTGATGGAGCCGGTCTACGCGAAATACGCCTCCACCCCGGCGCTCGCCGACCTCGTCCGCCGCATCCGCGAGCTGCGGTGAGCGCGCCCGATACCGTGGAGGCCGGCCTGCCGCCGGCGCTGCGCGCCTTCACGCGCGCGCTCGGCTGGCTCTCCGCCGCCACCATCGCGGTGGCGGGCGTGGCGCTGGTGGCCCTGGTCGCGATGATGGGCTGGCTGGTCTTCGCCCGCTATGTGCTGAACGACACGCCGACCTGGATCGAGCGCGTGGCGACGCTGATGATCCTCGCCATCGCCATGCCCGTCGCGGCCGTCGGCGTGCGCGAGCGCTTTCACCTCTCCGTGCTCGGCATCCGCGAATCCCTGCCCGAGACCGGCCAGCGCTGGGTGGCGCTGGGCTGCGACGCGCTGATGGGCTTCTTCGGCGCCGGCATGGCCTGGTGGTCCTGGGAGCTCGTGGACACGGTGCGCGCCTTCAAGATTCCGCTGCTCGGCATCAGCCAGGGCTGGACCTACGCGCCCATGGTCGTGGGCGGCGCGCTGATGGTGCTCTACGCCGTCGAGCAGGTGCTGATGGACATCTTCTCGGCCGAGGCGCCGGAGAAGCGCGGCATCGCCGCCGCCTTCCTGGAGTAGCGGGCCTTGGAAATCGGACTCCTGCTGATCTTCGCCGTCTTCGCCCTCGGCATCGTGGCCGGCGTGCCCGTGGCCTTCACGCTGGGCATCGCCGCCCTGGTGGGCTTCCTCTACGAGGGGTTGAACCCCGCCGTCGTCTTCCAGCAGATGGCGAGCGGCATGAGCATCTTCTCGCTGCTGGCCATCCCCTTCTTCATCTTCGCCGGCGAGATCATGCTGCACGGCGGCATCGCGCGGCGGCTGATCAACCTCGCCTCGGCCAGCGTGGGCTGGATGCGCGGCGGGCTCGGCATGGTCGACGTCTCCACCTCCATGCTCTTCGGCGGCATCTCCGGCAGCGCGGTGGCGGACACCTCGGCGACCGGCACCATCCTGATCCCGGCCATGAAGGCCAAGGGCTACGGCGTGGACTATGCCGTCTCGCTGACCGTGACGAGCAGCATCGCCGGCATCCTGATACCGCCGAGCCACAACATGATCCTCTACTCGCTGGCGGCGGGCGGCGGCATTTCCGTGTCCGCGCTGTTCATCGCGGGCATCGTGCCGGGCATCGTGATGTGCCTCTCGCTCGCCGTCGCCGCCTATTGGATGGCCGTCCGGCGCGGCTATCCCGCCGATGGCTGGAAGGGCTTCCGGCATCTCGCCTGGGCCTTCATCGACGCGCTGCCCGGCCTGCTGACGGCAGTGATCATCCTGGGCGGCGTGCTCACCGGCATCTTCACCGTGACGGAATCCGCGGCCTTCGGGACGATCTGGGCGCTGCTGGTGACCTTCCTGATCTACCGCGCCCTGCCCTGGTCGGACTTCGTGGTCGCGGTGAAGACCAGCGTGCGCACGACGGCCGTGGTCTTCCTGCTGGTCGGCACGGCGACGGCCTTCGCCTGGCTGCTCGCCATGTACCGCCTGCCGGAGATCCTGACCGAGGGCATGCTCGCCATCAGCGGCAATCCCGTCGTCGTCCTGCTCATGATCAACGTCTGCCTGCTGCTGCTCGGCTGCGTGATGGACATGGCGGCGCTCATCCTCATCACCACGCCCATCTTCCTGCCGGTGGTCGTCGCGATCGGGATGGATCCGGTGCAGTTCGGCATGGTGATGATGATGAATCTGGGCCTCGGCCTCACCACGCCGCCGGTGGGCGCGGTGCTCTTCGTCGGCTGCGCCATCGGCAACATCCGCATCGAGGAGGTCATGCGCACCATCTGGCCCTTCTGGGGCGCCATTCTCATCGCGCTGGCCCTCACCACCTACTGGCCGGCGATGTCCCTGACCTTGCCGCGCCTCTTCCTCGGCTATGGGAGCTGACATGACCGCACCGCAAAAGCCCGTCCTGCTGACGGGCGCCTCCGGCAATCTCGGCCGCCACCTCGCGAAGAGCCTCGGCGCGCAGGGCTGGAAGCTGCGCCTGACCGACATCACGCCCTTCCCCGACCCGCTGCCGGCGGGCTCCGTCTTCGTGAAGGCGGACCTCAACGAGAGCCTTGCCATCGTGCGCCAGGCGGAGGGCTGCGGCGCCATCCTGCATTTCGGCGGCGTCTCGGTGGAGCGGCCCTTCGAGGAGATCCTCGGCCCCAACCTGCGCGGCGCCTACCACATCTACGAGGCGGCGCGGCGCGAGGGCGCGCGGGTGGTCTTCGCCAGCTCCAACCACTCCATCGGCTTCCACGAGCGACCTCGGGGAAATCAGGCCAAGCTGGACTTCGACGACGACTTCCGTCCCGACGGCTATTACGGGCTGTCCAAGGCCTATACCGAGCTGATGGGCCGCATGTACTGGGACAAGCACGGCGTCGAGAACGTGAACCTGCGCATCGGCTCCTGCTTCCCCAAGCCGATCGACCGGCGGATGCTCTCCACCTGGCTGTCCTACGCGGATCTGACGCGGCTCATCGAGCGCTGCGTGGGCGCGGAGCGCACGGGTCATTCGGTGATCTGGGCCTGCTCGAACAACCCCGCCTCCTATTGGGGCGAGGACCATCGCGCGCGCATCGGCTGGGCGCCGCAGGACAGCGCCGAGCCCTTCCGTTCCGAGGTGGAGCACATCACCGCCGACCCTGTCACGGAGCGCTATCAGGGCGGCGGCTACACGGCGATCGAGTATTCGCGGCAGGCACCCTCGCCGCGCGACGCCTTCTCGCTGGGCGAGTAGAGCGCGAACGGCCGGGACGGAATTGCCAGGGCCGGGTCCGCATCTCCCGGCCAAGGGAAAGCGCGGCCATCCCTGGCCGCGCCTCTCTTCGACGGGTTACGAGGTCGCCCAGCGGCAGGAGAGAACCAGCTGGCCCCGGATCACGGACGCATCCGGCGTGCTGCTGCCGCTCGGCTCATGCAGGGGCAGCGACAGGAGCTCGACCGTCTGCTGCTCGTAGGGCGCCAGCACGATCGTCTCCCGGAAGCGGATGACGTTGCGATTGCCGATGCGCGCGATCCGCGCCACCGTCACCGTGACGGTCCGGCGCGCCTGGTCCTGGTTCTGGAACTGGCCGTAATACACGGCCTCCCCGGGCGCGGGAGAATTCACGATGTTGCGGTAGACGGAGTTGATCGTCACCTTGCCTTCGCAGTTGCGGTTGAAGGTCTGCGCGGAGGCGGAGCTGGCGAAGGAGCCGATGGTCGCGGCGGCAACGACGGCGGAAGCGATCTGGGTGAAGCGGGTCATAGAAATCTCTCCTCTCTGTTTTGTTTTGTGCCCGGGATGGGCTCAGCGAGAGGATGTTGCGTCGAAAGCGTGAAGTCGGCCATGTTGTTTCGCCTATCGCGGGAATAGGTGCCCGCCTATGGCCCAAAGGTCACGCGAGCTGCGCGTCGACCATCTCAGCGGTCCCGTAGACCAGCCGTCGCTCGCGCGGCCGCTCGTAAAGGCCGAGCAGCGCCTTCGCCCGCTCCACCGCCTGCGGGGCCCCCTCGAAGGCGATCTGCCGCGCCGCCTCGTCCGCCAAGCCGACATAGCCCATCCAGGCGCGCGTGAAGGTCTCGAGGGCGGCCGATATCGTCACGTCGACCTCGTAGCCCGGGTTCTTCATGCAGAGCTCGATCTCGGGATGGGCGATCACGAACCACCAGCGCCGGGACGCCACCCTGGCGCCGGGGATGCCGCGGAACTCGAAGCAGATGACGAAGCGCCCGGCCGGATGGGCGGAGCGCGGAATCTGTCCGCGGACCGACATCAGCAGGAAGGCGGGATCGAAATCCTCGGGCTGCAGGATGTTCTTCGTGTAGCGCTGCCCCCAGAGGCTGAGGGCCTGGATGATTGGCCGGAAATCCTCGCCGGCCGCCGTCAGCGCATAGATGTTGCCGGGCCCCGTGGGCTTTTCCGTGATCGAGACCACGCCGTGCTGCTCGAGGTCGCGCAGGCGCTGGGCCAGCAGCGTCTTCGACATGAGCGGCAGCCGGCGCCGCAGGTCGTTGAACTGCGCGGGCCCGCAGCAGAGCTCGCGCAGGACGAGCGGCGTCCATCGCTCGGCGAAGAGCTCGCAGGTCTTCGCCACGGGGCAGAACTGTCCATAGCCAGGCATGACGCTAGATCGTCCAGGCGAGGACATGAAATCAAGTCCATTTTCTGTCCTTGAAGCAAAGTGCCCCGGCGATCCAGGGTCCGCCCCGTCAGAAATACTGGGATGGGGAAGAAGAATGCCCGATACGAACGTTACGAACACACCGACGGCCGACTGGATCAGCCTCGCCGACCGCATCGGCCAGGACATCGCGGAGGCGGCCTCGCGCCACGACCGCGAGGAGAGCTTTGTCCGCGAAGGATTCGACGCGCTGCGCGCCGCCGGCTTCTTCCGGGCGCTGGTGCCCGTGGAGCTCGGCGGCGCCGGCGCGGACTACCGCGAGATGTGCGGCGCGATCCGGCAGCTGGCGAGGCATTGCGGCGCGACGGCGCTCGCTTTCTCCATGCACTGCCATCTCGTCGCCGTGCCGGCCTGGCGCTGGCGGAACGAGAAGGCGCCGGTCGAGGGCCTGCTGAAGCGCGTGGTGCAGGAGGACCTGATCCTCATCTCCAGCGGCGGCTCCGACTGGCTGCCGGGCTCGGGCCAGGCGGTGAAGGTCGAAGGCGGCTATCGCATCCACGGCCGGAAGATCTTCGCCAGCGGCTGCCCGATGGGCGACTTGCTGATGACCAGCGCGATCCACATGGATCCGGAGAAGGGGCCGGAGGTGCTGCACTTCCCCGTCTCCTTCAAGGCGGAGGGCGTGCGGCGGCTCGACACGTGGCACGTGATGGGCATGCGCGGCACGGGCTCGCAGGATGTCGAGCTCGACGGCGTCTTCGTGCCCGATGCGGCGATCGCGGCACGGCGCGAGCCGGGCAAGTGGCACATGCTGTTCCACCACATCTTCGCGATGGCCTTTCCGATGGTCTATTCGGCCTATGTCGGCGTGGCCGAGGGCGCGCGGGCGAAGGCGCTGACGATCGCGCGGCTGAAGGGAGACCCGGCCAGGCTGAGCGTTGCGGCGGGCCAGCTGGAAAATGCCTTCGCCAAGGCGGAGATGGCGCTCGATCGGATGATCACGATCGCGGAGACGGAGGCGCCCGGGCCGGTGCGGACCGGCCGCGCCGCGACGGCGCGCTCGCTCACCGGCCAGGCGGCCATCGAGACGGTGGAGCGTGCGATGGAGCTGGTGGGCGGCGCGTCCTTCTACCGCGACCTCGGGCTGGAGCGGGCCTTCCGGGATGTGCAGGGCGCGCGCTTCCATCCGCTGCAGGAGGTGCCGCAGCTGGAGATGACGGGCCGGCTGGCGCTGGGCCTGCCCATCGACGGGTAGCGGACCTCGCTTGGCGCCGCCCCGTTTCGGGATCATGCTGATGCCGAAGCGATCCCGGGCGGCGCCGGCCCATCGCCGGACGACAAGAAAACACGGCGCGGGGAACGTGCCATGTCTCTGCGGCTTTGGCCCTTGCTGCTGCTCGCCTTCGCGCTGCCCGCGCGGGCGGAGTATCCCGACCGCCCGATCCGCCTCGTCGTCGGCTACGCGCCCGGCGGCTCCACCGACATCGTCGCCAGGCTGCTGGCGGAGCAGATGGGCGCGCGGCTCGGCCAGTCCATTCTCGTGGAGAACCGCGGCGGCGCCGGCGGCGTGCCGGCGGCCGGGATCGTGCTGCAGCAGGAGGCCGACGGTCACACGCTGATGCTGCACACGCTCGGCCCCAACCAGGCCGCCGCGCTCGGCACGCGCATGCCCTTCGATCCGGTGACGGCCTGGGCGCCGATCGGCCTCGCCGCGAGCGGAGCGAACGCGTTGGTCGTGCATCCCTCGGTCCCCGCGCACAACCTTCGCGAGTTCCAGGCGCTGGCGCGCGCCTCGCTCACGCCGCTGCGCTTCGGCTCGCCCAGCGTGGGGCTGACCTCGCATCTCTTCGCGCAGGGTCTGGGGATCGAGATCGAGGAGGTGCGCTACCGCGGCACCTCCCAGGCGATGACCGACGTGCTGGCGGGGCGGGTGCAGGCCTATACCATAGCGCTGGCGGGCATCCTGCCTCATGTCCAGTCGGGCGCGCTGCGGGCGCTCGCCATCGCGCGGCGCCAGCGCAGCGCCGTCATGCCGGAGCTGCCGACGACGGCGGAGGAGGGCTTCCCGCAGATCGTCATGTCGAGCTGGTTCGGGCTGGTGGCGCGGGCGGGAACGCCGCGCGACCGGATCGCGCTGCTGCACGCCACGCTCAACGCGACCCTGGCCGAGCCCGAGACGGCCGCGCGGCTGTTGGCCGGCGGGCTGGACGTGGAGCCGAGCCCGGATCCAGAAGCCTTCGGCGCGATGATGCGCGAGGACCTGGAGATGTGGAACGAGGTCGCGCGGCGGGGGAACCTGCGGCAGTGACGGGACTCAGGCGGGCTCCCAGCCCGCCGTCCGCATGCAGTTGACGATGTGGGTGCGGCGGCCTTCGTCGATGGCGGCCATCATGGCCGGCGCGTAGCCGGACATCTGGGCCGCGGGGGTCATCGTCCGCGCGGCGCGGTCGTTCGCCCAGCGGTCGCCCTCCAGGATGCAGCCCTCGCGCGCCTGGACCATCTGCTCGTCGCTGCGCCGCGTGCCGGTGAAGTCCTTCCAGGCGGCGGGCAGGCCCGGCTCGAAGCCGGGCGGCGGCTCCGGATACATGGGGGCGCAGGCGGCCAGGGCCGCGGCCAGGACCAGACCGATCGAAATCCTCATGGGTCTTCTCCCTCTCCCCGGAACGATCCGGGCTCGGTTTCGGGATACCATAGCTTTCATGCTTCGGCGCCTGGGGTCCACCTCCCCTTGTTCCCGTGGCGCCGTCGCTTCATGCTCGGCGCCAAGGCACGCCAGCCGCATCACGCAGAAGGAGCTCCCCCCTCCAAGGAGGTCGAGTGATGCATCGCCGTAGAATCCTGGCGGCGCCCGCGCTGCTGGTCGCGTCGCGCCCAGGGGCACAATCCCAGGCGCAATCCCTGTCCGGGCGGACGCTGCAGCTCATCGTGCCCTACCCGCCGGGCGGGGGGAACGACATCGGTGCGCGGGCGCTGGCGCCGCTGCTGGAGCGGGAGCTCGGGACCTCCATCGTCGTGCTCAACCGGGCGGGCGCGGCGAGCCAGCTCGGCATGGCGCAGGTGGCTCGGGCCGCGCCGGACGGGCTGACCATCGGCTACGGGCTCTGGCCGCAGACGACGACGCTCTACCTCGACCCCAGCCGGCAGACGCCCTTCACGCGCGCCAGCTTCACGCCCCTCTGCATCCATGTGACCGACCCGGGCGCGATCATGGTGAGGGCCGACAGCCCGCTGCGCAGCCTGGCCGACATGGTCGCCGCCGCGCGGGCCCGGCCGGACGATTTCCGCATGACGGACAACGGCACCTTCGGGCATGAGCACCTGGCCTCGGTGCAGCTCCAGCGGCTGGCAGGGGTGCGGTTCAACCAGGTGCATTTCCAGGGGGCCGGACCGGCCATCATCTCGCTGCTCAGCGGGCAGACGGAGGCCGGGATCTTCGCCGTGGGCACCGCCAGCTCCAACGTGCGGCAGGGGCAGATGCGGGCGCTGGCCGTTCTCTCACCGGCAGAGAGCCCCTTCCTGCCGGGCGTGCCGACGGCCGCGGCGCAGGGCTACGACATCGTGGCGGGCTCGACGCGGGCCTTCGTGGCGCCGGCCGGGCTGCCGCCCGCGATCCGGCAGGCGCTGGCGGCGGGGCTTGAGCGGGCGATCCTGTCGCCGGAACATGCCGAGAAGATGCAGCAGCTCGCCATTCCCATCACCTTCCAGGGGCCGGACGCCTTCGCGCGCTACTGGCAGCAGGAGGAGGAGACGCTGCGGCCGCTGATGGCGGAGCTGTTGAAGGAGGGCGGGAATTGAGGGGGGCCGATCCGGCCTCCCCCGCGGAGGTAGACTTGTCTCCCATCCCGCTCCCGACCGGCCGTCACCGGCAAGCCCGCCGCGTATGGATGTTCAACCGGGCCACCTGCTGCAAGCAGGCCAGCGGCCGCAGGAGAAAAGCATGAAAGTCGGCGTCTTCCTGTTTCACGAATCACGCGATCCCTCGGCGGACGCCCGGGTCATCGACGAGGCGGTCCGCGAGGCCCAGCTCGCCGAGGACGAGGGCATGGATGCCGTGTTCCTCGCCGAGCATCACTTCGACGGCAACTGCGTCTATGTCGATCCACCGACCTTCGCCGCCGCGCTGGCCATGGCGACCAGCCGCATCAAGATCGGCTTCGCCGTCCTGCAGTCCTCGCTCTACCACCCGATCCGTATGGCCGAGCAGATCTCGCTGATCGACAATCTGAGCAAGGGCCGGCTGATCGTGGGCCTCGGGCGCGGCAGCATGGTCAACCTGCACGAATACAGCGGCTACCAGATCGACCCCGACAGCGCGCAGGAGCGTTTCGAGGAGATCGAGAAGATCCTGCTGCAATGCTGGACCCAGGAGAAGGTCAGGCACGAGGGCAAGTACTGGAACTTCGAGATCCCGATGCTGCGGCCGCGGCCCTATACCAAGCCCTACCCGCAGATCCTGCGCGCCGTCGCCTCCGAGGCCTCGCTCGCGGGCCAGGCGCGCCAGGGCCGCCCCGTGATCATGGCGGCGGCGACCGCCGCGGGCGCGGCGCGCAACATCGAGGTCTACCGCAAGGCCGCGCAGGAGGCCGGCGTCAGCACCGACCGGATCGACTGGGCCATCTCCGAGAGCTGGGTGTCCCGCACCGTCGTCCTCGCACCGACCGACCAGGAGGCGCAGGAGGTCGGCCTGCCGTACTTCCGGCAGATGCAGACCTATCGCGCGGCCCAGAGCTCCGCCTTCGAGGCGCTCGCCGCCAGGATCAACGCGCAGCCGACCCCGGTTCTCTGCGGCTCGCCCGACACCGTGATGGAGGACTTTACGAGTCTCGCGAAAACCGGCATCGGCGGGGTCAGCATCCGGTTCCGGACCGGGCCGATGCCGGCGGAGTTTTCGGCGCGCGCGCTGAAGCTGTTCATGAAGGAGATCGCGCCGGAAATCCGGGGGAGTGCGCTGGCGGCTGTGGGCGGCTGAGCGTCGAGCCCGGGTGCAGGCCGCATTCATGTGGCCGCCCGGGCGGTTCAGGACTTGTGGAAACATGGTGTCCCCGGCGGGATTCGAACCCACGGCCCCCAGATTAGGAATCTGGTGCTCTATCCGGCTGAGCTACGGAGACGACCGGTTTCGCCCATAGCACACCCGCCCGGCCCAGGCGAAGTCTGGCCTTGTTCGCGGTTTGCCCCCAAATAGGCGGCGATGGCCCCGATTCGCCCGCGCCTGCTGTTGCCCGAGGCGCCCGCGCTGGTCGCATCGCACGGCCGCGCCACCCTCCTCACCCCCGACGGCGAGGTCCTGACCCTCTCCGGCTCGCACATCGCCGAGGCGCTGGGCGAGCACCCGCCGCCGCTCCTCGTCCACGCCCCCGCCACCGCCCGCCGGCTCGACCTGCCGCGCTTCCTCGATGCGCTGGACCTGCTGGAGCTCTTCGCCTTCGCGCTCCCCGCCCGCCACGCCCCGCCCACGCCGCGCGGCCTGGCCCTGGTGCTCGACCTCCCGCCGCCCGAGGATGACGAGGCCGCCGCCGCCCTCCTGCCTGAGATCGCCTCGCGTCTGCTCCGCGCCCTGGCCGACGAGGCCAACTCCCCCTCGGGCCGCGAGGCCGCCGGCATGGCCGCGCAGCTCGCCCAGGCCGCCGACTGGCCCTGGGTGCCGAGCGTCCTCGCTGCCCTCGGCCAGCCCGACGCGAAGCCCTCGCGCGATGCCTTCAAGCCCTGGCGCCGCCTGCCCGAATGGGAGGAGACCGCGCCCCCGCCGCCGCCCGCAAGCTTCGACGTCACCGGCGCCGACGCCCGCCGACGCCTGGCCGAGATGCTCGGCGCCGGCTCCGAGCAGCGCCCCCAGCAGGCCGATTTCGCCTCCGCCGCCGCCGGCGCCTTTTCACCGCGCGACGTCGAGGGCGCGCCACATATGGTCCTCGCCGAGGCCGGCACCGGCACAGGCAAGACGCTGGGCTACATCGCCCCCGCCTCGCTCTGGGCCGAGCGCAACGGCGCGCCCGTCTGGCTCAGCACCTACACGCGCAACCTGCAACGGCAGATCGATCAGGAGCTGATGCAGCTCTTCCCCGACCCGGAGGAGCGCCGCGCGCGCGTGGCCGTCCGGAAAGGTCGGGAAAACTACCTCTGCCTGCTGAACCTGGACGAGGCGCTGGGCCAATACGGGCTGCGCCAGATGGCGCTGCCGCTGGCGCTGGTCGCGCGCTGGGCCGGCGCCACGCGCGACGGCGACATCACCGGCGGCGATTTTCCGGGCTGGATCGGCGAGCTGTTCCCGCCCGGAACCTTATATGGACTAGGCGACCGCCGCGGCGAATGCATCCGCTCCGCCTGCCAGCACTACAAGAAGTGCTTCGTGGAGCACTCCATTCGCCGCGCGCGGACGGCGCGGCTGGTGGTCGCGAACCACGCGCTGGTGATGGTGCAGGCCGCGCTCGGCGGCGGCGAGGACGGCAAGCCCACGCGCTACGTCTTCGACGAGGGCCACCATCTCTTCGACGCGGCGGACGGCGCCTTCTCCGCGGCCCTCACCGGCGTCGAGGCGGCCGAGCTGCGCCGCTGGCTGCTGGGCGCCGAAGGCGGGCGCTCCCGCGCCAAGGGGCTGCGCGCCCGCATCAGCGAGCTCGCCGGCGACATCCCGGAGCTGCTCCAGCCCATGGAGGCCGCGCTGCACGCCGCGCGCTGCCTGCCCGGCGGCGGCTGGTATGGCAGACTGACGGAGGGCACCCCGCCACCCGAGGGCGCGACCACCGAAGCCTTCCTCCGCGCCGCCCGCCAGCAGATCCTGGCCCGCGCGCCCGACGACGACGGCATCTACACGCTCGAAGTCGATCTGCACCCCGTGACCGAGGCCGTCGCCGAGACGGGCGCCGAACTCGCCCGCGCCCTGCGCGCGCTGGAACAGCCGCTGACCCTCCTGCGCGACCGTCTGGCCGCGAAGCTCGAGACCCCCGAGGGCGAGGAGGAGCCGGAGGTCGGCGAGCGCATCCGGCTCGAGACCGCCATGCGCGGCATCGAGCGGCGCGCGCTGATGCCCCTCGCGGCCTGGCGCGGCATGCTGGGCCAGCTCGACGTCCCCGCACGCGAGGCCGGCACGCGGCCCACCATGGTGGACTGGCTCCAGCTCGACCGCCGCGACGGCCGCGACGTGGATGCCGGCCTGCACCGCCATTGGCTCGACCCGACCATCCCCTTCGCGCAGACGGTGGCCGCTCCCGCGCATGGGCTGCTCATCACCTCCGCCACTCTCACCGACGCCGCCAAGCGCGACGATCCCGAAGCCGCCTGGCACGAGGCCGAGGCGCGCAGCGGCGCGCTCCACCTGCCGCTGCCCGCCATCCGCGCCGCACTGCCCTCGCCCTTCGACTACGCCGCCAACACCCGCACCTTCGTCGTGACGGATGTCGACGCGCGACAGGCCGGTCCCGTCGCCAGCGCCATGCAGCAGCTCTTCCTGGCCTCCGGCGGCGGCGGTCTCGGGCTCTTCACCGCGATCCGGCGGCTGCGCGAGGTGCAGTCGCGCATCGGCCAGGCGCTGGAGGCGCGCGGCATCCCGCTCTACGCGCAGCACGTGGATGCGATGGACAACGCCACCCTCGTCGACATCTTTCGCGCGGAAGAAAACTCCTGCCTGCTCGGCACCGACGCGATGCGCGACGGCGTGGACGTCCCCGGCCGCGCGCTGCGCCTGCTGGTCTTCGACCGCGTGCCCTGGCCGCGCCGCACCATCCTTCAGCGCGAGCGCCGCCTGCACCTCTCCGAGGGCGACCCGCAGGGCTATGATGACACCCACGCCCGCCACAAGCTGCGCCAGGCCTTCGGCCGCCTGATCCGCCGCGCGGACGACAAGGGCGTCTTCGTTTTGCTCGACCGCGCCTGCCCCTCGCGCATCCTGGCCGGCCTGCCCGATGGCGTGACGCCGCAGCGCGTGACGCTGGCGCAGGCCGTGGCGGGCACGCGCGAGCTTCTGGGGATCGAGACTCAGCCCAGGTAGAACAGCGTCCCCGCGAAGGCAAAGGCGCCGGCTCCCAGCCCGCCCTGGATCTGCGGGAGGTCGAGCAGCGCCGAGCCCACCTGCGGCAGATTCGTCGGGAAGGTGATCCGCGTGTGGGCCAGCTGCCGGTTCGGCGAGAAAAGATGCACCTCGGTCAGCGTGAGATAGGCCACCTGCGCGCCGACGATCACCGCCGAGGCCCCGGCCTGCGCGATCTCGAACTTCTCCCGCTGCATGTCCGCGCAGGAGAAGGTGCCGTCCAGCGCGCTCCACCCATAGCTGTCCGTGGGCGGCCGGAACTGCGGGTTGATGAGCGAGCGCACGAGATCGGACCAGGGAATCGAGACGGCGCTGCCGATGCTGCCGCCCGCGCCCACGCCGCCGGCGAGCGCCAGGAAGACCGGCTTCACGCTGTCCAGGTCCGGCGAGCGGAACTGCAGGAAGAAGGCGCCGCCGCCCAGGACGGCCGCCCCGCCCATCTGCGCGACCACGCAGACCTCCCATCGCGAGGAATTCCGTTCCCACCAGCCCATGCCCGTCTCCTGTGCTTCGACAGGTGGAAGCGAGCACGCACCGGAAAGGCCGGCAAAACAATTTCTGTCGCATGTATCTCGCGGCGCGCAGGCAGCCTTCAGGAATGTGCCTGCAGCCCGCATTCCACGAGCCTGGACCAGACCTCCTCCGCGGTATCGGCGAAGCGGAAGAGGTCGCAGTCCCGGGTGTCGATCATGCCGTTCTCGACCAGCGCGCCAAAGTTGATGACCGAGCGCCAATAGGCCTCGTCGAAGAGGACGATGCTGACCGGGGGGGCCTTGTCCGTTACCCGCAGGTTGAGGATCTCGAACAGCTCGTCGAGCGTCCCGAAGCCGCCGGGGAAGACCACCAGCGCATTCGCCCGCATCGCCAGGTGCATCTTCCGCATGGCGAAGTAGTGGAAGCGGAAGGTCAGCTCGGGCGTCGAATAGGCGTTGGGCTCCTGCTCGTGCGGCAGGCTGATGTTGAAGCCGATGCTCGGCGCGCCGGCGTCGGCGGCGCCGCGATTGGCGGCCTCCATGAGGCCGGGCCCACCGCCGGTCGCGATCACGTTGTTGCGGATTCCGTCCTCGCCGACGATGCGCGCGCCGCCGCGCTCGGAGGCGATACGCCCGAAGGCTCGCGCCTGCCCGTACCAGAAGGGCTGGCGGCCCGGGCCCTTCTCCCTGACGCGCGCCGATCCGAACACCACGATGGTCGAGCCGACATGCCAGTTCCGCAGCGCCTCCTCGGCCTTGGCGTATTCGAGCAGGAAGCGCACGCCCCGCATCGAATCGCCCAGAAGGAAATCCTGGTCGAGGGCCGGCAGCCGGTAGCTCGGCTGCGATGTCCTGTCCTGGTCCAAATCGATTCTCCTTTCCAGGCCGGCCGCATCATCCCACGGCCGCGCCTCGCTGCCTGCCCCGGGACATCCCGGCTTGCATCGTCCCCGAGTTGCGTCAGACTTGTGCAATGCAGCGCATCACACGCCGATCCGCCCTGGGTTTGCCGCTCTTTGCGGCGGCCAGCCCTGTGCTGGCGCAGGGCTGGCCACAACGACCGGTGCGCTTCGTCGCGCCCTTCGCTGCCGGCGCCAGCCTCGACGCCACGGCGCGGCTCTTCGGGCGCTTCCTGGAGCCGCGCTGGGGACAGCCGGTGGTCATCGAGAACCGCACGGGCGCGGCGGGCAATATCGGCGCCGAGGCGGTGGCCCGCGCGGCGCCGGACGGGCTGACGCTGCTGGTGGCGCCAACCGGGCTGATCACCGTGAACCCCTCGCTCTATCCGAACCTCGGCTTCTCCATCGAGAACGACCTGATCGCCGTGGCGATGCTCGGCACGCTGCCCAACGTGATGGTCGTGCCCGCCAGCTCCCCCTGGCACAATGTTGCGGAGTTCCGTGCAGCCATGCAGGCGGCGGGGCGGCCGGTGCTGTTCGGCTCGGCCGGCGCGGGCTCGCTGATCCACATCTCCGGCGAGCTCTTCATGCGTGAGGCCGGGCTGCAGGGGACGCACGTGCCCTATCGCGGCAGCGCCCCGGCGCTGACCGATCTCGTTGCCGGCCGCATCGACGTGATGTTCGAGAACCAGCCCGGCGCGCTGCCGCTGATCCGCGACGGGCGGCTGCGCGCGCTGGCGGTGACCTCCGCGACGCGCAGCACGGCGCTGCCGGACGTGCCGACGACCGCCGAGGCCGGGCTGCCCAACGTGCTGGCCGTGCCCTGGTTCGCACTCTTCGCGCCGAAGGGCACGCCGGCCGAAATCTGCGCGAGGATCGCCGCCGACGTGGCGGCGGGACAGCGGGATCCGGCGATGAAGACCGCCCTCGACAATCTCGGCCTGACGCCGGATGTCTATGGCCCGGCTGAGCTCACCGCCCTCGTCGCGCAGGAGCGGCAGCGCTACGGTGCCGTGGTGCGTGCCGCCAACATCCGCGTGGAGTAAGCCGCCTTGTCCCATGAGGAAGTCTACGTCGAGTTCCTGAACGGGCCCGACATCGCGAAGCTCGCGCTGACCGACGACGAGATCCTGGCGGCGATCGAGACGAGCCTCGCGGCGCAGGGCCGCGGGCACACGGTGGTCGATCCGCGGCTGCACCACATGCCCGGCATCGCCAATGGCCATTTCAACGTGCTGCGCGGCTATGTGGGCGAGGAGATCGGGCTGTCCGGCGTGAAGGTCGTCGGCGACTTCGTGGACAACTACCAGCAAAACCTGCCGAGCGAGCTGGCCACGCTGCTGCTGCTGAACCCGACCAACGGCAAGCCCGTCGCGATCCTGGACGCCTCGCATATTACCGACATGCGCACGGGCGCGGTGAGCGCGATCGGCGCGAAGTACCTGGCGCGGAAGGGCTCCAAGGTGCTCGGCCATATCGGCGCGCGCGGCACGGCCTATTGGAACGTGCGGCTGATGGACCGGCTCTTCGACTTCGACGAGATCCGCGTGCATTCGCGCCGTCCCGAGAGCCAGGAGGCCTTTGCCCGGAAGCTGGAACAGGACCTCGGCAAGAAGATCACGCGCTGCACCGACTGGGAGAGCGTGGTGCGCGGCGCTGACATCGTGGTCGAGGCCTCGCGCCTCAGCGAGCCCACGCCGCTGCTGAAGACCGAATGGATCAAGAAGGGCGCGCTGGTCATGCCCTACGGCACCATGAGCGCGGTGGAGTTCAGCCTCACCGATATCATGGACAAGATGCTGATGGACGACTGGGGCCAGGCGCATTCGGGAAAGCTCGGCGCGCTGCGCGCCCATGTGGATGCCGGCAAGCTCTCCGAGGCGACCCTCTACGGCGAGCTGGGGCAGGTCGTGGCCGGCCTCAAGCCGGGGCGCGAGCGCGACGACGAGACCATCCTGCTCTGGCACCGCGGGCTGTCGCTGAGCGACATCGCGCTGGGCCATGCCATGCTGAAGAAGGCGCAGGCCATGGGCATCGGCCAGCGGCTGCGCTTCTTCTGATGGCCTGGCTCTCCAATGCGCGCATGTACTCGCAGAATCCGGCCGCCGGCGCGGCCTGGGTTGCGCTGCTGGCCCGCGTGGCGAAGGCGGCCGCGGTGCCGCTGGAGCCCTTCGACTACCCCGCTCCCAAGCCGCTGGAGGAAATGTGGGAGCGGCCCGACCTCGGCCTCGTCTTCATGTGCGGCTTTCCACGCAAGAAGTATTTTCCCCAGACCATCCCGATCGCCGCGCCGGTGCCGACGCGCTGGGGCCGCCCGGTCTATTGCACCGACTTCATCGTGCGCGCCGACAGCGACATCCGCACGCTGGAGGACAGCTTCGGCCAACGCATGGCCTGGACCGTCCAGCACAGCCAGTCCGGCTGCAACGCGCCGCGGCACCACCTGCTCAAGGTCGGCGGGGGCAAGCGCCTCTACCGAGAGAACGTCGGTCCGCTGATCAGCGCGGCGGCGGTGGTGAAGGCCGTGATCGAGGGCGCGGCCGAGATCGGTCCGCTCGACGCCTATGTGCACGAGCTGATGAAGATCCACGCGCCGGAGCAGGCCGCGCTGATCCGCACCGTGGACAGCACGCCGCCCATGCCCATCCCGCTGCTGGTCGCCGCCGCCGGCTTCCCGGACGAGGACGTCCAGCGCCTGCGCGCGGCGCTGCTGGCGGTCGGACCGGTGCCGGAGCTGGCGCTGGACGGCTTCGCGATCCCGGAGGACGCCTCCTACGACGCCATGCTCGCCATGGAGGAAGAGGCGCTCACGGCGGGGTATGAGCTTCCCGCATAGGTCCACCAACAAGGTCTTGCCAGCCGCGCCGTCCGGCGTGACGCTGCGCCACCGGCGAAACGACCGGCGACAGGGAAGATTGCCAGCGACGTTATAAGGAGTCGGACATGCAGCGCCGCGCCTTCACGTTCGCCCTCCCCGCCTTGCTCGCGGCGCGCGCCGCCACGGCCGAGACCTGGCAGCCCAACCGGCCCATCCGCATCCTGGTCGGCTACAGCGTCGCCACCACCAGCGACCTCCTCGCCCGCCTCGTCGGCCAGAAGCTGAGCGAGCGGCTCGGCACCTCCGTCGTCGTCGAGAACCGCGAGGGCGGCGGCGGCACCATCGCGGCCGGCATGGCGCTCCGCACGCCGGCCGACGGCTACACGCTGCTGCTGGGCGCCACCGCGCTGACCATGGCGCCCCGCCTCTTCCGCGACGTCACCTTCAAGCCGCTGGAGGATTTCGAGCCGGTCTGCCTGATCGGCTTCGCGCCCAATGTGCTGGTGGTGCGGCCGCAATCGCCCATCGCCTCCATCGCGGACCTCATCGCCGCCGCGCGGGCGGCACCGGGCCGCCTGAGCTATGCCTCCTCCGGCCCCGGCTCGGGCTCCTGGGTGGGGATGGAGGAGCTGAAGGCACATGCCGGCATCCAACTGGAAGAGATCCCCTACAGCTCCACCGCCCAGGCCACGACCGACGCGATGAGCGGCCAGGTGGACCTGCATTGCCCGAGCCTCGCCGGTGCCATGCCGCATATCCGCTCCAACCGCTTCCGGGCCCTGGGCATCACCAGCGGGCGGCGCAGCGCCGCGGCACCCGACATCCCCTCGATCGCGGAAACGCTGCCGGGCTACGACGCCTCCGCCTGGTACGGCGTGGTCGCGCCCGCCGGCCTGCCGGCGCCGGTCGCGGAGCGGCTGAACACGGAGTTGCAGGCCATCCTCGCCGAGCCCGCCATGCAGGCGCGGCTGCTCGACGTGGGCGTGGACGCGCAATCCGGCTCGCGCGACGACATGCGCAAGGTCATGACCGAGGCTGTGACCTCGGGAAACGCCATGATGGACCGGATCAACTACCGCCCAAGGTGAAGGGGCCGAGATGAGGAAGGAACGCGACGATGAGTGAAGGCGAAACCTACGCCCAGCGGCCCGCCCTGCGCGGCACGCGCCACATGGCCTCGGCGGGCCACTACGCGGCCGCGCATGCGGCCTTCGCGATCCTGGAGGCCGGCGGCAATGCGGTGGATGCGGCGGTGGCGGGCGGCATCACGCTCGGCGTCGTGCAGCCGGACATCGTGAACGTCGCCGGCGTTGCGCCCATCATGATCCGCATGGCCGACGGCGAGATGTGGACCATCGCCGGCCTCGGCAACTGGCCGGCCGCAGCGGACCCCGAGCATTTCGTGCGGAAGTACAACGGCGCCATCCCGGAGGGCATCCTGCGCAGCGTGATCCCGGCCGCGCCCGACGCCTGGATCACCGCGCTGAAGCGCTTCGGCACCATGAAGTTCGGCGAGGTGGCGCAGCACGCCATCCGCATGGCCGAGGGCTTCCCAACCTATCCGCTGCTCGCCGACATGATCGCGGCGAAGGAGGAGAGATACGCGCGCTGGCCTTCCAGCGCGGCCATCTACCTGCGCCAGGGCCGTGCGCCGAAGGTGGGCGAGCTCTTCATCCAGTCCGACCTCGCGCGCTCGCTGCTCTACATGGCCGACGAGGAGGCCGCCGCGCTGGGCCGCGGCGCCGATCGCGAAGGCGGGCTCGAGGCCGCGCGCGCGGCCTTCTACACGGGTGACATCGCCCGCGCGATCGTGAAGTACCACGAGCAGGAGGGCGGCTGGATGACGGCGGCCGACCTCGCCAACTACCACTCGCCGGTCGAGCGGCCGGTCTCCGTCAACTTCAACGGCGTGGACGTCTACACCTGCGGCGTCTGGTGCCAGGGGCCGGTGCTCGGCCAGGCGCTGAACCTGCTCGATCCCGCCTCGCTCAAGGCGATGGGGCACAACAGCCCGGACTACCTCCACACCCTCGTCGAGGCGATCAAGCTCGCCTTCTCCGACCGCGAGGCCTTCTATGGCGATCCTGATCATGTGGACGTGCCGCTCGACACGCTGCTGAGCCTCGAATACGGGCTCGCCCGCCGCAAGATGATCGACCCTGCCAGCGCCTGGCCGGAGATGCCGCCGCATGGCGAGCCCTACGCCACGCCCCGTGCAGCGGAAGGCCTGCGCATGCTGGACGGCGTGCCCTCCGGCCCGCCGCGCGACACCTCCTACATCTGCACCGTGGACCGCTGGGGCAATACCGTCTCCGCCACGCCGAGCGACGTCTCGTTCGACACGCCGGTAATCCCCGGAACCGGCCTCTGCCCCTCCTCGCGCGGCTCGCAGAACTTCATGGCGGAGGGGCATCCGAGCCGTGTCGCGCCGGGCAAGCGGCCGCGCCTCACGCCCAATCCGGCGATGGCGGTGTCACCGGGCAAGTATGTGCTGCCCTTCGGCACGCCGGGCGGCGACGTGCAGTCGCAGGCCATGCTGCAGGTGCTGATGAACATCATGCTCTTCGACATGGACCCGCAGGACGCCGTCGAGCATCCGCGCGTCGCGACCTACAGCTACCCGGACAGCTTCGAGCCGCACCACTACTACCCGGGCCGGCTCTGCCTGGAATCGCGCATTGCCCCGGAGACGGGCGAGGAGCTGGCGAAGCGTGGGCACCAGGTGTCGTGGTGGCCGGACCGGATCTGGCGCGCGGGCGCGGTCTGCACGATCCATGCGGACCTGGAGAGCGGCATCCTGACCGGCGGCGCCGATCCGCGCCGTCCCAGCTACGCGGTGGGGTGGTAGCGCCTCACCGCATCTCCACCTCGGCATAGCCGCCCTCGGCGATGCCATTCGCCCGGGCGCGGTAGGCCGGGGCGCTGCCGGTGTAGCGCGCGACGCGGCGGACCTGGCGGCCGGCGACGTTCATGTTCACGCCGGTCATCCAGGAATCCACCTCCATGCTCAGCAGGCCCTGGGCGATCTCCATCACGTGGTCCATCCACTGCGCCACCGCTTCGGGCCGTGCCTCGAAGCGCGTGAACCCGTGCTTGACCATGTGGCGCAGGAAGTCGGTGACCCACTCCACGTTGAACTCGATGGTGCGCGGGATATTGCCGAGCGCGTTGTGCGGGCCGAGCAGCATGAGCATGTTCGGGAACTCGTCCACCAGCATGCCGACGAGCGAGGTCGCGCCGTCCTGCCACTTGTCCTTCAGCGCCACGCCATCGACGCCGCGGAAGTCGATGCGGTCGAAGGCGCCGCGCAGCGCGTCGAAGCCCGTGGCGTAGACGATGATGTCGAACTCGTACTCGGCCACGCTCGTCTTGATACCGGTCGGCGTGATCCGCTCGATCGGCGTGGCCTTGCTGTCCACCAGCGTCACGTTCGGCTGGTTGTAGCATTCGTAGTAGTGGGTCTCGAGCGGCACGCGGCGGGTGCCGAAGCCGTGGTTCTTCGGGATCAGCAGCTCCGCGACCGCAGGATCCTTCACCCGCTGACGGATCTTGTCGGCGATGAAGCGCGAGATCTCCTCGTTCGCGGCCCGGTTGGTCAGCAGGTCCTGGTAGTTGCCGACCCAGATGCCGAAGCCGCGCTCGGAATAGAGCTTTTCCAGAAAAGCCCGGCGCTCCTCGGCGGAGTCGTCGAAGGTGTTCTTGGGATGCGCCGTGTGCAGGAAGCAGGCCCAGGTCTCGCGGCAGCGCTGGAAGATGTCGTCGTAGCGGGTGCGGATCTCCGCCATCTCCTCGGGCGGAATCTTCCCGTTGTGCAGCGGCGCGCACCAATTGGGCGTGCGCTGGAAGACCGTCAGCTGCGCCGCCGTCTTGGCGACCTCCTGGATCGTCTGCACGCCCGAGGCGCCGGTGCCGATGACGGCCACGCGCTTGCCGGCGAAGTCCACCGGCTCCTTCGGCCAGAGCCCCGTGTGGAAGGAGGGGCCGCGAAACTCCTCCATGCCAGGGAAGCTGGGCATGGTGGGCGAGGAGAGCGCGCCGATGGCCGTGATCACGAAGCGCGCGCGGTGGCGGCCGCCATCCTCCAGCTCGACATCCCAGCTCCGGCTCGCCTCGTCCCAGCGGGCCGCCTTCACCCGCGCGGAGAACTGGATGTCCCGGCGCAGGTCGTACTTGTCAGCGACGAGGTTGAGGTAGCGCTCGGTCTCGGGCTGGGGCGCGAAGTGCTCGGTCCAGCTCCAGTCCTGCAGCAGCTCCTTGTCGAAGGAGTAGCCGTAGGAATAGCTCTCGGAATCGAAGCGGCAGCCGGGATAGCGGTTCCAGTACCAAGTGCCGCCCACGCCCGTGCCGGCCTCCAGGACGCGCGTCCGAAGGCCCAGCTCGCGCAGGCGGATCAGCTGGTAGAGGCCGGACATGCCGGCGCCGATGACGATGGCGTCGAAGCTGTCGGTCGTGCCGAGGCGGTCGGTAGGGGGGGCTGAGGCGGACATGCCGATGGGACTTCCTCTCTTGCTCGCCGTTCCCCGGCGAAGTCTGACCGGCCCCATTCTGCCGAGGGGGTCGGCGCCAAGGAAGAGGCGATGATCCGCTACAGGATCGCGGCGACCGTTTCCTTCGGGCGCGCCAGGATCGTGCCCCTGGGCGCGACCACGATCGGGCGTTCCACCAGCACCGGGTGCGCCACCATCGCATCGAGGATCTTCTCCGCCGGCGCGTCGAGCAGGCCGAGCTCCACGGCCAGCTTCTCCTTGGTGCGCAGGATGTCGCGCGGCGTCTTGCCCATGGCCTTCAGCAGCGACTTGAGCTGCGGCCTGGTCCAGCCCGTCTTGAGGTACTGCACCACCTCCGGCTCATGGCCGGCCTCGCGCAGCATCGCGAGGACGTTGCGCGAGGTGGTGCAGCCGGGATTGTGGAAGATGGTGAAGCCGCCGCTCATGTCTCAATCCGCCGTGATGCCGAGCCTTTGTACCACAGCCGACCAGGTGTCGATCTCGCGCTGCACGAAGGCCCGGAACTCCTCTGCCGTGCTGCCCACGGGCTCGATGCCGATGTCGAGGATGCGCGCGCGGACCTCCGGCACCTTCAGCGTGTCCGCGACCGCCGCCTGGAGGGCCGAGGTCATCGGTTCCGGCGTGCGGGCGGGGGCGAAGATGCCGTTCCAGTCGTAGCTGGAGAAGCCGGGAAAGCCGGATTCCGCGAGGGTCGGCAGGTCGGGGAAGGCGGGGGCGCGGGTCTCGCCGGTGGTGGCGACGGCCTTCAGCCGGCCCTCGCGGATGTGCTGGCTCGCCGAGGGGATGAAGGCGAAATAGCACTGCACATGGCCGGCCATGAGGTCCACCAGGGCAGGGCCGCCGCCGCGATAAGGGACGTGCGTCATCTCCAGACCGGCGCGCTCCTTGAAGATCTCCATGGCCAGGTGCTGCGCGGAGCCGTTGCCGGAGGAGGCATAGGAGAGCTCACCCTTCTTCTGCCTCGCATAGGCAATGAACTCGGCGAGGTTGTTCGCCGGCACGGAAGGATGCAGCGCCAGCGCATTGGCGCCGCGGATGATCTGCGTGACGGGAACCAGGTCCTCCAGCACCTTGTAGGGCATGGCGCGGCCCAGGGCCGGGTTCACGGAGTGCGTCGCGATGTCGACGAGGAAGGTGTGGCCGTCCGGCGCCTCCCGCGCGACGATCCCGCCGGCGATCAGGCCAGAGCCGCCGGGCTTGCTGTCGATCACGACGGACTGGCCGAGGCGCTCGGTGAGATGCGGCGAGATGAGCCGCATCGTCACATCCGCGCCACCGCCGGGCGAGGTGCTGAGGACGAAGCGCACGGGGCGGATGAAGGGCGACTGCGCGCTAGCCGCTCGGGCCGCGGCGAGGGCGGGCAGGGCGAGAAGGAACTGCTTGCGGGACAACTTCTTGAAAGACGGGGACATGGGCGTCTCCTGATGCGGCGTCCTCCCTTTGCGGCCAAGCTTATGGCCGAAGCGATGGCGCGGCTAGATCAGCGCCACGCCATCCCGCGCCACCTCGCGGCCCCTCGACACGACCAGCTTCGGCGGCTTCCGCGTGACCACGGCCTCGGCCACGCTGTCCGCTTCCACCAGGACGAGATCGGCCTGCGCGCCGATCTCCAGCCCATAGCCCGCAAAGCCGCAGCCCTTGGCCGCCTCGGTGGTGACGGTGGCGAGCGCCCATTCCACCTCCTCGTCGCGCCGCAGCTCGTATTTCAGCCCGACCATCGCCGCGCGGGCGAGCATGTCCGGCGCGTTGTACGGGTTCCAGGTGTCGCGGATATTGTCGTTGCCGGCGAAGAGCGTGACGCCCAACTCGCGCGCCCGGCGCAGCGGCGGCGTGGCGCGCGAGGGCGGCGCGGAGGTGCAAACCGCCACGCCCGCCTCGGCCAGCATCGCGAGCAGCGCATCGGCCCGTGGCGCGGGCACGTCGCCCAATGCGAAGCCGTGGCTGATTGTGACGCGCCCCTGCGCGCCGATGGCTCGGGTGCGCTCGGCGATCAGCTCCATGCTGAAGGCGCCGAGCTCGTGCGGCTCGTGCAGGTGGATGTCGACGGGCTTTCCGTGGCGCTCGGCCAGCTTGAACACGATATCGAGGTGCTTCACCGGATCGCGGTCGATCACCGAGGGATCGAGGCCGCCCACCACGTCGCAGCCCAGGCGCAGCGCCTCGTCCGCCCACTCCTCGGCACCGGGCGTGCGCAGCAGGCCGGATTGCGGGAAGGCGACGAGCTGGATCTCCATCACGCCATCCAGGGATTCCCGCAGCTCCAGCAGCTTCTCCACATGGCCGAGGCGGCTTTCCTCGTCGATGTCCACATGGCTGCGCAGCCGCGTCGTGCCGGCGGCGAGATGCGCGAGGCACAGCGCCCGCCCCTCGCGCACCGCGTCCATGCCGAGGGATTTCCGGATGGCCTTCTCGTTCTCGATGCGGTGACGCAGCAGCGGGCCGACCTCGTTGCGCCACCAGGGGCGGCCCCAGAGCGTCTTGTCGAGATGGCAATGGCCTTCGACCAGTCCGGGCAGCAGGATCGGCCCCACACCCTCGCGCGTGCTGGGCACGAGCTTCGCGATGCGGCCGTCCTCGACATGCACGTCCATGGGCGCCCCGCCCATGGGGCGGATGTGCTCGAGGATCACGCCATCACCCAGTCGCGGAAGAGCGGCAGGTCGATATTGCCGCCGGAGAGGATCACCGCCGCCCGCTTGCCGCGCATCTTCTCGCGTTCCTGCATCAGCGCCGCGAAGCCGGCCGCGCCGGCGCCCTCGGCGAGGTTGTGCGTGTCGGTCCAATAGGCGCGCATGGCCTCACGCACCTCGTCATCCGTGACGGTGACGATGCGCGCCGCGCCCTGGAGGATCATCTCCAGCGCCTTCGGGTCGGGAACGCGCGTGGCCATGCCGTCGGCGAGCGTATTGGCGGCTTCCGTCTCGATCACGCGGCCGGCGGCGAAGCTTTGCGCATAGGCATCGGCCCCCGTGCTCTGAACGCCCACGATCTCGGTGGAGAGGCCCAGCAGGTCGCGCGCCATGATGCAGCCACAGATGCCCGAGCCCAGCCCGACCGGCACATAGAGCGCATCCAGCGGCGGCGCTCCGCGGAACAGCTCCAGCGCGTAGGTCGCGACGCCCTTCACCAGCGCGGGCGCGAAGGAGGGCGCGAAGTCCAGCCCGCGCTCGGCGGCGAGCTGCATGGCGTATTGCCGCGCCACGTCGAAGTCGCGGCCGCGCTCGATGAGCTCGGCGCCCAGCGCCCGCATCGAGGCGTTCTTTTCGACGCTGTTGCCCTCGGGAATGACGATGGTGACGGGAATGCCGGCGCGCGAGCCGGCATAGGCCAGCGACTGGCCGTGATTGCCGCGCGTGGCGCTGATGACGCCCTTGGATTGCAGCGTGTCGAAGAAGGTCAGCCCGCCGCGCACCTTGAAGGCGCCGGTGGGCGTGTGGTTCTCGTGCTTGACCCAGACCTCGCAGCCGGCTCGCGCGGAGAGGAGCGGCCAGGCGAATTGCGGCGTGACCGGGAAATGCCGGCGGACGAGCTGCTCGGCGGCTTCGAGGTCGGGGAGGGTGAACATGGCCCGAGCCTGCGGGATGCCGGTCCCGGCGTCCAGCTCGGGCCGCGACCGATCGAGATCCGGCCTTACGGGACAGGCTTCTGCAGGGCGTATTTCTGCGGCGGCCGCATCTTCGTGATCCGGCCGTCGCGCGCCGCCTCGCGATAGAATTTCACGACCACTTCCTTGCCGTAGGTGACCCGATCCTCGGCCTTCGTGACATCGAGCCCGGAACGGCACATGGCGACCTGGCCATGCAGCTGGCGATCCCACTTGACCGGATTGAGGAAGGGGACCGCGCTCACGAATTCCTCGCAGGCCATGAGCTCGTTGAGAACGGTGCCCAGCCGCGGATTCCCGAGCGCCACATGCTTCATGTAGACCGGCTCCACGATCACGCGCTGCTCCATCTCGACCATCGCGTTGTCCCAGGCTTCCGCGGCCTGGCCGATGATCCGCTGGCCGCTCAGCCCCTTCAGGAAGACCGGGGGCAGATGTGTCGAGTAGACGTCCTCGAAGATCCTCTTGTTGCCGGCATTGGCGAAGGCCACCAGGTCATCCAGCGTCGTGCCGGCCGCCAGGACGCGATCCCAGCCCGGCTCGTCCAGCGAGCCCTCGATGCCCTCGCGGGCGAAGCTTCCGGCCACCGCCAGGGCCTCGCCGAGGCCGCGGCGGTACAAGGTCCATTGCCCGCCGTCGCTGACGGTGATCGACCGGCCGAGGACCGTCACCTTCGCGGGCAGCGTGAAGCTCATGACGGCGGTGGCGTTGCCGATCCTGTCGAAGCGCGCGAATTGCGAGGCGACCAGCCAAGCCGTTCCCGGCCAGACGATCTCGTGGCCCTGCAGGAGCCTGACCTGGTCGAACCAGTTGTAGAAGGCGGCGCGCTGGACGATGGTCGCGTAGTGCGTCTCCGCGATCCGCCGGGCCTCCGCCGGCGAGCCGCTGGCCGCCCGACGCATCAGGTGAAGTTGCGCGCGATGCCAGACCTCGGTCCCTTCCTCCCGGTCCTTCTGGGTCCAGTCTCCGGGATTGACCGCAACTTCGACTTCCATGCAGGCCCCTGATACTTAGATCAGGGGCCTATACACGATCCGGGACAAATCGATCCAGGTCCGGTTTACTGGGCCTGCTGGATGGCGCTCAGCGTCCAGGGGCCGCCCTGAACCCGCACGAAGGTCCACAGCTCCGTCGCCATGGTCCGCACGTTCGGGTCGCCCTCGGTCACGGCGCCCGTCTTGATATCGCGCGTCACGTCCACGAGGCTGAAGCGCATCGCCACGGTCGCGTAGTCGCGCGGCCCCTCGCTCCAGGACTCCGACAGGTCGCCCTGCTCCAGCTTCACGTCGCGGGTCTCGTTCTTCCAGCCGCGCTGGCTCAGCGCATCGAAGTCGTCGCGGAAGTACTGCACCATCTCCGGCGTCGCGAGGCGCGAGAGGGCATTCACGTCCCCGCGCGACCAGGCATTGTTCACCTCGACCAGCGTCCGCTCGAAGGCCTGGAAGTCCGCCGGGCCGAGGCCGAGCTCGTCCACCGGCCGGCCGCGGCCGGCGCCGCCGCCCATCATGGCCGGCTGCGGCGGGGCGCCCTCGCGCATCATGGAGTTCGGCACACCGGCCGGCGCAGGCTGCTGCTGGCGCCGGCGCAGGAAGCCGACCACCAGCGCCACGAGGCCGGCGATGATCGCCACCTGCAGCAGGAAGCCGAGGAGGCCGGCCATGCTGCCGAGCCCGCCGAAGAAGCCCCCGCCCGCCAGAAGGCCGAAGATTCCCGCGCCCAGCAGGCCGGCCATCAGGCCGCCCATGAAGGGGTTGCGCGAGAAGAAGCCGCCCTGGCGCACCGGGCTCGGCGCGCCGACGCCCGGTGCGCCAGGCCGCGGTGCCGTCGGCTGCTGCATCGTGCGGTCGAACTGGCGCGGCGCGCTCGGCGCCGTCGTCGTGGAGGGCGGCGCGGAATAGCTGCGCGAGCCCCGGCTGCCAGAGGAAATCCCGCCGCCGGGGCGTGCATCGGCGAGGGCCGGCGCCAGCGCCAGGGCGGCGGCGGCCAGGAGGGTCAGGAAGCGGGCACTACGGCGCATGGTATCGGCATCTCCCAGAGGCAATTCTGTCTTGGATGCAATATAGTGGAAGGGTGAACGGATTGCGACACCCTGTCTCAGGCGTCACTCTCGCGGGGTTTTCCAGCGGGAGGCCCGGATGTGGTGTCGTAATGTTCTGGCTGCAATGGCGGTGGCCGCGGGCCTCTCCGGACCCGCTTTGGCCCAGGCGCCCCAGCGAATCTTCCGCATGGCGACCAGCGTGGACGCCGCGACGCTGGACCCCCACGCCACCAACGCCCTCTTCACCTACCTGGTCGTCAGCCAGGTCTACGAGCCGCTGACCTACCGGGCAGACGACCTGCGGGTCTATCCGGGCCTCGCCACCGCCTGGGAGCAGGTCGAGCCCACCCGCTGGCGCTTCCAGCTCCGCGACGGCGTGCGCTTCGCCGGCGGCGAGAGCTTCGAGGCTGATGACGTGGTGTTCAGCATCCAGCGCGCCCTCGCTCCCACCAGCAACTACGGCATCTACGTGGACACGGTGGCGAGCGTGGTGGCGGTGGATCGGCTGGTCGTGGACATCGTCACCCGCGTCCCGGATCCGGTCATCCCGGACAAGATGACGCGCATCCTCATCATGGACCGCGGCTGGAGCGAGGCGAACCGCAGCGCCGTGCCGCAGAACTTCGCCCAGCGCGAGGAGACGCCCGCCGTCCGCATGGCCAACGGCACCGGCCCCTTCATGATCCGCTCGCGCGAGGTGGACCAGCGCACGATCATGGTGCGCAACCCCGCCTGGTGGGGCACCGAGGCCGGCGCCTCGCCGCAGGGCAACGTCACCGAGTACCACCACATCACGCTCGGCAGCGACGCGACCCGCGTGGCCGCGCTGCTCTCGGGCGAGGTGGACTTCGTGCATGTGCTGCCGGTGCAGGACGTGGCGCGCATCCGCTCCAACCCGCGCCTGCGGGTGCTGGAAGGACAGGAGAACCGTACCGTATGGCTCGCCTTCCGCCAGGACGTGGATGAGCTGCCGGGCAGCGACCTCCGCGGCCGCAACCCCTTCCGCGACCTCCGGGTGCGGCAGGCCGTGGCGCACGCCATCGATGTCGAGACGCTGCGGCGCACGACCCTGCGCGGCCAGGCCGTGCCGACGGGCAGCATGTGGACGCAGTTCGTGAACGGCTGGGACCAGTCGACCGACGCGCGGCTGCCCTTCGACCGCGAGCGCGCCCGGCGCCTGCTGGCCGAGGCCGGCTATCCGCAGGGATTTTCCGTCCCGCTCGATTGCCCCGTCGGCACCTATGACGAGGCCTGCCAGGCGGTGGCGGCCATGCTGAGCCAGATCGGCATCCGGGTGCAGCTCAACCAGATGCCGAGCGCGTTGTTCAGCCAGAAGATCCGGCGGCGGGAATCGGCCTTCTACGCGCTCTCCTGGGGCGTGCCGACCTTCGATGCGAGCTACACGATCCGCGCGATCATGGCCTCGCCCTCGATCGGCGGCGCGGCCTCCTGGAACTTCGGCGGCTGGTCCAACGCGGAGTTCGACGCGCTGATTCCGCGCATCGACGCCGAGGGAGACCCGGCCGCTCGGCGGGCGCTGATCGTGCAGGCGCACCGGCTGCACAATGCCGAGCTCGGCCACCTGCCGCTCTACCACATGATGATCCCCTGGGCGCACCGGCAGGGCGTGACGGTGCGCCACCGCGCGGACAACCAGTTCCAGGTGCGCGAGATCCGGGTGGAGTAGGCGGTGCATGCGCCTTCTGGCGTGGCTCGGCCGCCAGGGGCCGCGCGCCATCGGCGCGATCGTGCTGATCGGCGTGGCGCTCCCGCCGCTCGGGCGCGTGCTGCGGCCCTACCTCGCCGAGGCGGTCTTTTTGCTCCTCGTCCTGGCCTTCCTGCGCGTGGACATGGCGCGGCTGCGCGGACACCTGCGGCGGCCAGGGCTGATCCTGGCGGCGACGGCCTGGACCGCGCTGGCCGTGCCGCTCCTCTTCCTGGGCGTGGCGAGCCTCGCCGGTATCCGCGAGACGGCGCCGGGCCTATTCCTCGGCCTCATGCTGCAGGGGCTGGCCTCGCCGATGATGGCGGCGCCGTCGCTGGCCGCGCTGATGGGGCTCGACGCCACGCTCGTGCTGATCACGCTGGTCACCGGCACCTTCGCAGTGCCCTTCGTGGCGGCGGGCTTCGCACAGCTCTTCCTGGCCGATGTCCTGGCGATCTCGCCCGTCGCGCTGGGCGCGAAGCTGGCCATCATGCTGGCGGGCTCGTTCCTGGTGGCGCTGGTCCTGCGCCGGATCCTGGGAACGGCCGCCGTCGCGCGGCACGGCGACGCGATCAACGGCATCAACACATTGATCCTGCTGATCTTCGTCTCAGCCGTGCTGGGCGACGTGACCTCCATTGCCTGGGCAGACCCCTGGGGTTTCATCGGCCTGCTGGCGCTGGGCTTCCTGGTCTTCGCGATCCTGCTGGCCGCAACGGCCTTCGTCTTCCGCAGCACCGGACGCATCCCGTCGCTGTCACTCGCCGTCATGGCCTCGCAGCGGAACATGGGGCTGATGTTCGCGGCCACCGCCGGCATGCTGCCGGCAACGGCCTGGACCTACTTCGCCCTGTGCCAGTTCCCGATCTACCTCTCGCCGCTGCTGCTGCCGCCCTTGCTCCGGCGTCTCGGCCTCGACGACGCTCAGAGCCAGTAGGGGTTCG
Source organism: Roseococcus sp. GW821-FHT12F05 (assembly GCF_058806835.1). Lineage (NCBI taxonomy): Bacteria > Pseudomonadati > Pseudomonadota > Alphaproteobacteria > Acetobacterales > Roseomonadaceae > Roseococcus > Roseococcus sp. GW821-FHT12F05. The sequence goes on from NZ_JBXAQB010000001.1 coordinate 728,363, forward strand.
CCCAAGCCTTCTTGCCCGCCGCATCCACCACCACGACGCGCCCGAAGCCGCCGGCGCGCAGCTTCGGCTCCAGCGGCAGGGTCACGCGCGTCTGGCCCGGCGCCACCGACTGCTTCGCGCAGGAGCCGCGGCCCAGCACCATGATGCTGGAGGCCGGCGAGCACGCGATCTCCACGCTCTCCTCGCCCCAGGCGATGCCCTCGATCGTGGGCCCCTGCGTCGCGTAGAAATGCCCGGCCTTCAGCGCCGCCAGCAGCGCGTCGGGCTCGTTCGCCTCGGCCTTCACCATCAGCCATCCGCCGAACCAGTCCGGGCTCTCGAAATGCGCGTCGTCGGTGGCGATGACGTTGATCCGGCGGCCCTGGGCGAGGAGCTGGTCGATCAGATAGGCGCCGTCGCCGCGGTCGGTGCGGACGGCGCTGGTGTGGTTGTAGATCTCCACCGCATGCGCACCTGGGATGGTCGCGGCGTCCTCCGTGGTCAGCGCGTACCAGCCGGGATGCGGAATGGCGACGAAGGCGCCGGCCTCCAGGCAGCGTTGCGCGAGCTGCGGGCCGCTCTCCGTCTCCGGCGTAGGCGCGAAGTCGAGCGGCAGGCCGACGGCGAGGATATGCCAGGTCTCGCCCAGCGCGGTCTTCGGCGCATGCACCTCCGCGCCGAGGATCGTGGTGAAGGCGTTGGTCCGGTAGCCGCGCGTGTCCACGACCGGGAAGCCGTACTTCGCCTGAAAGTGGTCGGTCAGCGCGAGGAAGTCGTAGCCCGCCTCGCGATAGGTGGCGCAGACCTCCTCGGGTCCACGCTTCCCGTCCGAGCGGGTGGAATGGGTGTGGACATTCCCCTTCCAGAAGCGCCCCGGCGCCGCGAAGGCAGGGTCGGTCCGCATCACGCCAGCGCCGGCTTGCTCTTGTTGCGCATCACCTGCACCACGAGCAACGCGACGCCCAGCGCCATGCCGATGAGATGCGGCACGGGGATCGCGTCGCCGAAGGCCGCCTCGAAGACGGCCGGGAAGACCATCAGCAGCCCGGCCAGCGCCATCCCCCAGCGCTCCGGCTGGCTCATCCGCGTGATCCCGAAGCCCTGCGTGGCGGCGGAGAGCGCGGCGAGGCCGAGCGTCGCCAGCACCGTCTGCCACACCACCGTCACCCAGGTCATGCCGGGCTTGAGGCTCAGCAGCAGGCCGACGCCGTTGGGGTCGGTCACGAAGACGAAGGGCAGCAGGAAGGCCGGCAGCGTGTACTTCCAGGCCATCAGCGTCGTCTTGTAGGGGCCGGCGCGGGTGATGGCGGCCGCCGCGAAGGGGCTCAGCGCCGTCGGCGGCGAGACCTCTGACAGCACCGCGTAGTAGAAGACGAACATGTGCGCCGCGTAGTCGGGCACGCCGAGCTTCATCAGCGCCGGCGCGGCCACGACCGCGCAGATGATGTAGCTGGCCGTCACCGGCACCGCGAGGCCGACGACCCAGACGATCAGCGCCGTGTAGATCGCCGTGATGACAAGGCTGCCGCCCGCCGCCTGGATGGCGATGTCGGAGAACTTCAGCCCGAGCCCGGTCAGCGTGATGCAGCCCACGATGATACCGGCGCTGGCGCAGGTGGCGGCGATGCTCAGCGCCTGCTCGGAGCCGGCGGCCAGGGTGCGGATCAGCTTCATCGGCCAGAGCGCATGCTCCTTCGAGAGGAAGGAGAGGGCCACCGCCAGCAGCATGGCGTAGAGCACCGACAGCGTCGCCGAGTAGCCCAGCGCCATGAAGAACACGATCGCGATCAGGCTGCTGAAATGGTACCAGCCCTTGCGGAACAGCACGCCCACCGGCTCGACGTCGATGGTGCTCTCCTCGATGCCGCCGCGCGCGTGGCGGATGCGGCGCTGGTCCAGTTCCACCATGAAGAGCAGCGAGGCGTAGAAGAGGCAGGTCGGGATGACGGCCATCAGCAGCACGTCGAGGTAGCTGATCTTCAGGTATTCGGCGATGAGGAAGGCCGCCGCGCCCATGATGGGCGGCGAGATGATCGCCCCCAGCCCGCCGGCCGCGAGCAGCCCGCCCGCGTCATGCGCGGAGTAGCCGACCCGCTTCATCATCGGCCAGGCGACGGTGCCGATGGTGACCGTCGTCGCCACGCCCGAGCCCGAGGGGCCGCCCAGCAGGAAGGCCGACAGCACCACCGTGCGGCCCGCGCTCGACGCCTTGGCGCCGGTGGCCGCGAAGGAGAAGTCGACGAAGTATTTTCCCGCGCCCGTGGACGAAAGGATCGCGCCGTAGATGGTGAAGAGGATGATGAGCGTCGCGCTCACATCCACCGCCGTGCCGTAGATGCCCTCCAGCGTGATGGCGATATGCGGCACCAGCCGCTCGGCATCGTAGCCGCGATGGGTCCAGGGCTCGGGGAAATGGTTGCCGAAATAGGCGTAGAGCAGGAAGCAGATCGCGATGACGGGCATGATCCAGCCCGTGCAGCGCCGTGTCACCTCCAGCACCAGCGCGATCAGCAGCCAGCCGACGACGATGTCCATCGGCTCGGGGAAGATGATGCGGTCCTGCAGGTCGTCGCCACCGGAGATCAGGTACCAGGTGACGTAGATGCCCGCCGCGACCAGCGCCCAGTCCCAGGGCGGGACACGGTCACGGAAGCGCTTCGCGCCCGGGAAGAGCATGAAGCCCAGCACCAGGGTGAAGCCGACATGCGCGAAGCGCAGCGTGGTCGTCGGCACGATGCTCCAGGCCGCCCAGAGGTGGAACAGCGACATGACCAGCGCGATGCCGACCGCCGCCTGGCCGAGCAGGCCGGGGAGGCGGTTCATCGCGCCCTCCTCGGCCTCGATCAGCTCGGAGACCCGCTTCGTGGTCTCGGCGTCCATCGTGCTGGGATCGATATCGGGCGGGAGCGTGCTGGACATCGGCTTGTCTCTTCCAAACGCAAGCGGCCGGGCGACAGGCCCGGCCGGCAGTCGTGATCTAGAGCACGATCCGCTGAGGCGGCTTCGCCGAAGCGGTGAATCGTCCTCTCAGCAATTCGAAGCGCAACGCGCTCAGCCCATCGTCGCGCCCTTGGCCTTCCAGAAGGTCTCGGCAGCCGGGTGCCAGGGCACGCCCGCTGCAGCGGTCTTCTGCTGCTCGAGCGTGAAGTCGCGCGCGGCGGAGTGGACGCGCGCCCAGTCCTCGCGGTTGTCCCACAGGATGTTGAGGATCTGCGTCACCAGCTGCGGCGAGGCATCCTCGCGCATGCCCAGGATGTTGGCGACCGAGAGCTGGTGGTTCGGCTTGTCCTGGCCAGGATAGGTGCCGGCCGGGATCGTCTCGGCGAAGTAGACCGGCCCATGCTCGCGCACGATGTTCGCCAGCGCGTCGGCATGGTCGATCATGACGAGCGTCGTGCCCGGCGTGGCGCCGAGGTCGGTGATCGCGCTGGTCGGCACGCCGGAGACGAAGAAGTAGGCATCGATCTTGCCGTCGCGGATGGCGTTGGTGCTCTCGGCCGGCGAGAGCCGCTCCACGCCGCGGAAGTCCTTGGCGATGTCGAGGCCCGCGGCGGCGATCAGGCGGCGCGCGAAGAGCTCGGTGGCCGAGGCCGGCGCGCCGGTCGAGATGCGCTTGCCCTTCATGTCCGCGAGCGAGTGGATGTTGCGGTCGGCCGTCGTCACCACCTGCATGCGGTTGGTGTAGAGCACGGCGATGGCGCGCGTCGGCACCACGCGGCCGCGGAAGGGGCCGGCGCCGCGGATGCTGTCCACGGCGGCGTCGACCTGGCCGAAGACCAGCTGCGCGCGGCTGGCGCCGAGGAGCTGGAAGTTCGCGGTGGAGCCGGCCGTCACCTCGGCGGTCGCGGAGACGCCCGGGATGCCGCGGGTCAGGTAGTTCGCGAGCGCGCCGCCGAGCGGGTAGTAGACGCCGCCGGTCGTGCCGGTGGCGATGGCGATCTGCTGGGAGGTCTGGGCGAAAGCCGCATGTCCGGCGAGGAGGCCGAGACCGGCACCGAGAGCGCCGCGGCGGGTGATCTGGTTCATTAAGCGTTTCTCCGGATGCGAGTTTTCTCGCATTCGGGATGACCGCAATCGACAACCCAGGTCAAGGGGCTACCGGATCATCCGGGCTCTTGTCTTGCCGATTTCCTTCCGTTCGGTAATCTTTCGGGGCGGCTTCGGGCCGCCAAACAAGGACAAGGGAGAACGCCCATGAGGGGAATGTCACGGCGGGCGCTGTTCGGCGCCTGTGTCGCCTGCGGCTCCGCGCATCTCGGATTACAGGCCACGCCCGCCCAGGCGCAGGCACCGGGAAGCTGGTCGCCGCCGCCCGCCTCGGCCCGCTGCCCCAGCCGCTGGGGCCCCAACGACCGGCGCGGCAGCATGAACCTGATGACGCCGGCCCGCATGCGCGACGCCGCCGCCATGATCCGCGAGGGCCGGAAGATCGAGATCGGCCACGTGCTTGCGCAGAGCATGCCCTTCTTCGGCACGCGCCGCTTCGACGTTCATCTCAAACAAACCTTCATGAACCCGCAGGCCAACCGCCGCGGCTCCAACGAGGAGCTGGTGGTCGGCGAGATGGCGCAGATCGGCACGCAGTTCGACTGCTTCCCGCACCAGACGATCGGCGACGAGACCTACAACTGCGTGAACGTCCCCTCGATCATGACGCGGGGCGGCTTCACCGAGATGGGCGTCGACACCGTCGGCACCATCATGACGCGCGGCGTGCTGATCGACGTCGCCGGCCTCAAGGGCGTGCAGACCCTGCCCGACACCTACGAGATCACGCCCGAGGACCTGCAGCAGGCCCTGGCCCGCCAGCGCGTGGAGCTGCGCGAGGGCGATGCGATGATCATCAACACCGGCTGGGGCCATCTCTGGGGCCGCGAGAACGCGCGCTACGTCGCGGGCTGCCCGGGCATCGGCGTGGCGGCAGCCGAGTGGCTCATCCAGCGCAACCCGCTGCTGCTGGGCGCCGACAACTGGCCGGTGGAATGCGCGCCGTCCAAGACCATGCCCGCCGCCTCGCTGCCGGTGCACCAGATCGCGCTGGTGGTGAACGGCGTGCACCTGCTGGAGAACATGAAGCTGGACGAGCTGGTCGCCGCGGGCCGCAGCGAGTTCTGCTTCGTGATGCAGCCGCTGCGCATGCAGGGCTTCACCGGCAGCACGGTGGCGCCCGCCGCGCTGTTCTGAGCAGCCATTCCGCCCCAGGGCGGCTCATGCTTAGGATGACCCCGTCCCAAGGGGTGCGCATGAGCCGCCTGAAACTTCCCCTGCCGCCCCGGCTCTTCGCCCGCGCCGCGGGCGCAGCGATCCTCGACTGGTACGGCCGGCTGATCCGCCTGCCGGAGCGGCCCCGCGCCCCGCATTTCCGCCTGAGCCGGCTCGTTCCCCATCGCCGCAACGCCACCGCCGACGAAATCCGCGCGCTCTGCCTGGCCGTGCCCTATGCCGACGACACGGTGCTCTGCCGCGTGCTGGGCCGGTTCAAGATGTTCGCGGATGCGCGGGACCGCGTGCTCTCGCCCTACCTGATCCTTGACGGCGCCTGGGAATCCTACGTCACCGAGGCCCTGGTCGCGAAGCTCCGGCCGGGCATGACGGTCTTCGATGCAGGGGCGAATCTCGGCTACTTTACCCTGCTGATGGCGCAGCTGGTGGGGCCTTCCGGCTTGGTGCACGCGGCGGAACCCAATCCGCGCCTGGCCACCCTCCTCCGGCAGTCGGTGACACTGAACGTCTTCGACGACCGCGTGACGGTCCATCAGAGCCCCCTGGGGGCGGCGTCCGGCACGGAGGTAATCCTGCAGGTTCCCGATGGGCGGCCGATGAACGGGCATGTCGTCTCCGGTTCCGGCCCAATGGCCATGCCGGTCCGCACCGTGGACGAGATCGTCGGCGACAGGCCGCTCGACGCCATCAAGATCGACGTCGAGGGCGCCGAGTGGGACGTCTGGCAGGGCATGGAGAAGGTGCTCGCACGGGGCCGGCCGATGATCGTGTTCCTCGAGTTCAACAAGCACCGGCTGGCCGATCCGGATGCCCTGCTCGACAGCATCGAGCGGCACGGCTTCACCCTGGCCTGGATTCACACGAAGCACGGCATCCTGCCCGTCGACCGCGCCACCATCCTGGCGCGCGAGACCGTCGAGGACTGGATGCTACTCCTCTCGCGTGGCTGAGGGCGGCGGCACGCTCGCCAGGATCGCCGCGCCCAGCGCCAGCATCACCAGCACCACCGTCATCCCCGCGCGCTGGCTGCTGGTCGCGTCCGTGACCAGCGCCAGCAGCGCCGGCCCCAGGAAGCCCGTCGCGCGGCCGGAGAAGGCGAAGAGGCCGAAATAGGCCGTCACCTCCGCCGGCGGCGCCAGATGCGCCATCAGGCTGCGGCTCGCCGCCTGGGAGGGGCCGAAGAACAGGCCCAGCAGCACGCCCAGGATCCAGAAGACGGTCTTGCTCTCCACCAGCAGCATCCCGCCACCCAGCGCCATCAGCGCGACGAGCGCCACGAGCACGGTGCGCTTCGCGCCCAGCCGCTCCTCCACCCAGCCGCCGGCGAAGGCGCCGATGCCGCCGCTCACGTTGAGCGCGATGCCGAAGAGCAGGATCTCCTCGAAGCCCATGTGGTAGACGCCCGCCGCGAAGACCGCGCCGAAGGCGAAGAGCACGTTCAGCCCGTCCGTGTAGAAGAGCCGCGCGAGCATGAAGCGCAGGATCGCCGGATGCCGCGGCAGGCCGCGCAGCAGCCGCAGCAGCTCGGAGAAGCCGTGCATCGCGGCCAGGCCCCAGGGCCGCCGTTCCGTCATTCCTTCCTTCACGAAGACCAGCACCGGCCAGCCGAAGAGCAGCAGCCAGCCGGCCACCACCAGCGCCGTCGCGCGCACGTGCTCGGCCCGGGCGCGGTCGAGGCCGAAGAGCGCAGGGTCGGGCTGCACCAGCAGCGCGAGGCACAGCACCAGGCAGGCCAGGCCGCCGGCATAGCCCAGCGCCCAGCCGATGCCCGAGATCCGGCCCAGGCGCTCGCGCGTGGTCACCTCCGGCAGCATAGCGTTGTAGAAGACGGTGCCGAGCTCGAAGAACAGAGTGCCCAGCGCCACGCAGAGCAGCGCCCAGAGCGCATAGGCCGGCTGCGGCTCGGCGAACCAGATGCCGGCGGTGAAGAAGGCCGTCAGCAGGGTGGCGGCCAGCAGCATGGCCCGCCGCCGCCCGCCCGCATCGGCGATGGCGCCGAGCAGCGGCGAGAGCAGCCCGATGGACAGGCCGACCAGCGCCTGCATCCAGCCCCACATCACCTGTCCCGTCACCGGGTCCGGCGCGATGCCCTTGGTGAAATAGGCCGCGATGACGAAGGTGGAGACGACCGTCGGAAAGGCGGAATTCGCCCAGTCGTAGCTGGCCCAGGCCCATTCGCGTCGCGTCATGCCGTTCCCCCTCCGGCCTGTCGACCCTGGATGGGCCCGACCCTAGACTGAGTTCCGGAGCCGCGGAAAGCGCCCCGCCGAACGAAGGAACAGGACCATTCATGGGTGGGCATCCACACCCCGTCGCCGAGACGCCGCGCCTTGTCTTCCTGCACGTCCCGCGCGTCGGCGGCACCAGCCTGCACGAGGCCTTCGAGAGCCGGTTCCCGCCGGAGCAGCGCTGCCCCGACCGCTTCTCGACCCTGGACCGGATCCCGCCGGCCCGCCTCGCGCAGTACCGCTTCTACTCGGGCCACTACCGGTTCGATCACCTGGCGCATGTCCCGCCGCCGCGGTTCCTGGTCACGGTCCTGCGCGACCCCCGGGCCCGGATCCTGTCGCTCTACCGCTTCTGGCGCCGGCACCGCGCGGAGGACGTGGAGATCCATGACCTCATAGGCCCGCGCATCGCCCGCGCCCGCGGCCTGATGGACTTCCTCCACTCCGAGGAGCCCGTCGTCGTCGAATCGATCGACAACGCCCTGGCCTGCCAGCTGGTGGGGGACGCCCGGCCGCTGGGCCACGGGCGCTTCGCCACCCGCGAGGACGGCCACCCGCTCCAGCCGGCCGGAATCGTCGCCGGGGCGTGCGACGCGCTCCTCCACTTCGACTGCGTGGGCTTCACCGAGAACCTGGGCGCCGTGCACGACCGCATCACCGAGGTCTTCGGCCTTCCGGCGACGCCGGTCCCCCACCTCAACAGCCGCGACATGGTGAACGGCATGATGGAGCTCATCGAGGACGAGCCCGTCACGCCGGAGATCAACGCGCGGCTGCTGCGGCTGACCTGGCTCGACGCGCAGGTCCTGCGGTTCGCCCGGCTCGACCCCCGCGTCCGGAGGGTCTGACGAAGGCGTCAGCCCGGCGCCACCGTCGCCAGGGCGCGCGCCGCCACCGTCACCGCGGCGAAGTCGCCCGCCGCCGCCGCCTCGCGCACCAGCCTGCGAATGGCCTCCACCGCCGGCCCGTCCTCGAACCTGCCGGCGAGACGCGCCGCGGCGAGGCGCGACTGCGTGTGGCGCAGGTCGGCCAGCAGCGCGGCCCGCGCGCGGTCCCCGTACGCACCCGGGACCGGCATGCGCCGCGCCGCCTCGGCCAGGGCGTCGATGTGGAAGGCGGCGCCGACCTCGATCCAGGCCTGCGCGGCCTCCGGCGGCGCCGCGCCGCTGTCGCGCGCGAGCTGCACGATGGAAGGCGCCGCCGCCAGCCGGCCCGCGGCTGCCACGAAGCCGCCGAGATCGCCGGGCAGGCCGGAGGCATCATCCGCCTGGTCCGCCATCTCGCCGGCGGCGAGGGTCGCGATGCCCTCGCCGAGGGTGGCGATGGCCGATTGCAGCCCGGCCCTGGCCGGCGCCATCAGCTCCACCGCCGCGGCCTCCAGCAGCCCGCGCAGCGTGGACTGCGCGGCGAGGCGGGGCTCGGCCGGAGCCTGCTCCGCCTGCTCGAAGCGAGCCTCGAGGCCGAAGAGCTCCGAGGCCAGCCAGACGGCGCCCACCACCTCGGCCGGCTCGGCCTCGGCGACGAGCCGCGCGAGGCCGGCGCAGCCCAGCCGGTTCGCGACCATGTTGGCCAGCGCGGTCGCGATCAGGTCGCGCCGCAGCCGGTGGCGGGCGACATATGCCGCAAAGCGCTCCTCGCGAAGCGCGGTGGGGAAATAGTCCAGCAGCAGCGGCGCGAAGGCGGGGTCGTCAGGCAGGGTGCTGTCGATCACCGCCTCGCCCAGCCAGAGCTTGGCGAAGGGCAGCAGGGCCGCGACCTCGGGCCGGGTCAGCCCGTCGCTGCGCGCGATGCGCGCCGAGAGCGCCGCCGCGTCAGGCAGGCCGGCCAGCGCGCGGTCGAGCAGGCCCTCCTGCTCCAGCCGCGCCATCAGCGCGCCCTGCGCGGTGAGCGCCGCGGCGCCCGCGCGGACCTCCAGCGAGACGACCACCGATTGCAGCTCGTTGTCGCGCAGGACCAGGGCGGCGACCTCGTCGGTCATGCTGACCAGCAGTTCGTCGCGCTGCTTGCGGGTCATCATTCCTTCGGCCTCGGCGTCGGCCAGCAGGATCTTGATGTTCACCTCATGGTCCGAGGTGCTGACGCCGGCGGAATTGTCCAGCGCGTCGGTGTTGATCCGGACGCTGTTGCGCGCGGCCTCGATGCGGCCCGCCTGGGTCACGCCGAGATTGGCGCCCTCGCCCACCACCTTCGCGCGGATCTCGCGACCGTCGATGCGGATGGCGTCGTTGGCGCGGTCGCCGGCCTCGGCCTGGCTTTCCGTGCTGGCCTTCACATAGGTGCCGATGCCGCCGAAATAGAGCAGGTCGGCCTCCATGCGCAGGATGGCCTGGAGGATGGCGGCGGGCTCGGCGCGATCGGCGGCGAGGCCCAGCATGGCCTTCGCCTCCGGGCTCAGCGGAATCGTCTTGAGATTCCGGGCAAACACGCCGCCGCCCTTGCTGATCAGCTTCGCGTCGTAGTCCGCCCAGGAGGAGCGAGGCAGGGCGAAGAGCCGGGCACGCTCGGCGTAGCTCGCCGCCGGGTCCGGATCGGGGTCCAGGAAGATGTGGCGGTGGTCGAAGGCCGCGCGCAGCTTCGTCTGCTTCGAGATCAGCAGCCCGTTGCCGAAGACGTCGCCGGACATGTCGCCCACGCCCGCCACCGTGAAGGGCGCGTCGTGGATGGAGCGGCCCAGCGTCTCCACGAAATGCCGCTCGATCATCACCCAGGCGCCGCGCGCGGTGATGCCCATGGCCTTATGGTCGTAGCCGGCCGAGCCGCCCGAGGCGAAGGCATCGTCCAGCCAGAAGTGGTAGTCGGCCGAGAGGGCGTTGGCGATGTCGCTGAAGGTGGCCGTGCCCTTGTCGGCGGCCGCGACGATATAGGGGTCGTCGCCGTCGCGGCGGATGATGTCGGGCGCCGTGATCACCTCGGTGCCAACAAGGTTGTCGGCGAGGTCGAGCATGCCGCGCACCAGCGTGCGGTAGGCCGCGATGCCGGTGGCCTGGAAGGCCTCGCGCTCCGTCGGGATGCTGCCCTTGAGCACGAAGCCGCCCTTCGCGCCCGTCGGCACGATGACGACGTTCTTCAGCCGCTGCGCCTTCATCAGGCCGAGGATCTCGGTCCGGAAATCCTCGCGCCGGTCGGACCAGCGGATGCCGCCACGCGCGACCGGGCCGGCGCGCAGATGGCAGCCCTCCATGGTCGCGTTGTGCACGAAGATCTCGCGCCAGGGGCGCGGCATCGGCATGTCGCCGGCGATGGCGCTGTCCAGCTTGAAGGCGATGTAGGCCTTCTTCTGGTAGTAGTTCGTCCGCAGCATCGCATCGAGCAGCCGGCGCAGGCGCTGCAGGATGCGATCGGTGTCAGGGTCGGCCACCTGGTCCAGCATCGCCGTCCAGGCCTTGTCCAGCGCCGCCTCGTTGCGGTCGGCGACGGACGGATCGAAGCGCCTGTGGAAGAGGTCCGCCAGGATGCGCGCGGCCTCCGGCGTCGCGGCCAGCGCCGCCGCCACGCTCTCCTGCGAGAACGGAAAGCCCACCTGCTTCAGCCAGCGGTACATCGACCGGATCAGCCAGCACTCGCGCCAGTCGAGCCCCGCCCGCAGCACGAGGCGGTTGAAGCCGTCCGCCTCGATGTCCCCGGCGATGAGCGTCTCCAGCGCGTCCAGCAGCCGGGGCTCGCGCTCCGGCAGGATGTCGCAGCCGGCGTCGAGCGCGAAGGCGTGCAGCGAGACCTCGGCCGCGCCGCGCGGGGTCAGCTTGTAGGGCACCTCCTCGATGGCCCGCAGGTCCAGGCTGTCGAAGAGCGGCAGCGCGTCGGCCAGCGCCAGCGCGGCGCCCGGCACGGCGAGGCGCAGCACCAGCCGGCGCGGGCCCTCGCCGGGCGGGGTGATCACCGCGGCCTCGGTGCGGCCGCTGGCCAGCGCCGTCTCGGCCAGCGCGAGATCGCCCGCGGCCTGGGCGACGCTCTCGCTCTCGCGATAGGTGGCGGGGAAGGCGTCGAGCCACTGTTCCATCGCGGCCGCGGCAGCGGTCTCGCCGCGCTCCTCGGCCAGCACCTCGCCGAGCCGCTCGCCGAAGCCGCGGGCGAGCTGCGTCACCGCGGCCTCGAGCGCGGCGCGATCCGGCGTCACGGGCCGGGCGGGGTCGGTGCCGAGGATGTAGTGGATGCGCGCGAGCGGACTGTCGCCCAGCGCGATGTAGAAGGCCGAGAGCCGCGCGCCATGCGCGCGCGCCAGCATCTCGCCGACGCGCCCGCGAAGCTGGGAGTCGAAGGCCTCGCGCGGCAGCCAGGCGATGACGGAGACGAAGCGCCCGAAGGGGTCGGGGCGGATGTAGAGCGCCGGGCGCGGCCGGATGGTGAGGTCCAGCGCCTGCCGCGCGCCGGCGAGGATTTCCGCCTCGGTCGCCTGGAAGAGCTCGTCGCGCGGCCAGGTGTCCATGATGTTGCGCAGCGCGCGCCCGTCATGGCTATCCGAGGCGACGCCGGCCTCCGCCAGGATGCGCTCCACCTTGCCCCGCAGCAGCGGGATGGAGCGGGGGTTGCGGTTGTAGGCGCCGGCCGCGAAGAGGCCGAGGAAGAGCCGCACGCCCGCCACCTTGCCGTCCGCGCCCATGATGCGCGTGGCGATCACGTCGGCATGCTGCGGCCGGTGCACCGTGCTGCGCATGTTGGCCTTGGCGACGGTGATCGGCGCCTGGTCGACCAGGGCGGCGCGGATGCGCGGGTTGAGCGCGGGCAGGTTCGCCAGCGCGTCGAAGACCGGGACCCTGGGGTCGCGCAGCAGGCCCAGATTCTCCTCGGTGACGATGCGCGCGCCCTCGCCTTCCAGCACGAAGTGGCGATGGCCGAGCAGCACGAAGTTCTCGCCGCGCATCCAGCCGAGGAACTCCCGGGATTCGCCCTCGTCGGCGATCTCGCTGCCGGCCTGGTCGAGCAGCGCGATCATGGCGTCGAAATCGCCCGTGGCGGCGCGGGTGTCGTCCAGCGCCTTGCGCAGCGCGGCCTCGACATCCGCCCAGCTTCCCGGATGCATGCCGGGCAGGAGATGGCCGGCGCTGGCACCGATGGTCACGCGCATCAGGCTCTCGTGCAGCGGACCCTCGCCGAGCTTCACGAGCGCGCCGGAATCGTCGCGGGTCATCGCCAGGATGGGATGCAGGTACTCCTTCACCACGCGGCCCTGCCGGGTCAGAGCGCCCAGCACGCTGTCCACCAGGAAGGGCATGTCGTCGGTGACGATCTCGACGACGGCATGGGCGCCGCGACCGGCCGCGGGCGGCAGCAGGCGGAGCTTCACCTCCCCCGGGGCGCGCTGGGCGGCCAGGTCGGCGAGGGAGGCGGCGGCCTCGCCCAGCGCCTCGGGCGAGCGGGCGGCCAGCTCGGCCACGGGAATGCCGGCGAAGAGGGGGGGCAGCAGGGCGGCGGCCGGAGGCGGCAGGCCCGCGGAGGCGGCGCGGAGCACCTCCTCCCGCACCGGGTCGGTGGGCAGCGGAGCTTCGGGCATGGCGTCCTCCTAGTCTTTGGGCGGCACTCTCCGCCTCACAGGGTAGTTGGTGCAAGCGTGGCGTGGGCCAAGGTCCTGCGCTACCATGGTTCCATGACGATGACGCTCGCCCAGCTCCTGGCTCCCATGAGCGTGGAGCAGTTCTTTGCCGAGTATCACGACAAGCAGCCCCTTCACCTGAAGGGCGATGCGGCCAAGTTCGCGTCCGTGCTGTCCTGGCGGCAGATCAACCGCCTGATGGACATGACCCATGCCTGGACCAGCCAGTCCATGATGGTCGTGCTGGACGGCAAGCCCATCCCGGCCGAGCAGTACTGCACCCGCGCCCCCGGCCGCGACACCAACGCCCAGCTCATGCAGCCGGTGGTCGAGCGGGTCCGCGAATGGGTCGCCAAGGGCGCCAGCCTCGTGCTGAACGACGTGGACAGCCTGACGCCAGGGCTGGCCTCGGTCTCCTCGGCGATCGAGGATGCGGGGCTCGGGAAGGCGCAGGCGAACGTCTACATCTCCTGGCAGAGCCACAAGGCCTTCCACGCCCATTACGACACGCATGACGTCTGGGCCGTGCAGGTCGAGGGCGAGAAGACCTGGAACATCTGGGAGGGCCGGGCCGAATGGCCGATCAGCCACCCCGTCTTCCGCTCGCAGACCCAGGAGCATCACGAGCAGGCCAAGGGCAAGCTGCGGGCCAAGATCCTGCTGAAGGCCGGCGACCTGCTCTATCTCCCGCGCGGCTGGTACCATGACGCCCTGGCCGAGGCGCCGGCCAGCGTGCACGTGGCCTATGGCGCGCATGCGCCCATCGGCATCGACCTCATGACCATCCTGGGCGAGCGGGTGCTGTACGACGTCGCCTTCCGCCAGCCTTTGCCGCGGCAGGATGGAACCGCCGCTGCCCGCTTCGCGTTGACGCAGCGCGCGGGCCAGCTCGGCGCGCGCCTCGCCGAGCTGTGCAAGGATCCCAAGGTGATGGAAGTGCTGGAGCGTTTCGTGGCCGACTACCGCTTCCACCGGGGCGGCAACGACCTGCTGGCTTGGCGCGGCATGGCCCCGCCCTCGGCCGGCGACGCCGAGGATCCCGGCGAGGCCGGGGCCTTCCGCGTGGTGGCCGGCGGCGCCAAGCCCGTGCGCCGCGGCGCCGACTGGGTGCTCAAGACCGCCTCCGGCGCCATCGCGCTCACCCCCGGCGAGGCCGAGGCCGCCCAATGGGTGCTGGCCCGGCCGGACGTGACCGAGGCCGAGCTGCTCAAGGCGCACCCCCAGGCCGACGCCCCGGCGCTGCTGGGCAAGCTGCGCGACGCCGCCCTTCTGGTGGCCACGTGAGGCGGCTGGCCCTGGCTCTTCCCCTGGTCCTGGCCGGGGTTCCCGCCGAGGCACAGGTGCGCGAATTCTCCTGCGTCGGCGTCGAGCGCCTGCAGGAGGACGTCGCCGTCATCACCTTCGCCCGCAATGCCGACCGCGTGGGACCCGATGCCGCCGGGGTGTTGCAGCCGCTGGCCGAGCTCGCCCGCGCCACGCCGGAGCGCAATTTCTGCGTGCTTGGCTACGCCTCTGCCGGCGAGGGCGGCGCGCAGACCGCAGCGCGCCTCGCCGCCCGCCGCGCCCGCGCCGTGGGGCTGGAACTCTCCAAGATGGGCGTGGAGCGCGACCGGATCCGCGCCGAGGCGCGCACCCGCGGCTTCGCCACCGCCAGCGCCGGGGCGGACCGCCGGCCGGGCGCGCGGATCGTGCTGCTCCCTGTTCCGTGAGGATGCCCATGCTGCGCCTGCTTCTCGCCCTGACCCTCCTGGCGGGGCCGGCCCTTGCCCAGAAGACCGGACCGGCGCCCGCGCCTCCGCCGCCGGGCGGCAAGCCCGGGCCTTCCGCTCCTGCCCCCACGCCTGGGCGGCCCAGCCAGGCGAATCGCGAGATCCTGCTGCGCAACAACTCGCAGAGCGCGCTGCGCGAGGTCTATCTCTGGGAGGGCGCCGCGGGCGCCCGCACCCAGGGCCCCGACCGGCTGGGCGCCGACATGGTGGCGGCCGGCCGCACCTACCGGCTCAACCTCGGCCGCGTGGGCTGCCAGATGCAGCTGCGCGCGGTCTTCGAGGACGGCAGCGCCGAGGCACGGCCGGTTGACGTCTGCCAGGCGCGCGAGCTGGTGCTGGACGACAGCAACACCCGGCCCGTCGACATCACCAACAACACCGATGCGGAGCTGATGCAGCTCTACCTTGCGCGGCCGGACGCCGCGGGGCCGGACCGGCTCGGCGCGGCCACGGTGCCGGGCAATGACAGCCTGCGCATCCGCCTGCGCGGCGAGACGGGCTGCGAGTTCGAGGCGCGCGCCGTCTTCCGCGGCAGCCGCGAGGCCATGCGCCAGCCGGTGAACGTCTGCACCACGCCGAGCATCGCCTTCGGCGATCCCGCGGTGCCGCTGCGCGAGGTCACGGTCGCGAACCGCAGCCGCCGCGTGATGCGCGAGCTTTATGTGGTGGCCGGCACAGGGGCCTGGGGCCCCGACCGGCTGGGCTCCACCGTGCTCGCCCCGGCGCAGAGCTTTCTGCTTCGCACGCGCAGCCAGGAATGCCGCGTGCGGATGCGCGCCGTCTTCGCCGACAACCGCGCGCTCGAGCAGCCGGAGGTGGACATCTGCAACGGGCAGACCGTCACCTTCTCCACGGCGCGGCGCGTGACGCTGGTGCAGAACCACGCGCGGCCGGTGCGCGAGGCCTATCTCTCCGACGTCACCGACAACGACTGGGGCGCCAACCTGCTGACCGAGCCGCTGCCGAACGGCCAGCGCCGCGAGGTCGGCACCGATGGCGGCTGCCGCGCCGACCTGCGCATCGTCTTCGACAACGGCAATGCCGAGGAGGCGCGCAACATCGACATCTGCGCGCGCCCGGACATCGAGCTCAAGCCCGGCTGGGTCGCGGAGTAGCGTCATGTCCGTGAAGGTGGAGCGCGACGGCGCCGTCGCGACCCTGTGGCTCGACCGCGCCGATCGCGGCAATGCGCTGGGCGCGGAGATCGTGGACGCGCTGTCCCCGGCCTTCGACGAGGCCGTGGAGACCGGGGCTCGGCTGATCGTGCTGCGTGGCTCCGGGAAGCACTTCTGCACCGGGCTCGATCTCGGCGACCTGGATGCCATCAGCGACGGCGACCTCGCGCTGCGCATCCTGCGGATCGAGCTGCTGCTGCAGAAGGTGCACGGCGCAGCGGTGACGACGATGGCCATCGGCAACGGCCGCATCTTCGGCGCCGGCGCGGACCTCTTCGCCGCCTGCGACCACCGCGTGGCGCTGGAGGAGGCGCGGTTCAGCTTCCCGGGACCGGCCTTCGGGCTGGTGCTGGGAACGGCGCGGCTGGCGGCGCTGGTCGGGGATTCCCGGGCGCGGGCGCTGCTGCTCAAGGGCGAGCCGGTGGATGCGCCGGCCGCGCTGGCGCTCGGTCTCGCCACCGCGATCGGCGTGCCGGAGGAGGCCATCGCCGCCGCCGCGCGCGATGCCGAACGGCTCGATCCGGCGACGGTCGCGATGCTGCATGCGCGCACGCGGCACGCCGATGACGACGGCGACCTCGCCGCGCTGGCCCGGTCGCTGGCGCGGCCGGGGCTGGTGCAGCGCGTGAAGGACTACCGCGCGAGGATGCTCGCCGCGCGCCAAGCGTGATGACCGAAGGCGCGAAGGCGCGAAGGCGCCGCAGGTCTGAATCACGCTCTAAAACAATGCTTTAGGCCGGAGGCCCGCGCTCCACGCCGATGACCCACGCCGCATGCGGCCCGACATGCGGCCTCAGCCGCAGATGCCCGAGATCGTCGCGCCGGAAGCCGCGGCCCAGGGTGCGCGGCGTCACCACCTCGTAGGGCTGTCCATCCTCCAGCCCGTATTCCAGGACGAGCTCGCCGGTGCTGGCGAGCATGCCGACGGCCTGGAAGGACTGGCGGGCATAGAGGCGGCGGGCGCCGTGGTTGTCCTCGGCCACGAGCAGGCGGATCCGGCGGCAGCCGGGGATATGGCTCAGCCGGGCCAGCACGGCGGCCAGGATGGCGCGGCCATAGCCGAAGCCCTGATGCGGCCGCGCGATGGCGAGCCAGCCCAGCCACCAGCAGGACGCATCCCGTTGGTCCGGATGGACGACGTAGAAGCCGATCAGCTCCCCCGACAGCTCGACGCCGATGAGGGAATGGACGGGGCCCCTGCGCACGGCATCGAGGATGTCCGACAGCGGGCCGAGATATCGGGCGACCTGGTCTGGATCGAGATCCAGCAGCTCGACAGCCGCCAGATCAGCCCGGCTGATCCGACGGTAGATGAGGGGCGAGCCGCCCCGGAGCGATAACATGATACCCTGACGAAATGGTTGATGTCCGAAGCCCCTAGGGGCAGCCCCCTGGGGGGCATCTGGCCCTCAGGCCAGCCGGACGTCGTCAGGCACATGCCCGGGAGCTACCCGGACGAAAATCCTTTTTCATGGTTCTGTCATAGCATGCGGAGGCAATCCTCCGGTGTGTCAGTTCCGTGTCAGTTGCGCACCTGACTGCCGGCGGCGACGCTGCCCGTGACCGGCGAGAACTCCATCGCGCGCGTGTTCTCCTGCAGCCGCGGCGAATAGGTCAGAGCAGGCTTGGTCGCCCAGATGTTCACCTGGTGGTGCAGCGGGATCACCGCAAGATCGCGCTGGATCGAATCCCGGATCGCTTCCTGGTAGAGCGCCTCGCGCTGCTGCGTGTCGATCGTGGCCAGTGCCCGGTCGATCAGCGCATCCACCGCCGGGTTCGTATAGTGCGAGGGCCGCAGCGCCGAGCCGCGGCCGCGCGGCGGATCGGGGGTCGCGGACATCACCGTCAGCGAGGTGTCCGCCTCGCCGGTGGAGGAGGACCAGCCGGTCAGGCTCACCGAATACTCGTCGCGCAGGCCGCGGCTGAAGAACATGCTGGCCGGCATGGTCGCGACCTCGGTGCGCACGCCGATGCGCGACCAGAACTGCGCGATGGCCTGCACGATCTCGGCGTCGTTCACGTAGCGGTCGTTCGGGCCGTTCAGGGTGATGCGAAAGCCCTGCGGATAACCGGCCTCGGCCAGCAGCCGGCGCGCGCCCTCGACGTCGTAGGCGGGCACGGGGATGGTGGGGTCGTAGCCCAGCGCGCCCTCAGGCATGAGCTGGCCTGTGGGCACCGCGAAGCCCTCCATGAGCTGGCGCGCCATGCCCGGCCGGTTGATCGCCATGGAGAGCGCCCGGCGCACCCGCACGTCGGCGAGCGGGTTCACCGTCAGCGGGCGCCCGTTGTTGTCCGTGACGAAAGGCGTCACCGGCCGGTTGGAATCCACGTAGAGGTAGATGAGGCGCAGGCCCGGCTTCTCGATGATGCGCAGGTTGCCGGCCCGGCGCAGCGAGGCGACGTCGCGCGTGGGCACGGCGTCGATCGCGTCCACATCGCCGGCGCGCAGCGCGGCCACGCGGGCGCTGTCGTTCGGGATCATGCGGTAGTTCACGCGGTCCCAGGCCTGGGTTGGGCCCCACCAGTCCGGGCTGCGCGCGAAGACGGCGCGGTCGCCGGGGGCGTAGCTGACGAAGCGGTAGGGCCCGGTGCCGATGGCGGCGCGGCCGGAATTGTAGTCGCTGGTCAGCGCGCCGGTGCCGTGCTTGCGCGAGATGATGGTGAAGGCGCCCATCATCATCGGCATCAGGGGCACGGGCGTCGGCGTGTGGAGGCGGATCGTGTGGTCGTCGATCACCTCGATGCGGCTGACGACCTGGGTGTAGCGCGCCATCGAGGTCGGGCTGTTGATGACATTGGGGATGCGCGAGTAGGTGAAGACCACGTCGTCGGCCGTGAAGGGCGTGCCGTCGTGCCAGGTGACGCCGCGGCGCAGCTTCACCTCCCAGAGGTTGTCGTTCAGCGCTTCCCAGGAGACGGCGAGGCCCGGCGAGGGCCGCATCTGCGCGTCGGTCTGCACCAGCGGCTCGAAGATGTGCTGCGTCAGCGCGTGGTTGGGCGAGAGGTCGTGGTAGTGCGGGTCCATCGCCGTGAAGGCGCCGCCGACGGCGAGGTTGAGGTCGGCGGCCTGGGCGGCCAGGGGGGCAGGGAGGGCGAGGGCGGCAGCCAAGGCGGCCATGGCGGCGAGGCGCATGCGGAGGTCCTTATCCCGGTCCGCGAGAGCCTGTCCGCCGGGGACTTCCGGGCGCAAGCGAAATGCCACCGCAAATCCCGGCAAATCACAGGGGTGGCGTCAGGTGGCGCCGGTCTCGCGGGCGTTTGCCCCGAAATTGTCCAGCGCGGCGGCGACCATCTCCGGCGGCATGATGTGGCCGCCCTCGAATTCGAGATAGCGCACCGCACAGCCCTCCTCGCGCAGCCGCGCGACCACGACGCGGCCGCAGCGGTCGATGGGCAGGATGGCGTCCTCGCGGCCATGCGAGACGAAGATGGCGGGCCGGCCACGGCGCGGGCCGGGCACGACGAAGCCGGGCGAGAAGCCCATCGCATGGGTGAACAGGTCGCCATTGGCCACGCCGAGCGACAGCGCGTAGGAGGCGCCGTCGGAGAAGCCGGCGATGGCGATGCGGCTGACATCGACCGGGAAGCGGCGGAAGACGGATGTCAGCGCGTAGTCCAGCACGGCGACGTCGAAGCCGTAGCCGCCCTGCAGGATGTCCCAGGTGGAGCCGCGCGACTTGGTCGCGAGGACGAGGCATTTCCGCCGCCCAGGCTCCCCTCCCAGGCGCTCCAGGGCGCGGGCGGGATTGGACGTCGCGCCGTGGAACATCACGATCAGCGGGATGTCGGCGTCGGGAAGGTCTTCCGGCACCTCCAGGATCGGGCGGCCTTCGCCCTCGCCGAGCGGATGCTGCAGCCCTGCCGGCAATGGCGGCGCGATCGGCGGCGCCGGCCGGGTGGAGAGCAGGCCGGCCTGCCAGCCGGCCTGCGCCTCGTCGGAGAAGGAAAGGTCCATCCCCGCCTTATACGCCGATCAGGCCGCGACCCGCGCCTGGTCGAGCACGGGGATCATCTCCTCGGGATCCGGGCGGCGCGTGTAGTCGGGGTTCACCTCGGCGTAGAGGATCGTCCCGTCCTGCGCGACGACGAAACGCGCCGGCATGGGGAGGGTCCAGCTCCCGTCGCCGTTCACCACCGCCAGATCGTTCTTGAAGACGTTTCGGTAGAGGTCGACCAGGTAGTCCGGCAGGGCGAAGCGAAGGCCGAAGGCGGCCGCCACCTCGTTGCGCGGATCCGAGAGGATCGGGAAGGAGAGCTTGTTCTCGCGCTGCGAGCGACGGCTATTGGGCGCCGTCTGCGGCGAGACCGCGACCAGCTTCGCGCCGCGCAGCTCCAGCTCGGGCAGCGCCGCCTGGATCGCCTGGAGGTCCATGTTGCAATAGGGGCACCAGACGCCGCGGTAGAAGGTCACGATCAGTGGGCCCTGCGCCAGCAGATCGGCCGACGAGACCGGCTTGCCGTCGGCGTCGTTGAGCGTGAAGGCCGGCGCCTTGTCACCGACCTTGAGCGCATGACCGGCTGCGTCGGAAGCGATGAGCTCATCGGTGGCGCGGTGCATGGGCTCGTGGATCCAGGCGGGGGCGTTGAAGGGCGGGCCTCCCGCCTCGAAGTTGGCGCGGAAGGCGTCGAGCTTGTCTTGGAGGGACATGGGTAACTCCTGTCGAAGCGGGCGGCTTGCCCGTGGCGCCCATGAAGCCATTCCCAGGGAAATGCGGTAGAAACGCCAGACCCATATGATTCATGCCTGACAGGAATAAGCATGGACCGCCTGGCCGCGATGGAAGCCTTCGTCCGGGTCATCGACACCGGCTCCTTCTCGGCCGCCGCGCGGCAGCTGCATGTCGGGCAGCCCGCGGTGTCGAAGCTGATCGCCCAGCTGGAGGACCGGCTGGGCGTGCGGCTGGTGCTGCGCTCCACGCGCGGCCTCGCGCCCACCGAGGCCGGGCAGAACTTCTACGAGCGCGCGAAGCGGGCCATCGAGGAGGCGGACGAGGCCGACCTCGCCGCGCGCGGCGCGGGCTCTGCCCTGACGGGCCGGCTGCGCGTCGGGCTGCCGGTGGCCTTCGGGCGCGTGGCGGTGATCCCGCATCTTCCGGAATTCCTGGCCCGCCACCCCGCGCTGGAGATGGACCTGGTGATGGAGGACCGCAGCACGGACCTCATCGAGGAGGGCATCGACGTCGCGCTGCGGCTGGGGACCCTGCCGGATTCCGGGCTGACGGCGCGGCGGATCGGCGGGTGCCGGCGGCTCGTGCTCGGCACGCCCGGCTATTTCGCCCGCTACGGCGAGCCCAGGACGCCGGAAGCGCTGCTGGCGCACCAGACCATCCAGATGATGCAGCCGAGCATCGGCCCGACGGTGACCTTCCGGCGCGGCGACGAGGCCGTGACGGTCCCGGTCCGCGGACGCCTGCGCGTCACGGCTGGCGAAGGCATCCGGGCGGGCGTCCTGGCCGGGCTGGGCTTGACCATCGGCTCGGAATGGATGTTCTGGGACGAGATGGACCGGGGCGAGGTGCGCGCCGCCCTGAGCGACTGGACCCTGCCGGAGCTCGAGGCCTGGGCGATCTTCCCGACCGGGCGCCGCGCGAGCGCGAAGGCACGGGAATTCGCCGACTTCATGCAAGACGTGATGGGGCGCTGGTACGGGCGGCGGGGCTCGAACCCGCACGGCCTTGCGGCCGAGGGATTTTAAGTCCCTTCCGTCTACCATTCCGGCACGCCCGCGCGGGCGGGATCATGACAAATTCGGCAGGTTCAGTCGATTGCGATCCGGGCCTGGCGCGCGATGTCCTGCCAGCGCGCCGCGCTCTGCGCGACGAAGCTCTGGTTCTCCGCGGCCGGCACGATGAAGGGCTCGACGAAGGCGGTGCGCAGGCGCTGCGCGGTCTGCTCGTCGCGCGACTTCACCAGCGCCTCGGTGAGCCGGGCGACTATCGGCTCCGGCGTGCGCTTCACCACGCCGAGGTTGAACCAGATGCCAAGGTCGTAGCCCGCCAGGCCGCCCTCGATCATGGTCGGCACGTCGGGCAGGGCGCTGGCGCGGCGCGTGGTGGTGACGGCGAGCGGGCGCAGCGAGCCGGCGCGGATCTGCGCCGTGGAGGTCGCGGTGGTGTCGAAGCCGAAATCGACCTCCTTCGCCAGCATGGCGGCCACCAGCGGCGAGGAGCCGCGATAGGGGACATGGGTCGCCTCAATGCCGGCCATGCGCAGGAAGACGGTGGCGGAGAGGTGCGAGGAGGAGCCGTTGCCGACCGAGCCGTAGATCAGCGGCCGGCTCTTCGCGTCCTTGATGAAGTCCTGAAGGTTGGTGGCCTGCACACGGTCCGGCACGACGGAGAGGATGTTGGCGACCTCGCCGATGGTGCCGAGGCTGGTGAAGTCGCGCACCGCGTCCACGCCGGAATTGGCGTAGAGGATGGGGTTCACGCCGAACATGGCGGTGGTGCCGAAGAGGATCGTGTAGCCGTCCGGCTCGGCCTGGGCCGCGGCGACGGTGCCGATATTGCCGCCGGCGCCGGCGCGGTTCTCGATGACGACAGGCTGGCCGAGTTCGCGGCCCAGGGGGTCGGCGATGATGCGCGCCACGATGTCGTTCACGCCGCCGGGCGGATAGGTGACGATCAGGCGGAAGGGCCGCGTGGGCTGCCAAGCCTGGGCGAGGGCGGGCGTGGCGAGGAGGGTGCCGAGGGCAGCACGGCGCGTGATCTTCATCTGGGACGTTCCTGGGTTTGGTTTTGGGTAGCGCGGCCCCGGATGGCGGGCAACTCACCGGGGATCCCGGAAGCCGGTGAACCCGCATGTTCGCCTGGCCGGGCTTCGAGAGGGCATGGACCGGCCAGATCGCTGAAGATTCCCAGCCGCCGGCGAGGGGGGACCTGCCGGGCGGCCAAATCACGCACGCGCCCGACGGGCCGACGCGCTTCCTGCGTGCGGCCGGCTGGCCGCTACGCCGCTGCGCGAAGCCCGGTCTCGCGATGCTCGGTGATGCGATGCACGCCCACCACTTGGCCGAGATTGCCGGCGACGAGATGCACCATCCCTGCCGGCATGTGCTCCATGCCGAGCTCGACGCGCATGCGGCCGCGATGATGCTGCGAGACCATGTGGTCGGGCGTCAGGTCGCGCTTGGCAAAGGGCTGAAGCAATCGGGGGAGCAGGCACGGCGAAGCCTCGGCCTCGACCGTGAAGAGCACGGAAACGGTATCGGACATGGTCGGAAAATTCCTGGGACACGGTTGCGAGGGCGAGGCCCGGCGCGGTGACGCGCCACGACATCGCGGCGCGGTTCAACCGGCCGGGCGCGTAATTCGCAGCGTGGTGCTCGTCAGGAACATGCTTCGGATACTAGGCATTCGCGCTCAGCGAAGCAAGGCCGGCAGCAGCGCGTCGAGCCGCACCCGGCCCTCGGGGGTCGCGACGAGGCGCGGGCCCTGCCATTCGAGATAGCCCTCGTCGAGACAGGCGGTCAGCATCGCGGGGTCGATGGTTTCCCGGAAATTCAATCCGCTGCGCACCGCGATACGGCGGGGATCGACGCCCTCGGCCAGGCGCAGGCCCATGAGCAGGGCCTCGCGCCCGCGGTCCCGCGGCGAGAGGGTCTCCTCCTCCACGATCGCATGGCCGGACGCCTCGACGCGCGACAGCCATTCCTCCGGCGCGCGATGCCGGCGCGTGGCGATCATCGCGCCATCCAGCAGCAGCCGCTGATGCGCCCCGGCGCCGATGCCGAGGTAGTCGCCGTAGCGCCAGTAGGCGAGGTTGTGGCGGCTTTCGGCTCCGGGCTTGGCGTAGTTGCTGACCTCGTAGGGCGCGAGGCCGAAGCGCGCGGCCTCCTCGGCCGTCGCCTCGTACATGCGGGCGGCGTCGTCCTCCTGGGGGAGCGCGAAGGCGCCGCGCGCGTGCTCGGTGAAGAAGCGCGTGCCGGGCTCGATGGTGAGTTGGTAGAGGCTGAGATGGTCCGCCGCGAGGGCCAACGCCTGGCGCAGCTCGGCCCGCCAGGATTCTTCCGACTGTCCGGGCCGGGCGTAGATCAGGTCGAAGGACAGTCGCGGAAAAATGCCGCGGGCGGCCTCCAGCGCGGCGATGGCCTGGGGCGCGTCGTGGCGCCGGCCCAGGAAGCGCAGCGCCTTCGCATCCAGCGACTGCACGCCGAGCGAGGCGCGGTTCACGCCCGCCGCGGCGAACTCCCGCAGCCTGCCGGTCTCGACGCTGGTGGGGTTGGCCTCCAGCGTGATCTCGATGTCGTCGGCCGCGTCGAAGAATGTTCGGGCATCGGCGATGAGCGCGGCGACAGTCTCCGGCTCCATCAGGCTCGGCGTGCCGCCGCCGAAGAAGATGCTGGCCAGCGGGCGCTTGGAGTTCCGCCCCGGCTCCGCCGCCGCGATCCGTTCCGCCTCGAAGGCCAGCTCGCGCCGCAGCGCCTCGCGGTGCCGCGCATGCTCCACGCCGCCCTCGCGCACGTGCGAGTTGAAGTCGCAGTATGGGCATTTGGAGGCGCAGAAGGGCCAGTGGATGTAGAGGGCGAGGGGCTCGGTCACGGCCCGCATATAGGCGCCTTGGCCGGGGGGCCAAACCCGCGCGTCATCACCGCGGCCTGTCTCCCGCCACGATCCAGAGCGCCAGCGCGGCTGCGGCGATGACGCCGAGCACCAGGAAGGCCGCCCCGTAGCCGAGCCATTCCGCCACCAGCCCCGCCAGCAACGGGCTGCACGCCGCGCCGATCCCCTGGGCCGTCATCACCAGGGCAAGACCGGTGTTCACGCGCCCCGTCCCGTTCAGCAGCCGGGCGATGAGCCCAGGCATGGCCACGCCCAGCAGTCCGGCACCCACGCCGTCCAGCATCTGGACGGGGATCAGAACCATCGGATCCTGGACGGAGCCCGCCAGCGCCCCCCTCAGCGGCAGCGCGACCAGCGCCAGCACGAAGACGATCCAGTAGCCGTGCCGTTCCGCCAGCCAGGCGGCTAGCAGCGCCATCGGGATCATCGTGCCCTGCGCGACGAGGACCGTCGCGGCCGTATAGGCGCTGGCGTCGCCCGCCGTGCCGCGCGCCACCATCGACTGGCCCAGCAGCGGCAGCATCGCGGCATTGGCGAGGTGGAAGAGCATCATCGCGGCGGCCAGGACGCCCAGCGGGCGGTTGCCCAGCACGTCGCGCAGGGAGGCGGTCGATGCTTCTTCCGTATTGCCTGCACCCCTGGCCGCCGCATGGTCGATGGCATCGGCGGGGATGCGAAGAAGCGCGAAGATGGAGCCGCCGGCCATGGCCGCCATCAGCGCGAAGACGGCCGGTAGTCCGAACATCCAGCCCAGCGCGCCCGACAGGACGGCCGCCGCGGCATTGCCCGCATGGTTCCAGGCTTCGTTGCGGCCGAGCTGATGCGGATAGCCCTTCTGGCCGACCAGACCGAGGGTCAGGCCCGCCACGGCCGGCGCCACCACCGCGGCGGCAATGCTCGAGACGATCTGCGCCGGCACCACGACGCCCAGCACCGGCATCACGAAATTCGCCCCGCAGGAGAGGATGATGGCTATGGCCGCAAGCCCCAGCAGCAGGCGAAGCCGGCGGGAGCGGTCCACCAGCATGCCCAGCGGCGTCGCGGCCGCCATGCCGGCGAGGCCGCCGATCGTCATGACCAGCCCGATCTCGCCAGGGGACCAGCCCTGGCCCTGGAGGAAGATCCCCAGGAAGGGGCCAAGCCCATCCCGCACGTCGGCCAGGAAGAAATTGAGCGCGTTCAGCGCGGCGATGGGCGAATGCATGCGGCGTCCGGTCAGCCCGCATGAACCATGCCGGCGTTGGCGATCGCCAGCCCTAACGCGCGCCGATCAGCTTTCGTCGCACCCGGCCCGAGATCCAGTCGATCGCCGCCACCGTAATCACCATCAGGATGATGATGAAGGCCACCTCATCCCAGTAGCGGACGCGGATGCGCTCGGCGATCTGCAACCCGATGCCGCCCGCGCCGACGACGCCCAGGATGGTCGCGCTGCGCGTGTTGCTCTCGAAGAAGTAGAGCACGTGGCCGAGCATGATCGGCGCCACCTGCGGCAGCAGGCCGAAGCGCATCACCATCAGCGAGGAGCCGCCTGAGGCCGCGATGCCCTCGGCCTGCTTCTTCTCGGCATTCTCGATCGCCTCGGCGAAGAGCTTTGCCAATACCGCGATGTCGGCGGTCGCAATCGCAAGCACGCCGGCCAGCGGGCCGAGTCCCACGGCGCGCACATAGGCCAGCGCCCAGATGAGGGAATCCACGCCGCGCATGCCGTCGAAGAAGCGGCGCAGCGAGAAGCGGAGCAGCGTGTTCGTCACCACGTTGCGCGCGCCGAGGAAGCCCAGCGGCAGCGCGATGATCGCGGAGATGCAGGTGCCGAGGAAGGCCATCGCGAGGCTCTCGCCGATGCCCCGCAGGATGTCCATCCAGAGCTCGCCGGGCGAGGGCGGGATCATCAGGCGGATGATCACCATCAGCCCGGAAAGCCCGTTCCACAGCCGTTGCGGCGTGACCTCGAACATCCAGAGGGTGCCGACGAGCCAGGCGAGGAAGGCGACGCCGCCCAGCACGCGCAGGACGCGGCCGCGCGCCGTCGGCCCGAAGGCGCGCGGCATGCGCTCACGCCAGGCGTCGATCTCGGCCGGAGCCATGTGGAAGGCGCTCATGGCCGGAGCCCCGCATTCAGCTTTCCGCGACCTTCGCCGCTCCGACCATCGAGGCTCATGCGACCGCCTCGATGACACGCCGGCGCAGCCGCTCGGAGGTGAGATCGATGATCATCACCGCGAAGATGATGAGCAGGATGATGGCGCTGATCTCCTCGTAGTAGTTGAAGGAGATCACCTTGTAGAGCTCCTCGCCGATGCCGCCCGCGCCCACGAAGCCGATGACGCTGGCCGAGCGCAGGTTGATCTCGAAGCGCAGCATTGCGTAGCTCAGCAGATCCGGCAGCGCGGCCGGCAGCACGGCGAAGCGGCAGGCCTCGAACCAGGTGCCGCCCGAGGCGCGTACGCCGTCCCAGGGCCGCAGCTCGACGTTCTCCATCGCATCCGCGAAGAGCTTTCCCAGCGCGCCCGTGGTGTGCAGGGCAATGGCGAGGATGCCGGCCAGTGCGCCCACGCCGAAGGCCCAGACGAAGATGAGCGCGAAGACGATCTCAGGGACCGTGCGCGTGGCCTCGAGCAGCCGGCGCGTGAGCTGGAAGACCCAGGGCGGCGCGCCCAGGGTCTTCGCTGCCGGAAAGGCCAGCAGCACCGCGACCGCGGCGCCCATGATCGTGGCGAGTGCCGCCATCTGCGCCGTCTCGAAAAGCAGCAGCAGCCAGGCGTCGAGCCGGTAGAACCAGAAGGCGATGCTGCCCTCGGTCTGTGGGCCGGAGAACAGATGCGCCCATTCCAGCGAGGGGAGAATTCGGGAGAAGTACTCGCCGATGCGTGGGGCACCGGCGATCAGCGAGGACGGATAGAACTCGCTCATCCAGGCGGCGGCGGCGAGCAGCACGGCGAGCACGGCCACGCCGATCAGCGTGGTCGTGCGGCGCTGCCGGCGCAGGTCGCGGAAGGCCGCTTCCTGCGCCTGGATGGCGGGCGAGACGGGGGCCTGCATCAGCAAGGAACGATCATCGGCTGCGGCAGGCCCACCAATCCCCTCAGCTCCGGCGACGGCGCTCGGAGGCCTCTTCGCGGCGCAGGTCGACGATGATCTGGAAGAGATCATGCGTCGCCTCGCGGTAGCCGAGGCCGCCGCCGCGCTCGACCTGCTCGTAGATCTGCGGATGCGTCTTCGGCAGCGCCAGGTGGAACATCTTCATGTCCTCCTTGAAGGAGGCCGGCAGGTCCGTGCGCGCGGCGAGCGGGCCGTTCGGGATCGGGTCGGACATCCACAGGATGCGGATGTCGGCCATGTTCAGCATGCCCTTCTCGACCATCGCGCGGAGGTTGCCGCGGCTGTAGCCCTGCGCCGGGTCGCCCTGGCCCGACACCCAGGTCACGGCGCCGTCGTACTGGCGCTGCAGCACGGCCACGACCGCCTGCTCATGCCCGCCGCCGAAGCCGGTGCGGGAGAAGTACTGGCCGTTCTCGACGCCGATGCCCTGGCGGCGCAGCGCGAAGCGCGGGATCAGGTAGCCGCTGGTGGAGTTCGGATCGGCCCAGGCGAGGCTTTTGCCGCGCATCTGCTCGAGGTTCATGATGCCGCTGTCGGTGCGGACGATCAGCACGGACTTGTAGGCGATGGAGCCGTCATTCTCCTCCGGCACCACCAGCGGCTCGATGCCGCCATTGGTGTCGAGCCAGGCGCCGGCATAGCCCGAGGCGCCGAGCGAGGACATCTCGATCTGCTTGGCCGAGAAGGCCTGCAGCACGCCGGCATAGTCGCTGGCGGGGAAGAGGCGCACGGGGACCTGGAAGGTCTCCTGCAGCAGGTTCTGATAGGGGCCGAAGCGGCCCAGCCGGTCCGCCTCGTTCTCGCCGCCGAGCAGGCCGATGCGCAGCGTGGGGACCTGCGCGGCCCAGGCCTTCTTGCCCGCGGCCGGCATGGCGATCCCGGCATCGGCCGAGCGGCGCATGGTCGGGGCCGTTTGAGCACGCACGAGCGACGGGGCCAGCGCGGAGGCCCCCATGAGCAGCGTGGGGGCCAGCGCGCCGAGGCTGCGGCGGTTGATCATGTTCATTCTCCGTGACCGGGGTTCAGGCCATCGCCGTCTGGCGCGGCAAGTCGAAATCGGGCGAGGCCTTCACGGCCGCGGCGGCCTCGACCTGGAACTCGGCCTCGGTGATGCCGTAGATCTGCGTGATGCGCGCCGAGTTGAGCTCGGAGGGCGCGCCGTCGAAGACGATGCGGCCCTGCTGCATGGCGACGACGCGGCTGCAGTACTCGCGCGCGGTGTCGAGGTGATGCAGGTTCACCAGCACCGTGATTCCGTCGCGGTTCACCTGCGCCAGCGCGTCCATCACCGTGCGCGCGTTGCGCGGATCGAGGCTCGCGATCGGCTCGTCGGCCAGGATGATGCGCGGCTGCTGCAGGAGCGCGCGGCAGATGGCGACGCGCTGCTGCTGCCCGCCCGAGAGCGTGTCGGATCGCTGCAGCGCCGTGCTCAGCAGGTCGAAGCGATCGAGCGCGGCGAGCGCCATGGCGCGCTCCTCCGGCGAGAACTGGCAGAGCAGCGAGCCGATCTTCGCCAGGAAGCCCTGTCGATGGTTCAGCCGGCCGATCAGCACGTTGGTCAGCACGTCGAGGCGCTGCACCAGGTTGAACTGCTGGAAGATCATCGCGCATTCGGTGCGCCAGTCGCGCAGGCCGCGGCCCTTGAGGCGCGTGACGTCGCGGCCTTCGAAGACGATACGGCCCTCGCTGGGCTCGGCGAGCCGGTTGATGAGGCGCAGCAGGGTGGACTTGCCGGCGCCGGAGCGGCCGATGACGCCGACCATCTGTCCCGCCGGCACCTGGAGGCTGACACCATCCACGGCCTTCACGGCGCCGAAGCGCCGCGTCAGTCCTTCGATTTCGAGCATAGACAACCCCGTCGCATGGGGCGGCGGCTTAGGCGCCTCGTGTTTCATCCAGATGACAGTTGCGCGGAGGCCTGATGACAGACACGCTTCTCCCCAAGAAAGACTTTGGAGGATGGCCATGAATTCACGTCGCGCCCTGCTGGCCGCGCCCGCGCTGCTCGCCCCCCTGGCTTCCCCTCGGCCCGCTTCCGCCCAGGAGGCCTACCCGACGCGCGCCGTCGCCATGGCCTCGGGCTATGCGCCCGGCGGCGTGACGGACGTGACCGCCCGCGCCGTCGCCGAGCGCATGGCGCGGGAGCTCGGCCAGCCGGTGGTGGTCGAGAACCGCGTCGGCGCGGCCACCGCCGTCGCCAACACCTACGTCGCCCAGGCGCGGCCCGACGGCTACACCGTGCTGGCCGGCACCTCGACGCTCGCCATCAACCCGGCGCTGCAGCCCAACCTCACGCCGCGCGAGCCGATGCGCGAGCTGATGCCGGTGGGGATGATGTTCCGGTCCGCCTTCGCGCTGCACGTCCATCCGGGCCTGCCGGTGCGCAACACGGCCGAGTTCATCGCCTACTGCAAGGCCAATCCCGGCAAGGTGAATTTCGGCAGCAGCGGCACGGGCGCGGTGAACCACCTCGCCCAGGCGCTGCTGGCGTCGCGCGCCGGGCTCGACGTGGTGCATGTCCCCTTCCGCGGCGGCACGCCCGCGCTGATCGAGCTGCGCGCCGGCCGCATCCACGCCATGTTCCAGGCCCTGCTGGAGGCGATCCCGACCTTGCGCGAGGGCAGCACGCGCGGCCTCGCCATCTCCTCCGCCGCGCGCAACGCGCTGGTGCCGGACCTGCCACCCGTCGCCGACACGGTGCCGGGCTTCGAGGCGGTGTTCTGGCAGGGCCTCTTCGCGCCCGCCGGCACGCCCGAGCCCGTGGCCCGCAGGCTCACCACGGCGATCAACACCGCAACGGAGGACGCCGCCCTGCGTTCCCGGATGGCGGAGCAGGGTGTAGACCTCGTGACCGGCGATGCCGCCTATCTGCGCGACCTGCTCGCCCGCGAGACGGCGATGTGGGGCGAGCTGATCCGCGGCGCCAATATCCGTGCGGAGTAGACTGCGATGATGCGAATCCTGCCTCTGATGCTGGTCCTGGCGCTCAGCGCCTGCGACTCGCTCGACACCTCGCCCGGCTCCTCCGGCGTGCCCGACATCCCCATCGGCCGGCCGGACTTCGTGCGCGGCCAGATGTCCACTGGCGGCACGGTGATCCTGGACCGGGAACTTCCGCCGCGGCGCTAGCTTTCGGAACTTCAGGCCGCCATGATGCTCCCAACAAAGGATTTTCCAGGGAGATTCCCATGCGCGGCCTGATGCAGGAGCACCAGCTCCTCGTCTCTTCGATCCTGTGCCACGCGGCGAAGCACCACCGCGGCGCGAAGATCGTCTCTGTCGACCCTGAAAGCGTCGCCACGCACACGAGCTGGCCGGGGATCGCCGAGGGGGCCGCGAAGCTGGCGCAGGCGCTGGTCCGGCTCGGCGTGCAGCCCGGCGACCGCGTCGCGACGCTGGGCTGGAACTCCCGCCAGCACCTGGAGCTCTACTACGCCGTCTCGGGCATGGGCGCGGTGCTGCACACGGTGAACCCGCGCCTCTTCGCCGACCAGATCGCCTATATCCTCGAGGATGCGCAGGACGTCCTGGTCTTCGTCGATCCCGTGGTGCTGCCGGCGCTGGCCGCCGTCGCCGACCGCCTGCCGAAATCCCTGCGCGCCGTCGTGCTGATGCGCCCCGCGCCGAAGCCGGACCTCGATGTCGAGGTGCTGGAGCAGGGTGCGCTCTGCGCCGCGGAGACCGGCGACTACGCCTGGCCCGTCTTCGACGAGCGCTCCGCCTCCTCGCTCTGCTACACCTCGGGCACGACGGGCATGCCGAAGGGCGTGCTCTATTCGCACCGCTCGACGGTGCTGCACGCCATGGCCGCCATCCAGCCCGACGCCTTCGCGCTGGCGGCGGTGGACGTCGCGATGCCGGTCGTGCCGATGTTCCACGTGAACGCCTGGGGCATCCCCTATGCCGCGCCGATGGCGGGCGCCTCGCTGGTGCTGCCGGGACCGAAGCTGGATCCGGCGAGCCTGTTCAAGCTGTTCGAGACCGAGGGCGTCACCTTCTCCGCCGGCGTGCCGACGATCTGGACCCTGATGCTGCAATGGCTGCGCGAGGATCCCGCGCGCAAGTTCACCAGGCCGCCGCGGCTGGTGGTGGGCGGAACGGCGCTGCCCGTCGCCATCACCTCCGGCTTCCTGAAGGAGTACGGCGTGCCGATCCTGCACGCCTGGGGCATGTCGGAGATGAGCCCGCTGGGCAGCCTCAACGCGCTGAAGCCCGAGAACGCCGATTGGGACCAGGATCGCCTCCTCGACTACGGCCGCAAGCAGGGCCGCGCGCTCTTCGGCGTGGACTTCCGCGTGCTCGACGGGGACGGCAAGCCCATCGCCGAGGACGGCGTCGCCTTCGGAGAGCTGGAGGTCCAGGGCCCCTGGGTCGCCGGCGGCTATTTTCGCCGCGAGAGCGATCCGGCCGTCACGGAGGACGGCTGGTTCCGCACCGGCGACGTCGTGACGCTGGACGAGATGGGCCAGATCGAGATCGTCGATCGCGCGAAGGACGTCATCAAGTCCGGCGGCGAGTGGATCAGCTCCATCACGCTGGAGAACCTGGCCATGGCGCATCCGGACGTGGCGATGGCCGCGGCGATCCCGGTAAGTCACCCGAAATGGGATGAGAGGCCGCTGCTGCTGGTCGTGCGGAAGCAGGGCACCGAGCCGACGCCGGAGAGCATCCTCGCGGTGCTGGAGGGCAAGGTCGCGAAGTGGTGGATGCCTGATCGGGTGGAGTTCGTGGAGACCCTCCCGCTCACCGCCACGGGCAAGCTGTGGAAGGCGGAGCTGAAGCGGCAGTTCAAGGACTACTCGCTGCCCGCCTGACGGGCGGCGCTTGCGCGTGGATTGGGCAGGCCGGTCGGAATCGCTCGGTCCTGCCTGATTTCCTCGCTTGTGCGCGCCCTGGCCGGAGCCTTCCATCTCCCTGTCTCGTCAGGGAGAGGCCCATCCATGAAATCCATCCTCCGCAAGCTCGGCCTCGCCGCCGCGCTGCTGGCCGCGCCGCTGGTGGCGGCGCAGGCGCAGCAGCCGCGGACCTTGCGCATCGCCATGACCGCCGCCGACGTGCCGACCACCACCGGCATGCCGAACAACGGCTTCGAGGGGATGCGCTTCCTCGGCTTCCCGATCTTCGAGGGGCTGGTGCTCTGGGACCTCTCCACCGCCGAACGCATGGCGACGCTGCGCCCCGGCCTCGCCGAATCCTGGCGGCAGGATCCCGCCGATCCTCAGACCTGGCTCTTCACCCTGCGCCAGGGCGTGAAGTTCCATGACGGCACGGATTTCAACGCCGATGCGGTGATCTGGAACCTCGACCGCTACTTCAACAATGCCAGCCCGCAATTCGACAGCGCCGGAGGCGCCATCAGCCGCGGCCGCGTGCCGGTCATGGAGAGCTACCGCAAGGTGGACGAGCGGACGATCGCCATCCGCACCACCCGCGTCGCCAGCTACTTCCCCTACATGGCGGTCTACCTCCTCTTCACCTCGCCGCAGAGCTTCGAGGCGGCGGGCCGCGACTGGGCCCGCGTCGCGACCCTGCCGGCCGCCGGCACCGGGCCCTTCCGCATCACGCGCTTCGTGCCCCGCACCTCGGTCGAGCTCAGCAAGAACGCCGACTACTGGGACCGCCCGCGCGTGCCGCGGCTGGACCGCATCCTGCTGCTGCCCATGCCCGAGGCGACGACGCGCCTCGCGGCGCTGCGCTCGGGCCAGGTGGACTGGATCGAGGTGCCGCCGCCGGATGCCATCGCCTCGCTGCGCAGCGCCGGCTTCACCATCACCACCGGCTCCTATCCGCATGTCTGGCCCTACCTGCTGCAGACCGGCGGCGACAGCCCGCTGCGGGACGTGCGCGTGCGCCAGGCGCTGAACTACTGCGTCGACCGCGCCGGCATGGTGGAGCTGCTGAACGGAACCGCGGAGCCCAGCGTCGGCTGGCTCAAGGCCACCGACCCGAACTTCGGCACGCCGCAGAACCGCTACACCTTCGACGCCGCGCGCGGCCGGCGCCTGCTGGCGGAAGCCGGCTACAACGCGCAGCGGCCGCTCGCCTTCAAGGTGATGATCTCCACCTCCGGCTCGGGCCAGATGCTGCCGCTGCCGATGAACGAGTTCCTCCAGCAGAACCTGCGCGAGGCCTGCGGCGTGAACCTCTCCTTCGAGGTGACGGAGTGGAACACGCTGCTCAACGCCACGCGCACGGCGCCGGGCGCGCCGATCCTGCAGGGCTCGGTGGGCCTCAACGTCTCCTCGCCCTCGAGCGACCCGGCGGTGGCGGCGCGCTACTTCCTCCAGGCCTTCGTTCCGCCCAACGGCTTCAACTGGCCGCAATGGAACGACCCGGAGTTCGAGGCTGCCTTCTCGCGGCTCGAGCGCGCGACGAACGAGGCGGAGTTCAGTGCGGCCTATGCGGCGGCGCATGCGCGGCTCGTGGACAACCCGCCCTGGCTCTACATCGTGCACGACCTGAACCCGCGCGCGATGACCCGGCGTGTGCGCAACTTCGTCAGCCCGCAGTCGTGGTTCGTGGATCTGGTGCCGATCGATCTGCAGTAGCGGCGGGGAATTTACACGACGCGCGGCTCGGCGATGATGGGGCGTCCCTTGGAAGGAAATGCCCCATGATCGTCGACGTCCGCATCTACACCTGCTGGCCCAACCGCATGATGGAGTTCGTCAACGTCTACGAGGAGAAGGCCTGGCCGCTGCAGCTCAAGTACCTGGAGAACTGCCTCGGCTGGTACACCACCGTGGAGGGCGAGCTGAACACCGTGGTCCATCTCTGGGCCTACAAGGACCAGGGCGACCGCGAGCAGCGCCGCACGGCCATGGCGGCCGATCCCGCCTGGGGCGAGTTCCTGGCCGCCGTGGGCAAAGCGGGGATGCTGGTGAAGATGGAGAACCGCATCACCAAGGAAGCGCCGCACTTCACGAAGTGGAAGGCGAAGGGCTGACCGGTTAACGCTCGGCCGGTTCGTCCCGGCCGGGCGTCAGGCCAGATCGCCGCTGTCGAGGAAGGTCACGCCCATCGCGGCCAACCGGCGCTTCGCCGCGTCGATCGTCGTGCCGCCCTCCGTCGGCAGGCCGATCCCGCGGCAGGCGTCCTCGATGACGAAGACGTCGTAGCCCAGCCGCACCGCATCCTCGGCCGAATAGGCGACGCAGTAATCGGTGGCGAGGCCGGCCAGGAAGACCCGCTTCACACCGCGCGCCTGCAGCCAGCCGTGCAGGCCGGTGGTGGTGGCCCGATCGTTCTCGAAGAAGGTGGAGTAGCTGTCGACGGTGGGGTGAAAGCCCTTGCGGACGATCAGCTCGATCCGCGCCTGGTGGAGATCCGGGTGCAGCTCGGCATTCGCGCTGCCCTGGAGGGCGTGGTCCGGCCAGAGGGTCTGCGGGCCGTAGGGCATTTCGATCGTGTCGAAGGGCTGCCGGCCCGGATGGCTGCTCGCGAAGCTGCTGTGTCCGGCCGGGTGCCAGTCCTGCGTGGCGAAGGCATGGGCGAAGCGAACGGCCAGCAGCCGGTTGATCGCCGGCACCACCGCGTCACCATCGGCGACCGCCAGCTCCCCGCCCGGCATGAAGGTGGGCTGCACATCGACGATGCCGAGCATGTCGGTCGCCGGGTCGATGCGGGTGCTGGCCATGCTCCGGCTCCGATCCGGGCGGCGAAGGTGGAAGACCGGCCTCCGCCGCCTGGGGCCGAGGTCAGATCTTCAGCGTGCCGGCCGTCGCCGCCTGGTAGCGCGTGCCGAGCTTCGCCCAGTCCAGCACGTCCCACCACTTGCCGACATACTCCGCGCGCCGGTTCTGGTAGCGCAGATAATAGGCGTGCTCCCAGACGTCGTTGCCCATCAGGACGCGGTGGCCGTCCATCAGCGGGCTGTCCTGGTTGGGCTTCGTCACGATCGCCAGCCGGCCCTCGCGCGTCACCGTCACGAAGGCCCAGCCCGAGCCGAAGACGCTCATGGCAGCGGCGTTGAAGCGGTTCTTGAATTCGCCGAAGCCGCCGAGGTCGCGGTCGATCGCCGCCTTCACCGGGCCCGCGGCCTCGCCGCCGGCACCGCCCATGATCTCCCAGAACATGCTGTGGTTCGCATGCCCGCCGCCGAAGTTGCGGAGACGGGTGCGCAGGGCTTCCGGCGCCTGGTTCACATGCATCACCAGCTCGTCCAGCGGCATGCGCGCCAGCGCGTCCTGCCCGGCGACGGCGGCGTTGAGGCCGGTCACATAGGCCTGGTGGTGGAAGCGCCAGTGGAGCTCCATCGTCCGGGCGTCGATCGCGGCCTCGTTCTTGTCGAAGCCGTAGCCGAGCGGCGGCAGGATGAAGGGGCCGGTCGGGGCCGCGGGCGCGGCCGGAGCCTGCGCGAAGGCGGGGCGCACCAGGCTCGCGAGCCCAAGTCCGGCCGCGCCGAGCATGAGGCCGCGGCGGTGAATGAAGGCCATGTGTCATTCCTCCTCAGGAGACGTCAGTGAGTTGGGTCCCACCCCGGGACGTCTATAGCCGCATCCCGCATGGATTCACGGTGAATTTCTCCGAGGGCCGGGGCTTCTTGCCAGCCCCCTCCCCCCGCGCTACCGCCGATCCCTGCACAGTCCGAGGACCCGAGATGAGCGAAGCCAGCCTGATCCTGAACCGCGAAGGCCCCGCCGGCACTCTCCTGATGAACCGGCCGAAGGCGCTGAACGCGCTGGATATCGGCATGATCCGGGATTTCGCCGCCGCCATCTCCAAATGGAAGGACGACGCTTCCGTCCAGCTGGTCATCCTCGAGGGCGCCGGCGGCCGCGCCTTCTGCGCCGGCGGCGACGTGCGCGCCGTCCGCGAGGCCGCCATCGCCGGCGACCGCGCGCCCGTCGAGGCCTTTTTCACCGAGGAATACGGGGTGAACGAGGGCATCGCGCTCTTCGGCAAGCCCTGGGTCTCGCTGATCGACGGCGTCTGCATGGGCGGCGGCATCGGGCTGGCCGTCCACAACGGCCCGCGCGTGGTGAGCGAGCATGCGCTGCTGGCAATGCCGGAGACGGCCATCGCGCTCTTCCCCGATGTCGGGACCAGCTACGTGCTGCCGCGGCTGCCCAATTCGATCGGCACCTGGCTCGCGCTGACCGGCGCGCGGCTGAACGGCGCGGATGCGGTGCATGCCGGCCTCGCCACCCATTTCGTCCCGCGGGAGAAATTTCCCGCGCTGCGCGCCGCCCTCGTCGAGACGGGCGACGCCAAGGCCGTGGAGCAGTTCGCGGAGACGCCGCCCGAGCCCAGCTTCGCCCCGCACATGGAAGCCATCGGCCGCTGCTTCTCCATGGACAGCATGCTCGGCATCCTCGACGCGCTGGAGGCCGAGGACACCGAATGGTCCGCCGCCCAGATCAAGACGCTGCGCCGCATGTCGCCCACCAGCCTTTCCGTCTCGCTGGAGCTGCTGCGCCGCGGCGCGAAGCTGGACCTGCGCCGCTGCCTCGACGAGGAGCTGAAGCTGACCCGAAGCGTCGTGCACGACCATCCCGACTTCCGCGAGGGCGTGCGCAGCGTGCTCGTCGACAAAGACGGAGCGCCCAACTGGACGCCGAGGACCTTGGAAGAGGTCTTGCCGGAAAAGATCCTGGCGCTGTTCAGCTAACTCGTCGCCAGCACCCGGACGCCGCCGCGCCGCTCCAGCACGTCCACCACGACCTGCGAGCCGGAGCGGCGGAGCGTCACATCCGCCGAGCGGCCGTCCATCTGGAGGTTGCGCAGCGTCACCTGGTGCAGGAAGTCCGGCATGACAGGCTCCTCGAAGGTGATGCGCGACTGCTCCGGGTCGAAGCCCAGCCCCAGGCAGGCCTGGATCATGAAGAGCGGCGCCGCTGCCGCCCAGGCCTGCGGCGCGCAGGCCACGGGGTAGAAGGTCGGCCCCTGGGTCCGCTGCCGCGGGAAGCCGCAGAACAGCTCCGGCAGGCGCCGCAGGTCGATGTAGGTCGAGGCGCCGAAGAGCCCCTCGAAGATCCGTGCCGCCTCGCGCTTGAAGCCATAGCGCGACAGCCCGGCCGCGATCAGCGCGTTGTCGTGCGGCCAGATGGAGCCGTTGTGGTAGCTCATCGGGTTGTAGCGCGCTTCCGTCGCCGCCACAGTCCGCACGCCCCAGCCGCAGAAGGAGGGCGGGCTCATCAGCGTTCGCGCCACCGACGCCGCGCGCTCGGTGAAGGCGAGGCCCGTCAGCAGCACGTGCCCGGCATTGGAGCTGCGGACACGGCAGGGCTTCTTCCGCCCGTCCAGCGCGAGGACATAGGTGCCCAGCGCCTCGTCGAAGAAGCGTTCGTCGAAGGTCTTCCGGAGGGCCTTCGCGCGCCCCTCGTACTCCGTCGCGAGATCCTCGAAGCCCAGCTTCCGCGCGATCTCCGCGGCCGATTGCCACGCGCCGTAAGCATAGGCCTGCACCTCCGCCAGCGCGATCGGGCCCTTCGCCAGCGTCCCATCCTCGTGGAAGACGGAATCATGGCTGTCCTTCCAACCCTGGTTGATGAGCCCGTCCTCGGTCTGGCGCCCGTATTCCACGAAGCCGTCGCCGTCGCGGTCGCCATAGGTGGTCATCCAGGACAGCGCGGCCTGGATGTTCGGCCAGAGCCGCCGGATCGTGACGAGATCGGCCGTGCGCCGTAGGTACGCGCCCGCCAGCATCACGAAGAGCGGCGTGGAATCGACGCTGCCGTAGTAGCGGCGGAAGGGCACCTCGCCGAGCTCCGCCATCTCGCCGTGCCGGACCTCGTGCAGGATCTTGCCCGGCTCGGCATCCGCCAGCGCGTTCACCTCCGTCGCCTGGTTGGCTGCGAGATGGCCGAGCACGCCGCGCGCGATGGCGGGGTCCATCCACAGGGTCTCCAGCGCCGTGATCAGCGCGTCGCGCCCGAAGACCGTGCTGAACCAGGGGATGCCGGCATAAGGGTAGGGCCCCTCCTCCGTGTCGGTGATGAGCATGTAGAGGTCGGCGACCGAGCGCCGCGCCGCCTCGTTGAAGATCTCGTTGGAGGTCGCGATGGAAGCCGCGCGCGAGGAAGAGTTGCGCAGCGCCCGCCGTGCGTCGCGCAGCGCCGTGAAGAAGGCGCGCCGAGGGAGCTGGTTCTTCAGCCCCTCCGCGCCGCAATTCACCTCGAGGAAGAGCGAATACGTCGCGCGCGGCGCCAGCTCCAGCTCGAAGACGGCGTTGCGTCCGGTGAGCCGCGTCGGCGCGGGATCGAAGGCGAGCGTGGTCGTTCGCTTCAGCTCGTCGAGCCCCGTGTAGCTCAGCGTGACATGGCTGCCACTGACCTCCGGCTTGTGCGTCACGCCGCGCTTCTCGCGCACCGAGCCGCGCACCTCGAAGAGATCGGCGAAATCGGCCTCGAAGGCCAGTTCGACCGAGACCTTGCGCGGCTGCTCATCGTAGTTGCGCAGCACCAGCCGCTCGAAGCTCGTCGCCTTCCACAGGAAGCGCGAGCGCCGCAGATGCATCAGGTCGTGCCCCAGCACCATCTTCCCGTCCTTGTCGAAAAGATCGGGATTGGTGAGGTCGCAGGTGAGCGTGGCGTTGTCCTCGCGGATCGTGGAGCTCAGCAGCATGGGCCGCGTGCCGTCCACGGTGAGGTAGAGGTGCGAGAGGTGCCGCGTGTCGCGATGGAACACTCCCTCCGGGCTGCCCGGTCCGGAATGCGCGTCGCCATTGTGGTCGAAGAGGGCGAAGGTGTCGCCGTGCTTCAACGTCCGCGGCCGCCGCTCCTGGAGGGAGGCGGCGGCCGGGATGAAGAACTGCGCGACCGGGGTGGAGTTGGCCGGCGGGCCGCCTTGCGCGACGGCCTCGCCGCTGCCCGTGTCCATGCCGGCGGCCCCGGTCAGGCGACCACCTGCAGGCCGACATCGTCGCCCCGCTGCCGCCGGAGCCGCGCCGCATCGCGCCGCGCGCCGGAGAGGTCGCGGTAGATGGTCACGTAGTCGGAGGCCATGCGCGCCGCGGAAAAGCGTTCGTCGAAGCAGGCACGCACCTGGCTGCGGCTGATGTGGCCGAGCTGCCCGACCGCCTCCACCGCCTCGTCCATGCCGTTCACGATGAAGCCGGACATGCCGTGATCGATCACCTCCGGCACCGAGCCGCAGTTGAAGGCGATGACAGGCGTGCCGCAGGACATCGCCTCGATCATCACCAGGCCGAAGGGCTCCGGCCAGTCGATCGGGAAGAGCATGGCCTTGGCATTGCCGAGGAACTCGGCCTTCTGCTGCTCGTTGATCTCGCCGATATAGCGGACGTTGTCGTGCGCCGCGACGAGAGGCGCGATCTTCTCGTCCCAATAGGCCTGGTCCACACGGTCCACTTTGGCAGCGATGCGCAGTTCCTGGCCCGTGCGCGCGGCGATCTCGATGGCGCGGTCCGGCCGCTTCTCCGGCGAGATGCGGCCGAGGAAGGCCAGGTAGCCGCCCGAGGGCTTCGCCTTGTAGGGCAGCAGATCGGCAGGAAGGCCGTGGTAGACCGTCCCCACCCAGTTCACCGGCGGCATGGGCGACCGCTGGTCGTCGGAGATGGAGACCAGCGGCACCTCGGAAAAGGTGCGGAAGAAAGGCTGCAGGTCCGGCAGATCGAGGCGGCCATGCAGCGTGGTCACGGTGCGGTCGGCGAAGTCGCGGATCAGCGGGTAGTGGAAGATGTCGGTGTGGAAGTGGATCACATCGAAGTCGTCGAAGCGGCGGCGGACCTCCTCCAGCATCAGCACGTGGTAGGGGATGAAGTCCCTGACCGCCGGGTTGAGCCGCAGCGCCATCTCCGTGCAGGGCACCAGGGTCGCGGAAGTCCGGGAATCGCCGCTGGCGAAGAGCGTCACCTCATGTCCCTGCCGGACCAGATCATCGGTGAGATAGGCGACGATGCGCTCGGTGCCGCCATAGAGCTTCGGGGGGCAGGCTTCGGCGAGCGGGGCGATCTGGGCGATCTTCATCTGGGTCTCCGGACGGCGCGGGGGATGTCGCCCAGGAGAACGCGCGAGAGACCTATTCGGTGGCAGGTATTTCGCTGAAACTCAGTCCATCAGCGCAGCGCGCCGATCAGCACCAGGACGACCCCGGACACCAGCGTCAGCGCCCCCACCACATCCTTGGTCTTCAGCCTTTCGCCCAGGAAGAAGCGGCTGAAGAGCAGGGTGAAGATGATCTCCACCTGCCCCACCGCGCGCACCAGCGCGACCGGCGCCAGCGAGAAGCCCACGAACCAGCAGCTCGACCCGAAGGCCGAGAGCGCGCCCACCTGCATGGAGCTCCGCCAGGTCCGGAACACCGCGACGAACTGCTTCGGCTCGCGCAGCACGAGCCAGCCGCCCTGCATCACCGTCTGGATCATGTTGGTGACGACGACCGAGAAGAGCGCCTTCAGGATGGCGTCCTCGCCCGGCAGCTCGAGATTGGCCTTGCGCACGAAGATCGAGGTGAAGGCGAAGAAGGCGCCCGCGCCGATGCCGCACAGCGCCGCCGGCTGGAAGGTTGCGCGCAGGATGTCCCGCCCGCCCAGCCCGCGCCCGGCCAGCGTCAGGTACATCACGCCGAAGACGCTGACGCCGATCCCGAGCCAGGAGAGGACGGGCAGGACGTCGCCCAGCAGGAAGATCGACAGGAAGGAGGCCTGCACCGCCTCGGTCTTGGAATAGGCCGTGCCCACGGCAAAGCCGCGCGGCCCGAAGGAGGAGATGAGCAGGTTGGTGCCAAAGATCTGCCCGAGGCCGGCCATCGCGCAGAGCGCGATGAACCACCAGCTCACCGGCCCGAAGCTGCCGCCGAAGATCAGCCAGTAGACCGTGAGGATCATCGCCCCGAAGGGCACGCCATAGAGGTAGCGGACCACCGCCGCCGCGTTGAGGGAAAGCTGCCCCCGGAGCCGCTGCTGGAGGGCGGTGCGCCAGCACTGGAACAGCGCGGCGGAGAGGGTGATGGCGACCCAGAGCGGCACTCGGAAAACCCCTTAGATCAAGGGAGCTTACTTATCGCCGTGTGCGGCGCCAGCCGGGATCCTCGACGGCCAGCCATGCGAGTCCGGACCGGCGCAGCATGGTGGCCGCCTCGGCCTCGGCGGCGGCCACGATCTCCGCCTCGTCGAGGTGGGGGAGCTTCCGCCCCTCCATCAGCAGCTCGCCACCGATGACCACGTCGCGGACATCGGCGCCGGTCGCGAAGCAGACGACGCGCCAGACCGGCATGTTGGCCGGCACCATGTGCGGCGCGGTGAGGTCCACGGTGATGAGGTCGGCGCGCTTGCCCGCCTCCAGGCTGCCGATCTCGCGTCCCATGCCGATGGCATCAGCGGCGTCGATGGTGATCATCTCCAGCGCCCGGCCGGGCGGGATCAGCGAGGCGTCGCGCCCGGCGCGCTGGGCGTAGCGCATGGCCTCGAAGGCGTGGCGGAAGAGGTCGCCGCTGCGGTCGGGCGCGGTGCCGTCGCTGCCGACGGCGACGTTCACCCCGGCATCGAGCAGCTTCACCACCGGGCAGAAGCCGGTGACGGCCGCGATGGCGGTCGGGTTGTGCACCACATGCGCGCCCGACTTCACCAGTGCCGCGATGTCGGCCTCTGTCAGGTCGGTGCAGTGGGAGAGGAAGGCGTCCGGCCCCAACAGGCCGAACATCTCGGCCGCCATGGCGATGCTGCCAGTGCGGTGCCCGTCCTGGTGGAAGATCGCCGTGAAGCTGGCGCCCAGCTCCCGGACTTTTCGCCCCTGCGCCTTGATCTCCGCCACCAGCGCGGCGTTGTGCGTGCTCTCGCGATAGACCGGCATCATCGTGCAGAGGCGCATCCGCCCCTTGCCGTGCAGCCGCTCGAAGAGCAGGCCCATGGTCTCCAGCTGGTCCTCGAAGGAGACGGCTCTGACGCTGCCGTCCTCCATCACATAGTCGTGCGGGAAGGGCGGCCGGCGCGGCCCCACGGCCATGACCTCGCGGATGCCGACCTCGTCGATGGCCCGGGCGCGCGCCTCGCCGGCCGCGGGCGTGTCCACCCGCATGATGCAGTCGCCGCCGCCCAGCACGGACACGCCGGTGGTGACGCCCGCCTTCAGCCGCTCCAGCGCCGCCAGCCGGGCCTCGGCGTACCAGAACGCCGCCGGAGAGGCGGAGGAGTAGATGACCCGGCAAGCCTCGCCCCATCGGGCAAAATCGCCGTTGCCCAGGGTCTTCACGAGCCCATGCCCGGCATGGGCGTGGGCATCCACCAGCCCCGGCAGCACGGCCTTGCCGCGCGCGTCCAGCACGCGCTCCGGCGATGGGAAGGCCTTGGCCACCTCCGCGCTGGTCCCGACGGCCAGGATCCGGCCGCCCCGCATCGCCACGGCGCCGTCCGGGATGACGCGGCGCTCCTCATCGAGGGTGATGACGGTCCCCCCGGTGACGAGCAGCTCGCTCATCCGTGCCGCCAGGCGAACTCCTGGGGCGGGCCGGCGGTCGGGTCCGCCTCGATCATCTCGCCATTCGTCACCGACTTCCCGGTGAAGGCCAGGATGAAGCCCCAGTGCGAGACCACGACCGTGTGCGCCCAGTCGTCCAGCGCCGCCATCTCGGCGCGGAACAGGGCCGCGCGGTCCATCACCTGGTCATGCGGCTCCTCGATGGCGGGCCACCAGACCTCCTCCATCGCGTGGAAGCCCACCTCGGGAAAGCTGGCGCGCAGGTGGCTGACCGGCGAGCCGACGTCGCAGACAAAGGCGTAACGTTCCCGCACCGTCGGCGTTACCGTCAGCGGCAGGCCGAGCGTCCGGGCCACGGGCGTCGCGGTCTCGAGCGCGCGGGTGTAGGGCGAGACGATGATCCGGCGGATGTCCCGCCGCGCCAGCGCCTCGGCCGCCTTCGCCGCCTGCTCGTGGCCGAGCGGGGTCAGCTTCGGATCGACGATCCCGGGATCGACCCGGGTCGCCGAGAAGTGGAGGTTGAACTCGCTCTGTCCGTGCCGGAGGAAGATCATGTCCCGAGGCGTAGCCGGAGGCCTCCAGGGCGGCAAGCGGGTGATTCGGGAACAAGACATTGCGGCGGGGCCATGCCTTGCCTAAGTAGAGGAGCCTTGGAGGTCCCAATGTCGGGCGGTTTTCCCATCGATCTGATCCTGTTCGCGATGGTCGCGGCCTTCCTGGTGCTGCGCCTGCGCAGCGTGCTGGGCAAGCGCCAGGGCTATGAGCGGCCGCCGGCGACGCCGGGCGTGCCCGAGGCGCGCTCCGCCCGCATCGAGGCCGTGACGGAGGACATCGCGCCGCCGCGCGCCGATGGCGCCCGCCGCATCCTGCCGCCCTCCTCCAGCGCGGCCGGCCAGAACCTCTCGCGCATCGCCGCGGCGGACCCCAGCTTCGAGCCCAACGCCTTCCTCGACGGCGCCGAGGGCGCCTTCCGCATGATCGTCGCCGCCTTCGCCCAGGGCGACCGGCAGACGCTGCGCAGCCTGCTCTCCGACGACACCTATGCCGGCTTCGAGCAGGCGGTGACGGCGCGCGAGAATGCCGGCGAGACCCAGCGCACCGAGATCCGCGCCATGCAGGAGCTCGCCGTCGACGGCGCCGCCCTGAACGGCAACACGGCCGAGGTGACGGTCCGCTTCGTCTCCGACCAGGTGAACATCACGACGAAGAACCAGGAGATCGTCGCCGGCGCCGATGCGGTGACCGAGGTGGTCGACATCTGGACCTTCCAGCGCGACGTGTCCCAGAAGGACCCGACCTGGAAGCTGACGGCGACGCGCAGCGCCTAACTCGGCGCCTCGCCTTCCTTCCCGACCATCCGGTGCTCTGCCAGATGGTCGGACAGCCGCTCGATGATGTTGATCATCTTCAGGATCTCCTGCTCGCGCAGGGAGTCGATCTTGGCGTGCAGCGCCTCGATCTCCAGCTCCGCCTTCACGTTCACGCGATAGTCGAACTCCGCGTGCTCCCGGTCGATCTCCGACTGGCGGTTCTGGCTCATCATGATGATGGGCGCCGTGTAGGCCGCCTGGAAGGACAGCGCGAGGTTCAGCAGGATGAACGGGTACGGGTCCCATTGCAGGACGTAGCCCGTGACGTTCAGCACGATCCAGACCGCGAGCAGGGCGCTCTGGATGATGATGAAGCGCCAGGAGCCGACGGTCGCCGCCACGATGTCCGCCACCCGCTGGCCGGTATCGGTGCTGGGCGGCCTCTGGCTGCGGGCCGGCTTCTCCGCGCGCAGCTTGAGGAGCTGCGCCTTCTCCTCGGCGGTGAGGTGGGTGTAGGGCATGCGGCGTGTCCGGAACGTTCCGCGCCAAGATACGTCCGCGCCGCCGCGGGCGACTAGAACGTGCCTGTCGCGACGGGAATGCGGCCCGCCTTCGCCGCCCGGGCCATCGCGTCGTGATCCGCCTCGGTCTGCTTCATATAGGCGAGGGCGAAGCGGCCGATCGCCTCGTCCAGCTCCTCGCTCTTGCCGCAATAGCCGGCGATGACCGCCGGGTCGCCCGA
Source organism: Roseococcus sp. GW821-FHT12F05 (assembly GCF_058806835.1). Classification (NCBI taxonomy): domain Bacteria; kingdom Pseudomonadati; phylum Pseudomonadota; class Alphaproteobacteria; order Acetobacterales; family Roseomonadaceae; genus Roseococcus; species Roseococcus sp. GW821-FHT12F05. Next base: position 773,356 of record NZ_JBXAQB010000001.1, read on the forward strand.
CTTCGCATGGGCCAGGGCCAGCGCCCAGCCGCAGAGGGCACAATAGGTCTCGAAGCCGTCGAGGCTCTCCTCGCCACCGTCAAAGCGCGCCCCACCCTTCATGTCGGCGAGCTGGCGCACGTAGAAATGCCGCTCCTTCACCTGGCCCCAGCCAAGGAAGATGTCCGGCGAGCCCTGGGTGAGCCGCTGGCCCACCACGACGCGCTGCCCCTGGTGGGCGATCTGCAGCTTCGCCGTAACATGCGGCGCGAGGACCGAGGGCCCGGCCTCCTTCACCTGGAGGAAGAGCGGGTCGTCAGCGCCCTGGCCCTGTAGGAAGGCCACCCAGCAGCTCGTGCCCACGCTGCCCACGCCCACCGTCTTGCGCGCGACGTCGATGAGCCGGTAGCGCGAGAGCAACCGCTTCCGGTCGTCCGGGAGCGAGGCGAGGTAGTCCCGGAGCATGATCTCCATGGCCTCGGCGATGGGCGTGCCGTCGGCGGCCTGCGTCTCGCGCACGATGAGCGGCACGTCCTCGACCAGGCGGTGCTCGCCGCCGACCTCCTCCGTCATGCGGTCGAGCGCCCGGAGATGGCCCTTGGCGCGCGCCTTCGCCACCAGCTGCTCGGCCTTGCGCCGCAGCCGGACCGAGACGGCGTCAAGGACGCGCCGCTCGTCGATGCGCTCGTACCAGACGGCCAGAAACGGCATCGTCGCATAGGCGCGGATGCGCTTTCGATAGCTGCGCACGGCGGCCCGCGCCGCGCCTTCGGCGGCGCGGCGATCGCCCCCCATGAAGCGCGTGGCGACGGCGGCGCTGGCGGCGAGGCGCTTCAGGTCCCATTCCCAGGGGCCCGGGTGCATCTCGTCGAAGTCGTTGATCGCGAAGATCAGGTTGCGCTCGGCCGAGGCGAAGAGGCCGAAATTGGCGACATGCATGTCGCCGCAGGCCGCGACGTTCGCGCCGGTGATGGGGCTCGCCGCGAGGTCCGCCGCCATGACCGCCGCCGATCCGCGCAGGAAGGCGAAGGGCGAGGCCAGCATCCGGGCATGGCGGACGGGGACGAGCCGCTGGAGGCGCGAGACGTTCTGCCGCTCGATGATCTCGATCGGGTCGGCCCGGCCGGGCGGGGCCGACCAGGCGGCGTGGCCGGCGCGCGGCACGGCCTTCCGCAGCTCCCGGCCCATGGCCAGCCGCTCGGCGCGGGAGGGCCGCTCGGCGGCCACGCTGCGCAGGAGCGGCTGGGCCGCATCCGGCGAGGTGAGACCGAAATAGTTCCGGTCCGGCTCCGGCTTGTCCTTGGCCATCCTCTTCGTCCCCCGGCTCGGCCGGCATATTGCCAGCATCGCGGGGAGGGACAGGTCATGCAGATGCCTGAGATCGCCCGGGAAAATCCCCTAGGGACTCAGGCCTGCTTGTGCTCGATCAGCTCTTTCCGGATCTTCCGGCCGCGCTGGATGCGGTCGACGATGAAGCTCTCGTCGCCCCAGCGGATGGCGCGGCCGAAGGCCTGGGCGTCCTCGGTGAAGCGGGCCAGCATCTCCAGCACCGCCGGGCGGTTGTTCAGGAAGACGTCGCGCCACATGGCCACGTCGCTGCCGGCGATGCGGGTGAAGTCGCGGAAGCCGGAGGCGGCGAACTTCAGCACGCTCTCCCGCGTCTCTTCCGAGAGGTCGTCCGCCGTGCCGCAGATCGTGAAGGCGATGAGGTGCGGCAGGTGCGAGACGATGGCCACGACCTTGTCGTGGGTGGCGGCGTCCATGCACTCGATCATCGCGCCGCACCGCTGCCACATCCCGCGCAGCGTCGCGACGGCGTCCGGATCGGTGCCCTCGGTTGGCGTGAGGATGGTGTACCGGCCCTCGAAGAGGGCCGAAAAACCGGAATCCGGGCCGGAGAACTCGGTGCCGGCCATGGGGTGCGCGGGGACCAGGTGCACGCCTTCCGGCAGCAGCGGCTGCAGGTCGCGCAGCACGGAGCCCTTGGTGGAGCCGACGTCGCTGAGGATGGCGCCGGGCTTCAGGTGCGGCGCGATCCGCGCCATCACCTCGGCATAGGCGCCCACCGGCACGCAGAGGATGACGCAGTCGGCGCCCTCGACGGCCCTGGCGGGGTCCTCCTCGACGCGGTCGGCGAAGCCGAGCTCGCGCACGCGGTCCAGCGTCTTGCCGGTGCGGGCGCTGACCACGACCTCACCGGCGATCTCTCCGGTCTCACGGGCGCGGCGGGCGATGGAGCCGCCGATCAGCCCCGCGCCGATCAGGCAGAGCCGGTCGAAAAGGGGCTCAGCCGCCATCGCGCATGAAGGCGGTCAGCGCCTCCGCGACCATGCCGCATTCCTCTGACGTGCCGATGGTGATGCGCAGGCACTGGCCGAGGCCGTAGGCGCCCATGGCGCGCACGATCAGGCCGCGCGCGCGCAGATACGCGTCGGCGGCCTTCGCCTTCTCCGGCGTCGCGAAGTCCGCGAGGATGAAATTGCCATGGCTCGGCCAGACCTTGATGCCGATGGCCTCGAGAGCGGCCGCCAGCTTGCCGCGCCACTCCGTGTTGTGCGCGATGGACTTCTCGATCCAGCCCTTCTCGGCCAGCGCGGCCGCGCCCGCGGCCTGCGCCGCCGCGTTCACGTTGAAGGGCCCGCGGATGCGGCCCAGGATGTCCATCACATGAGCCGGCATATAAGCCCAGCCCAGCCGCACGCCGCCGAGCCCGAAGATCTTGCTGAAAGTGCGCGTCATCACCGTGTTGTCGCTGGCATCCACCAGCGCGTTCCCGGGATCGAAATCCGGGTCGGTGACGTATTCCGCATAGGCCGCGTCGATCACCAGCAGGATGTCGCCGCGCAGCCCCGCGCGCAGGCGCCGCACCTCCGAGCTCGGCAGCAGCGTGCCGGTCGGGTTGTTCGGGTTCGCCAGGCAGACGATGCGCGTGCGCGGGCCGACGGCGGCCAGGATGCCGTCCACATCGGCCGTGAGGTTCTTCTCCGGCACCTTGATGACCTGGCTGCCGGCGTAGCGGCCGGTCAGGTCGTACATCACGAAGCCGTGCGCCGACATGACGAGGTCCGTGCCCTCGCCGCCATAGGCGAGGATCAGATAGGCCAGCAGCTCGTCCGAGCCGTTGCCGCAGAGGATACGCGCTGGATCCAGCCCGAAGCGCGCGCCGATGGCCTCGCGCAGCGCCGTCGAGCCGGGATCGGGATAGCGGTGCAGCTCCTTGGCGATGGAAGCATAGGCCTCCATCGCGGCTGGCGGCGGGCCGAAGGCGCCCTCGTTGCTCGAAAGCTTCACGATCCGGTTCACGCCCGGGATCTTCGACTCGCCGCCCACATAGGGCTCGATCGAGAGGATGGAGGGGCGGGGGATCAGGGCATTCATGGCTTCGCTCCACGCTCCGGCACGGCGTAGCGGCCGAGGATGACGGCGTCGGGCGGCGGAGCGCCCATGGTCTCGATCAGCGCGCGGGTGAACCCCTCCTCGCGCCGCATGGCGACGACGCGGCCGGTGCCGGAGAGGGCCGCCAGCGAGGCGCGGCTCGGCTCGCCCGAGACCTCGAGCCGCAGCAGCGTCGCGTCATGGCCCGAGGGATCGGCCGGGTGCAGCCCGATGACGGCGGCCTCCAGCGGCGGCTCGCGGTCGCTGTAGAAGGGCAGCCGTGCGATCACGGAGAGGTGGTGCGGGTCGAAATGCGCCCACCACTCCTCCGCGCCCTCGTCGCTTTCCCGCGGCCAGGGGAGGATGGCGATGCTGGCGTCCCGCCCGCCGAGCGCGGCCAGGGCCGCGTGCAGCGAGGGGTGCTGGCGCTGCGCCGTGCTCGCGCCGAAATGCTCGGCCGCCAGCCGCGCCAGGGCCGGGTCGGGCGGCAGGGCGATGGAGAAATTGCCCTGCTGGGCGACGGAGGTGGCGAAGAGCTCACGCCAAAGACGCACCAGGGCGACACGCGGCAGGGGGCCGGCGTGGCGTCCCAGCAGGCGGCGCAGGATCGCGGCCTCGCGCCCCGGGCGGAGCACCGTGCCGGCCGGCTTGGAGCCGCCGGCGGCCAGCCGCTGCACCACCTGGGCGCGGCGGACCAGCAGGTCCTGCAGGGCGTCGTCGAGCGTGTCGATCTCGGCGCGCAGGGCGCCCAGGGTTGCGCTGTCGGTCTCGCTGGCGGTCGGGGCATCGGGCATGGGTGGATGACGCATAGCCGCGCCGCCGCCCCGCGCCAAGGCGCCCCATCGCAGCAAAGCCATGCGCGGCGAAGGCATGCGCGGAACCGCCGCCAAGTTGCGGGCCGTCGGGGCAGGCCTTATCTCTGGGATGGCATGGATCAGACCGCGCCCTTTCCGGTGATCGAGCATCAGCGGGCCGTGCTTCCCGAGGGGCTCGTGCTCGACTGCGGCGCCGTGATCCGCCCGCTCGCCGTGGCCTACCGCACCTACGGCGCGCTGAACGCCGCACGCAGCAACGCCGTCCTGGTCTGCCACGCGCTGACCGGCGACCAGTATGTCGCCGAGCGCCAGCCCCTGACCGGCAAGGGCGGCTGGTGGGACGCGATCATCGGCCCCGGCAAGGCCGTCGACACGAACCGCTTCTTCGTCATCTGCGCCAATGTCCTCGGCGGCTGCATGGGCTCGACCGGCCCGCGCGAGGAGATGACGGACGAGAACGGCGTCCCCCAGGGCCGCCCCTGGGGCACGGATTTTCCATCCGTCACCATCCGCGACATGGTGCGGGCGCAGAAGAAGCTGGTCGAGCACCTGGGCATCGAGCGGCTGCTGGCGGTGATCGGCGGCTCCATGGGCGGGATGCAGGTGCTGGAATGGGCCGCCACCTATCCGGATGCGGTCTTCGCCGCGGCGCCGATTGCCACCGCCTCACACCATTCCGCGCAGAACATCGCCTTCCACGAGGTGGGACGCGCCGCGATCCATTCCGACCCCGACTGGCGCGGCGGCCGCTACTGGGAGGACGGGCGCATCCCGGCCCAGGGCCTCTCGGTCGCGCGGATGGTCGCGCACATCACCTACCTGTCGGAGGCCGCGCTCACCCGAAAGTTCGGGCGGCGGCTGCAGGGCGCCTCTGCGGTCACCTTCCTGGAGGACGTCTTCCAGGTGGAGAGCTACCTGCGCCACCAGGGCAGCACCTTCGTGCGCCGCTTCGACGCGAACTCCTACCTCACCATCACCCGCGCGATGGACTATTTCGACCTCGCCAACGAGCACGGCAGCGTGGCCGCGGCCTTCGCGGGGACGCCGACGCGCTTCTTCGTGGCGAGCTTCTCGTCGGACTGGCTCTTTCCGACCAGCGAGAGCCGCGCCCTCGTCCGCGCGCTGAACGCGGCGGCGGCGCCGGTCAGCTTCATCGAGGTGCCCACCGACAAGGGTCACGACGCGTTCCTGCTTGACGAGCCGGAATTCCACCGCGCCCTCGGCGGATTCCTCGCCGGCGCGGCGCGGACGCTCGGCGCATGAGCGCCTATCCGGCCGCCCTCTACCTCGCGGCGCAGGCGCGCAACAACGCCTGGGCAAACCATCGCCTGCTGAAGGCCTGCGAAGGGCTGTCGCAGGAGGAGTTCGAGGCCACGCGCACGAGCTTCTTCCCCTCGATCAAGGCCACGCTGAACCACATCCTCATCATCGACTGGTTCTATGTGGACGCGATGGAAGGCGGCACGCTCGGTCACGCCGCCTTCGCGAACAAGCTCCCCTGCGCCACCGTCGCCGAACTGCGGCGCGAGCAGGCCGCCGTGGACAACCGCCTCATCGCCTGGTGCGAGGCGCTGGACGATCTCGGCCATATCGTCGAGGTCCATCGCGGCCCGCGCATCCAGCGCGAGCGCGCCGACCGGCTGCTGCTGCACCTCTTCGAGCACGACATCCACCATCGCGGACAGGTCCACGCCATGCTCTCCGGAACCGGCGTGAAACCGCCGCAGCTCGACGAGTTCTTCTCCGTCGGCGAGGCGCCGCTGCGCGCCGGCGAATTCGCCGAGCTCGGCTGGACGGAGCGCGACATCTGGCCGGACCAGGCGTGAGCCGCCTCCTCTTCACCCTCGGCGGCTATTCCGAGCTGCCGGAGGGGGATTCCTCCTGGCGCGTCATCCGCCGGCGCCGCGACTTTTCCGGCGCGGAGAAGGTCCTGGAGATCTTCGACCGCGAGGCGGCAGGGCTGCGGCCGGGCCTGTGCCTGATCCTGGTGGACTCGCAGCGCGCGCTGATCCTGCGCTGGGCCGGCACGGCCGATCCCATCGGCGCGCTGCGGAATCAGGCAGGGCTGGACGGGCTTTCGCTGGCCGAGCCGGAAGCGCCGGCGAGTCCGCCGGCACCGGAGCCCGTTCCCGCCGCTGATGTCGTGGCCCTGGCGCCGGAAGCCTCGGACATCGTGCCGACGGCCGCAGCCGTCCCGGCTCTTCCCGCTGCGGACCCGATGCCGGAGCCTCCACCCGGCCCGGCAGCACTCCCGCCCGTCGCCACCGTGCCTGCGCCGGCCGCTGCCCAACCCACCGCTGCGCCGCCCGCGGCACCATCGGCACGCCCCGCGCCGGCACCTGCGCAGCCTGTCGTCCCGCCGACCACGCCCAGGGCCCCGGATCCGCCGCCCCTCCGCACCCGCGCCGCCGACGGCTCCGTCCAGTACGTCGCCAAGAACATGCGGCTCGACCTCAGCCTCATCGCCGGGATGATCCCACCCAACGTGCGCGTGCTCGACATCGGCTGCGGCGACGGCGCGCTGATGGCGGAGCTGGCCACCAAGGGCGTGGACGCGCGCGGCATCGAGATCGACATGCAGGCCGCCACCGAGGCCGTGTCGCAGGGCCTCGCCGTCATCCACGGCGACGCCGACAACGACCTCGCCTTCTACCCCGACCAGGCCTTCGACTACGTGGTGCTGAGCCGCACGCTGCAGGCGGTGGAAAAGCCGCGCGAGGTGCTGCGCCAGATGCTGCGCATCGGCCGCCACGCCATCGTGAGCTTTCCCAATTTCGGCCATTGGGAGATGCGGCTGAAGCTGCTCTTCGGCGGCCGCATGCCGGACACCGAGACCTGGACGCGCCCCTGGTACGAGACGCCCAACATCCACCCCTGCACCATCCTCGACTTCTTCGCGCTGGCGGAGATGGAGGGCTACGTCATCGAGCAGTGGCTCGCGGTGGACGAGAAGGGGCTGAAGGCGCCGTGGCGCCGCTCCGTGCGGCTCGCGAATCTCTTCGGGCAGCAGGCGCTGTTCCAGCTTCGGCGAGGCTGATCCATCGCAGCGCGCGGCTGGGATCGGAAGCTATACACAACGTCCCGTGTTTCGCTGCACCGCACTGCCAGTGGCTGGTTTCAAACCTCGGCGTTCGCTAGGTTTTGTCACCGATTTCCGGTAGCGCGGCCGCGGGCGAAGTGGTTGGGCAAAACAGCTTTTGGGGAGGCCCGAAATGGCGCGTCTGGCATTGGTGACGGGGGGGCAGCGCGGGATCGGCGCGGCGATCAGCGAGGGGCTCCTGGCCGCGGGGCGCAAGGTCGTCGCCAACTACGCCGGCAATGACGCGGCGGCGAAGGCCTTCACCGAGCGCACGGGCATTCCCTGCGTCAAGTTCGACGTCTCGAACTACGAGCAATGCGTCGAGGCCGTGAGCAAGATCGAGGCCGAGCACGGGCCCATCGAGATCCTGGTCAACAATGCCGGCATCACGCGCGACGGCGTGATGAAGCGTCTCGACCGCAAGATGTGGGACGACGTGATCGATACCAACCTCGGCTCCTGCTACAACCTCTGCAAAGCGGTGTGGGACGGGATGAGCGCGCGGAAGTTCGGGCGCATCGTGAACATCGGCTCGATCAACGGGCAGGCAGGGCAGTACGGCCAGGTGAACTACGCCGCCGCGAAATCCGGCATCCACGGCTTCACCAAGGCGCTGGCGCAGGAAGGCGCGCGCGCGCAGATCACAGTGAACGCGATCGCGCCGGGCTATGTGGATACGGAGATGGTGCGCGCGGTGCCGCCGGAGGTGCTGGAGAAGATCATCGCGCGCATTCCGCGCGGGCGGCTGGGGACGGCGCAGGATATCGCGCGGGGCGTGGTGTTTCTCACGGCCGATGATGCGGATTTCGTGACGGGGTCGACGCTGTCGATCAACGGCGGGCAGCATATGTATTGAGGGTTTCGAGGGGCTTTGCCCCTCGAGCTCCTCACCAGGAAACTCAGTTTCTTGGATCTTCGATCAGTGAAAGGGTCCAGGGCATAAAGCCCTGAAGGGGGGTTGGCCGCGAAGCGGAGACAACAGGGCGGAGCCCCCTTTCAGATGAACTTCCCCCTCAGGAACCCCAGCGCCGGCAACGGCGTCCACTTCCTCGGCAGGTCCGACCGCCGGATCGGCGCCACCGAGTAATGCGGCACCGGCTGCTCCGACCGAACCAAAAAGTCTGCATAGGCCTTGACCTGCTGCGCGCGCCACGCCCGGTCCTCCAACGCAGCGGTCCGACTTCGAAAAATCTCCGCCACGCGGTTGGCGCGCCCCACGGTCGCCACCACGGCCCACAACGTGTCTTCGTCGCCCCTCGGGAGGGCCGCGATGTCCCGCATGGGCCTAGTGAAGGGCGTTCGCCCGTGCCGGGTCAAGTCCAACGAAAAGGGCGCCGGAGGTCTCCCCCCGGCGCCCGATCCAAGTCCCGACGAGGGAAGGGCTTACCCCAGACGCTCGCCGTGCTGCGTGACGTCGAGGCCCTCGCGCTCCTCCTCCTCGCTGACCCGCAGGCCGACGATCGCGTCCACGATCTTCAGCAGGATGGCCGTGGCCACCGCCGTGAAGACGAAGACCGCCGCCACCGCCTCCAGCTGGATGAGCAGCTGCGCGGTGGAGCCCGACACGCCCTCCGGCGCCGCCGTCGTGGCCGAGAGCGGGCCGTAGGAGAGGATGCCCGTCAGCAGCGCGCCGGCGATGCCGCAGATGCCGTGCACGCCGAAGGCGTCCAGGCTGTCATCGTAGCCGAGCCAATGCTTCAGCGCGGTCGCGCCCCAGAAGCCGGCCAGGCCCGCCACCACACCGATGATGATCGACGCGCCCGGCAGCACGAAGCCCGCCGCCGGGGTGATGGCGACAAGGCCCGCCACCGCGCCCGAGATCACGCCGAGCACCGAAGGCTTACCCTTGATCGCCCACTCCGCGATCATCCAGGTCAGCGCCGCGGCGGCCGCGGCCGTGTTGGTCACCAGGAAGGCCATGCCCGCACGGCCGCCGGCCGCGCCGGCGGAGCCCGCATTGAAGCCGAACCAGCCCACCCACAGCAGCGAGGCGCCGATCACGGCGAAGGCCAGGTTGTAGGGGGACATGTTCTCGGTCCCGTAGCCCGTGCGCTTGCCGAGGATCAGCGCGCCCACCAGGCCGGCGACACCGGCATTGATGTGCACCACCGTGCCGCCGGCGAAGTCGAGCGCGCCCAGGGCGAAGATCCAGCCGTTCGGGTGCCAGACCCAATGGCAGATCGGCGAGTAGACCAGCAGCGTCCACAGCAGCACGAAGACCAGGAGCCCCGAGAACTTGATGCGGTCGGCCAGCGCGCCGGTGATCAGCGCGGCGGTGATGATCGCGAAGGTCATCTGGAAGACGACGAAGACGGTCTCCGGGATGGTGAAGGCCACCGCGGCGTCGCCCGAGCCCAGGGTGAAGGGCTTGTCCCAGTTCTCGGCAATGCCGCCGAGCAGGAACTTGGACATGTCGCCGATATAGGCGCCGCCCTCGCCGAAGGCGAGGCTGTAGCCGAGCACGATCCAGGCGACCGAGACCAGCGCCGTGATGGCGAAGGACTGCGCCAGCGTGGAGAGCACGTTCTTCTTGCGGACCATGCCGCCGTAGAACAGCGCGAGGCCGGGGATGGTCATCATCAGCACGATGGCCGTGGACACCATCATCCAGGCCGTGTCGCCCGTGTCCACCTTCGCGTCCTGCGCGAAGGCCGGCGCCGAAAGGGCCAGCAGCGGGGCGGCCGCGAGGGCGCCGCGCATCCAGGATTTCATGTCGACAATTCTCCCAAGGCTCGTGCGCGCGATGGCGCGGTCATGTTGTTGAGGGCTGATCCGCATCACAGCGCAGCCCCGTCGGTCTCGCCCGTGCGGATGCGCAGCGCGCGCTCCAGGTCGAGGACGAAGATCTTGCCGTCGCCGATCTTGCCGGTCCGGGCGGAGGCCGCGATGGCCTCGACCACCGCGTCCGCCAGTTCGGAGGCGACCGCGACCTCGATCTTGAGCTTGGGCAGGAAGCTCACCTGGTATTCGGCCCCCCGGTAGATTTCGGTCTGGCCTTTCTGGCGACCGAATCCCTTCACCTCCGTCACCGTGAGCCCCTGCACGCCGAGCGGGGTGAGCGCGTCGCGCACCTCGTCGAGCTTGAAGGGCTTGATGATCGCCATCACGAGCTTCATCCGCCTGCCTCTCTCCCAAATTTTCCCGCCAACGGGAAACCGCCAATCAGTTCAGCTTTCATTCAAGAGTTGTGCCAGCCAAGAATCGAGGATGCAGCGTGGCTTGCGCACGGACCTGCCCGAATTTGAGGCAGGTTCCGAGGCGCGAAGACGCCAGATCGGCCCTCGGCGAGATTACCCCTGAGTCAGGTTGCGATGCAGCATGCAGGGTGCTCCGCGCAACGCCGGAAATGGCATAGTCTGTGCCCATGTCATCCACTTCCGCCCCCCCCGATCTCGAGGTTTCCGTCGCCGTCATCGGGGCCGGCCCCGTGGGCGCGACGCTGGCCGCGGCCCTCGCGGCGCGCGGCGTGCCGACGGCCGTCGTCGACGCTGCGCCGCTGCCGCCCATGGAGCTCGCCGGCTTCGACGGCCGCGCCTATGCGATCGCCCTGGCCTCGCGCCGGCTGCTGGACGAGGCCGGCATTTGGGAACGGCTGCCGACCACGCCCTGCCCCATCGAGGGGATCAAGGTCGCCGACGGGCGCGCGGGCGAGGCGCCCTCCCGGCTCGACCTGGATTTCGACTCGGCCGAGGTCGGCGGCGAGCCCTTCGGCTGGATGGTCGAGGCCCGTGCGCTGCGCGTGGCGCTGAACGCCCGGCTGCCCGGCATGGCCAACCTGCACGCCTTCGCGCCGATGACCGCCAAGGTGACGCGCGGCGCCGAGGGCGTCACGGTGACCCTGGCCGACGGGCGCATCATCCACGCGCAGCTCGTGGTCGGCGCCGAGGGGCGCAACAGCCCGCTGCGGCAGGCGGCGGGCATCGGCACGGCGCGGCACGATTACGGGCAGATCGGCATGGTCGGCGCCTTCGCCCACGAGCTGCCGCACCACAACCGCGCGCTGGAGCTTTTTCTCCCCGCCGGCCCCTTCGCGCAGCTGCCGCTCTCCGACCTCGGCAGCTTCGGGACCAGCACGCTCCCGCACGCCTCGTCCTTCGTCTGGTCCGAGCGGCGCGCCACGGCCGAGCGGATGCTGGCGCTGCCGGACGAGGCCTTCGCCCGCGAGTTGCGCCGACGCATCGGCGGGCATCTCGGCGCCATCGAGCCGATCGGCCGGCGCTGGCACTATCCGCTGAGCGCCATGCACGCCACGCGCTACGTGGCCGAGCGGCTGGCGCTGGTCGGCGACGCCGCGCATGGCATGCACCCGATCGCCGGGCAGGGGCTGAACATCGGCTTCCGGGACGTGACGGCGCTGGTCGAGCTAGTGGCCGAGGCCCATGCGGCGGGCGCGGATGCCGGCAGTGCGGCGCTGCTGGCGCGCTACCAGGCCCGGCGCCGGCCGGACGCGCTGATGATGATCGGCGCCACCCATGTGCTGGAAAAGCTGTTCGGCAACGATATCGGGCCGGTGCGGCTGGCGCGACGCCTGGGGATCGCGGCCGTGAACCGGATCCCCCTGCTGAAGCGCAGCTTCGCGCGGCAGGCCATGGGACTGCCGCTGCGGGGTTAGAAGCCGCTGCCGGCCTGGGACGGCAGCGCGATCGCCCGCACCTCCCAGCGCAGCCGCCACGGATCGGCGAGCCCCAGCGTCAGCCGCACCGCGCGCTGCGGCGCCCGGGGCGGCGAGAGCTCGATATCCCAGACCCTGGCCTCGAGGATCCGCACGCGGCCCAGCATCTCCCGCGCCGGCCCGCCCTGGGCCAGATGTGCGCTCAGCAGGCCCGCCAGCGCGTCGGGCTCCGAGAGCCGCGCCGCCATGTCGCGCGCCATGCCGGCGATGAAGGCGGGCATGGGTCGCGGTTCCTGGTCGCGGGCCCGGGCGGAGAGCGCGGCGGTGAGGCCCGGACGCAGCGCGTTCCAATCGACCTGGCCGGCCAGCGCCTCCGCATCCCCGCGCTGGATCGCGGCCGCCACCTGCAGGGCCGAGGCCACGGGCGAGGCGACGTAGAGCGCGACCAGCCCGAGGCCGATCAGCGCAAGCAGCCGCCCGAAGCCGAGGGTGGGGCGCGTCCGGACCTTGGCCGCCGGACGAGAGGGCCGGGCCGGCGCGACGACACGGGCCGGCTGCCGCGCGTCGAATTCCGCCCAGATCTCGTCCCAGGAGTTGGATGCCGTCGTCCCGCTCATCTCGCCCCCTCTGCCCCGCAGGACAGGGAAAAATCCGCCAGCCGAGATCGCGTCTCGGTTTTGGGATTATCCGGGTGGGTCTATGAGCGAAGGGTTAACGTCGTCTCATTTCCGGGACGCTGGAGACAAGCCAGGATTCCAGATCCGCGAAGAGCCGCCCCACGGCCGCCTGCATCCCTGCGGCCTGGGCGCCGGGCGTGGCATCTGCCGGCAGGGGCACCACCGCCTCCAGCCGCCGCTGGGCGAGGACGCGCGGGTCGTTGAGCCCCTCGCCATCGGCCAGCAGCAGTGCGGTCATGCCGGCGCGGGCCTGGCTCGGCTCGGCCTGCAGCGCGATCAGCTCGGCCTCCAGGATGAAGGGCGTGGAGAGCCGCGAGCCCGGCGCCGCCACGGCGGAGAAGGCACCCGAGGCGATGAGCCATTCCCGCAGCGCGGATTCCACCAGCTCGGCCGGCGGCGCCAGCCATTCGTCGTAGAAGGCGACGCCCAGCGTGCCGTCCGGATTCACGCGCCGCAGCCCGCGCACCTCCATGCCCGGCCCGCTGCGCAGCGTCCGCAGCAGGATCGCGCCGCGCGGCGCGCCCGCCCGCGGCGCCGAGGCCGGCCGCCGCGGCTCCAGCGCATAGCGCCGGGTCTCCAGGTAGGGCCGGCTCGGCAGGAGGGAGCAGCCCCCCGCCAGCAGCGGCAGCGTGAGAAGAAGGCGCCGTTTCATCGGCCGGCTCCGCTTGGGGTCGGGGGTGGGGCGCCCAGGAGGGCCTGCGACGGCGAGCGTCGCAATGCCTCGGTCGTTTCGCGCAGGTTGGACGTGGTGGCGCGCAGGTCGCGCAGCACGGGGGCGAGATCGGCCTGCAGGTCGCCGGTGGTGCTGCGCACGCCGCGGACGCCGGCGTCGAGCTGGGTGATCGTCCCCGGCAGCCGGGCGGCGGTGCGGCGCAGGTCCTGCGCGGCGGCGGCCAGCGAGGTCAGCGCGCTGCGCACGTCCGGGGAGTTCACCGTCTCCCGCAGCGTCGTGGTGGTGGTGCGGATCTCGCCCAGCACGCCGGGGATGTCCGCGTGGTCGAGGGTGCGGCGGAAGTCGGCCAGCAGCTCGGTCGCCTCGTGCACCGCGCGGGCGACCTCCGCCGCCTTCACCTGGTCGCGCAGCTCCGCCGCGAGGCCGTTGATGTTCCCGAAGAGCGTGGCGAAATCGATGTCCTGCAGCTGCCGCATGACCATCTCCGCCGCCGACTGCACCTGTGCCACCGTGGAGGGCACCGACGGAACCCAGGGGTACTTGGGCTCCCAGGGGAGGGTACGGAGCGGCTCGTTGCGGGCCGAGTCGAGAAAATCCAGCTCGATGTAGGAGACGCCCGTGATGCCCTGGCTCGACAGCCGGGCCCGCAGGCCGAGCTTCACCGCATCGTCCAGCGAAGGGATGTCGCCCACCCGGCCCAGATTCACCGCGAAGCGCACCACCACGAGCTGGAAGGAGGCCGCGAAGGGCTCACCCTCGGGCCTCCGGTACTCGGCCGAGGCCAGCCCGATCTGCGTGACGCGCCCGACCGAGACGCCGCGGTACCGCACCGGCGAGCCCACCTCGAGCCCCTGCACGCTCTCGCGGATATAGGTCTCCATGACGGAATCGCTGCCGCCCAGCCGGTTCTGGGTGAGGAAGAGCACGAAGCCCAGCAGCAGGCCGATGCCCACGAGCACCATGATGCCGACCGAGACCTGAATCCTGCGTATGCTCGCCACCTACATCGCCTCCCGCCGGAAAAAGGCGCGCACCGTGGGATGCTCGCTCTCGTCGCGGAGTTTCTTCGGATCGCCCTCGGCGATCATGCCCTGGGCGTCCTTGTCCAGCATGATGCACCGGTCGCCAATGGCGAGGATGGATTGCAGCTCGTGGGTCACGACCACGAAGGTGGTGCCGGTCTCCCGCGCCAGGGAGAGGATGAGCTGGTCGAGCCCGGCCGAGGTGATGGGATCGAGACCGGCCGAGGGCTCGTCCAGGAAGAGAATCTCGGGATCCAGCGCCATGGCGCGGGCGATGCCGGCGCGCTTCAGCATGCCGCCGGAGATCTCGGCCGGCAGGCGGTCGGTGGCGTCGCCGAGGCCGACCAGGCCCAGCTTGGCGCTGGCCACCAGGGCGCGCGCGGCCTCGGGGAGCTTGCTGTGCGCCTCGATCGGCAGCTCCACGTTCTCGGCCAGGGTCAGCGAGCCGAGCAGCGCGCCCGACTGCCACATGACGCCGATGCGCCGCAGCAGGTCCCGCCGCGCCTCGCCCTCCAGCTTCGACCATTCCCCGTCGAGCACCTCGATCTCGCCATGGCTGGGCGGCATCAGCCCGATGAGCAGCTTCAGCAGGGTGGACTTGCCGCAGCCGGAGCCGCCCAGGATGACGAAGATCTCGCCGCGGCGGACGTCGAAGGTGACGTCCTTGAAGACGGTGCGGCGGCCGAAGCGCATCGCCACGTTGCGGGCCTTGATGACGGCCTCCGGCGCGGCTTCCGTCTTGGGGGGTTCCGCCATCACCAGCCCAGCCGGAAGAAGAGCACGGCGAAGAGCCCGTCGAGCAGCACCAGCGCCACGATGCCGCCCACCACGGCGCCGGTCGCCGCGTCGCCCACGGCGCGCGGCCCGCGGCCGGCCGAGAGGCCCGAGCGGCAGCCCACATAGCCGATCGCCAGGCCGAAGACCGCGCCCTTGCCCAGCCCGCCCGCGAGGTCGCCGATCGAGAGCCATTGCTCCAGCTGGTTCAGCACGGCGACGGGCGGGAAGCCCAGGGTCGCCATGACGATGGCCATGCCGATGAGGCCGGTGACGTTCATGACCATGCTCAACGCCGGCATGACCAAAGTGGAGGCGAGGATGCGCGGGACGACCAGCCAGGCCGTGGGATCGAGGCCCATGATCTTCAGCGCGTCCACCTCCTCGTTCACCCGCATGGTGCCGAGCTCGGCCGCATAGGCCGAGCCGGTGCGTCCCGCGAGGATCACCCCGGCGAGCAGCGGGCCGAGCTCGCGCGTCAGCGAGATGCCGACGAGCTGGGGGATGAAGATCTCGGCGCCGAACTGCCGCATGGGCACGGAGGACTGGAAGGCGAGGATCACGCCGATCAGCGTGCCCAGCAGGATGCAGAGCGGGAAGGCCTGGGTGCCGGCCTCGTCCAGGTGGCGCAGCACCTCGGCCCAGCGCAGCCGCCAGGGGCGCGGCAGGAGGCCCACGGCCGTGAGGATCGTGTCGCCCATGAAGGCGGCGCGCTCGAGGAAGCTCTGATAGCGGCCGAGCGTGTAGGCGCCGAGGGCCGCGACGGGGCGGAATTTGTGATGGCGCGGCGCCGGCGCCTTGGCGGTGCCGAGGCCCTTGCGGAAGCGCTCCAGCGCGCCGCGCGCGGCCGCGTCCCTGGGCTCGACCCATTCGGCCTCGTGCGTCGCGAGCGAGACCAGGAGGGCGGCGCCGCCGGAGTCCAGCGTCGTGACCTCGCCGGCGTCGAGCGTGACCGCATGGGCGCCCTTGGCGGCGCGGTGGGCCTCGTCCCAGCGGGCCGCGGCGGCGGCGCGGTCCAGCGAGCCCGCGAAGTGCAGGTGGAGCCGGCCGTCCCTGGTCTCGGCGCTGAACGTATCGGTCGGCATGTGAGCCGGACCATGCACGCCGGGGGTATGGGCGTTCAAGGGCCTTGGCGGCGAGCTAACGGTGACAAAGTGTGGAACAGGACCGCTGCGGCCGCCGCGACGTTGAGGCTTTCGACCAGTCCGGAGCCAGGCAGGGTCACGCGGAGCTCGCAGGCGGCGAGGACCTCGGGCGAAAGGCCGGCCTCCTCATGGCCAAGGACCAGGGCGATGGGCTTGTTGCGCGGCAGGGCCTCGGGCGGCAGGCCGCCGGCTGCGGCGGCGCCCACGGTGAGGAGCTGGCCGGAGAGGCGGCGGAGGTTCTGGGCCAGGTCGTCGGCGCGGAAGACGGCGAGATGCTCCAGCGCGCCCTCGGAGGTGCGGAAGGCGGCGTCGGAGAGGTCGGCCTGGCGGGCGTCGCCCGAGATCAGCATCGCCTTGGCGCCGAAGAAGGCCGCGCCGCGTGCGATGGCGCCGAGGTTGTGCGGGTTGCCGATGCCGTCCAGCACGGGAAGCACGGGTGCCGCGAAGAGGATGGGCTGCGGCGGGCTGCCGATCGGCTGGGCGCGGCGCGGATCGGCGATGGCGACGATGCCGCCATGATGCTCGGTGCCGGCGATGCGGGCGAGCTCGTCGGCGAGAACCTCGCGGTACGCCTTGTGGTGGCGCGCCAGGTAGCGGCAGAGCGGGCCGGCGACGGGGCGGCGCTCGGCGAGGTAATGCAGACGCTGCACAGCCTCGGGACGGCGAAGGAAGAGGGCGCGGACGGCATTCGCCCCGCAGATGCGCTGCGGCTCCGGCCGGCGCGGGGGTGGAGAGAAGTCAGACGGGGCGTAGTCAGACATGGGCGAGGGCCCGGAGCTGGTCCTGTATTTGTTTCGATATCGAAATACCCTGGATCGTTGCGATATCGGTCAGATTGTCGCGGCGCGTGCCGGGGAGGCGGACGCCTTCGTCGCCGAGCATGGCGGCGACCAGGGCGTCCATCCGATCCAGGAAAGCGTCGGTGCCGGCCAGCGCGCCCGGGTCGATGGCGAGGATCGCATGGCCCAGCCTCGGGGCATTGGGCGAGGGCGCGAAGAAGCTGTCGGCCTCGAAACCGAAGGCCGCGCCGCCGAGCGCCACGCAGAGCACCTCCACCACGAGCGCCAGCGCCGCGCCCTTGATCCCGCCCATGGCGAGCATCGCGCCGTCCAGCGCGGCCTTGGGGTCGGTGGTCGGGCGGCCTTCGGCATCGAGCGCCCAGCCCTCGGGGATGGGGCGTCCCTCCTTGGCGGCGACCATAATCTTCCCCCGCGCGACTTCGGAGAGGGCGAGGTCGATCACCATCGGCGCGGCGCCCCGGCGCGGGAAGGCGGCGGCGACGGGATTGGTGCCGAGCAGCGGGCGGCGGCCACCGGGCACGGGCATCGCATAGGGCGAGTTGGTGAAGGCCAGCGCGACCAGGCCCTGCCGCGCGAGACGCCGGACCGGCAGCGCCATGGCGCCGGCGTGATGGCTGTTGGTGACGGCGACAAAGGCGACGCCGTGCTCCCTGGCCCGGCTGACAGCCTCCATCTCGGCGAGACGCAGCGCGGGGTAGGCCAGGCCATTGCCGGCATCGACCAGGGCCGCGCCGCCGCGCCCGGCCGTGACGCGCGGGAGGGCCGTGCCGTCGGCGCGGCCCTCCTTCAGGAAGCCGGCATACATGGCGACGCGCGAGAGGCCGTGGCCGCCCTGGCCCTCGGCCTCGGCGGCGACCAGGGCCTCGGCGGTGAGGGCGGCCATTTCCGGATTGGCGCCGGCGGCGCGGAGGGCGGCCGCGGCGAGGGCTTCCGCCTCGGCGAGGCTCAGTAGGGGCAGGTCGCTCATGCGGCGCTTCAAGCCCGGATCGGGGGGCGGGGCAAGTTCAGGCGTCGGCGCGGATGCCGGCCTCGCGCACCAGGCGGCCCCAGCGGGCGACCTCCTCGCCGATGAAGGTCCTGGAACGGTCGGCGTCCCAGGCGAGGACGTCGAAACCGCCCTCCTCGGCCCGGCGGCGCGCCTCGCCCTCCCGCAGCGCGATCTGGGTGGCGCGGCCGATCTCGGTGAGGATCGACGTCGGGGCGGCGGCGTTGGTGACCATGGCGGTCCAGCTCGTGATCTGCATCCCGGGCGCGCCGGCCTCGGCGACGGTCGGGATCTCGGGGACCAGGCGATGGCGCCCGGCGCCCGTGACGGCAAGGCCGCGCAGCGACCCGGCCTGGAGCTGCGGCAGGCACTCCGGCAGGTTCGAGACGAGGAGCTGGAGGTTGCCGGCCATCAGGTCCGTCACCGAGGGCGCGCCGCCGCGATAGGGAACGTGGGTGATGTTGGCTCCGGCGCCGGAAGCGCGCCGGAACAGCTCGAGCCCCAGATGCGGCGGCGTGCCGTTGCCGGAGGAGCCGCCATTCATCACGCGGCCGCGCGCCTGGGCCATCAACTCCTGCAGATTCCGTGCGGGATTCGACGGGTTCACGCAGACGACGAGCGGCAGGGAGCCGAGCACGGAGATGGGGGCGAAATCCCGCATCAGGTCGTAGGGCGCGTTGGGAAAGAGGCTGACATTCACCGCATGCGCCAGCGTGATGGCGAGCAGCGTGTGGCCATCCGGCGGCGACTTGGCCGCAGCGTCGGCGCCGATCATGGCATTGCCGCCGGCGCGGTTCTCGACGACCACCGGCCTGTTCCAGATCTCGCCCAGCCGCTGCGCCACCAGCCGCGCCATGATGTCGGTGAGGCCGGCGGGGGTGAAGGGCACGATGTAGCGGACGGCGCGATCCGGATAGGCCGCGCCCTGTGCCCGCGCCAGAGCGGGAAGGACGGCAAGCGGCAGGCTCAGCGCCGCGCGGCGACTCAGGCTCATGGACGGAATCTCCCTGGCCGCCGCGTCTGCGCGCGGCGTGCCTTGTCATTGTGACATCAGCATAACCCCTGCGCTGGCCCGGTTGGCAAGACGCGGCGGCTCTGGCGTGATGCGCGCGACCAC
Organism: Roseococcus sp. GW821-FHT12F05; assembly: GCF_058806835.1. Classification (NCBI taxonomy): domain Bacteria; kingdom Pseudomonadati; phylum Pseudomonadota; class Alphaproteobacteria; order Acetobacterales; family Roseomonadaceae; genus Roseococcus; species Roseococcus sp. GW821-FHT12F05. The sequence continues at coordinate 792,409 of NZ_JBXAQB010000001.1, forward strand.
AGGAGACGCCAGAATGACCGCACCCTTCCCCATGCAGGACGCCTCGCCCGCCGAGCTCGGGCTCGACCCCTCGCGCCTCGAGCGCATGTGCGACCGTATCGAGGCCGATATCGCGGCGGGCCACCATCCCGGCGCGCAGGTGGCCGTCGCGCGCAACGGGCGGATCGCGCTGTTCCGCACCTTCGGCGAGGGGCGCAAGGGCGTGGCGGCACGGCCGGACTCGCTGTGGCTGCTCTATTCCAACACCAAGGTGATCACGGCCGCGGCGGTCTGGGCCATGGCGGAGGACGGGCTGATCCGCCTGACCGACACGATCGCGCAGCACCTCCCCGGCTTCGAGGCCAACGGCAAGGGCGGCATCACCTTCATCGAGCTGCTGACGCACCAGGCCGGCTTCCCGACCGCCGAGGTCCCAGCCGCGGCCTGGGAGGATGCGGCAAAGTTGCGCGAGGTGGTGAGCGGTTTCGAGCTGGAGTGGGAGACCGGCAGCAAGGTCCGCTACCATCCCGCAGCGGCGCATTGGGTGGCGGCGGCAGTTATCAAGGCCGTCACCGGCGAGGATCATCGCGCCTATATCCGCCGGCGGATCATCGCACCGCTCGGCATCGGCGCGGAGCTGTTCGTGGGCCTGCCGGCGGACGAGCAGATCCGGGCGACCGACATGCACGACGTGGACGGGACCGTGCGCATGCCGGAGGGCAGCCCGGCCGGACGGGCGGCGGGCATCCCGGGCGGCGGCGGCTACGGCACGGCGCGGGCGATGGCCGCCTTTTACCAGGCGCTGGTGAACGGCGGCGCGCTGAACGGGCAGCGCATCCTGTCCCCGCGCATGGTCGCCTATGCGATCCGCAACTACACGGGCGACCGGCCGGACGAATACAACGGCGTCCCGATGCATCGCGGGCTTGGGCCGCATCTGCGGGGTGAGACGGCGCTGGCCCGCGGCCTCGGCGCCATCGCGCATCCGAAGACCTTCGGCCATGGCGGCGTGGGCTCGTCCTATTGCTGGGGCGATCCGGAGTCCGGCGTGTCCTTCGCCTTCCTGTCCAACACGCGGCAGACCGACGAGTTCCACGGGCCGCGCATGGATGTGATCTCCACGCTGGCCCACACCGCCATCACGTAGATCTTCTGGCGATCAACTCTCTGACACAAAGCGGCGTCAGGCTTATTTTGTGAGGAGCCTGACGATCCCGTCGAGCTGGTCGAGATCCTTGTAAGCCAACACCACCTGTCCGCCGCGGGCGCCGTGGCGGATGGTGACCTTGAGGCCGAGATGGCCTGTGATCTGGCGCTCCAGGGCCCGCGTCTCGGCGTCGGTCTTCGGCTGGCGCGGCGCGGGACCGTCCTTCTTCGAGGCGGCCAGTGCCTCGGCCTGGCGGACGTTCAGCCCGCGATCCACCACCATCAGGGCGAGGGCCACCGGGTCTTTCGCGGTGAGCAGCGCACGGGCATGGCCGGCCGTCAGCGCGCCCTCGCGTAGCAGCTCGCGCACGCGCTCGGGAAGCTGCAGCAGGCGCAGCGTATTGGCGATGTGCGGGCGGCTCTTGCCGATGGCGCGGGCCAGTGCCTCCTGGGTGAGGCCGAACTGCTCGGTGAGGCGGCCGTAGCCCTCCGCCTCTTCCAGCGCGTTGAGATCCTGGCGCTGGAGGTTCTCCACCAGGCCTGCGGCCATGGCCTCGCGGTCGGAGAACTCGCGCACCAGGGCGGGCACGTCGTGCAGGCCGGCCGTCTGGGCTGCGCGCCAGCGGCGCTCGCCGCCGATGATCTGGAAGCGGTCGGGCCGGCCCTTCATCGGGCGGACCAGGATGGGCTGCAGCACGCCATGCTCGCGGATGGAGGCGGCAAGCTCGGCCAGCGCCGCCTCGTCCATGGCCTCGCGCGGCTGGAAGGGGCCGGGCTCCAGCGCTCCGACGGACAGCGTGCGCAGGCCCGGCGCCGAGGGGCTGACAGCGGCTGCGTCGCCCAGCAGGGCGGAGAGGCCGCGGCCGAGGGCGGGGGGCTTGCTCATGCGTCGCGGCCTTCGGACTTGGCGAGCTCGCGCAGGCGCGCGCGGTGGCGGCGGAGGAACTCAGCGGCGAGGCGGGCATAAGCCTCGGCGCCGGGGGAGCGCGGGTCGTAGTAGGTCACGGGGAGGCCGTGCGACGGCGCCTCGGAGACGCGGACGTTGCGAGGGATCACCGTGTCGTAGACCTGCGCCTTGAAGTAGGCACGGACGTCGTTCTCCACCGCCTCGGAGAGGTTGTTGCGGCGGTCGAACATGGTCAGCACGATGCCGTCGAGACGCAGCGCGGTGTTGTAGCCGGCACGAACGCGGTCGAGCGTCTGGATGATCTGCGAGACGCCCTCCAGCGCATAGAACTCGGCCTGGAGCGGGATCATCACGGAATCAGCGGCCACCAGACCGTTCAGCGTGAGGAGGCCGAGCGAGGGCGGGCAGTCGAGCAGGATCCAGTCGACGCCCTTGAGGGCTGCCGCGCCGTTGGCGAGGGCGTCGCGCAGGCGGGTCTCGCGGCGGGTGAGGTCCACCATCTCCAACTCGCCGCCGGCGAGGTTCGGATCGGCCGGCACGAGGGAGAGATTAGGAATGACGGTCGGCCGCAGCACCTCGGCGAGGGGACGGCCCTCCACCAGCATGGCGTAGCTGCCCGCACCCCGCGCGGCGCGCGCGACGCCGAGGCCGGTGGAGGCGTTGCCCTGCGGGTCCAGGTCGATCAACACCACGCGATGCTTCGCGGCCAAGGCGGCGGCCAGGTTCACGGCCGTCGTCGTCTTGCCGACGCCGCCCTTCTGGTTGGCGAGGGCAAGGACTTGATAGGTGGCGGGTTCAGGCACCGGCAGGGCGGATCTCGCTGAGGCGGAGGATGGTCGCTTGGGCGTCGGTTCGGCTCTGGAACCGCTCGACCTGCATAAACCAATGCGGCGCGGCCTCCGTCAACTCCGCATCCACCGTGCGGCCCTTCGGAAAGACCGCGACACCTTCAGGTCCAAGGATTCGCGCGGTTTGTGGGAGGAGAACTTTCAGCGGCGCGAGGGCACGGGCGGTGACGACACGGATCGGCGGAAGCTTTGCCGCCTCGATTCGCGACGGATGAACCGAGACGTGGCGGAGATCCAGCGCGCGGCTCGCCTCGATCAGGAAGGCCGACTTGCGGCGATCGGCCTCCACGAGATGCGTCTCCTGCTCGCGGCCGATCGCGATCACGAGGCCAGGCAGTCCGCCGCCAGAACCGAGATCGGCCAATGGACCGTCCGGCAGCAGGGGGAGGAGCTGCCAGGAGTCCAGGATATGCCGCCGCCAGAGCTGCTCTTCCGGCGCGTCGGCGACGAGGTTGATCCGCGCGTTCCAGGTCCGGAGGAGGGCCAGGTAGTCCCGAAGCCGCACCTCTGTTTCACGTGGAACATCGAGCGGCCCGGCCTCAGGCTGTTTCACGTGAAACACCGCGCCGGAGGTGAACGGCCAGGGCCGCGATGGCAGCGGGGGTGATGCCGGGGAGGCGACCCGCGCCACCCAGGGTTGCCGGCCGAGCGCGGCGCAGCCTGTCCCGCATCTCGTTGGAGAGGCCGGCGATCTCGGCGAAGTCGACCTCGGCCGGGATGGCCAGCGCCTCCTCGCGCTCCAGGATGGCGCGTTCGGCCTGCTGGCGGACGAGATAGGGGCCGTAAAGGGCCTCCGCCTCGACATGCGCCCGGACGCGCGGGGCGAGATCGCGCAGCCAGGGGAAGAGGGTTTCGGCGGCCTCGGCCGACATGGCCGGCAGCGCCAGCGCGTCCAGCACGCTGCGCCAGCGGCCGTCCTGGTTGATCGGAACCCCGGCAGTGGCATAGGCCGCGGGGGTCGCGCCATCCGTCCGGGCGAGGGCCATCGCCTCGCCGACCGCCTCGCTGAAGCCGCGATGTGCGGCGGCCCTCGCGGCCCCCACGCAGCCCCAGGCGATGCCCTTCTCTGTCAGCCGCATTCCGGCGTTGTCGGCACGGAGGCTCAGCCGAAACTCCGAGCGGGCGGTCAGCATGCGGTAAGGCTCCGTCACGCCCTGCAGGGTCAGGTCATCCACGAGCACACCGAGATAGGCCTCGGACCGGTTCAGCAGCGCCGAAGCGATCCCGCCCCCCGCCACATGCGCCGCATTCACCCCGGCCAGCAGCCCCTGCGCCGCGGCTTCCTCGTAGCCCGTGGTGCCGTTGATCTGCCCGGCGAGGAACAGGCCGCCGAGGGCACGGCATTCCAGCGAGGGCCACAGCGCCCGCGGGTCGACATGGTCGTACTCGATGGCGTAGCCCGGCCGCAGGATCGCCGCTCGCTCCAGCCCCGGGATGCTCGCCACCATCGCCCGCTGCACCTCCTCCGGCAGGCTGGTGGAGATGCCATTCGGATAGATGGTCGGGTCGTCCAGCCCCTCGGGCTCGAGGAAGATCTGGTGCCGCTGCCGGTCGGCGAAGCGGACCACCTTGTCCTCGACGGAGGGGCAGTAGCGCGGCCCCACCCCCTCGATCCGCCCGCCATAGACCGCCGAGAGATGCAGGCTCGCCCGGATGATGTCGTGGGTGCGCGGCGTGGTGTGAGTGACGCCGCACTCCACCTGACGGTTGGTGATCCGCTCGGTCATCCAGGAGAGCGGTTCCGGCTCGGCGTCGCCCGGCTGCATCTCCAGGCTGGCCCAGTCGATCGTGCGACCATCGAGCCGCGGCGGCGTGCCCGTCTTGAGCCGGGCCAACGGAAGGCCCAGCCGCTCCAGCGCCAGCGCCAGGCCCACCGACGGCGCCTCACCCACACGACCGGCCGGGATGCGCGTCTCGCCCATATGGATGACGCCGCGGAGGAAGGTGCCGGTCGTGATGACCGCGGCCCCGCAGGCGATGCGCCGCCCCGAGGCCGTGACGATGCCCTGGAGCCGGCCACCCTCGATGACCAGGTCCTCCGCCGCCTCGCCCATCACGGCGAGATCAGCGGTCTCCGCCAGCAGCTCCTGCACCGCCGCCCGGTACATCTTCCGGTCGGCCTGCGCCCTCGGCCCCCGCACGGCCGGCCCCTTGCTGCGGTTCAACAGCTTGAAATGGATGCCCGCCGCGTCGGCCGCCCGGCCCATCAGCCCGTCCAGCGCATCCACCTCGCGGACGAGATGGCCCTTGCCGATCCCGCCGATCGCCGGATTGCAGGACATCTCTCCGAGCTTCGCGGGATCATGCGTCAGCAGCAGCGTGCGCGCGCCACAGCGCGCGGCGGCCGCCGCCGCCTCGCAGCCGGCATGGCCACCGCCGATCACCACCACATCGTAGGTCGCATCCCACATGGGCGGCCGTATAGCAGCTATTTGCCGATGCAGAACTCGCCGAAGACGAGGTCGAGCACCTGCTCGACATCCACGCGCCCTGTCAGCCGCGACAGCGCGCGCAGGGCGTTGCGCAGCGCCTCGGCGCGCAGCTCCGGCAGGCCGGCCTCAGGCAGCCGCTCCAGCCATTCCACCGCCTCGCGTAGGGCGGCCCGATGGCGCGGGCGCGTGAGCGCAGCATCCTCGCTGAGCCCGGCACGAGCCGACGCAGCTGCTTCCAGCCGCCGCCGCAGCGCCTCCAACCCCTGCCCCGTCTGTGCCGACACGGCGACCGCGCCCTCCAGAGGCAAAGTCCCGAGGTCGGCCTTGTTCGCAACGATCACCGCGTCCGGCCCCTGCAGCGCCAGTGTCGCGGCGTCCGGTTCCGCATCCGCTGCGAAGACCAGCAGCCGCAGGTCCGCCGCCTCGGCCCGCGCCAGCGCCCGCCGCACGCCCTCGGCCTCAATCTCGTCGGCCGCCTCGCGCAGCCCGGCCGTATCGGCCAGCGTCACCGGTACGCCGGCCAGGACCATCCGGACCTCCACCACATCCCGCGTCGTTCCCGCCTGTACCGAGACAATGGCGGCATCGCGCCCAGCCAGAGCGTTGAGAAGTGAGGATTTTCCAGCATTCGGCGCCCCCAGGATCGCGATGGCGAGCCCCTCCCGCAGCTTCTCGCCCCGCGCGCCATCCGCCAACAACGCCACCATCTCGTCCCGCAGATCGCTCGCATCCGACGCCACCTGCGCGTCCAAATCAGTTGGCAGATCCTCCTCCTCGAACTCGATGAAGGCCTCCTGCCGCGCCAGCAGCCGCATCAGCCGTGCCGCCCATTCCGCGTGCCGCGCCGCCAGCCCGCCCTCGGCCTGGCGCAGGGCCTGGCGCCGCTGCGCCTCGGTCTCGGCCGCGATGAGGTCGGCGATGCCCTCGGCCGCCGTCAGGTCCAGCCTGCCGTTCAGAAAGGCCCGCCGGGTGAACTCCCCAGGTTCGGCCGGCCGCGCGCCGAGCGAGACCAGCGCCGCCGCCACGGCCGCCACCACCGCCGGCCCGCCATGCAGCTGCAGCTCCGCGCTGTCCTCGCCCGTATAGCTGCCCGGCCCCGGCAGCCAGAGCACCAGCGCCCGGTCCAGCACCGCGCCTTCATGCCTCAATCGCCGCAGGCTCGCCCGCCGCGGCTCCGGCAAGGCCCCACACAGCGCCTCGACCGCCCCAGCCGTCCCGGCACCGGAAACCCGCATCACCGCCACGGCGGCGCGGCCCGCCCCACTGGCCAGCGCGAAGATCGGATCCGCCATGGAGCCTCCTGTTACAGAATAACCCTCTAGCCGCCCGGCTTACCGCCCAAAAGGGGGGCGCTTGACGCCGGCCGCTGGCGGGTGCTGCATCCTCTCGCGCGTGCAACATAGGGAAACATGCCGCAACTCTCGCTCCACACGCCTCTCGGCGAGATCACGGTCTCCGAGGAGGACGGCGCGATCGTCTCGCTCGACTGGGGACGCGGCTCCGACCAGGAGTCCACGCCCCTGCTGCGCGAGGCGCGGGGTCAGTTGCACGACTATTTCGACGGCAAGCGGGTGACCTTCCAGCTCCCGCTCGCCCCTCACGGCACGCCCTATCAGAAACGCGTCTGGGCCGCGCTGACACGGATTCCCGCCGGCGAGACCCGCAGCTACCTCGACATCGCCCGCGAGATCGCCTCCGTCCCGCGCGCCGTCGGCCAGGCCAACGGCGCCAACCCCATCCCCATCCTGATCCCGTGCCACCGGGTGATCGCCGCCAACGGCGCCCTCGGCGGCTTCTCGGGCGGCGATGGCCCCTCCACCAAGCGCTACCTGCTCGAGCACGAAGCACGCGCTCTCAACCGGCCCTTGGCCCAAGGATTCCTCCTATGAACCATGCCATCCGCATCCACGAGTACGGCGGCCCCGAGAAGATGGTGTGGGAGGAGGTGCCCCTTCCGCACCCCAAACCCGGCGAGGCCCTGGTGCGCCACAAGGCCGTCGGCCTGAACTACATCGACGTCTATTTCCGCAACGGCCTCTACAAGGCGCCCGCGCTGCCGACCTCCATCGGCATGGAGGGGGCCGGCATCGTCGAGGCGGTCGGCGAGGGCGTCACCGAGGTCGCGGTGGGCGACCGCGTCGCCTATGCCTCCGGCCCCATCGGCGCCTATGCCGAGGCCCGGGCCATGAAGGCGGACCGCCTGGTCAAAATCCCCGAGGGCGTGGATTTCGAGCAGGCCGCCGCGATGATGCTCCAGGGCATGACGGCGCAATACCTGCTGCGCCGCACCTACCCTGTGAAGGCGGGCGAGACGGTCCTCATCCACGCGGCCGCCGGCGGCGTCGGCCTCATCATGGTGCAATGGGCCAAGGCGCTCGGCTGCACCGTCATCGGCACCGTCAGCACTCCGGCCAAGGCCGAGCTCGCGAAGAGCTTCGGGGCCGACCACGTCGTGCTCTCCGGCGAGGACCTTCCGGCCGCCGTAAAGAAGATCACCGGCGGCGCCATGCTGCCCGTGGTCTATGACAGCGTGGGCCGCGACACCTTCATCCCCTCGCTGGACTGCCTGGCTCCGCTCGGCATGATGGTGAGCTACGGCAATGCCTCAGGCCCCGTCGGGCCGATCGACATCGGCATCCTCGCCGCCAAGGGCTCGCTCTACCTGACGCGTCCGACGCTCGCCTCCTACACGACGAAGCGCTCGGACCTGGAGGCGGTGGCAGCCGACCTCTTCGACGTGGTGAAGTCCGGCAAGGTGAAGCTGCAGATCAACCAGCACTATGCGCTGAAGGACGCGGCTCAGGCCCATATCGATCTGGAATCCCGGAAGACCACCGGCAGCACCGTCTTCCTGCCGTAATCCTTCCGGCACCGCGAAACTGTCGCGATCGGCGCTATTCCCGGGTGAAATAACTGTACCGATAGCGTTCCACCATGCCGATTCCGGCCTGGAGCGCGATCGACGCCGTATTCGTGGCGGAGACCTGGGCGAAGACGTGTTCCGCGCCTTGCGCCGCCGCCCAATGCGCCGCGGCGCCGATGGCCCGCCGGATCAGGCCGCGCCTACGGAATTCCGGCCGGACGGCGAGGTCGAAGAGGCCGCAATATTTTCCGTCGCTGGTCGTGGAAAGCACGGCCGCCGGCACACCGTCGAGCCGCAGCACGAGCCAGGCGGCCGGCACGGCGAAGAGCGGCACGGCCTCCTGCTTCTCCGCGCGACGGGCCGGCGACTGATATTCGACGGTGCCAAGCACCTCGAACCAGGCGGCGTCCGGCGCGTCCAGGACCACCACATCGGGATCGGGGACGGCGAGCGCCGTCAGCTTCCCGCAGGTCACCAGGCTCTCGTCATCCTCGCGCCAGCCGGTGACGCGGAGATGCGCCGCCAATCCCGCCGGATCGAGCGGCGAGGACCGGATCCGCGGCTTCAGCCCCAGCCGTCTGTACCGCGCCGCGATCCGCTCCACGCGCGCGGCCATCTCCGGATCTTCGGAGGGGTCGAGCGAACAGGCCGCATTGGCGCGTCCCGTGCCACCCAGGAAGGCCCGCACGACGAAAGGCCCTTCGAAGGCCACACGGCGGGCAGGGACGGCGTTGAAGGTCGCGCGCTCCAGCGCGTGCACCAGTTCCAGCGATATCACGCGGCCTCGCGCGCCAGGGCCGCCATGGCCTCGCGATAGGTCGTGTCGAACAGCGCCTCCAGCGAGGGGTTCACCCCACGCAGGCCAGCGGCCACGCGCCCGGCCCAGCCGACATACTCGACGCGCCGCGCATGGTCCCAGGAGGCCGGCGGCGCCAGCATGATGGCGCGCAGGTTGGAGATCTTGTCGGCCAGCTTCACCAGCTTGGCGCCGTCCGACTTCTTCGGCGCCATCTTCACCTGGAGCGACTTGCGCATCTCCTTGGGCAGGCTCTTGTCGTCGGAAACTTCGGCGACGATGGACGCCACCTCCGCGCCGAAGCGGGCAGACAGCGCCTCCAGCGTCACGGGCTCGGGGTCGTCGGAACTGTCTTCGACCGTGTCGTGCAGCAGGGCGGCGAGGATCGCCGGTTCCGGCGCACCGTGCTCGGCCAGGATCTGCGCCACCTCGAGCGGGTGGTTGATATAGGGCTCCTGCGAGGCGCCCTTGCGGCGGTGCGTGGCGTGGACGGCGGCCGCGAAGCTCGCGGCCGCCAGAACATTCGCGATCAATAGCCGCGGGGGCGCTGCGGCGTCGTGATCACGCCGGTTGCGGCACCGACCGCGCCGCCCGTGATGGCGCCGATGGCCGCGCCCTGGCCGCCGCCGAAGATGGCGCCCAGCGCCGCGCCCGAGCCCGCGCCGATCAGTGCGCCGCCGGCGGCGCGCTGGCCCTCGCTGTAGGGGTTGGTGCAGCCGGCGGTGCCGAGGACGGCGACGAGGCCGAGAGGGAGAAGAAGCTTGCGCATAAGAAGACCTCCTTGAGTTCAGTTGCCCTGGTGGTTCGCGGGCGGATCCCCGGGATTCAGGCCCGGGACGGTCACCGGATTGCCCCGGTTCGAACCGCTGCCACCACCACCGCCCTGGACATTCCAGCCACCGCCGCGATTGCCCGAATTGCTCGGGGCGCTGCGGTTATCGCGGCTGCGGTTGTCACGATTCCGGTTGTCGTAGCTGCGATCGTAGCCCCGGTTGTAGCCCCCGCCATAGGTCGGGCGGTAGCCGCTGCCATACCCGCGATAGTGTTCGTTGCATCCCGCCAGCCCCATCAGGCCGACGAGCCCGATGACCAGCGTGCAAAGCCTGACCATTGCCGAACGTTCCCTCACCGTCAGGCTATTTTCCAGGGGATCGTGGCAGGAAGATGGAGGGCGTCGCCATCTTCCGGTGCTAGCCTGGGCCAACGTCCCGAACCGGAGCCGAACTTCGTGCCCTTCGACTTTCTAGTGAGCTTCTGTAACATCGGTCACCTTGAAAGCCGGTTCGCGCTAGGGCATTTCCATTTCGACGGCGGCAAGATCGTCGCGCGCGGCACTTTCGACCTGGCACCGCTGATTGACCCCCATGGGCTCTTCACCGGGATCACCGGCCTCTGCCGGTTCCGCGACGCGCTGTTCATCGGCCTTCAGGGGCGGCCCCCCTGCCTCCTGATCCTGCAGCCGGGCCGGCCGCCGCGTGTCTTCCGGCTGCGCCTGGTCCAACAAATTCATTCCATAGTCGGCCTGCCGGACGGGCGGTTGCTCGTCGTCTCCACCGGCGGTGACCGCGTGATCTCCTTCGATCCCGACACCGACCGCGAAGAGGTCTACATCTGCCTCAGCGGCAAGGCAGCCAATACGCTGCATGTCAACGGGATCACGCTGCATCGGGGACGCCCCGTCATCTGCATGATGGGCTTGCCGGGGCCGGATGGTCCGCGTCTGGGCCATGTACGCGACCTGCTGTCAGGCGAGGTCATGATCGACGGCCTGCGAGCCCCGCACAGCGTCTTTTCCACCGGCAGCGACCTTTATGTCCTGGAATCGATCACCGGCCTTCTGTTGCGCTGGTCGGGTGGTCGTTATCTCGGCGCGCAGGCGGCCTTCATGGGATATGTGCGAGGTCTGCACCTGGATGCCGAGGCCATCATCGTCGGCCGATCCAGCTTTCGCATTGTCTCGGCCTCCTTCGGCTTGCGCCGGTTGCTGCCTCTGGGCCTCGACGGTCGCGTGGCCGAAGCGGGACGCTCCGCCCTCTACCTGCTCATGCCAGACGGTACCACCGCCACACACGAGCTGACCGGGTCCGCGCCGGAAATCTACGACATCGTGGCCCTGCAGCCGGCCGATCAGGCCCTGCTGCAACTGCCGCTGATGCCCGAAGGTCTCGCGACGTTGCGCAAGGCTGCGCGCCTCAAGGATGCGCGCGCTGTCGCGGTGGCGTCTTCCACCATCGACCCGGCGCACCGTCGGGAAGCCGATGTGATCTGCGCGGAGTTCAGCGGCGACCATGCACGGGCCATCGCAGCCGCCGAAGCCATCCTCGAGACCGACCCCTCCTCGGTCCGGATGCATCTCCATCTGGCGCGGCTGCAAAAGCAGGCGCGGAACGGCGCGGCAGCATTGAATCATGCCCGCATCGCAGCCGCATTACAGCCTCAGGACGCCGCCTTACAGATCGAGCTCGGTCACAGCGCGGAACAGGGGAGGCAGATCCCGGAGGCCATCGCGGCTTTCCGGCGCGCCGTTGCCCTCGCCCCGGGCGGGACCGAGGTCATCCTGCGGCTGGCGGAGCTTCTGGCCGATGCGGGCGAGTTCGAGGAAGCCGCGACACAGGCGCGCGCCGCGCTCGAGCTCGACACCAAGCCCGCCGGTCAGCTGAGGGTGATCGACATCCTGCGCCGCTGCGGACAGGTCGCGGAGGCCCGCAACCTCCTGACCCAGGACCTGCTGACGGGACCGACCACCGCGGCCGCGCACCTCCTCCTCAGTCAACTCGACAAGGCCGAGGGCCGTATCGCGAACGCCCTAGAGGCCGCGCAGGAGGCAGTGCGCGCCGAGCCGGCAAAGGCGGAGTATGGCTTCCATCTCGCGGAGCTGCAGATCGAAGCCGGCCTGGCGAACGGGGCGCGCACGACGCTCGATCGCCTGAGGACCCATCCGAATGCGCGAATCGCCAAGACCGCGAAACGCCTCCTGGGACGTCTCGCGGCAAGCGATCAGCGAGTCCTCTGACAGATCGCCAAAAAGGACAGGAAACTAAGTATTCATCGCGTCGAAGAAGTCCTGGTTCGTCTTGCTGTACTTCAGCTTGTCCGTCAGGAATTCCATCGCGTCCTGCGTCCCCATCGGGTTCAGGATACGGCGCAGCACCCACATCTTGCTGAGCGTACCGCGGTCCACCAGCAGCTCTTCCTTGCGGGTGCCGCTCTTGGTGATGTCGATCGCCGGGAAGACGCGCTTGTCCGAGAGCTTCCGGTCCAGGATGATCTCGGAGTTACCCGTGCCCTTGAACTCCTCGAAGATCACCTCGTCCATGCGGCTGCCGGTGTCGATCAGCGCAGTGGCGATGATGGTCAGCGAGCCGCCTTCCTCGATGTTGCGCGCCGCACCGAAGAAGCGCTTCGGCCGCTGCAGCGCATTGGCATCCACGCCGCCCGTCAGAACCTTGCCCGAGGACGGAACCACGCTGTTGTAGGCGCGGCCGAGGCGGGTGATGGAGTCCAACAGGATCACCACGTCGCGCTTGTGCTCGACCAGGCGCTTGGCCTTCTCGAGCACCATCTCCGTGACCTGCACGTGGCGCGTCGCCGGCTCGTCGAAGGTGGAGGCCACGACCTCGCCCTTCACGGTGCGAGCCATGTCGGTGACCTCCTCGGGCCGCTCGTCGATGAGCAACACCATGAGGAAGACCTCGGGGTGGTTCGCGCTGATGGACTTGGCGATGTTCTGCAGCATCACCGTCTTGCCGGTGCGCGGCGGCGCCACGATCAGGGCGCGCTGCCCCATGCCGATCGGCGCGATCAGGTCGATGACCCGGTGCGTGTTGTCCTTGGTCGGCCCCTTGCCGACGCTCTCGATGTCCGGGTTCTCCATCTGGAGGCGGCGCGTCGGGTAGAGCGGCGTGAGGTTGTCGAAGTTGATGCGGTGGCGGAGCGCCTCGGGCGGCTCGAAGTTGACCGCGTTGACCTTGAGCATGGCGAAGTAGCGCTCGCCGTCCTTGGGGGCCCGGATCTGGCCCTCGACCGTGTCGCCCGTCCGCAGGCCGAAGCGCCGCACCTGGGCGGGGCTGACATAGATGTCGTCGGGGCCGGGGAGGAAGTTGGCCTGCGGGCTGCGCAGGTAGCCGAAGCCGTCGGAGAGGATCTCCAGGGTGCCTTCGCCGTAGATCGCCTGGTCGTTGTCGGCCAGCGTCTTGAGGATGGCGAACATGATGTCCTGTTTGCGCAGGATCGAGGCGTTCTCGACGCCGAGCTCCTCCGCGAAGGCGAGGAGGTCAGGCGGCGTCTTGGCCTTGAGTTCTGAGAGGTGCATGCAGCATCCGAGACTAGAAAGTGGAAACGCGTAGCTTGGGAAAACGCAGGGGGGCGACTGTGGTGAGGCCCCGATGTCGCGTCATGCTCGAGGAGCCATGGCGGATCGGCGTTGGTCAGGGGAGGGATCGGGCCCGCGAGGGAGCCGACGCCATAGAACCTAGGGAGCGGGCGTCCCCCCGTCAACGCCCCCTTCTCGAAATCGGCGGAAGGAGGCCGCCAGCAGTACGGCGGCGAGCAGCGGGGCAGCCCATCCGGCGCCGGCATCGGTGGCGTAGTCCACCGCCAGCGCGATCGCGTTGAAGCCCATGTGCAGCGCCATGGCGAGCCAGAGCCCGCCGCGCACCGCCCAGCGCCCATAGGCCCAGTGCTGCAGCACCGAGGCCAGCCCGCCCCAGAGGCCGGCGACATGCCACTCCGCCGTCTTGAGCAGGGCCTCGATCACGCCGAAGGCCAGCCCGGTCGCCGCCCAGCCGGCCGAGAGCGGCCCGAGGAAGAGGCGCTTCGCCAGCTCCTCGGCCACCGGCGCCACGACCACCGGCATCACCGGCCAGCGCCCCTCGCCGCCGATCGCGGCCCCCAGCGCGGCCAGGACGCCGATCTCGACCACCATGGAGGTGAGGAAGGCCGCGCCGCCCGCCAGCGCCGGTCGCCAGGCGGCCATCAGAAGGGCTTCACGATGACCATGACGACGATGACGATCATCAGCAGCGTCGGCACCTCGTTGGCGATGCGCCAGTGGCGCTGGGTCCTCGGCCGCTCGTCCGCCGCGAATTTCCGGCGGTTCGCGGAGAGGTAGCCATGGAAGCCGCTCATCAGGATCACGCAGAGCAGCTTGGTGTGCCACCAGCCGGCCGTCCAGTCGATCACGCCGGGCGTCAGCACCAGGGTGATCCCCAGCAGCCAGGTGGCGATCATGGCCGGGTTGATGATGGCCTTGAGCAGCCGCCGCTCCATGGTGACGAAGCGCGCATGCTCCAGCCCACCGCCCTGCGGGATCTCCGAATGGTAGACGAAGAGGCGCGGCAGGTAGAGCATCCCGGCCATCCAGGAGATCACCGCGATCAGGTGCAGCGCCTTCACCCAGAGATAGGCGGGCGCGAGAAAATCCAGCGTCATGCGGCCACCAGGATGCGCGAGACGAATGCGTCCATGTCGCCCCCCGGGAAGAGGTGGCCCGGGATGCCGGCGGCCGCCGCGGCGGCCATGTCCGTGTCCCGGTCACCGATGAGGAAACTGCCTTCGCGCCGCAGCGGGAAGTTGGCCAGCCAGTCCTCGATCATGCCCGGTCCCGGCTTCCTGCGGGGACTGGCCCGGCGGTAGCGCTCGTCCTCGGCCCTCTCGTGGAAGGGGCAATAGGCGAAGCCGTCGATGACGGCGCCGGTGGTCCGGGCCTGCTCGGCCATCCAGACATGCATGCGCGCCACCGTCGCCTCGTCGTATTTTCCACGCGCCACGCCGGCCTGGTTGGTGACGATGCACACCGCCATCCCCGCCGCGTTCAGGCGCCGGATCGCCGGCATGATCCCGGGAATCCAGCGCACCTCCTCGATGCGGTGCGGATAGCCCGTATCCTCGATCAGCACGCCGTCCCGATCCAGGAAGGCGCAGGGGCGCCCCGAAGGAGAGGGGAGGGCCGTCATGTCCGTGTCTCGTTCATCCGGGCCGACCCTAGCTTTTGCCATGCCGATTGGCGATGTCCGCCCGCGCCACGCACGCGACACGGGCAGCGCTGGCCTTCCGCCCCGGGGGGGATTAGAGGAGCGCCCATGGAGACCGCCGCCCCCCCCCGCCGCGCCGAGATCGCCCGCCGGACCGCCGAGACCGACATCCATGCGCGCCTCCTCCTGGACGGCACGGGGAAGGCCGCCATCACGACGGGCATCGGCTTCCTCGACCACATGCTGCATGCGCTCACGCGCCACGCGCTGCTGGACCTGGAGCTGAGCGCGAAGGGCGACCTCCACATCGACTTCCATCACACGGCCGAGGATTGCGGCATCGTGCTCGGCCAGGCGCTGAAATCCGCGCTGGGCGAGAAGCGCGGCATCGCCCGCTTCGGCCAGTGTCTGATGCCCATGGACGAGGCGCTGGCCGAATGCGCCATCGACATCTCCGGCCGCCCCTTCCTCGCCTGGAGCGTCACCTTCCCGCGCGACAAGGTCGGCGAGATGGACACCGAGCTCTTCGAGGAATTCTTCCGGGCCCTCGTGATGAATGCGGGCCTGACCTGCCACATCACCATGAAGGCCGGCACCAACGCGCACCACATCGCCGAGGCCTGCTTCAAGGGCTTCGCCCGCGCGCTGCGCATGGCGGTCGAGATGGACCCGCGCACTGCCGGCGCCATTCCCTCGACCAAGGGCGTCCTGGAGGGCTGATGCGGAGCTGGACCATCCACCTGCCGCCGCCGGGCATCCAGCGCCAGCCGGCGGTGCTGATCCCCGAGGGCTTCAGCTTCTGGGCCTTCCTCTTCGGGCCGCTCTGGCTGTTCCGGCACCGCTGCTGGCTGGCCGGGGTGCTCGCGCTCGTCGCCTTCGCGCTGGCGAGCCAGGCGCCGGCGCCCTTCGACGTGGCCCTGCCCGTCGCGCTGGCGCTGCTCCTCGGTTTCCACGGCCATGACCTGCGCCGCTGGACGCTGGAGCGCCGCGACATGCCGACGAGCCATATCGTGCTCGGCCGCGACGAGGACGGCGCCCTGCTCCGCGCCACCTCGGCCGATCACGTGCTGCTGCGCATCTTCGCCGCGCGGGTGAGTGGCCGCTGATGCGGGTGGCGCTCATTGACCCCGGCTCGGGCAATCTCGCCTCCGTGCGCCGCGCGCTGGAGCGCGCCTCGGACGGACCCATCGCCGTGGAGATCGTCCGCGAGCCCCAGGCGCTGATCGAGGCGGACCGCATCGTCCTCCCCGGCCAGGGCGCCTTCGCCGCCTGCCGCGCCGGCCTCGACGCGCTGGAGGGCATGGTCGCCGCGCTCTACGAGCAGGTGCAGGTGCGGAAGAAGCCCTTCCTCGGAATCTGCGTGGGCCTGCAGCTGCTGGCCGAGCGCGGGCTGGAGCACGGCGTCACCCCCGGCCTCGCCTGGCTGCCCGGCGAGGTCGCCGAGATGGACCCGCATGACGCCGAGGGCCACGCCCTGCCGCTGCCGCAGATGGGCTGGAACACGCTCGACTTCGTCCCGGGCTCGCATCCGATCCTGGACGGCCTCGTCCCCGGCGACAGCGCCTATTTCGTCCATTCCTACGCCTGGCGCGGCGGCGAGCCGTCCGACCTGCTCGCCACCACGGATTACGGCGGCCCGGTCCCGGCCATCCTCGGCCGCGGCAACGTGGTCGGCACGCAGTTCCATGTCGAGAAGAGCGCCGATGTCGGTCTGCGGATCGTCCGTAACTTCCTGTACTGGACGCCCGGGGTGGACGCGGCATGACCACCGATCCCTCCGTGGTGCACCAGCTCGCCATCGAGCGCGTGGCGGACCAGCTCGACCCGCACGACCTCGCGGACCTCTGCGAGGCGACCAATGCCGCCATCGTGGAGGGCGGCGGCTTCGGCTGGATCGAGGCGCAGAGCCGCACGGCGCTGGAGCGCCATTTCCGCGGCGTCCTGCTGGTGCCCGAGCGCGAGCTCTTCATCGCCCGCCTGGACGGCGAGGTGGTGGGCAGCGCCCAGATGGTCCGCCCGCCGCGCAACAACGAGGCGCAGGGTTTCTCCGCGACCCTGACCCACGCCTTCATCGCGCCCTATGCGCGCGGCTTCGGCCTGGCGCGGCTGCTCATCCGCAAGATCGAGGAGCGCGCGGCCGGCCTGGGCATCCGCGTGCTGAACCTCGACGTCCGCGCCTCGCAAACCACCGCCATCGCGCTCTTCGAGGGGCTGGGCTACGTGCGCTGGGGCACCCACCCCGTCTACGCCCGGGTGAACGGCGAGACGGTCGCGGGGTACTACTATTACCGCGTCATCGAGATCCCGCACGGCCGCAGCAGCGCCGAGGCGCTCGGCGAGATCAAGGGCAATTGACTTGGGGGCAACTGACTTGGCCGGCTTCACCCTCTACCCCGCCATCGACCTGAAGCAGGGCCAGGTCGTGCGCCTGAAGCGCGGCGACATGGCGCAGGCCACCGTCTATGCAGAGGACCCCGGCGAGCAGGCCCGCGCCTTCGCCGCCCAGGGATTCCGCTGGCTCCACGTGGTGGACCTGGACGGCGCCTTCGCCGGCCATCCCGCCAATGCCGAGGCCGTGGCGCGCATCCTCGCCGCCGCCTCGCTGCCGGTGCAGCTCGGCGGCGGCATCCGCAACATGGCGACGGTCGAGGCCTGGCTGGAGGGCGGCATCACCCGCGTCATCCTCGGCTCCGCCGCCGTGAAGGACCCCGTCTTCGTGCGCGAGGCCTGCCGCGCGCATCCGGGGCGCATCGTCGTCGGCATCGACGCCCGCGGCGGCATGGTCGCGACTGAGGGCTGGGCCGAGACCAGCACCCTGCCCGCGCGCGATCTCGCGCTGCGCTTCGAGGATGCCGGCGCGGCCGCCATCATCTACACCGACATCGACCGCGACGGCATGCTCGGCGGCGTAAACGTCGAGGCGACGCGCGAGCTGGCGCAGGCGCTGATGACGCCGGTCATCGCCTCGGGCGGCGTCGCCTCGCTGGACGACCTGGTGGCGCTGAAGGCAGCGCGGGAGGATGGCATCGAGGGCTCCATCCTCGGCCGCGCCCTTTATGACGGGCGGATCGACCCCGCCGAGGCGCTGGCGCTGGCGGCCGCCGAGTGAGCGAGGCGGTCCTCCGTCCGGCGCGCGCAGACGACCTGGCCGGAATCCAGGAGCTCTACCGCCACCTCAACGCCGAGGATCCGCCGGCCGACCCGGACAAGGCCGAGCCTGCCTGGGACAGCCTGCTCAACTCGGGGCTGACCACGGTGCTGGTGGCCGAGATCGATGGCCAGCTCGCCGCCTCCTGCACGCTGGTGGTCGTGCCGAACATCTCGCGCGGCGCCCGGCCCTATGCGCTGATCGAGAATGTCGTGACCCATGCCGACCATCGCCGGAAGGGGCTGGGCCACGCCGTCCTCGCCGCCGCGCTGGACCACGCCTGGGCGACCGGCTGCTACAAGGTGATGCTGGCGACGGGCTCGAAGCAGGAAGGCACGCTTCGCTTCTACGAAGGCGCGGGATTCGAGCGCGGCGGCAAGACCTTCTTCCAGATTCGCCGACCCTGACCTGACACGGAAACGTCTCAATTCGATCTTCGCGAAAGCGACTCGAAAGCTTCCCTTGACCTCGTCACAAAAAATCCCCATTCGCCGGTCCCCAGGCGCATGGGCGCGCCTGGATGTTCTTCGGAATTCATCCACTGATGCTGGCGCTGCGCATCATTCCCTGCCTGGACGTGAAGGATGGCCGTGTCGTCAAGGGCGTGAATTTCGTCGCCCTCCGCGATGCCGGCGATCCCGTCGAGCAGGCCCGCGCCTATGACGCCCAGGGCGCCGACGAGGTCACCTTCCTCGACATCGGCGCGACGCACGAGAACCGCGACACCATGTATGACGTGGTGTCCCGCACCGCGGCCGAGGTCTTCATCCCGCTGACGGTCGGCGGCGGGGTCCGCAGCGTGGAGGACATCCGCCGGCTGCTCCTCGCTGGCGCCGACAAGGCCAGCATCAACAGCGCCGCCGTCGCCGAGCCGGAGCTCGTCGCCCGCGCCGCCGAGGCCTTCGGCAGCCAGTGCATCGTGGTGGCGGTGGACGCCAAGCGCGTCGCCGAGGGGCAGTGGGAGGTCTTCACCCATGGCGGCCGCCATGGGACCGGGATCGACGCCGTGGACTGGGCGCGCCGCATGGCGGAGCTCGGCGCCGGCGAGATCCTGCTCACCTCCATGGACCGCGACGGCACCAAGCAGGGATTCGACCTCGAGCTGCTCCGGCGCGTCGTATCGGCAGTCCGCGTGCCGGTGGTCGCCTCGGGCGGCGTCGGCACGCTGCAGCATTTCGTCGAGGGAGCGCAGGCCGGCGCGACCGGGCTCCTCGCGGCAAGCGTGTTTCATGACGGGGTCTTTCGCATCCAGCAGGCGAAGGACGCATTGGCCGCGGCGGGACTACCGGTCCGCCGCGTGCGGGAGATGGCGTGAATGGCCAAGGCGACGAAGAAGAAGGTTTCCACGAAGACGATCAAGCCGGTGAAGGCGACGAAGCTGCCGGTGCCGGCGAATATCCCGGTGGCCGACGCCCGCATCCGCAAGGCCGTCCTGCGCGCCGAGACCGCCCATCTGAAGCCGCTGGAGCTCCCCGATTCCGGTGACGCCGCGGTGCTCGACCGGCTGTGGGACACGATCGAATCCCGCCGGGCCTCGAACGCCCAGAACTCGCATTCCGCCCGGCTGATCGCGCGCGGCACGCCCAAGGTCGCGCAGAAGCTGGGCGAGGAGGCGGTCGAGCTGGTGATCGAGGCCGTGGCCCGCAACCGCGTCGCCACGATCGCCGAGTCCGCCGACGTGCTCTACCACCTGATGGTGCTGCTGGTGGATGCCGGCATCCAGCCCGGCGAGGTCTGGGCCGAGCTGCGCCGGCGCGAGGGCATCTCCGGCATCGTGGAGAAGGCGTCGCGGCCGCGGCCCAAGGCGCTGATGGCCATCGCCCAGACCAGCAAGCTGCCCTGATTGGTGGATTTTTCCCACTCTCAGGCGCTGGGCGCCCGCGGCCTTGGCTTCGCCGCGCCGCTGGAGCGCCAGGTTGGCAGCTCGGTTGGGCGGCGCCGGCCGCAGTCGCGGCCGGATTCCCGGTAAGCTCGCGAGTTCCTGAACGGCGCGCCGGCTGACCTTCGCCGCGGCGCGTGGCATCCTGCGGCGAAAGCTTCGGGGATCACGACACCATGTCCACCAACGGCCTGCCGCCCTACGATCCGCAAAACGTCTTCGCGCGCATCCTGCGCGGGGAGATTCCCTGCAAGCGGGTCCATGAGGACGAGTTCGCGCTTGCCTTCCACGACATCAACCCGCTCACGCCCGTGCATGTGCTGGTGATCCCCAAGGGCGAGTACGTCAGCGCCGCCGATTTCCACGCGACGGCCTCCGACGCCGGAATCGCCGGCTTCTGGCGGGCCGTGGGAAAGGTGGCGCGCGATCTCGGGCTCGACGCCACCGGCCATCGGCTGCTCAGCAACATGGGCGTCGACGGGGGGCAGGAGGTGCCGCACTTCCACGTCCACATCTTCGGCGGAAGGCGGCTGGGCCGGATGGTGCCGCCGGGCTAGTGTCTCATCCCATGACCTCCACCCCACAGGATGAGGCACGCGCCGCGCTCGACGCCGCCGGGCAGCTTCCGGACGACGAGCTCGACATCGGTGCGGTCGCCCTGCAGTTCGCGCGCATCGACGCGCCCGAGGCCGACTGGCGCGCCACGGCCGCGCAGCTCACCGCCATCGCGCGGCGAGCGGTGGACCTGGCCTCGGCCGACGAGGCGGCGGACCGCGGCGATCCGGAGCGGCGGCGGCTGGTACTGGTGCGGCTGCTGCACGAGGAATGCGGCCTGCTCGGCGATTCCGAGACCTATGACGACATGGCCAACGCCAACCTGATCCACGTGCTGGAGCGGCGGCGCGGGCTGCCGGTGGCGCTGGGCGTGCTGTGGCTGCACGCGGCGGAGGCGGCCGGCTGGGGCGCGCATGGCGTGAACGCGCCGGGGCATTTCCTGCTGGCGCTGGAGCATGGGCGGGGCCAGCTCATCCTGGACGTCTTCGACGGCGGCACGCATCTCCAGGCGCCGGACCTGCGGCGGCTGCTGAAGCTCAGCGAGGGGGACCATGCGGAGCTGCGGCCGGGCTCGCTGGCGCCGATGACTAAGCGCGACGTGCTGTTGCGGCTGCAGAACAACATCAAGCTGCGGCGGCTCCAGGCGAAGGACCTGGAGGGCGCGCTGGACTGCACGCGCGACATGCTGCGGCTGGCGCCTGTTCATGCCGGCCTGTGGCGCGAGGCCGGCATGATCGAGCACAAGCTGGAACGGATCGGGGCGGCCTTGCAGAGCCTCGACAAGGCGCTGGAGATCGAGCCGCGGGGCGACGAGGCCGCGCGGATCCGCAGCCTCGTGGAAGCCCTGCGCAACCGGTTGAATTGACGAAATCCAAGGCAAGGCAGGCCATGATGCGCGTAGCTTCCGTCCAGATGAACAGCGGCGACGACGTCGCCGCCAATGTGAGGAAGGCCTGCGACTATGTGGCCCAGGCGGCCGCTGACGGTGCCGAGCTCGTCGTCCTGCCCGAGTTCTTCAACAACTTCTACTTCGCGCAGCATTGGGATTCCGCCCACCACGCCCTCGCCGAGAGCGATTCCGGACCCACCATGTCGGCGATCCGCGAGAGCGCGGTCCGCCACGGGATCGCGGTCGTCGCCACCATCTACGAGGAAGCCGAGCTAGGGCTCTACTACGATACGGCGATGCATGTCGGCGCCGACGGCGAGATCCACCACAAGTACCGCAAGGTGCATCCCTCCGCGGTGAAGAGCCTGGAGAAGATCTACTTCCGCCACGGCAGCCGCTTCGACACCTACCGCTTCGGCGCGTGGAGGCTGGGAATCGGCATCTGCTACGACATGGGCTTTCCCGAGACTGCCCGCTGCCTCGCCTCCAACGGCGCGGAGCTGCTGATCGCGCCCTATGCGACCAGCCGGCAGAACATGTTCCAGGAGGTGCTGCGCACGCGCGCCTTCGAGAACGGCTGCTTCCTGATCGCGGCCAACAAGGTCGGGCCCGAGCATGAGTGGGTGTTTCCGGGCGGCAGCCTGATCGCCGGCCCGGACGGCCGGCTGCTGGCCTCGGCCGACACGGAGAACGAGACGCTTCTGGTCGCGGAGATCGATCGCGCGGCGGTCCGGGAGGCGCGCACCGCCTATCCGAACCGGCGCGACCGCCGGCCCGACCTCTACGGCGCCATCACGCGCGAGACCGACGCGGACTGAAAGCAGGATGACTGAAGGCGCGCAGGCGCCAGGAGGTCTGAATCCCGCGACAAGCAAAGGCTCGGGCCTCACGCCGCCGGGATCGCCCGGAGGCCCACCAGCTTCGACATCAGCACCGCCGCCGTGGAGGCCAGGAAGAGCGCGCCGGCCAGCGCGATGCCCCAGGCCGGGCTCATCCCGGCCAGCCAGCCGCCCAGCAGCGCGCCCACCGGCCGCACGCCGTAGATCGCCACCTGCAGGGTCGCGCCCACGCGGCCCAGCATGGCGCGCGGCGTGACTGCCTGGCGGATGCTGACCTGGCAGACCAGCCACATCATCGGCCCGAAGCCGACCAGGAACTGCGCCGCCATCGGCAGCGCGAGGCCGTGCGCCGGCGCCAGGGCCAGCAGCACCGGTGCCAGCATCGAGACGCCCGGCCCGATCACCAGCACCGCGTTCGGCCCGAGCCGCCGCATGGCCCAGGGCGCCAGCGCCGCGCCCGCCAGCAGCCCGGCACCGTAGCCGCCCTGCACCAGCCCGACGCGGCCCGGGTCCAGCGCCAGGACGCCCAGCGCGAAGGGCACGAAACCCGCCATCAGCGCGAAGAAACCCATGTTCCAGAAGAGCGCGCAGAGGCCGATGCCGCGCAGCAGCGGCTGGGCCAGCACGAAGCCCGCGCCCTCGCGCAGCTGTGCGATGAGGGCCGGCCGGTCGGCCCGCGGCGCGGCGGCCTGGCGCGGCAGCCGGGCCAGGGCGGCGAGGCCCAGCGCGGCGAGGACCGTCGCCAGCCCATAGGCGGCGTCGAGCCAGCCGATCGCGGCCAGCCCGCCCACCACGGGCGCGGCGAGCAGCGTCACCACGGCGCGGCAGAGCTCGAGCCGGGCATTGGCCCGCGGCATGGCCTCGCGCGCCACCAGGTCCGGCACGGCCGAGCCGGCCGCCAGCACATAGAGCACGACGCCCGCCGATGCCGTGAAGACGCCCAGGCCGAGCAGCGGCAGCAGCTCCGCCCGTGCTCCGGCGAAGGCGAGGCCCAGTCCGGCCACGTTCAGCCCGGCCGCCAGCAGCAGCGCCGTGCGGCGCGGCGCGCGATCCACCAGCACGCCGGCCGGCATGGAGCAGAGCAGCCAGGCGGCGGCCTGCACGGCCAGCAGCAGGCCGACCATCTCGGCGCCGGCGCCCAGGCCGATGACCACGGTCAGCGGCAGGGCGGCCATGGCGACCTGATCCGCGGCGTGGGTGCCGGCGGCGCCGCCGAGCAAAGAGGGGAAGGGGGAGGGCATATCGGGTTCTCCGGGAGCGATGCCCCGTCTGTGGCGTCGCTCCCGGCCGTGCCGCGCTCCGGATGTTGCTCCGGAATCGATGATGCTGGACCGCGGGCGGCGAAAGCCCCATTTCGAATTGCGCAGCAAGCGGCGGAGCGTGGCCGGCGTCCCCCGGTGGCATCTGATGCCCCAGGACGCGGCCTCCATCGGCCGCACAGCTGAAGGATCATCGCCATGCCCCTCGACACGGGAACACCCTACGAGACCGAAGCCCAGCGCTGGCAGGCCGTGCAGGCCCGCGACGCCGGCGCGGACGGCCACTTTTTCTATTCGGTGCTGACCACCGGCGTGTATTGCCGCCCCTCCTGCGCGGCGCGTCCGGCGCGGCGGGAGAACGTCTCCTTCCACCTCACCTGCGAGGCGGCGGAGCGTGCCGGCTACCGGGCCTGCAAGCGCTGCCGCCCCAACGGCCCCAGCCGCGCGGAGAGCAAGGCGGCGGCCGTCGCCGAGGCCTGCCGGCGCATCGAGGCGGCCGAGGAGATGCCCTCGCTGGACACTCTCGCCGAGGCCGTGGGCATGAGCCGCTACCACTTCCACCGCGTCTTCAAGGAGGCGACCGGCGTGACGCCGCGCGACTACGCCGCCGCCCGCCGCGCCGAACGGCTGAAGGAGCGGCTGGACGGCGGCGAGAGCGTCACCGAGGCCTTCCATGGCGCCGGCTTCGGCTCCAACGGCCGCTTCTACGAACAGGCCGGCGCACTGCTCGGCATGAAGCCGGGCGATTGGAAGCAGGGTGGCCGCGACGCGGAGATCCGCTTCGCCCTCGGGCAATGCTCGCTGGGGGCGGTGCTGGTGGCGGCAACCGAGAAGGGCATCTGCGCCATCCAGTTCGGCGACGACCCCCAGATGCTGCTCGATGCGCTGCAGGACCGTTTCCCCAAGGCCCGGCTCATCGGCGGCGACGCGGAGTTCGAGAAGCTGGTGGCGCGCGTGGTGGGTCTCGTCGAGCGGCCGTCGGAGGCGATCTCCCTGCCGCTCGACATCAGCGGCACAGCGTTCCAGCAGCGCGTCTGGAAGGCGCTGCGCGACATCCCCGCCGGGACGACGCTCACCTATGGCGAGCTCGCCGAGCGCATCGGCAGCCCTGCCGCCGTGCGCGCGGTGGCGACAGCCTGCGCCAGCAACGAGATCGCGGTGGCGATCCCCTGCCACCGCGTCATCCGCAAGGGTGGAGCGCTGGCCGGCTACCGCTGGGGCATCGAGCGGAAGCAGGCACTGCTGGCCCGCGAGGGCGTGGCGTGATCGAGACCAGGGTTGCCGCGCTCGACTGGGCGCGCATCGCAAAGGAGCTGGATGCGGAGGGCGCGGCGACCACCGGCCCGCTGCTCTCCGCCGCGGAATGCGCGGGGCTGACCGCGCTCTACGACGAGGAAGGCCTATTCCGCAGCAGGGTGATCATGGCCCGGCACGGCTACGGCAGCGGCGAGTACCAGTATTTCCGCAACCCGCTGCCGCCTGTCGTCACCGGGCTGCGCGGCGCGCTCTATGCCGCGCTGGCGCCCATCGCCAACCGCTGGAACGAGACGATGGGCATCGCCACGCGCTTCCCGGCAGAGCACGCCGAATTCCTCGCGCGCTGCCACGCGGCCGGCCAGGCGCGGCCCACGCCGCTGCTGCTGCGCTACGTCGCCGGCGACTACAACTGCCTGCACCAGGACCTCTACGGCGAGCACGTCTTCCCGCTCCAGGCCGCCTTCCTCCTCTCCGATCCCATCAGCGACTTCTCCGGCGGCGAGTTCGTGCTGACCGAGCAGCGGCCGCGCATGCAGTCGCGCGCGAACGTGGTCCCGCTGCGACAGGGCGAGGCGGTGATCTTCGCCGTGCACCACCGGCCGGTGCGGGGCTCGCGCGGCACCTATCGGGTGAACATGCGCCACGGCGTGAGCCGGCTGCGCGAAGGCCGGCGCCACACCCTCGGCATCATCCTGCACGACGCCGCCTGAGCGGTGTTTGCCGTTCTGCAAGGGCGGGGCTTCCCGCTATCCTCCGGCATCTCCGCGCCAGAGATCCCGATCGGAAGGCCAGCATGTCCAACTTCACGCGATGGGCGCTGGTCGGCGCCGCGATGACGGCCGCCACCGGCGCGCAGGCCCAGCTCGCCACGTATTGCGACGACCGCATCGTCGCCAGCGCCTATTACGGCACGCCGCAAAGCGGCTACGGGTCGCGCATCACGATGGTGTTCTATGTCCGGCTGCAGAACCGCACGAACGAGGGCATCCTCTACAGGGTCCGCTTCTACCATCTGGACGCCCAGAGCCTGCAGAACGGCGGCACGGTGGCCCTCCTGCCGCCCTGGCAGCCCGTGACCCTCCGTCTGGGCCAGCAGACGCTCGACGATCCCGGCGGCCGCGATCCCCTGAGCCCGACCGATCTCGACGAAGGCGTGCCGCACTATACCCAGGTGACCTGCGCGCGCTGACGCGCGATCAGGCGCGCTGCCAGCGCAGGAACAGCCCGCAGGCGATCACCAGCGCCGCCGCGAAGGTCAGCAGCGCGGCCGCGACGCCGCCAAAGCCCGCGGAGATGCCGCTGATGCCCTGCAGCACTGCGGCGCCGCCGAAGAAGAAGATGTTCTGGGCCGAGAGCGCCCGCCCCGCCTCCTCCGGCTTCACCAGGCTGCGCAGCAGGGCGAAGCACAGGATCTGGAAGGCGATGGCGAGGCCGAAGCCGGTCAGGATCAGCCCGTCCGCCCAGGCGGGGAAGCCGAGCGGCCCGCCCGCCACCAGCACCACGATCAGCGCCGCCGCCAGCAGGTGCCCTCCGACCAGCAGCAGCCGCAGGTGCCCCACGCGGCTCACCACCCAGCCCGCGAAGGCCGGGCCGACCACCAGCGCGAAGGTCACGCCCAGCAGCAGGTTGCCCGCCGGCACGCGCCCCATGCCCTTGATCTCCATGAGCCAGGGTCCGCCCCACAGCCCGCGCACGCCCAGCACCGCCCCGAAGGAGACGAAGGCCAGCGCCATCAGCCCGCGCAGGCGCGGCGAGACGGCGACGCGCATCACCTCCTTCGCATCGCCCCAGGCGGTGCGGCCGGGCTCCGGCACCGGCCGGTCATGCCTCACCGTCAGCGAGACCGCGACCACGCCGATCGCCACGATGCCGAGACACGCGAGGAAGCCCGCGCGCCAGCCCGAGACCTCGACCAGCCAGGCCAGCGGCGAGGCGGACAGGATCATTCCCGAATTGCCCACGCTCTGGACCAGCCCGGCCCAGACGGAGAAGCGCTCCTGCGGGACGGCACGGGCGGCATAGGTCATCGGACACATCATCATCCCCGAGCAGCCGATCCCGAGGACGATCTGCGCGAGCAGCATGGTCGGCGCCGAGGGCGCCATGGCCGCGATCACCGTGCCCACCGCCGCGATCGCAAGCAGCGCCAGCGCCACCGGCTTCACGCCCCAGCGGTCCAGCGCGACGCCCACGGGGATCATCGCCGCGGCGAAGGCGGCCGGGAAGGCGCCGGTGATGCCGGCCAGCGCCTCGGGCGTGATGGCGAGGTCCCGCGCCAGCACATCTCCCGCGACGGCCGGCAGGGTGCGGACGGCATTGGAGAACATGTGCCCGAGCGTGAGCGCGAGCAGCGGCAGCGCCACTGGGTTCATTCAATCCTGGCCGCGTGAACTCCGGATTCAGTTCCGGAAGATCTTGCCCGGATTGAGGATGCCCTTGGGGTCCATCGCAACCTTCAGCGAGCGCATGACGGCCATGGCTTCCGCGCCATGCTCGGCCTCCAGGAACTCGCGCTTGCCGAGGCCGATGCCGTGCTCGCCGCTGCATGTCCCGCCGAGGTCCAGCGCGCGCTTCACGATCTTCTTGTCCAGCTCCCAGGCGCGCTCCAGCGCCTGTGGATTGCCGTCCTCGACGAGGATCACGGTGTGGAAATTCCCGTCGCCGACATGGCCGACGATCGGCGCCATCAGCCCGGATTCCTCGATGTCGCGCTTGCAGCCGAGCAGTGCGTCCGCCAGCCGCGAGATCGGCACGCAGACATCGGTCGCGATCCCGCGCGAGCCCGGCTGCGCCGCGATGCAGGCCCAGTAGGCGTCGTGCCGGGCCTTCCAGAGCTTGTTGCGGCTCTCCGCGTCGCGCGCCCAGGCAAAGCCCTCGGCGCCGTATTCGGAAGTGATGCCCTCGACCATCTCCGCCTGCTCCACCACGCCGGCCTCGGTGCCGTGGAACTCCAGGAAGAGCGTCGGAACCGGCTTGTAGCCCTCCAGCTTGGAGTAGCTGATGCAGGCGGCCATCTGCACCTCGTCCAGCAGCTCGATGCGCGCGACGGGCACGCCGGCCTGCATGGTGGTGATGACACTGTTCACCGCGGCCTCCAGCGTCGGGAACTGGCAGACCGCCGAGGTCATCGCCTCGGGAATCCCGTGCAGCCGCAGCCGGATCTTGGTGATGATGCCGAGCGTGCCCTCGCTGCCGATGAAGAGCCGCGTGAGGTCGTAGCCGTTCGCCGCCTTGCGCGTGCGCCCGCCGGTCTGGATCACGCGGCCGTCGGCCAGCACGACCTCGAGGCCCAGCACGTTTTCCCGGATGGTGCCGTAGCGCACGGCGTTGGTGCCGCTCGCGCGCGTCGCGCACATGCCGCCGATGGTGCAGACCGAGCCGGGATCGACGGGGAAGAACAGCCCCTGGTCGCGCAGGTATTCATTGAGCTGCTGGCGCGTCACGCCCGGCTCGATCAGGCAGTCCATGTCCTCGGAATTCACCTCCAGCACCGCGGTCATGCGGCTGAGGTCGAGCGAGATTCCGGCGCGCACCGGATTCACATGACCCTCCAGCGAGGTGCCGGCGCCGAAGGGCGTGATCGCCACGCCGTGCTGGTGGCAGAGCTTCACGATCTCGACCACTTCGGCCGTCGTCTCCACGAAGGCCACCGCATCGGGCATGGTCGGCGTCGTGGTGTCCTCGCCGCGGCTGTGCTGCTGGCGGATCGCATCATTGGTCGTCAGCCGGTCGCCTAGGAGGGCGCGCGCAGCGGCGATGACGGCAGCGGCCGGATTGGGCGAAATGTCGTTCATGGCTTGTCCTTACGCGCGGAGGCGTAACACGCGTGCCACGCGGATCAAAGCGAGAGCCGCTAAGCGAAGCTAAGCGCCCAGTATTTCGCGACGGAGCGCGTTGACGCCTTCCTGCCCCGCTCCTAGCGTTCCCCCTATCGCGAAGGAGGAACATGCGGTGGCGAACAAGGTCAAGGAAGCGTGGAAGGCCGGCAAGGCCGTGGTGAACGGGTGGCTCGCCATCCCCAATGCCTTCTCTGCGGAGATGTACAGCAAGGCCGGCTGGGACAGCGTGACGGTCGACATGCAGCATGGCGTGCAGGACTACATTTCCTGCGTGGCCTGCTTCCAGGGCATGCAGCCCTCCGGCGTGACGCCCATGGTGCGCGTGCCGTGGAACGAGCCCGGCATCATCGGCAAGGTGCTCGACGCCGGCGCCTATGGCGTGATCTGCCCGATGGTGAACACCGTCGAGGAAGCCCGCGCGCTCGTGCAGTACAGCAAGTATCCGCCGGCGGGCACGCGCTCGAACGGCCCGATCCGCGCCGGCGCCTACGGCTCCTCGGGCGGCTACCAGAAGACGGCGAACGACGAGATCCTCGTGATCCCGATGATCGAGACGAAGCAGGCGATCGAGAACATCGAGGCGATCCTCGACGTTCCCGGCATCGACGGCATCTATGTCGGCCCATCGGATCTGTCCTTCTCCTACGGCCTCGAGCCGAAGCTGGACGTGGAGGACCCGTTCATCCTCGGCATCTACGACAAGCTGCTGGCCGAGACCTCGAAGCGCGGCATCGCGGCGGGCCTGCACAACGGCACGCCCGAATACGCGAACAAGATGATCAAGAAGGGCTTCAAGCTCGTGACCATCGCCAACGAGGTCGGGCTGATGGTGAAGGCGGCGACGGAAGCCGTGAAGATCGCCAAGGCCTGATCGGGATGGCCGGCCCGCGAAGAACCCGCGGGCCGGCCTCTTCAGCTGAACATCTTCTGGCGGCTGAACCCCAGGATGTCGTTCGCCAGGGCCAGGGCGATGCCCAGCGCCACCAGCAGCAATCCAAACAGGAAGAACCGCATCGCGCGCTCGTAGCGCGTGGCGAGGAGCGAGTCCCGGCGGAGCAGGTCGGCCAGGGCCTTCACCTGCAGGCCGATGCCCGTGGCGAGCGGCGTCACCGGCAGGATGTCGATGGCGCTCCAGCCCATCGGGTTGGAAGCCCAATGGCTCAGGAAGCTCAGGGAAAAGCCGAGGATGATCCCGACGGCCGTGAGCGAGCCGTTGCGGAAGGTCGCGTCGATCTTCTCCGGTTCGGACGTCGGTTCCATGCGCTCCCCTTGTAGCGACAAAGCCGCCCAAAGAGGTCCAGAATGCGCCGCATGCGGTGGGCTGCGATCCTGGTTTCGGCGGTGCTCGCGCTGCTGGGCGGCGCCTGGGCGCTCGACCGCGCCCTGCCGCCTCCCATGGCCCGCTTCGAGAACCTCGCCCGCGAGGTGACCGCACGCGACGGCCGCACCCTCTCCGTCCTGCCCGCCGCCGGCGGCATCTGGCGCCTCCGCACCCGGCCCGAGGACGTGCCGCCGCATCTCCTGGCACTGCTGATCGCCGCCGAGGACCGGCGCTTCCACGACCATCCCGGCGTCGACCCCATCGCGCTGGCCCGTGCCGCCGTGCAGTGGGTCCGCGCGGGCCGCGTGGTCTCCGGCGGATCGACGCTTTCCATGCAGGCCGCCCGCCTGCTGGAACCGCGGCCGCGCAACCTCCGCAGCAAGGCCATCGAGATCACGCGCGCGCTGCAGCTCGAATGGCGATACGGCAAGCGCGGCGTGTTGGAGATCTGGCTGACCCTCGCGCCGCAGGGCGGCAACCTGGAGGGGCTGCGCGCGGGCTCGCTCGCCTGGTTCGGCCGCGCGCCCAACGCACTGGATGCGGCTGAAAGCGCACTGCTCGTAGCACTGGCGCGACGGCCCGAGGCGCTGCGGCCCGACCGCCATCCCGAGGCCGCGCGACAGGCGCGCGACGCCGTGCTGCACGCCCGCGCGCCCGATGTCGCAAGCAGCGCCGAGATCGCGCTGGCCGGCGAGGTGCCGGTGCAACGTCGGAACCTGCCGCGCCTCGCGCCGCATCTGGCCCGGCAGGTGCGGGAGGGTCCGACCACCATCGATCTCGACCTCCAGCGCGCCGTCGAGACCGTGGCGCGCGAGGCGCTGCAACGGCTGCCGGAGCGCGTCTCGCTCGCCATCGAGGTCAGCGACCTGCGCTCGCGCGAGATGCGCGCCCTGGTCGGCGGCGACTGGATGAACCCCGCACGGGCCGGTGCGCTGGATCTTTCGCGCGCCATCCGCTCGCCGGGCTCGACGCTGAAGCCGCTGATCTACGCGCTCGCCTTCGAGGCCGGCACCGTCACGCCCGACACGGTGCTGGAGGACCTGCCGCGCCGCTTCGGCGATTACGCGCCGGAGAATTTCGACCGCGCCTTCCAGGGCCGTCTGCGCATCGCCGACGCGCTGCGCCAGAGCCTCAACCAGCCCGCCGTCGCGCTGCTCAACGAGCTCGGGCCGCTGCGGCTGGCCAGCGCGATGAAGGCCGCCGGCGTGCTGCCGCGGCTGCCGACGGGCGCCGAGCCCTCGCTGCCCCTGGCGCTGGGCGGCGTCGGCGTGACGCTGCGCGAGATGGTCGGGCTCTATGCCATGCTTGGCGACGGCGGGCGCGCAGCGGGCGCGGGGCAATCCGTGGTGGAGCCGCGCGCGGCGGCGCTGGCCGCGTCGATCCTCGTGCAGCCCTTCCCCGGCGGTGGCCCCGCCGGCATCGCCTGGAAGACCGGGACGAGCTGGGCCGGCCGCGACGCCTGGTCCTTCGGGATGGACCGGCAGCATGTCGTGGGCGTCTGGATCGGCCGGCCCGACGGCACGCCCATGCCAGGCGCGACCGGCGCAAGGCTCGCGCTGCCGCTGCTGGCCCAGGTCTTCGAGCGGCTGCCCGCGGCGCCCCGCCCGCCGGCACCGCAGCGCGCGCTCCCTGTCGCGGCCTCCGCGCCGACGACGGACGCGCTGCGCCTGCTCTTCCCGCCGCCGCGCGCCGTGCTGCCCGAGGCCGGGCGCGTGGTGCTGCGGGCCGCCGGCGGCCAGCGCCCCCTGACCTTCCTGGTCGACGGCGCGCCGCTACCGACCGATCCGGCGCGGCGCGAGGTCGCCTGGCTTCCGCCGGGGCCGGGATTCTACCGGATCACGGTGCTGGACGCGGAAGGCGCGGCGGCGGGAACGGAGCTACGGGTCCGCTGAGCCCAGGAGGAAGGGCCGCAGGCTCTCGCGCGTATAGGGCTTCTGCATCACCGGCCGGCCCGCGAAGCGGCCGAGCATGTCGGCATCCTCGCCGTAGCCCGTGGCGAAGACGAAGCGGATGCCGCGGCGCTCCAGCTCCTCCGCGACGGGAATGCTGCTCTCGCGGCCCAGATTGAGGTCGAGCACGGCGAAATCCGGCGGGGCGGCCGCGATCGCCTGCAGCGCATCCGAGGCACGGCCCGCGATATCGACCTTGGGCACGCCGAGCTGCGTGAGCATGTTCTGGACGTCCATGGCGATGATGAGGTTGTCCTCCACCACCAGCGCGCTGTGCACCTCGCGGGGCGCCTCCTCCTCCGGCGCCGGGGCCGGCACCGCCGGCTCCGGCACCGAGCTCCCCGCATGGACATGAAGCGCGGGAATCGAGAAATGCGCGCGCAGGCCGCCCACGGCATAGGTGATCCTCGCCTCGCCGTTCAGGTCGAAGGGCACCGACTGCTCTATGAAGCTGCTGCCGAAGCCGCGCCGCTGCGGCGCCTGCACGGCTGGCCCGCCATGCTCGCTCCAGTTCATCACCAGCTCGCCGGACGGGCCGAGGTGCCAGGCGATCTCCACCCGGCCGTTCTCGGCGCTGAAGGCCCCATATTTGGCCGAGTTCGTCACGAGCTCGTGCACCACCAGCGCGAGCGTCGAGAAGGCGAGCGGGGTGATCAGCGCCTCCGGGCCGCTCAGCCGCACGCGGTCGGGCCGCTGCCGCGCATAGGTCTCCGTCTCCGCCAGGAGCAGCCCGCGCAGCGGCGCCGGGCCCCAGTTGTCGCGCGTGATCTGGTCATGCGCGCGCGCCAGGGATTCGATGCGGCCCTCGAGCTGCGCGGTCAGGTGTCCCGCCGCGCCGTCGGTCTGCTTCACCAGCCCCGAGATGAGGGCGAGGATGTTGCGGACACGGTGGTTCAGCTCGGCGATCAGCAGCTTCTGGCGCTCGGCGGCCGCGCGCCGCTGCTCGTTCGCGGCCTCGGCGAGGCGCAGGATCACGTCGAGCAGGCCGACCTGGAGGCCCTCGGCGATGCGGCGCTCCAGCGGCGTCCAGGGCGCGCAACGGCCGCGCACGACCTCCTTCCAGGCCTCGAAGCTGGCGCGCGGCGTGAGGCGCGCACCCAGCGGGCCCACCTTCTCGATCTTCTGCGGCTCGCCGCCCCAGATCACCGTGCGGGCATATTCGCGGCGGAAGTAGATCAGATAGTCGCGCGGCGCCTGTGAGAGCGGCACCACCAGCATGCCCGTCGCGCGCTCCGACCATGCCACGGCGGGCGGATGAAAGGCGGCGATGGACTCCACGGCCTGCATGGCCGTTCCGGTGCTCCGCCGCAGCACCGTCAGGAGATCTTCCAGCTCGTCGCGCGTGGGCGTGTGGCCGCGGAGCGTCACCTCGCCGGCGATGACCAGCGCCACGCCGTCGGAGGGGATGGTGTCGGCGATCTCGGGCAGCAGATCCTGGATGCCCTGGGCCGCGTCCTCCCGCCCGGCGATGCGGGCCATGACGCGGTCATGCACCGTGCGCGCATGGGCCTCGTGCTCGGCCTCCTCGCGGCGCTCCCGGCTGTCGAGCAACAGGGAAAACATCCGGCCGAAGAGCTCCGCCGCCGAACGGCGCCGGAAGTCCACGATGCGCGGCGCATAGTGATGGCAGGCGAAGAGGCCCCAGAGCCGCCCCTGCACGACGATCGAGATGGAGAGCGAGGCGCTGACGCCCATGTTGCGCAGGTATTCGAGATGCACGGGGGAGACGGCGCGCAGCGTGCTCAGCGACAGGTCGAGCCCGATGGACTGCGCGTCGTTGCCGTCGCCCTGGATGGGCACGGGCTTCGCGTCCACGTCGGCGATGATGCGCAGCCAGTTCTTCAGGTAGAGGATGCGCGCCTGCTGCGGGATGTCGGCCGCCGGATAGCGCTGCCCGAGGAAGCGGCCGATGCCCTCCCGCGCCGCCTCGGCGATCACCTCGCCCGAGGCATCCTCGTCGAAGCGGTAGACCATCACGCGATCGTAGCCCAGCAGCGCCTGCAGCCGTTCCGCAGCGAGCTGGCAGAAGGGCAGGAACCCCACCGCCTGGTCGAAATGCGCCATGAGGAAGCGCACATCCGCCGTGGGATCGAAATTGCCGGCGGGAATGCTGCGCTCAGCCTCCACGATCAGCCAGCTGTCGGCCATGTGGACGGCCAGGTCGAAGAGCGGCCCGCCCTCCTGCAGCGGCACGCCGAAGAAGCGCTCGGCGACGGGCAGCTCCGTCAGGTCGTCCGTGCGCTCGTGGATGGCGGCGAAAGTCTCCGGCGCGATGAGGTCGCGCAGGTTGCGGCCCAGCGAGACCTGCGTGGGCACGCCCACGAAGGCCTCGATGTTCCTGGAGACGTTGCGCACCACCCCATCCGCATCGGCCGCCAGCAGGAAGCCGAAGGGCTGGATATGGCCGAGGCGGTGGATGGGCTCGCGATCGCAATTGGTGAGGTCGATCGCCTCGCCGTAATTGAGGCTCATGCGGCGCGTTCCGCCAGGAAGAGGCCGAAGGCGCGGCGGGCGCCGGCGATGGCCGCCCGAATGTCCTCCACCGCGTCGAGCCGCGGGAGGAAGCTGCGGAAGAGGTGCTCCCCCCGGCCGTGCGACAGGAAGGCGACGGGCAGCTTCGCCGGGATCGCCTTCAGCAGCATGGCGGTGCCGAGGCGGGAGCCCTCCAGCACATAGGCCGCGCCCATGACCTCGTCGCCCGGCGCGATCGCGACGGCGCGGGTCTTCGGGAACGGAAGGCCTAGGGCGGCCAGGTCGGCGGCCAGGCTTTCCGTGCGACGGCGGCGCGTCCAGTCGGGCAGGGCGATCTCGATGCCGGCCCGGTCCAGCGCGGCCTCCATCGCGGGGATCGCCTCGGCATGGATGGTCAGGAAGCGGCCGTAATCGGCGACCTTCCCGAGGTCCAGGCCGGCGAATTGCCTCTCGACCGCCGCATGCAGCGGCCCGATGGCTTCGCGCAGGGCGGCGCGGGTCGAAACCGGTACGGACCCGACGGTCATCGCCCGTGGCGGCTCAGCGGCATGGAGCGACGGGATCGCCGCGTCGGCAGATAAGAAAGTCACTTGAAACACCGCGAAGCCGCGGCCCCTTCGGAAGACTGTTGGATTGGCAACATCCGCGGAGGGCCAAGGGTTGCCTCAGCGGCAAGCCCGCTCGTCGCTGAACTCGCGGGCGAGCTGCGCCCGGAACTTCACCTGCGCGAAGACCGCCGTCAGCCGCGCCACGCTCGATTCCGAGGGCGCGCTGGCGGCCACCGTCGCGGCCTCCGCGGTGAGCTGGGCGAGGCGGACGCAGCCGCAGCCGCGGAAGGTGGAGGCGGCGGAGTTCAGCCCGGAGACGGCGCGCTCGCCCCGGGCGCGGCCTTCGCCGACGCTCAGCACGCGCTGGGCGGCCGCGCGCTCGACGGCGCGGAGCAGGCCGAGCCCCTCGCCGAATCCGCAGCTCTGCCGTGGGACGCCCTCCTCCACCCCGACGCCGGGGCGAAGCGTCTGGGCCATGAGCAGCGGCGCAAGGGCCACCAGGATCAACGCACGCCGCATCGCGCCAGGGCCTCCCGCATGTGGTCCGGAATGGGGGCGGTGGCGCGGCGCTCGGGGTCGAGCGGCAGGACCAGCGCCCGCGCCAGGAGCTGCAGCCGGCCGGCGCCGCCGCCGTAGAAGCCGTCGCCCAGGATCGGGCAGCCGAGATGCGACATGTGGAGGCGCAGCTGGTGCGTCCGCCCGGTGCGCGGCGTGAGCTCGACGGCGGAGAGGGCGCCGTCGCGGCCCATTACCCGCCACTCGGTGCGCGCGGGCAGACCGGTGGGGTCGACGAACATCCGCCAGCCCTCGGCCTTCGAGCTGCGCTTGAGCAGGGGTGCCTCGCACACCCCCTCCTCGGCGGGCGGCGGCGCGGTCAGCACGGCCCAATAGGTCTTCGAGGTACGCCCTTCGGCGAAGAGCCGGTTCAGCGCCGCGATCGCCGGCTTGGTGCGGCCCAGCGCCAGGCAGCCCGCCGTGTCCATGTCGAGCCGATGCGCCGGCTGCGGCAGGTGCCGCTTTCCCTGCTGCAGGGCCGGCAGCCAGTCCGACAGGCTCGCGCCGCCGCGCGGGCCGGGATGCACCGCGAGCCCGGCTGGCTTGTCGAGAATGAGGACCTCATTGTCCTGATGCAGGATGCGGGCCGCCATCCAATCGGGCAGCATGACATTCCGTTCAGGTGATGGAGGATCCGCGTGGCGGAGTTTCGTCTGCACTGCTTCCCCGAGTCCGGCGGCTGCTACAAAGTCGCCCTGATGCTCGCCCTTTCCGGCGTGGAATGGGAGGGCATCTGGGTGGACTACTTTCGCGGCGTCGGCGAGACCCGCACGCCCGAATGGCGCGAAAAGATCAGCGTCATGGGCGAGGTGCCCGTCCTGGAGCACGAGGGCCGCAGCCGCACGCAGTCCGGCGTGATCCTGACCTGGCTCTCGCAGAAGACCGGCCGCTTCGCCGCCGATGACCGCGAGGAGGAGCTGCGCTGGATCCTCTTCGACAACCACAAGTTCACCTCCTACCTCGCCACCTGGCGCTTCCTGCTGGGCTGGGTGGCGGAGCCGGACCCAGCGGTCGTCGCCTTCTTCCGCACGCGCGTGGAGAACGCCTTCAAGGTCGTGGAGGCGCAGCTCCAGGGCCGCGACTTCCTCACCGGCGACACGCCCTGCATCGCGGATATCTCCCTGCAGGGCTACCTGCACTATCCGCAGTCGGAATGGCCGCTGGAAATGGCTGACTACCCGAACATCTCGGCCTGGATCGGGCGGTTCCGGGCCATGCCCGGCTACCGCCCAGCCTACGAGCTGCTGCCGGGCGCCCGCACGCCGCCGAAGTGATGGGCGCGTCACGCGGAGCTTGACTTTCGCCCTCCCGATGCCGTGCGATGCCGAGGCAAACCGGCGCAAAGCCGGGCTACAGGGAGGCTTCACGATGGATGAGCAGGACCGGCCGGATGGCCGGCTGTCGCGGCGTGCGTTCGGCCAGGGGTTGGCGCTGGGCGCGGCGGCGCTCTGCGCGGCCGGCGGCGCCCAGGCCCAGAATGCGGCATGGCCGCTGGGCTCGACGCGCTTCATCGGCGTCTTCCCGCCCGGCGGCGGCACCGACATCCTCTCGCGCATCTGGTGCCAGAAGATGACGGAGCTGACGCAGCAGCAGTTCGTCGTCGAGAACCGCGCGGGCTCCGCCGGCAATGTCGGCACCGAGGCCATCGCCCGCGCGGTGCCGGACGGGCGGACCATCGGCCTCGGCAGCGTCGCGCCGCTGGCGATCGCGCCGTCGATCTATCCGCGGCTGCCCTTCGATGTGATGAAGGACTTCACCTACATCGCCGGGCTCTGGCAGCTGCCCAACCTGCTGGTGGTCAACAACGACGTGCCGGCGCACTCCATCCCGGAGCTGATCGCCCTGCTGCGCGCCAATCCCGGGCGCTACACCTTCGCCTCCTCCGGCTCGGGCACGACGGTCCATCTCTCCGGCGAGATGTTCAAGACCATGGCCGGGCTGGACATGCTGCACGTGCCCTATCGCGGCGGCGCGCCGGCGCATATCGACCTGCTGGCGGGGCGGGTCCACATGATCTTCGACAACATCCCGCAGTCGCTGGCCTCCGCGCGCGAGGGCAAGGTGCGCGCGCTGGCGGTGACCGGCGCGCAGCGCAGCCCGCAGGCGCCGGAGATCCCGGCCATGGCGGAGTTCATCCCGGGCTTCGAGATCACCTCCTGGGGCTCGGTGATCGGGCCGGCGGGGATGCCGGCGCCGATGGTGGAGCGGATCTCCCAGCTGGCGAAGCGGGCGCTGGAGGCGCCGGACCTGGTCCGGCTCTTCGAGGAGAACGGGGCGACGACCTGGTGGACCTCGCCCGAGGACCTCGCGGCCTTCCGGGTGCAGAACGAGGCGGCCTTCGCGCCGCTGATCCGGGCCTCGGGGGCGCGGGTGGACTGAGGACTTCGACGGCAAGGGGGCGCCCCTCCCTGTCCGGCCGGCGCGCGGAGCCACTGTCGCGCAGGGCTCTCGAGGATCGCCTGCCGCGTGGCGGCACCTCCGCATCGCGGCTGCGCGCTGGTCACCGTCCAAGGGAGAGAACGATCATGACGGCCCTTCATCGCCGCCTCCTGCTCGCCGCCGCGGCAGCTGCCCCCGCCGTCGGGCCCGCCTCGGCGCAGCCCTGGCCGAACCGGCCCGTGCGCATCATCGTCCCGCTGGTTCCCGGCGGCACGACCGACGTGATCGCCCGGGCCATCTCCGAGCCTCTGGGCCGGTTGCTGGGCCAGCCGGTGGTGGTCGAGAACCGTCCCGGCGCCAATGGCTGGATCGCCAACGAATACGTGATGCGGGAGCGGCCGGACGGCCACACGCTGATCGCGAACAACGTCTCCACCGGCGGCATCAACTCGGCCCTGGCGGGCGATCGGCCGCTGGTGCCGTCGCGCAACCTGGCGCCGATCACCAACCTGATCGAGGCGCCGCAGGTCTTCGTGGCGCCCGCGGATTTCCCCGCGGCGACGCTCGGCGAATTCGTCGCGCGCGCGAGGGAAGCGGGCGCTCCGCTGGTCTTCGCCTCGGCCGGCATCGGGTCGTATCAGCACATCGACCTGGAGGCGCTGGCCCGGCGCGCCGGCATCACCCTGGTCCACCTGCCGCTGCGCGGCGCGGGGGAGGTCATGCCCACCATGCTGCGGGGCGACGCGCAGATCACGGAGCTCGCTCTCAACACCACCCTGCCGCAGATCCAGGCCGGCCGGCTTCGGCCGCTCGCCTCCGTCACGGCGGCGAGGCTGCCGCAGGTGCCCGATACGCCCACCACCGCGGAGGCCGGCTTTCCGGAGCTGGTGACGACGCTGTGGAACGGCCTGTTCGCGCCCGCCGGCACTGCGCCGGAGATCATCTCGACGCTGCATGCGCGTGTGACCGAGGTCCTGCGGGAACCGGGCCTCCGCTCCTCGCTGGAGCGTCAGGCCCTGATGGTGACGCCGAGCAGGAGTCCGGCAGAATTCGCGGAATATGTGGCGCGCGACGTCGCGCGCTGGACGGCGCTGATCCTGGAGCTGGGGATCACCGTGGCCTGAGCTACCCCAGCTCGATACGCGCCGAGCGCACGACCTCGCCCCATTTCGCCATCTCCGCCGCGACAAATCGGCGAAACTCCTCGCTCGTCGAGCCCTGCGGCACGCTGAAATCCTGCGCCAGCCGCTCGCGCATCTCCGGCGTCTCCAGTCC
The DNA here is from genome assembly GCF_058806835.1 of Roseococcus sp. GW821-FHT12F05. Taxonomy (NCBI): domain Bacteria; kingdom Pseudomonadati; phylum Pseudomonadota; class Alphaproteobacteria; order Acetobacterales; family Roseomonadaceae; genus Roseococcus; species Roseococcus sp. GW821-FHT12F05. The sequence continues at coordinate 831,516 of NZ_JBXAQB010000001.1, forward strand.
GCGCCGGATCTCCGTGTTCCAGCGAGCCACGATCTCCGGCGGCGTCCGCGCGGGCATGACCAGCCCAGTCCAGTTCACCACGAGGAAGTCCGCGAAGCCGGCCTCGATCATGGTCGGCACCTGGGGCAGCGCCGGCGAGCGCTCGGCGGTGGTGACGGCCAGCGCCCGCAGATCACCGGATTCGATCAGCCCGCGCACCGGCGGCGGGCTGGAGAAGTAGAAATCCACCCGCCCCGCCAGCAGGTCGGCCGTCACGCCGCCGGCGCCGCGATAGGGCACCACCAGCACGTCGGCGCCGATTCGCTGTCCCAGGAGCTCGCTGGACAGGTGCGCCAGCGTGCCGTTGCCGGGGTGGCCGGCCTTCAGCGGCTCGCGCGCGGTGCGGATCGCCGTGGCCAGCTCCTGCATGGTCTGCCAGGGCGCGGTCCGCGCCACCACGAGCACCAGCGGCTGCAGCGCCAGCTGCGAGACAAAGGCGAAGTCCCGCATCACGTCGTAGGGCATGTTGCGATAGAGCGAGGGGTTCACGGCGAGGTTGGAGCATTGCCCCATGCCGATGGTGTAGCCGTCGGCCGGTGCCTTCGCGGTGGCATCGAGGCCGATATTGCCGCCGGCGCCGGGCCGGTTCTCCGGCACCACCGTCCAGCCGGCCACGGCCAGCATGCGCGCGGCCACCTCGCGGCTGATCGCATCCGTGCCGCCGCCGGGCGGGAAGGGGACGACCAGCCGGATCGGCCGGTCCGGATAGGCGGGCTGGGCCCGCGCCAAGCCAGGCGCGGCGAGCGCGGTGGCCAGCAGGGCGCGGCGGGCTGTCGTGATTGGCATCATGCCGCGGCCTCCCCGCCGCTCGATCGTCCAGGGACGTCCTACACGCCCCGGCCCCCGAGCGGGAGCCCGGGGGTCAGGCGGATGGGGTCTGGTCGAGGAAGCCGATCACCGAGCGGATCCTCCCGCCCTCCACGACCAGCACGTCCGAGCCCTTGATCGGGTGGTCTGGCCCGAGGCCCCAGGAGAAGCGCACGAAGTCGCCGTAACCGTCGGCGGGCTTCAGCAGGTCGAAGCGGAAGCCCGGGAAGCGCGCCTGGACCGCGCCGACCAGCGCGTCGATCTCGGCATGGCCCTGCCCCTTCATGACAGGGTCGATATAGGTCGCGCCCTCCGTCCAGGATTGTTCCAGCATCGCCTGACGGCGCCCTGCATCCGTCTCGTTCCACAGCGCGATGTAGCTTTCAGCGATGTCCTTGGCGTTGGTCACTAAAACCTCCTCACTCGATCGCCCGGCCATTCCGGACGACACGGAAGATGCGGAGGTCGAAGCGGGTACGCGATTACGTGGCAGGTAATCGCGCAAGCGGGGCGGGCCTCGCCATAAGCGGCTGGCCAACGACAGGAGCCCGCCATGCCCGCCTATGCCATCGCGCAGCTGAACGACGTCCAGCTCGGCCCGGAGATCGCCGACTACCTGCTGCGCATCGACGAGACGCTGTCGCCCTTCGGCGGCCGCTTCCTGATCCATGGCGCCGAGCCGGAGGTCGTGGAGCCCGGCTGGACCGGCCACATCGTGGTCATCGCGTTTCCGGACATGGAATCGGCCAAGGGCTGGTACGAGTCAGCGGCGTATCAGGCGATCCTGCCGCTGCGGGCGAGGAACTCGAACTCCACCGCCTTCCTCATCGAGGGCACGAAGGAGGGCTACCAAGCCAAGGATCTCGTGGTCCAGCTCATGACCTGAGCGCCGCCGCCGTCGCGTCGTCGGCCGGGAGAAAGGCCTCGATGGCCAGTTCCGCCAAGCCGATGTCGCGCGGCGCGCCGAAGACCATCGATGTGCTGATGAAGCTTAGGACGCCCTGCTGAGTCTTCAGTTGAAGTGGCACGGCCAGGGAAGCGAGGCCGTCGTCAACCGCTTCGTCGCCCTCATGCGGATAGGACTCGAGCTCCTGGCGCAGGGAAGCGAGCACGGGATCGCCGCTCTCCGCGATCTGCCGGCCGAGCCGCGACAGCAAGTGCTCGCGCCATTGCGCCAGGTTGGCGATGCGTGGCGCGAGCCCGGTCGGATGCAGCGAGAGCCGCAGCACGTTCACGGGCGGCGCGAGCAGGGACGGGTCCACTTCGGCCAGCAGCGGCGCCACGCCGGCATTCATCGCAACGAGGTTCCAGTGACGGTCCACCGCAATCGCCGGGAAAGGCTCGTGTCCGGCCAGGATGCGCTGCACGGCCGCGCGGATCGCGGAAAAATCCGGATCGTCCAGCCCACGCTCGCGATAGAACGGCGCGTAGCCGGCGGCGAGCAGCAGCGCATTGCGCTCGCGCAGCGGAATGTCGAGCTGCTCCGCGAGCAGCACCACCATCTCGCGGCTGGGCTGGGAGCGGCCCGTCTCCAGAAAACTCAGGTGACGGGCCGAGACGCCGGCATCCAGCGCGAGGTCGAGCTGGCTAATGCGCCGCCTCTGCCGCCACTCTCGCAGCAGATCACCGACGGCGCGCGTCATCTCACTCGGCGGCGGCCGGTGTGGCTTCGACCACCTTCGGCTGGGCTTCCATCCAGGCGAAGTACAGCTCGCGCGCCTTCTTCGCGAAGGGCCCGGGCTGCAGGTCGCGGCCGTTGTAGCGGTTCACCGGCTGCACCTTGGCGTAGTTGCCGGTGGAAAAAATCTCGTCCGCCGTCTCGAGCTCGTCCGGCCGCACCGCGCGCTCCTCGACCGTCACGCCAGCCTCGCGGAGCAAGCCCATGATTCGGCGGCGGGTGATCCCGGCGAGGAAGGTGTGGTTCGGCGCCGGCGTCACCACCACGCCGTCCTTCGCGAACCAGATGTTGGAGGTGGCGAATTCCGCCACGTTCCCCGCGATGTCGCAGAGCACGGCATTGTCGGCGCCATGCGCCCGCGCCCAGGCGGCGGCGCGCTGGCTGTTCGGGTAGAGGCACGAGGCCTTGGCGTCGGTCGGCGCCATGTCCGGCGCGGGCCGGCGATAGGGCGCCATCATCGCCGAGAAGCCGGAAATGCCCGGCAGCGGCGCGTCGTAGATCGCCAGCAGGAATTCCGTGCTGTCCGGATCGGGCTGCGACGAGCCGATGGAGTTGCGCACGAAGAACATCGGCCGGACATAGACCGTGGCCTCGGGCCCCATGCGCCGGATGCCCTCGCGCGCCAGGGCCTCGATCTCCCCGGCGGTCTTCGGCGGCTTCATGCCCATGACCAGGGCCGAGCGGACCGCGCGGGCGCAGTGCTGGTCGAGGTCCGGCGCCCAGCCGGTGATGGCCCGCGCGCCGTCGAAGATCACAGAGCCCTGCCAGAAGGCATTGTCCATGGGGCCGAGCAGCTTCGGCTCTTCGGCCGACCAGACGCCGTTGTAGTAATACACGCCAGCCATGGGCTTTCTCCGCGGATCAGGCCGCCGTGTTTGCCATGGCGGGGACCGGCGCGGAACCCTCGTCCCTCCCTTGGGGCGCCTGCTCCTCCCGCAGCATGTAGTCGCGGGTGAGAGGCAGGGCGTCGACGGTCCGCGTGAGCTGGATCTGCCAGTTCATGTGCCCGCCGTGGCGGAAGGCGCTTTCCGAGCCCGCCAGGTAGAACTCGAACATCCGGCAGAAGCGCTCGGTGTGGCGGGCGCGGATCTCCTCGCGATGGGCGGCGAAGCGTTGGCTCCATTCGCGGAGGGTGAGCGCGTAGTGCAGCCGCAGGATCTCCATGTCGGTGATCCAGAGCCCGGCCTTCTCCACCGCCGGCACAACTTCCGAAACAGCCGGCGAGTAGCCGCCCGGGAAGATGTACTTGTTGATCCAGGGGTTGGTAGCCCCCGGCCCCGTGGATCGGCCGATGCCGTGGACCAGCGCCACGCCGTCCTCGCGCAGCGTCCGCGCGATGGCGCCGAAATAGGCGCCGTAGTGGTTGATGCCCACATGCTCGACCATGCCGACCGAGACGATGCGGTCCATCGGCCGGTCCCAGGCGCGATAGTCCATCAGCTCGAAGCGCACCTGGCCGGCCAGGCCGGCGGCCTCCGCCCGGGCCCGGGCGATGGTCAGCTGCTCCTGCGAGAGGGTGATGCCGGTCACCCGCGCGCCGTATTCGCGCGCGAGCGTCAGCGCCATGCCGCCCCAGCCGCAGCCGATGTCCAGCACCTCGAGCCCCGGCCGGTCCAGCCGCAGCTTGGCCGCGATGTGCCGCTTCTTGGCGAGCTGGGCCTGCTCCAGCGTCTCGTTCCCGGTGGGGAAATACGCGCAGGAGTATTGCCGGTCCTCGTCGAGGAAGAGTCCGTAGACCGCCTCGTCGATGTCGTAGTGGTGGGAGATGCGCCGCCGGGCGAGGCCCGCGGGGTTGAGCTGCCGGAAGCGGCGGATGGCCCATCGGCCCCAGTCCAGCATCCAGGCGAAGCCCGGATCGCCGCTGAGCGTCTGGTTGAGGCTCAGCACGTCCAACATGTCGTGGAGCGTGCCGGCAATCGGCTCGATCTCGCCGTCCATGTAGAGTTCGCCGAGCGCGAGGGACGGGTTCATCGCCATGCGGCGCACCGCGCGGCTGGTCTTCAGGTGAAGTCCGCCGGCGGGATCTCCCCCCGGACCGAAGGTGGCCTCCTGGCCATCAGGAAAACGTACGACGAGCGCGCCCCGTTGGACGAAGCGGCGCAGCATCCTGTGCAGCACCTCTGTTTCTCCCAACTTTCCAGGACATTATGTTACGCCCAAGGAGGCCACGCTCCGCAAGCCACCTGTCGATGCATTCCAAGCATGGCCAGGATGTGAGCCCGTCGCCTTGAAGGAACACTACTCGTAACGGTTTGTAACGCCTGGTGCGGGGGGCCGGCTTGCGGCCTGTTGTGAGCCCTCCGGGCTCGGACTAGCCTTCCGCGCATAACAGGGGGAGGAACCCGAGATGACCATCCATTTCGTCGTGCACGACGAGGGGGATTCCGTGGGTGTCGTGGTGGTCGAGGGGCTCAGCGCGAGCAACCGCATCAACGGCTGGGTCATGGACCAGGACAAGATGATCGAGTTCGACGCCAAGTCGGACATCCCGATCGGCCACAAGCTGGCGATCAAGCCGATCAAGGCCGGCGACACCATCATCAAGTACGGCGTGGATATCGGGAAGGCGATCGCGGACATCGCGGCCGGCGAGCACCTGCATGTCCACAACGTCAAGACGAAGCGCTGGTAGGGGAAACGGCATCATGGGCATGAACCTGAAGGCCGGCTCCTTCGAGGGCTGGCGGCGCGAGAACGGGCGGATGGGCGTGCGCAACCACGTCATCATCCTGCCGGTGGACGACCTCTCGAACGCGGCCGCCGAGGCGGTGGCGAACAACATCAAGGGCGCGATGGCAATCCCGCACGCCTATGGCCGCCTGCAATTCGGCGCGGACCTGGACCTGCACTTCCGCACGCTGATCGGCACGGGGACCAACCCCAACGTCGCCGCCGTGATCGTGATCGGCATCGAGCCGGGCTGGACGGGCAAGATCGTCGAGGGCATCGCGGTGAGCGGCAAGCCGGTCGAGGGCTTCGCCATCGAGCAGAACGGCGACATCAACACCATCGCGTCGGCCTCGCGCGCGGCCTATCGCATGGTGAAGCACGCCTCGCGGCTGAAGAAGGTGAAGGCGCCGCTGGCGGAGCTCTGGGTATCCACCAAGTGCGGCGAGAGCGACACGACCTCGGGTCTCGCCTCCTGCCCGACGGTGGGCAATGCCTTCGACAAGCTCTGGGAGGCCGGGCACACGCTGGTCTTCGGGGAAACCACGGAGCTGACCGGCGGCGAGCACCTGGTGGCCGCGCGCTGCCGGACGCCGGAGATCCGCCAGCAGTTCCAGGCGATGTTCGACCGCTACCAGGACGTGATCGAGACCCATAAGACGAGCGACCTCTCCGACAGCCAGCCCACGAAAGGAAACATCGAGGGCGGGCTGACGACCATCGAGGAGAAGGCGCTCGGCAACATCCAGAAGATCGGGAAGAAGTGCCTGGTCGACGGGGTGCTGGACAAGGCGGAGGCGCCCACGCATCCGGGCCTGTGGTTCATGGACAGCTCCTCGGCGGCGGCAGAGATGGTCACGCTCTGCGCGGCCTCGGGCTACGCGGTGCACTTCTTCCCGACGGGGCAGGGCAACGTCATCGGCAACCCGATCCTGCCAGTGATCAAGCTGACCGCGAACCCGCGCACGCAGCGCACCATGTCCGAGCACATCGACGTGGACGTGACGGGGCTGCTGCAGAAGAAGATGAACATGGACGATGCCGGCGAGGCGCTGCTCGACTGCATGCTGCGCACGGCGGATGGCGAACTGACGGCGGCGGAACTGCTGGGCCACCGGGAATTCTCGCTGACGCGGCTGTACGAGAGCGCCTGAGGATCAGCGCTGGCGCCGCCCGCAGGGGCGGCGCCGGACGCCACATGCCGCAGGATCGGCGGAAACTCTCGATCCGGGCTTACTTGTGGATGACGCCCGAGTCCCGGAGATAGGCCAACAGTGGCAGCAGCGGCAGCCCGAGGATGGCGGAGTGATCCCCCCGGATCTCCCGCATGAGTTGGATTCCCATTCCTTCCAGCCGGTAGGCGCCGACGCTGGAGGTCACGTAGGCGCCTTCCCTGGCCAGGTATTCGTCGAGGAAGGCCTCGGAGAAATCCCGCATGGCCAGCCGCGGCGTGGCGACGTGATGCCAGGCACGCTCGCCGTTGCGCCAGACGACGGTCGCCGTGACCAGCTCATGCGGGCGGTTGCGCAGCCGGTGCAGATGCGCGCGGGCGGCCTCGACGTCGACCGGCTTGTCAAACCACTCGTCCTCGCAGACCAGGAGCTGGTCGGCGCCGATGACGACGGCGTCGGGATGGCGCCGGGCGATCCGCGAGGCCTTGGCATCGGCCAGCAGGGTCGCGGCATCGGCGGCTGAGACGCCCTCGGCCTTCGCGCTCTCCTTGATGGTGGCCTCGTCCACCGAGGCGGGCACGGCATCGAATTCCAGCCCGGCGCCTTCGAGCAGGGCGCGGCGGGACAGACTCTGGGAGGCGAGGATCAGCTTCAAGCCCTGGTCCCCAGGATGGTGGCCGCGGGGTCCTCCGGCGCGGCGGCCGGCTTCGCGTGCTTGGCGTGCCAGAGGTCGACCTGCTGCATCACGGTGGCGGCCGTCTCCTCGATCGAGCGGCGCGTGACGTCGATCACCGGCCAGCCACGGGCGGCGCAGAGGCGGCGGGCGGCGAGGATCTCCTTCTTCACCGCCTCGGGGTCCACATACTCGCTCTCGCCCATGCGCATGCCCTCGGCGCCGATGATGCGGAGGCGGTGGCGGCGAATGTCGAGCAGCGCGATCGGATCGATGGTCAGGCCCACGACGGGGCAGGGCGGGTTCTCGAGCTCGGGCGGCAGGGCCGCGCCGGGGACGAGCGGGATGTTCGCCGCCTTCACGCCGCGGTTGGCCAGGTAGAAGCAGGTCGGCGTCTTGCTGCTGCGCGAGACGCCGACGAGCACGACGTCGGCATTGGCGATGCCCGCCGTGCCCTGACCGTCGTCGTGGCTCAGCACGTAGTGCATGGCGTCGATGCGCCGGAAGTAATCGGCGTCCATGACGTGCTGGGCGGCGCGCTTCTCCATGGCTCGCGTGCCGACCTCGGCCTGGAGCAGCTCGGTGACGCTGTCCAGCACCGAGAGGCAGGAGATGCCGAGGCGCGAGCAGGTCTCCTCCAGCGTGTGGCGCAGGCTGCGATCCACCAGGGTGAAGATGACGGGGCCCGGCTCCTGCTCGATGCCCTCGATCACGCGGTCGAGGTTCATGCGCGACCGCACCAGGAACCATCGGTGCTGCACGATGCCGGGATTGTCGAAGCGGGCGATGACGGCGCGGGAGATGCTGTTCAGCGTCTCGCCTGTGCTGTCGGAGACGAGGTGGAGGTTGGTGTGCCGGGTGGCCATAGCCTGTGGATCACTTTGCCGGTGTTGTGGGGATGATGGGGATGGATCGGGCGGCATCGCAATGGTCGCGGGGTCAGCGGGGACAACCGAAACATGTTTCACCCGCCTGTATGAGTCCGCGGCGGGGTGGCCGGCTTCCGGGACAGATCGATGACAGGAAGGCGGCAGGCCGGTTGCCGAGCGAGTCAATCCCAGGGAAAAGGCTGTGGATGATTCCGGGCTGGATTGCCTCCCCGTTATCCACAGGCCCTACCTACCACCACCACAAGACTTCTTCTTTTTCTTTTTCTCTGGTTTGGTCCCGGCCATGACAGGCAAGCCCATTCTCCAGGTGCTCTCAGGCGAGAGCGTCTGGCCACCACCGGCCTGGCTCATGCGGCAGGCGGGGCGGCACCTGCCGGAATACCGGGCTATCAGGGCCCAGGCCGGCAGCTTCATGGACCTCAGCCTGAACCCCGAGCTGGCGGCGGAGGTCACGCTGCAGCCGGTGCGGCGCTACGGCGTGGATGCCGCGATCCTGTTCTCGGACATCCTGATCGTGCCCTGGGCGATGGGTCAGGGCCTGACCTTCGCGGAAGGGGAAGGCCCGCGTCTGCCGCCGATCCGCGACCGGGCCGGGCTGGAGGCGCTGGACGTCGCGGGGGCCGCGGCCAGGGCGGCGCCGATCATGGGGACGGTGCGGCGGGTGCGGGCGGCGCTGGAGGCGGAGCATCCGGGAACCACGCTGATCGGCTTCGCCGGCGGGCTGTGGACGGTCGCCTGCTACATGGTCGAGGGCAAGGGCGGCGGCGAGTTCAAGCAGGCCCGCCGGCTGATCCACGAGGATCCGGGCTTCTTCGGCGAGCTGATCGCGAAGCTCGAGGCGGCGACGCTGGCCTATCTGCTGGCCCAGGCCGAGGCGGGCGCCGAGGTGCTGATGATCTTCGACAGCTGGGCCGGCCAGCTCCCGCCGAGCGCCTTCCGCAAATGGGTGATCGAGCCCACGGCGCGGCTGCGCCAGGCGCTGAAGGCGGCGCGGCCGGACATCCCGGTGATCGGCTTCCCCCGGCTGGCCGGCCCCATGCTGGCCGAATACGCCGCCGCCACGGGGGTGCAGGCGGTGGGGATGGACACGGCGATGGACCCGGCCTGGGCGGCGGCCCATATCCCGGCCTCCACGGCCCTCCAGGGCAACCTGGACCCGGAGGCCCTGCTGGCGGGCGGCGAGGCCCTCCGGCGCGAGGCTGAGGGCATCCTGGCGGCCGTGAAGGGGCGGCCCTTCATCTTCAACCTCGGCCATGGCGTGGAGCAGCCGACGCCGCCGGAGCACGTTACGGCCCTGATGAAGCTTCTGCGGGCGGCTTGAAAGCGCGCCGAGAGCGGGTATGTCCCCCGCATGGTCAGGAATCCCAGATGACGCGGCGCGTGGCGGTGGTGCTGTTCAACCTCGGCGGGCCCGACGCCCCCGAGTCCGTGCGGCCCTTCCTGGTCAACCTCTTCACCGATCCGGCGATCCTGCGGGTGCCGGATTTCGTCCGGCCCTGGCTCGGCCGGCTGATCGCCTGGAAACGGGTCAAGGCGGCGCGGGAGAACTACGCCATCCTCGGCGGGAAATCCCCGCTGCTTGAGCTGACGAACGAACAGGCACGTGCGCTCGAGGCCGTGCTGAACACGAAGGAGCCGGGCACCGAGTACCGCTGCTTCGTCGCCATGCGCTACTGGCACCCCTTCTCCGACGAAGCCGCGCGTGCGGTGAAGCAGTGGGGCGCGGATGAAATCCTGCTGATTCCGCTGTATCCGCAGTTCTCCTCGACCACGACGGGAAGCTCCGTCACGGCCTGGAACGGAGCCTGCGCGGAGATCGGGCTGTCGCTGCCGACCACCACCCTCTGCTGCTTCCATTCGGATGCCGGCTTCGCGCAGGCGACGGCGCGGCTGGTGGAGGAGGCGCATGCCAAGGCGCGGGCGGCGCTGCCCGAGGATGTGAGACTGCGCGTGCTCTTCTCCGCGCACGGGCTGCCGGAGCCCATCGTGAAGGCCGGCGATCCCTATCAGTGGCAAGTGGAGCGGACCATGGAGGCGGTGGTCGCGGCCATGGACATGCCAGGGCTCGACCACATCGTCTGCTACCAGTCCCGCGCGACGCCACAGAAGTGGATCGGCCCGCCGACCGAAGCCGAGATCATCAGGGCGGCGGAGGAGAAGGTGGCCGTGCTGATCTGCCCCATCGCCTTTGTCTCCGAGCATTCCGAGACGCTGGTGGAGCTGGATGTGGAATATCGGCATGTCGCCGAAAAGCACGGGATTCCCGGCTATTTCCGGGTCCCGGCGCAGAACGCCGATGCGGGGTTCATCGCGGCCCTGGCTGACCTGACCCGGCGCACCCGGCATTCGGCGCGCACGCTCTGCAGCTTCGCCGGGGCGCGCCAGTGCCCGCGGCAGCACACGGACTGCCCGCATGCCAAGGTCCAGACGCTGCTCGCGAAGGCCGCATGAGGATCTCCTCCATCGGGGCCGTGCTGTTCGACTGCGACGGCGTGCTGGCCGACAGCGAGGGCGTGGCCAATGGCGTCGTCGCCGAGGAGCTGACGGCGCTCGGCTGGCGGATGGACGCCCATGAGGCCCAGCGCGAGTTCCTCGGCATGGCCCTGCCCGACATGGAGCCGAGGATCGAGGCCCGCCTCGGCCGGCTGCCCGAGGGCTGGTCGAAAAGGCTGGCGATCCGCATCCAGGAGGATCTGGCCACCGGCCTGCTCCCCATTCCCGGCGCCGAGGAGGCGCTGCGCACGGTGCATGCCGCCGGCCTGCCCATGGCGCTCTGCTCCAACTCCTCGCGTGGCGAGCTGGCGGTGAAGATGCGCGTGCTGGGCTTCGGACATTATTTCGCCGGCCGGATCTTCAGCTTCGAGGATGTGGAGCTGCCGAAGCCCGCGCCCGACCTCTACCTGGCCGCGGCGAGGGCCTGCGGCATGTCGCCGGAGGACTGCCTCGTGGTGGAGGACAGCGCGACCGGCGCCGCCGCCGGCATGGCCGCGGGCTGCCGGGTGCTCGGCATCGTGCCGGGCATCGGCGTGCCGCATATCGAGGGCATGGGGCAGCTGGCCGCCTGGCTGGCGGGCCTGGACGGCTGAGCCCGTTCCCCCGAGACTGGGGACGGGGGAAACCATCACATGCCGGACGTCGCCGCCGCGACCAGCGTCGAGACGCGCCAATCCTGGATCATCGCCATCGCGGCCCTGACCATGCTCGCCATGGCCGCGGGCGCACCGCTCATCGTCGTGGTCGGGCTGGTACCGATCGCCGAGACCTTGGGCGGCGGCCGCTCTCTGCCGTCGCTGGCGAGCTCGGTGGCCTATATGGGCAGCGGCATCGGCGGCGTGGTCTGCGGGCTGCTGGCGGCGCGGATCGGGCAGCGTCGCGTCGCCATGATGGGCGGAATCGCGATCTGCGCGGGGCTGTTCCTGGCCTCGCTGGGGCATTCCTGGTCGCTGCTGGCGGGGATCGGGCTCGGCGTCGGAATCTTCGGCAACGGCGCGCTGTTTCCGCCGATGTTCGCCTACGTCTCGCTCTGGTTCGACCGGCGGCGCGGCACCGCGCTCGCGCTGGTCTCCTCGGGCCAGTACATCGCCGGCTTCCTCTGGCCCTTCCTCTTCGAGCGCGCCATCGCCGCCTTCGGCTGGCAGCGGACCATGCAGGCCTATGGCATCCTCGCGGCCTGCGTCGTGCTGACCGTCGCCGCGCTGGTGCTGCGGCCGGCGCCCATGCCCCAAGTCGGGCCGGGCACGATCCGCACCGTCGCCGGCGGGCGCGTGCTGGGCATGGCCCCCAACATGGCGATGTTCCTGATCGCGGCCTGCTCCTTCCTCTGCTGCGTGCCCATGGCGATGCCGGCCGCGCATCTGGTGGCCTTCTGCGGCGACCTCGGGATCTCGGCGGCGCGCGGGGCGTCGATGCTGTCGGTGCTGCTGCTGAGCGCCTTTCTCGCCCGGCAGTTCTGGGGCTGGCTGTCGGACCGGATCGGCGGGTTGTGGACGGTGTTCCTCGGCTCGATCGCGCAGGTCGTGGGAATGCTGGGCTTTCTCGCGACGCAGGACGAGGCGGGGCTGTTCTTCGTCTCGGCGGCCTATGGCCTGGGCTTCGGCGGCATCGTGCCGGCCTATGTGATGGCGGTGCGCGGACTGTTCCCCGCCGCCGAGGCCAGCTGGCGCGTGCCCATGATGTTCTTCGCGAGCCTCGGCGGCATGGCCTTCGGCGCCTGGCTGGCCGGCGCGATCTACGACGGCGTAGGCTTCTACGCGGCGGCCTGGTGGGTGGGGATCGGCTTCAACCTGGTCCAGCTCGCGATCATGGTGTTTCTGCTGACGCGGCAGCACCGGCACGGGGCGGCGCTGGCCTGATCGCCGCGGCGGTCAGTCCAGCACGAGACCGGTGGACTCCACGATCGGCGCCCAATAGGCCAGTTCGCTCTGCCAGAAGCGGCCGAACTCCGCGCCGTCCATCGCGGCCGGGATGGTGCCCAGCTCGCGCAGGCGGCGCTGCGTCTCCGGATGGTTCACGGCCGCCAACGTCGCCGCCTCCAGCCGCGCGCGGATCGGCGCCGGCGTCGCGGGATGCACGCAAAGCCCGGCCCAGCTCTGGTTCACGAACTCCGTCAACCCGCCCTCGGCCAGCGTCGGCACCTCCGGCAGGACGGGCACCCGATCGCGCGAGCTGACGCCGATCGGCCGCAGCGAGCCGCCCTGCACCAGCGCCAGCGGCCCCGGCACGTTGTCGATCATCATCAGCAGGCGCCCCGCCATGATGTCCTGCATGGCCGGGATGGAACCGCGATAGGGCACGTGGATCATCTCGGTGCCGGAGAGCTTCTGGAACAGCACGCCGGAGAGATGCATCGAGGTGCCGTTGCCGGCACTGCCGAAGCCGTACTGGCCGGGGCTCGCCTTGATGTGGGCGATCAGCTCCCGGAGGTTCGTGACCGGCACGTCCCGGTTCACGACGAGCATGTTCGGCACCAGGCAGATATGGGCCAGCGGCGCAAGGTCGCGCACGGGGTCATAGGGCATGCGCCGATAGAGGAACTTGTTGAGGACCAGCGTGCTCGAATTGCCGTAGGCGAGGGTGGTGCCGTCCGGCGCTGCGCGCACGACCTCGTTCGTGCCGACGATGCCGCCCGCGCCGGAGCGGTTCTCCACCACCACCTGCTGCTGCAGGACCTCCGACATGCGCTGCGCCACCAGCCGCGCGACCGTGTCCGTGGAGCCGCCGGGCGTGTAGGGCACGACGAGGCGGATCGGGCGATCGGGCAGGCCCTGGGCCAGGGCCGGGCGCGCCAGGGCGGCGGCGCCGAGGGCCAGCGCGGCGCGCCGGCCCCTGGGAGGAAGCATCGGTCCGTTGCTCATGCAGGCCTCCGGGCGGTGATCCGCCGCGGCCGATGCTAGCTTTGTTCCGAAGCTACGGGGAAGTGCCCATCAGAACCGGCGCAGCAGCCGGTCGATGTATTCCAGCTCCTCCGGCGGCCGTTCGCGCTCGGCGCCGCGGCGCCGCAGCTCCTCCTGGAGGCGGCGGGTGCGCAGGAGCTCGGCTTCCTCGGGCACGCGGGTGTCGCTGCCGTTGTCCGCATTGCCGGTGTTCTCGCGGCCGCGGCGGCCGAGCGGATCGCGGCCCTCGCCGAGCTGCTGCTGCCCGTCCGGGCCCTCGCCGCCCATCTCCATGTCGCCGGGGCCGTCCTCGTCGCCCTCGCCTTCCCCCTCGCCCTGACCCTGGCCGAACTGGCGCTGCATCTGCTGCGCCATCTGGCGGCCCCCCTCCTGGAGGCGGCGCATGGCCTCCTGCTGGTGCGGCCGGGCGTCGGTGCCGTTGCCGAGGGCTTCCTGCGCCTCGCGCATTGCCTGGTCGGCGCGGCCGAGGGCTTCCGGAACCTCCCCGGTCAGGTCGCCCTGCTGCTGCATGAGCTCGCCCAGCGCCCGGCGGAGCGCGCGCTGGCGGCGGGCGTCGGATTGCGCGCCCTGCTGGGCCTCGCGCTCGGCCTGCTGCTGCTCGGGGCTGGGCTGCGGGCGGTTCCAGGGGGTCTGCTGCTGCTGGCGGCGCTGCTGCTGCGCGCGCTGCTCCGACTGCTCGGCGCGGCGCTGGCCCTGGTCCACCATCTCACCCTGGCGGCGCACCATGTCCTGCACGGCGCCCATCTGCTGCTGCCCGCGCTCCCGCTGGCGCTGGCGCTCGGGGCTCTCGCCGCGGGCGACCCGGCCCTCCTGGAGGGCGCGGAGCATCTCCTCCAGCTCGGCCAGCTCGCGGCGGGCGTCCTCCATGCGGTTCTGGCGCGCGGCTTCTTCCATCCGGCGGGTGCGGCGGTCCATGTCGCGCTGGTCGAGCATGCGCTGCTGCGGGTCGTAGGGCAGGGCCTCGGCGTTCTCGCGCTGGAGGCGCTCGGCCATGGCTTCCAGGTGCCGGCGGATGGCCTCGCGGAGCTGCTCGATGCGGCGCTCCACCTCGCTGCGCTGCTGCTCGTCCTGCGGATTGCGCTCGGCTTCGTTCAACGCCTCGCGGAGCTGGCGCTGCGCCTCGGCCAGCGCCCGGGCGGTGCGGGTGTCGCGGCCTTCCTCGAGGGCGAGGGCCGCTTCCCAGAGGAGCTCCTGCACCTCCGCGATGGCCTCGGGCCGCCGGTCACGCTGGAGCTGGCCGCGCGTGGTGCGCAGGGCGAGCAGCGTGCCGGAATCATGCTCGAAGGCCTCGGGCTCGTTGGTCAGCCGCTCCAGCTCGCGCATGGCGGGGCTGCGGGCGGTGGGGTTCAGCGAGAGCCCCTTGCGCACGTCGATCATGGCGCGTGCGACCGGATGGTTGAAGCTGCGCTCCGGCAGGGTGATCGCCGCCTCTTCCGAGGTCCCTTCCTGCCCGGCGCCGTCGCGCGCGACGAGCTGGAGCAGCACGGGAAGGCCCGCCCAGGGATGCGCGGAGAGGTCCGGCTGCGCGAGGCCGCGCGCCTGCTTCGGCGCGGCGGAGGGCAGCGTCATGTCGAGGGTGATGGGCGTCGCATCCGGCCGGGCGGCGAGGCGGAACTCGGCGCGCAGGGCGACCACGCCCCAGTCGTCCTCGGTGCGCCAGGGCACGCGCAGCGCGAGGCCGCGGGGCGAGCGGGCGGGCGCCTCGGTGAAGGCGGCGATCGGCGGCGCGTCGGCCTGGACGGCGAGGTTCCAGGCCACCAGCTCGCGGCCCTCGCGCTGGATGGCGACGCGCGCCCCCGCGGAGAGCGTGGTCTGGGCCGTGTGGCTGCCGCCGCCCAGCGCCTCGAAGGCCAGGCCGGGGGCGCCCGAGATCTCCGGTACGGCCGAGCCGCCGCCGCCGGAGACGGCGACCTGGAGGCGGCTGCCGGTCGGCACGGTGGCGGTGCCCCCGCCGGCGGGCAGGAAGATCGGCGGGGCGCCCGTGTAGTTCGGCGGCGTGACCCAGGCCTCGTAGCGCAGCGGCGCGGGCGGGATCGAGGCCGCGAAACTCGGCATCAGGCCACGGGCCAGCAGGGCCGGCGCATCGGCCCCGGCGATCACCAGCGCGGCCGTGAGCGCGACGAGAAGCCCGCCGCGCAGCGCCCGGGGATCGAGGGCGGCGAGGCCGGGGCGCGGGCGCCCCACGCGCAGCCGGCGGATCATCCGCCGCATCCGGGCCTGATGGGCGGTCCAGAGGGCGAGGCCCGCTGGATCGGTGGTGGCGGGCGTGTCCTGCAGGGTCGCCAGGGGCCGGTGGGACAGGCCCGTCGCGCGCTCCAGCCGCCGGTCGGTCGCGGCGGCGTCGGGGAGGCGGAACCGCATCCAGCCGCGCCAGCCGGCCCAGCCGAGCGCCCCGAGCAGGGCCAGCAGCACCGCGAGGTGGAGCCAGGCCGGCAGCAGCGCGGGAAGTCCGAGCAGCGCGAAGACGGCGAAGAGGCCCAGGACGCCCAGCGCGGGCCAGGCGGACGGCCAGGCGGCCTCCCACCACAGGGCGGCCCGGGCGAGCGCGCGCTTGCGGCGAAGGCTCGGCTCCGTCATCCCGCGGCGGGTCCCTCGGCCCAGGCCGGCAGGCGCTGGCCCACCAGCAGGGCATCATAGGACTGGCGATCCCGGATCACGGAGAAGCGGGCGCCCTCCACCATGACCTCGGCCGCGAGTGGCCGGGCATTGTAGGTGCTGCTCATGGAGGCACCGTAAGCCCCGGCGTCCAGGAATGCCACGAGGGAATCCGGGGGCAGGGCCGGCAGGTCGCGCCCCTTGGTGAAGGTATCGCTGCTTTCGCAGACAGGTCCGACCACATCTGCCGGAGAAAGCGGCGCATGGAAGGCCGCCGGCGAGACCGGGAGGATGCCGTGCCAGGCCTCGTACATGGCCGGGCGCAGCAGGTCGTTCATGGCGGCGTCCACGATCACGAAGCGGCGGGTGGTGGCGTGCTTCTCGACGATGACACGGGCCAGCAGCACACCGGCGGGGCCGACGATCCAGCGGCCGGGCTCCAGCATGATCTTCACGCCGAGGTCGCCGAGCCCGGCCTTGATGGCGCCGGCCAGGGCGGAGGGCGAGCCCGGGACCTCGTCCCGATAAGGGATGCCGAGGCCGCCGCCGCAATCCACGCGCTGGACCGGGTGCCCCGCTGCCCGCAGCTCGCGGACGAGCTGGCCCAACCGCTGGTAGGCCGCGCGGTAGGAGCCCACGCCCTGGGCGATCTGGCTGCCGATATGCACGGTGAGCCCCACCGGATCGAGGCCCGGCAGCGCGCACATGCGGGCATAGAGCTCCGGCGCCGTGGCGAGGGGCACGCCGAACTTGTTCTCGGTCAGGCCGGTGGTGATCTTGGCGTGGGTCTTGGCGTCCACGTCCGGGTTCACGCGCAGCGCCACCCGGGCGCGGCGGCCGAGCGAGGCGGCGACGCCGCTCAGCATCTCCGCCTCCTCGGCGGATTCGATGTTGAGCTGGAGGATGTCCTCCGCGATGGCCAGCCGCATCTCGCGCTCGGTCTTGCCGACGCCGGAGAAGACGATGGCCGAGGGGGGCACCCCGGCGGCCCGGGCCCCGCGCAGCTCGCCCTCGCTGACCACGTCGGCGCCCAGGCCCTCGCTGGCCAGCAGGTTCACCACGGCGAGCGCCGGGTTGGCCTTGGTTGCGTAGTGGATCGAGGCGTCCAGCCCGGCCTCGGCCAGGGCGTCCTTCAGCATCCGGGCGCGGCGGCGCAGCGTGCCGGCGGAATAGACCCAGGTGGGCGTGCCGACGGCGGCGGCGATGCGCGCCAGCGGCACCTCCTCCACCATCAGCCCGGCGAAGGGGTCCATCGCCAGGGCGGGGCGGGCGGCGAGCAGGTCGCCGAAGGAGGGGTCGGCGCTGTCGAAGACGGCGGGGGCGGGAGCGGCCATTGCGATAGATAAGGGGCGAGGCCGCCCGCCGACAACTCCGTCAGACGGCGGGGCGGGGCGCCCAGCCCATCGCCTTGGTCCGCAGCTCCTGGAATTTTCCCGAGGCCGAGGCCAGCCGCGCGTCCCAGCCGGGGTCCGGCGTCTGGTTCGCGGTGACGCGGAAGTAGGCCTGCATCATGCAGGCGATGGCGAAGGGCTCGATCAGCGCCGCCTTCACCGCCCAGGCGAAGAGCAGCGCGAAGACGATGCCGCCGGCCGACCAGCCGCCGGGCATGGCATAGGCGATCGCGGCGGCCGGGGCGAGCATGACCAGGAAGATCAGGAAGCTCAGCCCGTAGATGATGAAGGTCAGGAAGGCCGCGTTGCGCAGCATCGCCGCGCCGTTCTGCGCGTAGAGCACCAGGCCCTGGCGGCCGCCCTCCCAGCTGTTCGCCGGGTTGGTGCGGAAGATGTGCGCCAGGATCACCTCGTCCATGAAGCCGACCGAGACACGCAGCACCGCCCGGATCAGGCCGAGGATGGTCTGCAGCCCCGGGATGGGCAGGAAGACCGCGATCCCCTGCAGCAGCCCCATCGTCACCCGCAGCACGCCCTTGATGAGCAGGTCCACGGCGAAGAGCAGATTGGCGTCGGCGAAGCGGCGGCGCACCACGGTGCTGGCATGGTCGATCTGGGCGCGGCCCATGGGGATGGGGCGGCCCTCCATCAGCTCGACCAGCACGGCGATGTGGCCGGCCTTCACGACGTAGAGGATGTATTCGCGGATCAGGAAGAGCACGGCGGCCGTCAGCCCGAAGCCGGCGAAGGCACCGATTCCGGTGGCCGTGGCGCGGAACTCCATGTCGCCTGCTGCGCCGATCAGCCAGCCGAGCCCTGCGCCCAGGCCCGTCGCCAGGATATAGGCCGCGACGATGCCGGCGTAGACCATCATGCGGAAGACGAGGAAGGGCGCGGTCCGGGCCATGAGGCCGAGCGCCCCGCTCACGGAAAAGTCCCACATCACACGCCGTTCCCCCGAACCTAGGGCGATACATTCCTTATAATCCGTGTCGCCACGATCCCGGAACTGTCGCGTGTGTCGCGTGGCGGGACGCCTTGCCGGGCCGGCGACGCGGGAGGAACATCCCCGCCATATCAGGAGGCGCAGGTGGCTGATCTCAAACTCTTCTCGACCCTCGGCGTGGTGGGCGTGCTGGACGAGCTGCTGCCCCGTCTCGGCCTGAAGGCGGATCCCGTCTACGAGCCGACGAAGCGGCTGGTGGACCGCATCCAGGCCGGCGAGCGGGCGGACCTGGCCATCCTGACCTCGGACGCGATCGACGAGCTCATGGCCTCCGGCGTGCTGGCCGCCGGCAGCCGGGTGGATCTGGCGCGCTCTTATGTCGGCATGGCCGTGGCGCCGGGCGCGGCGCGACCGGACATCTCCACCGTCGAGGCCTTCCGGCGGACGCTCGTGGCGGCCAGGACCATCGGCTACTCGCGCGCCGGGGCCAGCGGCATCTTCTTCGCCGGCCTGCTGGAGCGGATGGGGCTCGCCGCCGAGGTGAACGCCAAGGCCACCATCATCCCGAGCGGCTTCACGGGCCAGCTGCTGCTGGACGGCAAGGTGGAGCTGGCGGTGCAGCAGGTGAGCGAGTTGATGGCCGTGCCGGGCATCGACCTCCTCGGAAAGATTCCGGCGGAGATTCAGCCGGATACGATCTTCTCCGCGGCGCTCTTCACGGGAACGGCCAGGGCGCAGGAAGCGCGGGACTTCGTGGCCGCGGTCTCCGGACCTTCGGTCGCGGAGCTCTACACCGAAAAGGGCCTGGAGCCCGTTTGAACTTTCCTACACAGGACAATGCGAGGAATTCCCGCAACAGTTCCGGACAATTCGCCGGGCGATGCAACCCGGCGTGTTTCAACGGAATGACGCGCCGCTAGGATACCCCCGATCGCTCCGAACCGCGCGATCGGGGACGCCAGACAATGGAACACCGCCGCGGCCGGCCCGCGGCATTCCGACCTGTCGAGGCGTCATGATCCGGAACTCCCTTCGCGTCCTGCCCGTCCTGTTTCTCCTGCTGCTCTCGGCGGCGGGCCCCGCCAGCCATTCGCGCCTGCTGGGCGTCACGGCCGAGGGCGGCAACCTCCGCGCCGAGCTCTCCGACGGCCGTGTCCTGCGTGGCGCCGAGCTGGTCGGCTCCGTCCTGCCCTTCCAGGGCGCCGAGATCCGGGTCGACGCCGCCCTGCGGGACGAGGGCCTGCCCGAGGCGAAGCCCGGCGTGTCCTTCGACGACGTCTGGCTCTTCCGCCTCTCGGTCCGCGGCCCAGATGGGCAATGGAGCGAATCCTGCGACGCCGGCGCGCAAGGGGCCACGTATGGCATGGTCTACCCCGGCCCGAACGGCGCGGTGCGGCTGACCTGCTCGGCCGGCGCGATCGGGACCTGCATCCGCTACGGCTACCGGCCCTGGGCGCAGACGGCCGGCGGCGTGGCGCTCGCGCCCTACCACCGCGCCTGCGTGAACGTGATGCGCTCGACGGAGGCCGAGGCCCGCGTCGAGGTCTATGACCGCATCGGCATCCAGCACCGCGCGGCGGCCCCGGGCGTGGCCTTCGAGGCGGGGTGGACGACGGAAGGCGCGGTGTGCCTGGCGCATCCGCGGGAGACGAGCGATCCGCAGGCGGAGGTGGCGCTGGCCATCATGGCGATCGCCGGGCGCGCGGATTGCACGGAAGAGCACGCGGCCGAGCTGGGCGCGCTGGTCTTCAACCGCGCGGTGACGAGGTAGCGGGCGTCACCGCCGGGTGAGCAGGTCCAGTTCGCCGGGAAGGGCGCTGCCGGTCCAGAGGGCCCGGAGGAAATCCTTCGCGGGCTGGACGCCCAGCACGGGGCCGACGAGTTCCAGAAACTTCTCGTCGAGGTCGGTGTCGGTGAGCGGCGCGTCGGGGTCGCCCTTGCGCGTGGGCTGGTAGCGGAAGAGCTCGCGGCCGTCGTTCAGCGTGATGGAGACCTTGGCGCTGCGGGCGCCGGGGAAGGCGGCCTCGCAATCCTCGTCCAGGCTCACGCTGATGCGCGGCATGACGGCGCGGATCTTCGGGTCGGTCAGCCGCTCCGGCGCGAAGGCGTCGAGGCGGACGCCGCCATATTCCATCAGCGAGGCGATGGTGAACTGCGTGGAGAAGCGCGCCTCCTGCTCGGTCGTGATGGAAGGGCGGTCGCAGACGTTCTTCGTCGCCGCATAGCCTCCGACATGCAGCGAGGCCACGTCCTCGGCGGCGAAGGCGTATTCGCGCTGCAGGTCGCGCGTGGCGTCGAGCGCGGCGAAGATGTGGCCGCAGCAGCCGTGGTTCTTCACGGTCATCTGCGTGATGGTGAGCGGCTTGCCGATGGCGGCGATGGCCTTCTCCCACTTGCCGGTGTCCTCGCTGGTCGCGGCGGCGAAGCCGGCCGGGCCGTGCAGCACGTCGAGCGCGCCGGTCATGCCCTCCTTCGCCGACATGGCCGCGAGCGCGCCGGCCTCGGCGGCGTGGCCCGGATGCAGGGGCTTGCTCATGCCGTCGCCCCGGAAGGCCTGCTGGAGGCCGCCGGCCATGGTGGCCGAGGTCGCGATGGCATGGGCGGTCTGCATCGCGTCGCAATCGTAGATGACAGCGACGGCGGCAGCTGCGCCGAAGGTACCGACCGTGCCGGTCGTGTGCCAGAAGTCGTAATGCGAGGGCTGCACCGCCTGCGCGATGCGGCACGACACCTCGTAGCCTGCGACCATCGAGCGCAGCAGCGCCTGCATGTCGAGCTGCTTCGCCTGCGCGGCGGCCAGCCCCGCCGCGATGGTCGGGCAGCCGGGGTGATAGACGCCCCAGCGCCAGATGTCGTCGAACTCGACCGTGTGGCTCGCCGTGCCGTTGATCAGCGCCGCGTGCCGCAGCGCCGTGCGCGCGCCGTCCACATAGGAGACGGCGTGGCCGATACCGCGCGCATCGACCAGCGCCTTCGCCATCAGCGTCGCCGGCGGCAGGTGGCAGCCGGGCAGCAGCGAGGCGAACCAGTCGATCAGCGCCCGGCGTGCGTGATGCTCCACCTCCTCCGTGAGCGGGGCGTGGCGCCAGGAGGCGGCGTGCTCCGCCAGGACGAGGAGAGGGTTCATCGGTTGCTCCGGATCACTTCCTTGTTGATCACCATGTCCATGTCGATGTCACCGCGGAAATGCCGGATGATGGAATCGACGCAGGACAGGCCCATGCGGCGCATCCCCTGCTCCGTCGCGGCGGCCGAGTGCGGCGTCATGATCACGTTGGGCGCTGACAGCAGCGGGTTGTCCTTCTTCACGGGCTCGTCCCAGAAGACGTCCACCCCGGCGGCGGCGACATGGCCGCTCTTCAGCGCGCCGGCCAGCGCCTCCTCCTGCACCAGCGTGCCGCGGGCGGTGTTGATGAAGCGCGCGCCGGGCTTCATGGCGGCGAGGAATTCCGCATTCACCATGCCGCGGTTCTCGGCGTTGGAGGGGCAGTGCACCGTCACCCAGTCGGCCTGGGCGAGGCCTTCCTGCAAGGTCTTGGCGTAGCGGAAGCCGGCGCCCTTCACCGTGTTCATCGGCACGTTCGGATCGCAGACCAGCACGTCCATGCCGAAGGCCGCGCAGAGCCGGGAGACGCGCCCGCCGATGCGGCCGAAGCCCACCACCAGCACCGTCATCCCTGAGAGATCCCAGGTCACCGGCGCCTCGGTCGCGCTCCATTTGAGGGCGCGGGTGTTGGCGTCGTAGGTCTTGGTGCCGCGGGCGATGTTGAGCATGAGCATCAGCGCGTGCTCGGCGACGCTGAGGGCATTGGCATCGGCCGTGACGGTGAGCGGAATGCCGCGCTTCGTCAGCTCCGGGACGTTCACCGCGTCGTAGCCGACGCCGTGCCGCGCGACGATCTGCAGCTTCGGCGAATAGGAGATGAAGTCGGCGTCGATCGGCGTGCCGCGGACGATGATGGCCTCGCCCTTCTCCATGGCGCGCGCCATGTTTTCGCGCGTGGTGTCGTGGACGGTCTCGACGGTGAAGCCGGGCTCGGCTTCGAGGGCGGCGGTGGCATCGGGGTGAAGCGAGCGCAGCAGGACGACGTGAGGCATTGTTGTTCCTTTGAAGTTGAGGGGCTTTGCCCCTCAAACACCCCAGCAAGAACCTCAGGTTCTTGCATCTCCGATCAGTTTTAGGGTCCAGGGGCAGAGCCCCTGGCAACTACGCCAGATGCGCCGCCGGCCCCATCAGATGCTCCCGCATCCTGGCCTGCAGGATCGCCCCCTCGCGCGGCGGCAGCACCAGCGGCAGCGACGCCGGATCGATCTTCGCCACCGCGAAGAACGGCCCCTTCTTCGCGTGGATCGCCGCCTTCAGCGCCGGCACCTGCCCGGGCTCGGTGACGAGCATCGTGGTCTTGATCCCCGCGCCCTCCGCCATCTTCACGAGGTCCGTGCCGTGGCGCGTCGCCGTCTCCTGCATGCCGGTCTCGCCGTAGTGCTCGTTGTCCTGCACCACGATCGAGAGGTTCTTCGGCGCCTGGTGCGCGATGGTGGCGAGGCTGCCGATGCCCATCAGCATCTCGCCGTCGCCGGTCAGCACCAGCACGTCCTTGTCCGGCTGCGCGAGCGCGAGGCCGAGGCCCATCATCGCCGCCCCGCCCATGCCGCCCCAGAGCGGCAGGTTCTGGGGGCTGTCGCCGACGGCCGTGATGTCCCAGGCGGGCGCGCCGAGGCCGGCGATCACCAGCAGGTCGCCGCGATCCTCGACGAGGGCGCGCGTCAGGTCGCGCCGGTCCAGCTTGCCGGAGGCTCCGAGCTTCACCATGGCGGTCAGTCCTTCCCGAAGGTCTTGGCGCCGAGCACCCGCTGGCCGATCAGCGTCGCGGTGGGGCGGAAGGTGTTGTAGGCGAGCTTGAGCGTGGCCTCGACGGTCTCGGCCACGTCCGACGCATGGTCGGCGCGGTGGACGAGGGTGCCCATGGCCTCCAGCACCGTCTGCGTCGCCTGGCCCATGGCGATCTGCGCCGGGTTGAACTCGCCGAAATCGCCGCGCATCGTAATGATCATCGGCATCGGCGTGCGATGGATGCTCGAGAGCGAGAGCATGTTGATGCAGTTGCCCACGCCGGAGGACTGCATGAGCAGCACCGAGCGGTCGCCGCCCAGCCAGGCGCCCTGCATGAGGGCGACGCCCTCCTCCTCGGTGGTCAGCGTCACGACGCGGAGCGTGTTGTCGGCGAGGCAGCGCTTGATGAGGCGCGAATGGCCGGCATCCGGCACCAGGGCCACCTGGCGGACGTTATACTGCTTGAGCAGGTCGTAGATGCGATCCGGCCAGTCGGCCGCCGCACTCGGCGCGCTCTCGATCACGTTGCGATCCATGGATATCCCTCCGTTGCCAAGGAGTTTCCGCCCGGGGGGCCGATCTGACAAGCCGGCCAGCCCAAGACTTGATTGCGATTTCCGGCGCCGCGGACGATCCTGCGGGCCTCCGGAGGGATCGGGAACGGATGGCGTTTCGGCATGTGATCGGCGGCACCTCCTACGTGTTCGAGGATCTGCGCACGCTGCTGGCGCGCGCGACGCCCTTCCGGTCGGGCGACGCGCTGGCGGGCGTGGCGGCGACATCAGCGGCCGAGCGCGTGGCCGCCCAGAAGGCGCTGGCCGACCTGCCGCTGAAGCATTTTCTCGATGAAGCGG
Organism: Roseococcus sp. GW821-FHT12F05; assembly: GCF_058806835.1. Classification (NCBI taxonomy): domain Bacteria; kingdom Pseudomonadati; phylum Pseudomonadota; class Alphaproteobacteria; order Acetobacterales; family Roseomonadaceae; genus Roseococcus; species Roseococcus sp. GW821-FHT12F05. Next base: position 855,455 of record NZ_JBXAQB010000001.1, read on the forward strand.
TGATTCCCTACGAGGAGGACGACGTCACCCGGCTGATCGTGGACAGCCACGACCGCGCGGCTTTCGCTGATGTCTCGCACCTCACCGTGGGTGGCTTCCGCGACTGGTTGCTGGCCGCCGCGCCGGAAGAGATCGCGCCGCTGAAGCGCGGCCTGACGCCGGAGATGGTCGCGGCGGCGTCGAAGATCATGCGCATCTCCGACCTCATCGCGGTGGGCCAAAAATGCCGGGTGGTGACGCGCTTCCGCAACACGATCGGGCTGCCGGGCACGCTCTCGATCCGCCTCCAGCCCAACCACCCCACGGACGATGCGCGCGGCGTCGCGGCCTCGGTGCTGGACGGGCTGCTGCTCGGCGCCGGCGACGCGGTGATCGGCATAAATCCGGCGACGGACAATATCGAGGCCGTGCTGCGCCTGCTCGACATGCTCGACAACGTCCGCACCCGCTTCGACATCCCGACGCAGAGCTGCGTCCTCTGCCATGTCACCACGGCGATGCTGGCCATGGAGCGGGGGGCTCCGGTGGACCTGGTCTTCCAGTCCATCGGCGGCACGCAGGGCGTGAACGAAAGTTTTGGGGTCACGCTGAGCTTGCTGCGCGAGGCGGAAGAGGCGGCGCTGGTGCTCGACCGCGGCACGGTGGGCAACGACGTGATGTATTTCGAGACCGGCCAGGGCAGCGCGCTGTCGGCCGAGGCGCATAGCGGCGTGGACCAGCAGACCATCGAGGCCCGGGCCTATGGCGTGGCGCGGGCTTACTCGCCCTTGCTGGTGAATTCCGTGGTGGGCTTCATCGGGCCGGAATACCTCTTCGACGGCAAGCAGATCATCCGCGCCGGCCTCGAGGATCATTTCTGCGGCAAGCTGCTCGGCATCCCGATGGGCGTGGACATCTGCTACACGAACCACGCCGAGGCGGACCAGGACGACATGGACACGCTGCTGACCTGCCTCGCGGTCGCCGGCGTCACCTACATCATGGGCGTGCCGGGCGCCGATGACGTGATGCTGGCCTACCAGTCCACCTCCTTCCACGATGGGCTCTATGCACGCGCGGCGCTGGGCAAGACGCCGGCGCCGGAATTCGCCGAATGGCTGGAGCGGATGGGGATCGGCGAGAGCGAGGCGATTCCGGCGGCCATGTCGCCCGCGCTGATCGGGCTGGAATGAGCGCACCCACACTCTGGCGCGACCTGCGCCGCTTCACCGAGGCCCGCGTCGGCATCGGTCGCGCCGGCAATGCCGTGCCGACGGCCGCGCATCTCGACTTCCAGGAGGCGCATGCGGCCGCGCGCGACGCCGTCTGGTCCGCGCTCGACGTGGAAGCGTTGCGCGCGGAGCTCGGCCCCGTCCCCGTGCTGCATAGCGAGGTCGAGGACCGCCGGTCCTACCTGCTGCGCCCCGACCTCGGCCGCCGCCTGCGCGCCGCCGACCGCGAGAGCCTGCCGCGCACGGGAGGCACGGTGATCGTCATCGCCGACGGGCTCTGCGCCAGCGGCGTGCAGCGCCAGGCCGTGCCGCTCATCCGCGCGCTGGGCGCCGAATGGCCGGTCGCGCCGGAGGCGCGCTGGCAGATCGTCATCGTCGAGCAGGCGCGCGTCGCCATCGGCGACGACGTCGGCGAGGCGATGGGCGCCGAGGCCGTGGTCGTCCTCATCGGCGAGCGGCCGGGCCTCTCGGCGCAGGACAGCCTCGGCGTCTACCTCACCTGGCAGCCTCGCCGCGGCCGCACCGACGCCGAGCGCAACTGCATCAGCAACATCCGCCCGGGCGGCTTGAGTCCTGGCGAGGCCGCGAAGAAAATCCACTGGCTGCTGCGCGGCGCGAAGGCGCTCGGTGCCACCGGCGTCGCGCTCAAGGACGACATGACGGACGGGCTGGCGCTTCCCTGACGCTTTGCCTAGCGTGGCCGGACAAAGAGGAGACTCAAGAAAATGCGCTGGATCCTGACGCTGGCCGCCCTTCTGCTGGCCCTGCCCGCCACCGCCCAGGAGGCCTATCCGAACCGTGCCGTCCAGCTCATCATCCCCTTCCCGCCCGGCGGCAACACGGACCTCATGGCCCGCGCGCTGCAGGCCGAGCTCTCCAAGGCGCTGGGCCAGCCGGTGGTCGGCGTGAACCGCGGCGGCGCGGCGGGCGCCATCGGCAATGCCGAGCTCTTCCGGTCGCGCGGCGACGGCTACACCATCGGCATCTCGCCGAACAACGCCATCACCACGCAGCCCTACCTGCAGAACGTGAACTACACGGCCGAGGGCTTTCGCTACCTCTGCCTGGTCTACGACAACCCGCAGGTCATGATCCTCGGCCGCAACGCGCCCTTCTCCGACTTCGCCGGCATGATCGCGCATGCGCGCAGCGGGCGTGAGGCGCTGGTCTACGGCGCGCCGGGCGTGGGCAGCACGCAGCACATCCTCACCGTGCAGCTGCTGCGCGCGGCAGGCGTCGACGGGCTCTACGTGCCCTTCACCGGCGCTGGACCGCTCTCGCAGGCCGCGCTCGCCGGCCATGTGATGATGTTCGTCGAGGCCGCCTCGATCCCCGCCTCGACGGGCCTCGGCGTGCTGGCCGTCCTCGGCTCGCAGCGGATGGCGGCGCTGCCGAACGTGCCGAGCACCGCCGAGCTCGGCTATCCCATGGCCGGCACCACCTATGGCGGCCTCCTCGCCCCGGCCGACCTGCCGGACGCCATCGCCGCGACCATCGAGCGCGCCTGCCAGACGGCGGTGACGAGCGACGGCTTCAAGACCATCGCCGAGCGGCTGAACGCCGTGCCCAGCTTCCAGCCCGGCGCCACCTTCCGCGAGCGCTTCGTGGCCGAGAGCGTGGCCAATCGCGCGCTGCTGCAGGAGCTCGGAATCAGCCGGCAATAGCCTCGGCGATCCATCTTAGCGCTGGCCACGGCGCGGCGTTCTGCGCCAAAAGCCGCGCGTGCCGCGCATCACCATCGATCCCGCCGACCTGGAGGAGGATTTTCTTCGCTCCTCCGGCCCCGGTGGCCAGAACGTCAACAAGCTGGAGACCGCCGTCCAGCTTCGCTTCCACGCCTATCGCGCGGGGCTGAGCGAGCGCGTCTATGCGCGGCTGAAGACCCTCGCCGGCCGCCGCATGACGAAGGACGGCGTGGTCGTCCTCACCGCCCAGCAGCACCGCACGCGCGAGCGCAACCGCGAGGACGCGATGGAGCGGCTCCAGGAGCTGGTTGACGAGGCCGCGAAACCGCCGCCGCCGGTCCGGCGCAAGACCAAGCCCACCAAGGGCTCGCAGACACGGCGAATGGACAGCAAGACGAAGCACGGGCTCACCAAGAAGCTGCGCTCCGGCCCGATCAACGATTGATTTTCATACAACTTGGGGTTGCGTGCGATTCGCGTCCTTCCTAGCCTCTCCATCGCGTATATGGAGTGGGCGAATGGGCGTGGGCTTCGGTGGGAACGCTGTGTTCAACCGGGCATCGCCGTCGAGCTACGAGACCTGCGTCGCGCGCATCGCCACCGACTACCTCTCCGACATCCGGCGCCCGCCGGCACGGGTCCTGGACATCGGCGGGACGGATCGCGGCTTCCGCAGCCGCGGCGGGCTGCCGCCCGGCACGCAGGTCGTCATCGCCAATCCCGAGCGCGGCGTGGGCGCGGAGTACGACTACGTCTCCAGCATCGGCCCGAACGTGGAGGGCTTCGACCTCGCCATGCTCTTCGGCGTGATGATGTACATCGAGCGCGCGCCGCTGGTCGGCCTGATGCGCGACGTGCGTCAGCGGCTGCGCGGTGCCGGCACGCTGCTGATCGCCGAGCCGGATCCGGAGGGCGCGGTCGGCAAGGCCGAGGTGGCGGCGAAGACCATCTACGCCGCGGTGCGCAGCCTCTGGGACCCGACGAAGTTCCACTTCCACACGAAAGGCGAGGCGGCGGAGATGCTGCGGGAGGCCGGCTTCGTGCGGATCACGGAGCGGCCGGACCTCACGCCCAACGCGATGAAGGTCACCTGGCCGCCGCCGCAGCCCAGGTATTTCGTGGTCGCCGCGGCCATCTGAGCGCGCTTGCCCGAGGGAGCCGCGCAGCGCAGTCTGCGCCGCAACGATACGTCCCAGGAGGAAATCCCATGCGCAAGCTGTTGCTGGCGGTCGTCTTCGGCACCGCCGTCGTGATGCCCGCTTTGGCCCAGGAACCGCGCTTCCCGCTCATCCCGCCCGATCAGCGCACGCCGGCGCAACAGGCGCTCGCCGCGGCCATCCAGGGCGGGCCGCGCGCTGCCGTGCCGGGCCGCGACAACTCCATCGGCGGGCCCTTCAACGTCTGGCTGCGCAGCCCAGGCGTGGGCGACCGGCTGCAGCAGCTGGGGTCGGAGCTGCGCTTCCGGACCTCCCTCCCGCAGGCGCTCAACGAGTTCGCGATCCTCATCGTGGCCCGCGAGTGGTCGTCGCAATACGAATGGTTCGCACATCACCGGCTGGCGCTCGCGGCCGGGCTTCCGGCTTCTGTCGCCGAGGATCTCGCCCAGGGCCGCCGGCCCGAGGGCATGAGCGACGACCAGCGCATCATCTATGACTTCTGCATCGAGCTGCACCGCACCCGCTTCGTCTCGGACACCCACTTCGACGCGGTGAAGGCGCGCTTCGGCGAGCAGGGCGTCGTCGACCTGATCGCCGTCAGCGGCTACTACGTCGCCGTCTCGATGACGCTGAACGCCGGTCGCGTCGGCCTGCCCGCAGGGGTCGCACCGCCGCTGCCGGAGCTCCGGCGGTAGCCCCTAAAGAAGCTGGCCGCCGTCCACCACCACCGTGTGGCCGGTGACCCAGCTCGCCAGCGGCGAGGCCAGGAACAGCACCACGTTGGCCACCTCCTCCGGCGTGCCCATGCGGCCGAAGGGGATCGAGGCCAGGGTGCGGTTGTAGAGGTCCGGCGCCTCGGTCCGCCGCTTCTCCCAACTGCCGCCGGGGAACTCGATGGAGCCGGGCGCCACGGCGTTCACGCGAATGCCGTCGCCCGCGAAGAGCGCGGCCTGGCTCATCGTGTAGTTGACGAGCAGCGCCTTCACCGCGTTGTAGACGGGGCTGCGCGTCGAGGCGCGAAAGCCCGAGATCGACGACACGTTGACGATGTTGCCCTTGCTGGCCTTCAGCGCGTCCAGCCCCGCGCGGCTGGCGCGGAAGGTGGCGAGCACATCCACGTTCAGCGCGGAGTTCCAGCCTTCCTCGGTGTCGACCATGCCGAAGCCGCTGGCGTTGTTGACGAGGATGTCGAGCCCGCCCAGCGCGCCGATCGCCTCGGCGACATAGCCGTTCACCGAATCCTTGTCGGCGAGGTCGCAGCTCGCGGCATGGGCCTTGGCGCCCATCTCGGCCTTGGTGGCCGCCAGCGCCTCGGCGCCGCGGGCGCAGATCGAGACGGAAGCGCCGGCCTTGGCGAAGCCGATCGCCACGCTGCGGCCGATGCCCTTGCTGCCGCCGCAGACGATGACGCGCTTGCCGGTGAAGTCGAAGCTCATGCCAATTTCTCCGTTTGCGGCCTGCGCCTTCGCAGCCGCGTGATTCCATAGGCGAGGCCGAGGCCGACGGCGAGGATCGCGATGCCCACCAGCGGCCGGTAGAAGAGCCAGGCGACGGCGATGATGACCGGCGCGACCAGCACCGTCAGCACCGCGGCGAGCGCGCCCGTCCCGAAGCCGACGACGGCGCCGAGCGGCGGGATCACGTCGGCCAGCACCTTCAGCGGATTGAAGAGCAGCGCCCAGCCGATGAACATCAGCACCACGCCCACGAGGCGCAGGATCCAGGTCAGCACCTTGTTGTCGTCCTGCGCCTGCTGGAACATCGCCGCGGCGGGAACCGCGCCGGCGCGGATGAGCAGCAGCCGGTCACCGGCATTGGTGGCGTAGGGGCCGAAGCCGTCGCCGACCTGCGCGCCGATCACCGAGACGGAGTCCGGCTGGGCGTAGCGCCAGCTCACGCGCAGGTCGCCGAGGCGCGGATTGTTCGGGTCGCTGCCGATGTAGCGCGTGCCGTCGCCGGAGCCGGGCAGCGTGAGGGTCTGGTCCGTCGGCAGTCCGCCGAGCTGCTGGTCGGAGAGCCGGAAGCCCCCCAGTGTCACCCCCTGGGCCAGAAAGCTGCGCGAGGCGTAGCGGAGCGGCGGGTTCTGGTGGCCGTCGGGCTGGTGGAAGCGGCTGGAATCCACGCGCCCCTCGTGCCAGCCGCGGCGATAGGTGCTGGTCGTGACCGTCTCGGTCCCGCCGCCGAGGCGCGTGCGCGTCTCGCTGCGGTTCTCCTCCAGCCACTGGAACATCTCGACGTTGCGGACCAGCCGCAGCGTGCCGTTGGGCGGCTTGGCGTCGAGCTCCGCGTCCAGCGGCACCTGGGTGACGCGGACCGGGCCGGAGACATGGACCAGCCGGCCTTCATTCGCGGCATCCGGCCGGTCCGCGGAGACGTCGCGCACCACGCCGGCGCCCTCGGTGAGCGAGCGCGCGGTCTGCACGGCCCGGCCCTCGTTCCAGAACAGGAGAAAGCCGGAGCCGGGAATCAGGACCAGCCCGATCAGCAGCCCGACCAGCGCGGAGCCGATGCGGGAGAACCAGGATTGAGAGCTGGTGGAGGTGAAGGTGTCGGTTCCACCGGAATCGCCGGCCGGGTCGCCGCCGGGATTGGTCCACGGGCTGCCGGGACCACTGCCGTCGCTGTCGGACACGCTTGCCTCCCCTCCGTTCCCGCCATGGAAGTCGGCGCGGTGCGGATTGTCCAGAGCTTGACGGGCGGTGACGGCCGGGCCATCGCCCCGGGCATGGCCGCGCCTCCCCTTTTGCTGCTCGACGGCATCCGCTTCACCCTTGGCAACACGCCGCTCCTTCAGGGGGCCGGTATCTCCGTCTCGCCCGGCGAAAGGCTGGCGCTGGTGGGGCGCAATGGCAGCGGCAAGTCGACCCTGCTGCGCATCGCCGCCGGCGAGCTGGAGCCGGAGGGCGGCACGCGCTTCCTCCAGCCCGGCGCCACGCTGCGCTACCTGCCGCAGGAGCCGGACCTCTCCGGCCACAAGACGGTCGAGGATTATGTGATGGCGGGCCTCGGCCCCTCCGACGATCCCCACCGGGCGCGCGCCCTGTTCGAAGGCCTGGGCCTGACCGGCGAGGAGGATCCGTCCCGACTCTCGGGCGGCGAGGCGCGGCGGGCGGCGCTGGCCCGCGCCCTGGCGCCGCAGCCCGACATCCTGCTGCTGGACGAGCCGACCAACCATCTCGACCTCCCGGCCATCGAATGGCTGGAGGGCGAGCTGGCCTCGCTGCGCGGGGCGCTGGTGCTCATCAGCCATGACCGGCGTTTCCTGTCGCGCCTCTCGCGGGCGACGCTCTGGCTGGATCGGGGGATCACGCGGCGGCTGGACCGCGGTTTTTCCGAGTTCGAGGCCTGGCGGGAGGAGCAGCTCGAGCAGGAGGAGCAGGCGGCCCACAAGCTCGGCCGGCAGATCGTCCGCGAGGAGCACTGGCTGCGGCACGGCGTCTCCGGCCGGCGGAAGCGCAACATGCGCCGCGTGGGCGAGCTCCAGGCGCTGCGGGCGGCGCGGCGCGAGAGGATCAAGCCGACCGGCACGGTGAACATGCAGGCGGCGGAGGCATCCTCCTCGGGCCAGCTGGTCATCACGGCCGAGGGCGTGGAGAAGGCCTGGGGCGAGACGCCCATCCTGCGCAACTTCTCCACGCGCATCATCAAGGGCGACCGGATCGGCATCGTCGGCGCCAATGGCGCGGGCAAGACGACGCTGCTCAACATCCTCATCGGCAAGCTGGCGCCGGATGCGGGGACGGTGAAGCTGGGCACCAACATCGCCATGGCGGCGCTGGACCAGCTGCGGGCCACGCTCGACCCGAACCGCACGCTGGCCGACACGCTGACGGACGGGAATGGCGACCAGGTCTGGGTGGCGGGCAAGCCGCGCCACGTCATCGGCTACATGCAGGACTTTTTGTTTGTTCCGGAGCAGGCGCGGACGCCGGTCGGAAAGCTTTCGGGCGGCGAGCGGGGGCGGCTGCTGCTGGCCAGGGCGCTGGCGGCGCCCTCGAACCTTCTGGTGTTGGACGAGCCGACCAACGACCTCGACCTGGAGACGCTCGACCTGCTGGAGGAGATGCTGGCCGATTACGCGGGCACGGTGCTGCTGGTCAGCCACGATCGCGACTTTCTGGACCGGGTCTGCACCGGGATCATCATGTCGGAGGGGAATGGGCGCTGGCAGGATTATGCCGGCGGCTACTCCGACATGCTGGCCCAGCGCGGGGAGGGCGTGCAGGCGCGGGCTGTGGCGAAGCCGGCCGCTCCGGCGCGCGAGGCCGCGGCGCCGCGGGCGCAGCCTTCGGCGGCGAAGCGGCTGAGCTTCAAAGATCAGCATGCGCTGACGACCCTGCCGGCGACGATGGAGAAGCTACAGAAGGAGATCGGCGTGCTGCAGAACTGGCTGGCCGATCCGGGGTTGTATTCGCGCGACCCGAAGGGGTTCCAGCAGCGCACGGCCGCCCTGGCCGAGCGCCAGGCGGCGCTGGAGGCGGCCGAGGAGGAGTGGCTGCGACTGGAAATGCTGCGCGAGGAGATCGAGGGCTGAGACGCCGAAAGGCCTCTATCGCGATTTACATGTAACGTGCTTTCCTTCTGCCCATGCCGAAAGCCGTCGTCTTCGATCTCCTCACCGCCCTCCTCGATTCCTGGACCGTCTGGAACAAGGCCGCTGATGGCGAGGAGCCCGGCCGCCGCTGGCGCGCCCGCTACCTGGAGCTGACCTATGGCTGCGGCGCCTACCGCTCTTACGAGGAGCTGGTCGCCGAGGCCGCCGAGCAGGCCGGCCTCCCGCCCGAGGCGCCGGGCCGTCTGCACGCGGCCTGGGCCACGCTGGAGCCCTGGCCGGAGGTTCCCGCCGTGCTCGCCGGCCTGCGCGCGAAGGGCCTGAAGCTGGGTGTCGCGACCAACTGCTCCATCCCGCTGGGCCGCCAGGCGGCCGGCCGCTGCGGCGTGCCCTTCGACGCGGTGGTGACGAGCGAGGAGGCCGGTTTCTACAAGCCGCGGCCCGAGCCCTACCGCAGCGTCCTGGCCGCGCTGGGCGTGATGCCGGAGGAGGCGCTCTTCGTGGCTGGCTCGGCGGCCGATGTGCCGGGGGCTTCCGGCGTCGGGATGCGCGTCGTCTGGCACAACCGCGTAGGCCTGCCGCCCAAGCCCGGCGCCACGCCCCTGCGCGAGGCCCGCAGGCTCGACGCCGCGCTGGATGGTTTCGTCTGAGGAGATCCGGGATGTTCCGACGCACGCTGCTCGCCACGCCGTTCCTGGCCACGCCGGCCCTGGCGCAAGGCGCCTATCCGGGCCGACCCATCCGGCTCGTCGTGCCCTTCGCGCCCGGCGGGCCGTCGGACACGCTGGCGCGGGCTTTCGCCGACAAGCTGACGGCGATCCTCGGCCAGACGCTGGTGGTTGAGAACCGTTCCGGCGCCGGCAGCACGGTGGGGTCGGACGTCGTCGCGAAGGCGGCGAAGGACGGCTACACGCTGCTCTTCAACAATGTGAGCCAGGCGACCAACCCTTTCTTCTTCCGCCACCTCGCCTTCGACCCGCTGCTGGATTTCGCGCCAGTGGCGCTCCTGGCCGAGAGCCCGGTGGTGCTGCTCGGCGCGCCGAATCTGCCGGCCAACGACCTCGCGGGCTTCATGGTGCAGGTGCGCGACCATCCCGGCCGTTTCGACTACGGCAGTGCCGGCAATGGCAGCGCGGCGCATCTCGCCGTGGCGCGGCTCCTGAGCGAGGCGCAGCTCTTCATGACGCATGTGCCCTATCGCGGCGTGGCGCCGGCCATCGCCGACCTGCTGGCGGGCACCATTTCCCTGGTCGGCGACACGGCGACGACCGGGCTCGCCCAGGCGCGCGGCGGGCGGCTGAAGGCGCTCGCGGTCACCTCGCGCACGCGCATGCCGCAGGCGCCGGAGCTTCCGACGGTACGGGAATGCGGCATCCCCGGCCTCGACAACTACGCCATGACGTCCTGGAACGTGCTGCTCGCCCCCTCGGGCACGCCGGGTCCGATCGTCGCGCAGCTCAACGCTGCCGTGCGGCAGGCCAAGGCCGATCCGGCTTTCGCGGCCGCGCTCATCGCCATGGGCAACACCGCGATGGACGACGCGGACCCCGGCGCGGTGCAGGATTTCCTGGCCGCCGAGCAGACGCGCTGGGGCGAGGTGCTGCGCGCCGCCGGCATCCAGCCTCAGTGACTGCGCTGCGCCCCTTGGGCGCCGGCCGGGTGGTGGACGAGGCCACGACGGCGCTGCGCGAGGCCATTCTTTCGGGCGAGATCGCGCCGGGCGAGCAGCTTTCGGTGCCCGCGCTCTCGGCGCGCCTGGGCGTCTCGCGCTCGCCGGTGCGCGAGGCGGTGCTGGCGCTGGCGGCCGAGGGGCTGGCGGTGGAGCGGCCCCGCCGTGGGGTGGTTGCCGTCGAGTTCGGCCCTGGCGATGCCGATGCGATCCATGAGGTGCGCGAGCCGCTGGAGGGCCTGGCCGCGCGCCTCGCCGCCGGGCGCATCGATGCGTCTGGCCTGGATGCGTTGAAGGCTGTCCTGGCCGAGCAGGCGCGCCATGTCGCGGCCGGCGACGAGGCCGGCTTCTTCCGGACCAACGCGCAGTTCCACGCCCTGGTCGCCCAGGCCTCCGGCAATTCCGAGCTGCCGCGGCTGCTGGGCTCGCTGGAGGGCCGGATGGCGCTGGCCCTGCGGCGCGTGGCCAGCCGGCCGGGCCATCGCAAGTCGGCGCTGGCGGAGCACCGCGCGGTGCTGCGGGCCCTCGCCGAGGGCAACGGTGCCGTGGCGGAGGCGGCCATGCGCGGCCACCTCGCCGCGACAAGGGCGCGAGCGGGCCTCCACGGCAACGACAGCTGAGCGGCGGGACCGAAGGCGGGAGGCGCCGGAGGTCTGAGCCCCGCGATAAGACAGACGACGAGATCATGATGAGTGAGCGGATGCGAACTCGTCACGCTCTAGGGGGCCGGCCACCCGTCCCGCGCCGCACGGCGCAGGCTCGACCGGACGACCACGTGATGGAAGGGCCGGATGGCGGCGAGGTAAAGCCGGCCCAGGAGGTTGTGGCAGTTCACCACCGTCGTTGCGACGAGCTCCCGCGCGGTCCCCGGCGGGCCGGGTTGGAGCAGGACGGAGATGCGGAAGTCGAGGTGCCTGTCGTCCTCGCCCAGAACCAGCTCCCGCTCCGAGCGCGAGCGGATGCGGAAGAAATCGATGTGCTCGCCCTCCGAGGCGGCAACTTCGGCCCGCAAGTCCCGCGAGGTCTTCAGGCCGACGCGCCCCACGCCGGCGTCGCGCAGCCGCAGGAGCGCGCGCAGCCAGGGAGTCGGGCGCCCCAGGACGACGCGAGCCAGCGCTTCGACGTCGGCACCGGCCTCGGGCGGCACCGCGACCGCATAGGCGTCTAGCAGGTCGGCTCCCGCGAAGAGAGACGCGATGCGGCTGTCCGACGGCGGGGCGACGCGCCGGACATGCGCCACGGCACCGGCCGCGCGCGTGGCGGCTCGGCTGGGCTGTTGTGCCGCACGGATCGGTTGCATGACGGCATGGTAGCTCGTGGCGCGGCGCGGCGCACGGCGCTCCATCGTGCGGACGCGGACCAATCCGGCTGCTGCCCCCGGCCAAATTGGTCCGGTCCCCTGCACGGTTTGCACCCCTGCGGACCGCACCATGCAAGGCCATATCCCTTTCTAAGAACGGCAAAAGGGCGATAGCCTTGCACCCCATGGCCAAGCCCCGCGTCGCCCTCTTCGTCACCTGTCTCGTGGACCTCTACCGGCCCACGGTGGGTTTCGCGGCCATCCGGCTCCTCGAGGAGGCCGGCTGCGAGGTCATCGTCCCCGAGGCGCAGACCTGCTGCGGCCAGCCCGCCTTCAACGGCGGCGACCGGCGCTCGGCCCAGGAGATCGCCCGCCAGGTGATCGATAATTTTTCGGCCTACGACTACGTGGTGGCGCCCTCTGGCTCCTGCGCCGGGATGATGGCGCACCACTACCCCAGCCTCTTCGGCGACATCGACCCGCACTACCGCGGCAAGGCCGAGGCCATGGCGGCCAGGACGCACGAGCTCGTCTCCTTCCTCACCGACGTGATGGAGATGGACCGGGTGAAGGCGCAGTACGACGGCACCATCACCTATCACGACAGCTGCGCCGGCCTGCGCGAGCTCGGCGTGAAGGCGCAGCCGCGCCGGCTGCTCGATACGGTCGAGGGGCTGGAGGTCGCGGAGCTCTCCGAGCCCGAGATCTGCTGCGGCTTCGGCGGCACCTTCTGCGTGAAGTACCCCGAGATCTCCACCCGCATGGTCACCGACAAGGTGAAGGACATCGAGGGCACGGGCGCCGACACGCTGCTCGCCGGCGACATGGGCTGCCTGCTCAACATGGCCGGCCGCCTGCGCCGCGAGGGCAGCCCCATCCATGTGCGACACGTCGCCGAGGTGCTGGCGGACATGACGCGCGAGGCCCCGCCGATCGGAGAGGCGCCATGAGCCTGACCCTCGACAGCATCGCCGACGAGGTCGCCGATCGCGGCTTTGCCCGCCGCGGGCCCGGCGAGGTGCGCGAGCTGGTCCGCGGCTCCGACGCCGAGCTGCGCGATTTCGCCGAGAGCTGGCGGCGGCTGGAGACGGACGGCTTCATGCGCGACGGCGGCCGCTACCGCCTGCGCCGGCTGGCGAATTTTGCCGCGATCCCGGGTGAGTCCGGCCACCGCCGCGGCCTGCACCGCGCGCATTTCCAGGCCACCGTCCACAACACGCTGAACGGCGGCGTGGACCGCTGGTTCGCGCCCGTCGAGGACGAGACGGTGGCGAACCCCTTCTGCCAGGGCCTGCTGGAGCTCGGCCGCGACGTGGCGGACCGGCTGCACCCCGGCACGCGCTGGTTCGTCGAGATGCACCAGTTCCGCGTCCAGGCGCAGCCCAACTCGCCGGGCCATCCGACGCCCGAGGGCGTGCATCACGACGGCGTGGACGTGGTGCTCATCGCCATGCTGGCGCGCACCAACCTGAAGGGCGGCGAGACGCGGGTGACGGACGATGAGGGCCATGAGCTGGCGCGCTTCACGCTGGACGGGCTGCTCGACCTCGTCATCGTGGACGACCGCCGCGTGATGCATGGCGTGACGCCGGTGGAGCCGGCCGACGACGCGCTGCCCTCCAGCCGGGACGTGCTGGTCCTGACCTGGAAGCGGGCCTAACCCAGCAGCTTCTTCTCGATCGCCCGCAGACGGTGCCCGAGCTGCGCCTGTGCCGCCTCGATCAGGTCGTTCACGTAGTCCACCGAGATCGCCGGCGAGAGGCTGGGCGCCGCCGGCAGCTTCCCGGCGATCAGCGCCTCCAGGGCCGCCAGCCGCTCGCGCATCTCGGTCCGCAGCGCGGCAAGGTCCGCGCCCAGGGCCGAGACCTCGCTCGCCAGGGCCGGGGCGACGGAGCCGGTCGCTGCCGTCTCGCGCAACGCCGCCATCTCGGCCCGCAGCGCATCCGTGCGCAGGCGGAGCTGGGCGGCCAGGGCCTGCTCCGGCGGCACGGGCGTCGCGTCCAGGGAGAGCGGCAGCGCCTTCAGCCGCCCCTCCTCGGAGCCGTAGATGCGCTGCAGCGCTTCCAGCCGGCGCCCCAGCTGGCCGGCGATCAGGGCCAGGTGATGCTCGAACCCCGCCTCGTCCGGCCAGCGCCCCAGCGCGGCCAGATAGGCATTCACCACGAAATCGGCGTCGGACCCGTGCAGCAGCTCGCCCGCGGTGATCATCCCGCGGCCTTTCCGTTCGGCAGCGTGATCCGGAGCCGCCGGTACAGGGCGTCCAGCCGCTCGGCATAGCGCTCCGGGCTGAATTCGGCCGCGCGGCGGGGGCCGGCCTCCTCCAGCCTTCCGCGCAGACCGGCGTCACCGTCCAGCGCGCGCAGCGCCTCGGCCATTTCGCGCGTGTCGGTCGGCGTCACGGTCACGGCAGCGTCGCCCACCACCTCGGGCAGGCTGGAGGTGTTGGAGGTCATCACCGCCGTGCCGAGCTGCATGGCCTCGATCGCCGGCAGGCCGAAGCCCTCGTAGAGCGACGGGAAGCACAGCGCCTTGGCGTGGCGCAGCAGGATGTCCACGTCGAGCCGCGGCACGTAGCCGAGATGGCGGATACGGCCATCGGCCGTGCGGGTGCCGCTGGCCTCGGTCAGCAGGCGCATCTCGTCCTTGCCGTGCTCGGCCACGTTGCCGACGATGACGAAGGGCGTCGTGATGCCGGAGGCGAGATAGGCGTCCAGCAGCCGCGCCAGATTCTTTCGCGGCTCGATGGTGGAGACGAAGAGGAAGTAGCCGCGCGGCTCCAGCCCGTGCGCCGCCCGCAGGCGCGCGACGGACATCGTCTCGTCCATCGGCTCGGCCGGCGGGAAGACGGGCTGGTAGGTGTTGGTGATCCGGTCCTCGGCGATGCCGAACTGCTCGATGATGTCCTGCCGCGCGTGCTCCGACACCGTCACGATGTGCTCGGCGTCGCGCACCAGGATGCGCAGCGTGTTCAGCCAGCGCGACTTGATGTCGAGCGTCGCCCAGGGCAGCCGCAGCGGGATCAGGTCGTGGATGGTGTAGATGTTGCGCGTGCCGACCAGCCGCATGGCGTGGCTGTAGGTCCAGTGCATGAGGTCCGGCGGCGTGCCCTGCACCCGGACGGGCAGCAGCCGGCCGGTCACCGTGAAGTTCACCAGGGCGCGGCCGAAGGCGTCGTTGGCGTTCCACAGCTCGTCCACCGGCGGTAGGCTGGCCGTGGTGAAGCTCTTGTAGGTGATGGCGGAGGTGGCGCTGCTGTCCACCATGCGCGAGATCTGCACCGGCTGGGCCAGCGGCCCGCGCGGCTCCCTCGCCATGTCGATCAGCCGCTGGCGCAGCGAGCGGTTGGGCTTGGCGCGCGCGTCGAAGAAGCGGACCTCCCGCTCCGTCGCGTCCTTGAGCCGCGGCATGGGGCGCCCGTAGAGGATGCCGAGGTTGGCGCCGAGCCCGCGCAGCGTGGCCGCATGCCCCCGCGAATAGGTGGAGATGCCGGTGCCATGGGAATGGGTCAGCGAGAAGCCGTCCATCCAGATACGAGGAGCGTCACCGGGCATGGACCCACCTTGCCTTCACGGCGACAAGGCGACAAGGCTGCCATGAAATCACCCGCATCTGCCGGCACATCCTCCCGCACTGAGATACAGGAATGCTCCGTCACATGAGTGCAACCGACATCGTTCCCGTCATCCTTTCGGGCGGAACGGGCAGCCGGCTCTGGCCGCTGTCGCGGGAGTCGAATCCCAAGCAGTTCTGGCCGCTGCTGACCGGGCGGACCATGGTGCAGGAGACGGCGCTCCGTGCCTCCGGCCCCGGCTTCGCGCCGCCGATCGCCGTGGTGGGCGAGGCGCACCGCTTCCTGGTGGCCGAGCAGCTGCGCGACGCCGGCATCGCCGACCCCCAGATCGTCCTGGAGCCGGAGGGCCGCAACTCCGCCCCGGCCATCGCCGTCGCCGCGCTGCTGGTGGCCGAGGCCAACGCCGATGCGGTGATGTGGATCATGGCGGCCGACGCCGCGATCCAGGACGTGCCGGCCCTGCATGCCGCCATGGCGCTGGCCGCCGCGGCGGCGCGGACCGGCCGTATCGTGACCTTCGGCGTCCGGCCGAACCAGCCGCACACCGGCTTCGGCTATATCGAGATGGGCCCGACGCTGGAGGAGGTGCCCGGCGTCCATATCGTGGCCAGCTTCAAGGAGAAGCCGGACCTCGAGACCGCGCAGCGCCTCTCCACCGACGGAAAGCACGTCTGGAACAGCGGCATGTTCGTGGCGTCGGCGGCCACCCTGCTGCAGGAGCTGGCGCAGCATGCGCCGGAGGTGCTGACGGCGGCGCGGGCGGCGCTGGCGGCCTCCGGCCGCGACCTCGACTTCATCCGCCTGGGCGTGGAGGAGTTCCGCAAGGCCCCTTCCGTCTCGATCGACTATGCGGTGATGGAGCACACGCGCCATGCCGCCGTGGTCCCGGCCGACCTCGGCTGGAGCGACGTGGGCAGCTGGGACGCGCTGTGGGAGGCTTCGCCCAAGGATTCCCACGGCAACGTGCTGCACGGCCCGGTGGAGGCGCTGGATTCCGAGGGCTGCCTGGTCCGCTCCGAGGGCATCCTGACCGCCGTGCTGGGCCTGAAGGACGTGGTGCTCGTCGTCAACGACGACGCCGTGCTGGCGATGCCGCGCGACCGGGCGCAGGACGTGAAGAAGATCGTCGAGCGGCTGCGCGCCAAGGGCGACAAGCGCGCCACCGAGCATCGCCGCATGTACCGCCCTTGGGGCCATTACGAGGGGCTGATCCTGGGCGACCGCTTCCAGGTGAAGCAGATCGTCGTGCGGCCCGGCGGCAAGCTCTCGCTGCAGAAGCACCACCATCGCGCCGAGCACTGGGTGGTGGTGAGCGGCACGGCCCGGGTGCGGCGCGACGCCGAGAGCATCCTGCTGACCGAGAACCAAAGCGTCTACCTGCCGCTCGGCTGCACGCACCGGCTCGAGAATCCTGGCATGATCCCGCTGGCGCTCATCGAGGTTCAGGTGGGCTCCTATCTCGGCGAGGACGACATCGTGCGCATCGAAGATACCTATGGAAGAAGCTAATTTTATGCCCTCAGACGCCGGGCGCCGCCTCCGGCGGCTTGGCTTCGCCGCGCGGCTGGAGCGCCGGGCCGGAAGGTCGGTTGGGCGGCGCCGGCCGCTGTGCGGCCGGATTCGTGTTGCGCGTTCCCTGACATCACCGGACACCGTGGCTGGGGAGATCGCCCCCGGTGCCTGAGGGCGGGACGCCATCCCCGCGCATCGTGGTGGACCTGACGGACCTGCTCGAATTCTTCGAGGGCAACCGCGCGCCCATGGGCGTCGCGCGGGTGCAGATGGCGCTGCTGGAGGCGGGCTTCGAGACCGGCGCCCCGCCGCTCTTCGATCTCGCGACCTTTTCGATGGAGCAGGGCGCCTTCGTCGCCTTCCCGCAGCCGGTGCTGGCTGCCCTCATCCGCGGCGGGCGCCAGGGCGGCTCGCCGGACGCCGAGGACTGGATCGCCCTGCGCCAGGAGATGCGCGACGCCCGCATCGCCGCCGCGCCCTTCGCCTTCCAGTCCGGCGACCGTGTGGTCGCGCTGGGCCTCACCGGCGCCTTCCCGCAGCAGCTCCGACGCCTCCGCGAGCTGCGCCACGCCCATGGCGCGGTGATCTGCACCCTCTTCTACGACGCCATTCCCCTCGCCGCGCCGGAGCATTGCGAGGCGCTGCTCTCGCGCAGCTTCGCCGAGCACCTGCTGGCCACCTGCCTGCAGATCGACCGCGCGGTGGCCATCAGCGCCCGCTCCGCCCATGATTTCCAGGAGTGGCAGCGCCGCCTGCTGCCGCAGCTCGACATCCCCTGCGGCGTCATGCCGCTCGACGCGCGCTTCCCGCCGCTGGCCGATTCCGTAGCCCTCGCCGAGGACGAACTGCCCGCCGTCCTGCGTGAGGGCCGCCCCTTCGTGCTCTGCGTGGCGACGCTGGAATCGCGAAAGAACCATCTGCTGCTGCTGCACGCCTGGCTGACCCTGCTGCGCCGCCACGGCGACGCGGTGATCCCGGACCTGATCCTCGTCGGCCGCCCCGGCTTCGAGGCCGCGCCGATCCTGCGCCTCATCGAGGCCGCGCCCGAGCTGCGGCGCCGGGTGACGCATCTGCGCCACGTCGGCGACGCGCTGCTGGGCCGGCTCTACGAGCGCTGCCTCTTCACGGTCTTCAACAGCTTCTACGAGGGCTGGGGCCTGCCCGTCACCGAGGCGCTGGCACATGGCAAGCTCGCCCTGGCCCCCGACCACACCAGCCTGCGCGAGGCCGGCGGCAGCGCCGCCCTCTACTTCACCCCCCAGAGCGAGCCGGAGCTGGTCGAGGCCGCCTGGTCCCTCATCCGCGATCCCGCACGCCGCCGCGCGCTGGAGGAGGCCATTCCCGGCCGGGTGTCCCTCCGCAGCTGGCGTGCGGTGGCGGAGGGGCTGGTCGCCACCCTGCTGGCGCCGGCCGATCCGCTGCCCGACCCGTCGGGCCGCCTCTACTTCCCGATCGGCGAGCGCATCGGCTTCGAGCGGCCGGAGATCCCCGACCTGCCCGACCTGCCGGCCCCCTTCGCCCTGCTGCACCAGCTCCTCTGCGAGGGCGAGGGCTGGGGCGAGCAGGAGCGCTGGGGCATCTGGGCGACCTCGGGCCCGGCGCGGCTGCGCCTGCCCATGCACGCGCCGCCGCACGGCACGCTGGTCCTGACGCTGGAGGTGACGGGCGTGCCCGGCCTCGCCAGCCGGGTCCGGCTGCGCTCGATCCGCCCGGGCGCCGGGCCGGATCCCTGGATGGCCGCCGAGCTCGGCGCCGGCGAGGCGCGGCACCTGCGGCTGGTCATCCCGCCCTGCGAGCCGGGCGACCTGCTCGTCGAGATCGACACCTCGGGCGCGATGCGGCCGCCGGGCGAGGAGCGGGTCCTGACCCTGCAGCTGACCGGGCTGATGATCTGCGCCGAGACCGAGACGGAGCTGCAGCTCCGCTACGTGACGGGCCGCCTCGGAGTCCAGGCGCTCGCCTAATTCGCCGGCGGCGGCGCCACCGGCAGCGCGGCCGTGTAGGGCTCGATCCGCAGGCTCTCGTTGCGCATCACCGCGATCCGCCGCGTGGTGGCGAAGCGGGTGGAGCCGTCCGGCGCGCGGCCAACGACGTACTGCCAGGCGGTGAGCTGGCCGTTGGCGACCAGGGCGCGGGCGATGCGCTCGACCTCCGGCCCGGAGCCGAGGGCGGCCATCTCGGCCTCGGTCAGGCCGATCGTGACCTCGTCGCGCGGGCCGACGACCTTGAACAGCTTCACCGCCGGGGTCTGGGCGGTGGCGGTGCCGAGCCAGCCGGCCGCAAGGGCGGCCAGCGCGACGGTGCGGCGGGTGATCTGGGACATGGAGGCGCTTCCTTGCCACGGCCGACATGATGCCGTGCCATGGATGGCGGAGGCTTCCCACAAGATCAGGGGCCGGGAAACGTGAAATTCGCCGTTCGATCCGGCGGCGTGACGAACGCGACAGACGCCGCGTCCCTCTATCGCGTCAGTCCCTTCTCGGCGAGCGCCCGCTCGTATTCCGCCCAGCGTTCGGCCTGCTCGCGGCCCAGCTGGTGGAGCGTCTCCCAGGTGTAGAGGCCGGTGTCGTGCAGGTCGTCGAAGAAGATCCGCACGGCGTAGTTCCCGACAGCCTCGATCTTCATGATGCCCACGTGCCGCCGCCCCGTGACGAGCTTCTTCTGCCCCGGCCCATGCCCCTGCACCTCGGCCGAGGGGCTTTCCACACGCAGGTACTCCGCCGGCAGCGCGAAGCGGCTGCCGTCGTCGAAAGCGACGTCGAGGGTCTTGTCCGCCGAGCGGTAGCGCAGCTCGGTGACGGAGGTCGCCATCAATCCAGCTTGCGGGCCTGGTCGGGCAGCATGATGGGGATGCCGTCGCGCACGGGATAGGCGAGGCCGGCCGCCTCGCTCACCAGCTCGCCCTTCTCCCGGTCGTAGCGGAGCGGCTGCTTGGTCACCGGGCAGACCAAGATCTCCAGGAGCTGGGGATCCACGGCGCCGGCGGTCTTGGGCGTATCGGTCATGGCGAAGTCCTAGCTCGGCCGTCCGCCCGGCGGAAGCTCCCCGCCCCCCCAGGACGTTCCATGCGCCGCCATGCGCAGCAGGGCGACCAGGTCGTTGGCACGCTCGACCGGGGTGGCGGCCTCCAGCAGCGCCTGTTTCTCGGCCACGGCGAAGGGGCAGACCATGGAGAGGGTGGTGACCAGCACCGGGCAGCTCATCTGCTCGATGGCCGACCAGTTGGCGTCGATGCCCTTGGCCACGAAATAGGGCTTCAGCGCCGCCAGGATGGCCTCGCGCGGCAGCTCGCCGGGCTCGGGCGGGTCGAGATCGTCGAGATAGGGCGCGTAGTCCGCCCGCACGCGCCGGTAGCCGCGGCGCAGGGCCAGCTCCTCGGCGACGCGGAAGCGCAGCAGGCCCGACAGCGTGATGAGCAGGCGCCCATCCTCCGTCTCCGCGAAGGAGGAGATGCGGCCCAGGCATCCCACATGGTAGAGGCCGCCGCCTTGGTCGGTCCCGGCGGCGGCGGGGTCGCCCTGGACCATGCCGAACATGCGGCCCTCGGCCAGGCTGTCCAGCACCATGGCGAGGTAGCGGGGCTCGAAGATGTTGAGCGGCAGCTTCCCGCCCGGCAGGAGCAGCGCGCCCGAGAGCGGAAACACCGCGATCTCGGCCGGCAGCTGCTCCGGCGCGGGCTGGAAGGGATTCATCACCTGAACAGCAAGGCCGACAGCCCGCGCCGCGCCTTGAGCGTCGCGGGATCGTCGAAGCCCCAGGCCTCGAAGAACTTGAGGAGCTGCTTGCGCGCGGCCTCCTCGTTCCAGGCGCGGTCGCGCTTGATGGCCTCCAGCAGCTGCTGGGCGGCCTCGACTCGCTTCTCGGCGGCGTTGAGCGCGACGGCGAGCTCGATGCGGGCCTCGTGGTCGTCCGGATCCGCGGCCAGCCGCTCCTCGAAGATGCCGAACTTCGACTGGGCGATGCGCCCGGCCTCGGCCAGCTCGATCTGCGCGCGGACGGCGGAGATCTCGGGGCTGGCCTGGAGCTTGGCGTCGAGGTTGTCGAGCATGTCCTTGGCCTGCTGCTCCTCGTCCAGGGCGATCAGGCAGCGGGCGAGGCCGGCGAGGGCCTCGACATTCTCCGGCTCCTGCTGCGCGAGGGCGGCGTAGATCTCCAGCGCGCCGGTGTAGTCCTGTGCCTCGAAGAGCTCCTTGGCCTCGCCGATCAGCTCGGCGGAGGGCATCTGGCCGCCGGCGACCTTGAGCAGGTTCTCGATGAACTTCTTCACCTCGCTCTCGGGCAGGGCGCCCTGGAAGAGGTCGGCGATCTGGCCCTGCCAGAAGGCGGCGACGGTCGGCACCGACTGCATCGGCAGGCCGATCTGCTGCAGCTGCTGGACGAGCTGGCGGTTCTTGTCGATGTCGATCTTCACCAGCCGCACGCGGCCGCCCGAGGCGCGGACCACCTTCTCCAGCGTCGGCGTCAGCGTCTTGCAGGGGCCGCACCAGGTCGCCCAGAAGTCCACGAGCACGGGAACCTGGCGCGAGGCCTCGACCACGTCCTGCATGAAGGTCTTCTGGTCGCCGTCCATCACGGGGTCCGGGCCCGCGGCATTCGGCTGGTTGGGGTCTAAGATCACGTCCATCGGGGTCGGTCCTGGCGAAAGCAGAGAGATGTTGTGGAGTCGGGCATAAGACAAGCCGTGCGGCTTGTCTCCCGCGTCAAGGATCCAGCCTCAGCACCGCCACCTCATGGCCGAGGCCATTGAGGAAGCGCAATAAATCCGCAGGCCGGATGCCGGTGGAAGCGGTGTTCACCAGCGGGTGGAACCAGGCGAGGTCCGGCGCCTCGGCCAGGGCGGCGTCCAGCACCACCCGAACGGAGCCCGGCGGCGCGTTCACCAGCCCGAAGGGGGTGACGCTGCCCGGCGTGACGCCGAGGGTGGCGACGAGCGCCTCCGCCGACGCCATGCTCACCTTGCCCCAGCCGGCCGCGCGGGCCAGGGCGTTGACGGAGACCTTCCGCTCGGCCTCCAGGACGGCAAGCGCGTAGGGACCCTCGCCCTTCGCCGGGGCGAGGAAGAGGTTCTTGGAATGCGCGCCCGGCATCCCGTCGCGCACGGATTCCGATTCCGCGACGGTGAAGACCGCCTGGTGCTCCACCGTGCGGACCTCGATGCCGGCGGCGGCCAGCCGTGCCAGCAGCCCTGCCGGCGTCTCCATCAGCGCGGTGTCCGCCTGCATTCGCTCACCCCGATCATCGCCGCAGCGATGAATCGCCCCCTCGGCCAAGTTCTGCCGTGATCCACGTCAGCGGACCACGTCTAATCCAGCTTCACGTTGTTCGCGCGGACCACCTGGCCCCAGGTCTCGGTCTCGTTGGCGAGCCAGGTGCGGAAGGGCGCGGGGCCCATGGCGCGGACCTCGGCGCCCAGCTCCCCCATGCGGCGCGCGACGTCGGGTACTGCCAGCGCGGCCCGGAAGGCCTCGTCGAGCCGGGCGATGATCGGCGCGGGCGTGGCGCCGGTCACCAGCGCGCCCTGCCAAGTGCCGCTGTCGCCGGCGGGCCAGCCGAGCTCGGAGAAGGTCGGCAGTTCCGGGAAGTCGGCGAGGCGGTGCGGGCCGGAGACGGCGATGCCGCGCAGGCGCCCGTCCTTCACGAAGGGCGCGGTGGCGGTCGCGCCGTTGACGATGAGCTGCGCCTCGCCGCCTGTGACGGCGGCCAGCGCCGCGGCGCCGCCGCGATAGGGCACCTGCATCAGCTCGGCGCCCCAATGCGCGCCCAGCATCAGCGCCGTCAGGTGGTTCGCCGCGCCCACGCCCGAATTGGCGACGTTGATGGAGTTGGGATTCGCCTTGGCGCGGGCCACCAGCTCGGCGGCGTTGCGCGCCGGGACCGATGGGTGCAGCGCCAGGATATAGGGCGCGTAGATCAGCAGGTTGACCGTGGCGAGGTCCTTCGAGGGGTCGAAGGGCAACCGCGTGTAGAGCGAGGGCGCCGTCGCCAGCACGCCCGTATCGATGAGCAGGATGGTCTGCCCGTCCGGGTTGCTCTGGGCCACGAGCTGGGCGCCGAGGTTGCCCGCCGCACCGCTGCGGTTCTCCACCACCACGTTCTGGCCCAGCAGGCGCGTCAGCTCCGGCGCCAGGATGCGGCCGAGGATGTCGCTCGTCCCGCCCGGCGCGAAGGGCACCACGAGACGGAAGGGCCGGTCGAAGGTCTGGGCGATCGCCGGGGCGGCCAGGGGGGAGACGATCGGCGCCGCGGCGAGGGCAAGAATGGCACGACGTTTCATGGAGTTTCCCGGAGCAGGTTTGCCGCTTATCATGCCCTGCATGCGATTGCCGGCAAAGCCGGCTCGTTTGCGGCGCGTCGAAGCCATCGGAGAGACATCTTGCAGCCACCCCGCGATCGTGCCGCGACCTCCCGGACAGCCGGATGAGCGAAGCCTTCCGGATCACCGGCATCAACGAGATCATGGGCGCCCCGGTGCCGACCAGCCGGATTTCCCGGCAGATCATCGGCCCGCATCAGCCCTTCTTCGGCGGGCGCTCCGTCCTCGACGCGCCGGATCTCCGCCAGGAACTCGTGCCGCCCATCGGGCCGAGCATCACCGAGCCGGAGCTGGCGGAGCGCTGGCGGACCTATGACGAGCAGTACCGCGGCGAGGCGCGCCTCTCGCGCTTCTGGGTCGTCGAGCTGGAGCAGGCGATCGTCTACCCGCCCTTCGGCATCGTCGCCGTGGGCGACTATCTCGTCCGCGACACGATCCGCAATCCGAAGATGCTGAAGTCGGTCTTCCCGGAGGGGCAGCTGGAGCGCTTCTGGGCCGCGATGGGCTCCTCGGCGACGCCGATCGCCGACGACACCGTTCCGCCCGCCTATCGCGTGCCCGGCCGGAGCTTCCTGCTCGGCTACGGGCTGGCCGACAACTACTTCAACTGGACCCTGCGCTACGCCTCGCGCGTGGCGCAGTACCAGGCCATCCCGGATGTCGAGCAGCTCGCCGTGCCGATGCCGCGCAAGCGCTACGTGCCGGAGACGCTGGAATTCCTCGGCGTGCCGCAGCACGAGGTGATCCATCTCGAGGCGCCGACGGTCTTCGACCGCCTGGTGCTGGTCTCGCCCATGGCCTTCGGCCGCTACGAGATCTCGCCGCTGATCACCGAGACGTTGCGCGACCATCCCCGCGTGCTGGAGCTCTGGCGGGGCCCGAAGCGGAGGCTCTATGTCCCGCGCCGCAACGTCGGCATGCGCCGCGTGGTCAACGAGGCGGCGGTGGAGGAGGCGCTGCGCCGGCTGGGCTTCGAGATCTTCGACAATGCCGTGCATCCCGTGCGCGAGCAGGTGCGGGCCTTCCGCGACGCCGCGATGATCGTCTCGCCGCATGGGGCGGGCCTCTCCAACATCGTCTATTGCGACGCGGGGACGCCGGTGGTGGAGCTGGTGCCCGAGGGCTACGACCAGGGCGTCACCTCCTATCGCAGCCTCGCGGACATCTTCGGCCTGCCCTATGCGCAACTCTTCGCGAAGGAGGTGAAGCCGGACCGCAGGGGCAACCGCTGCAATTCCGACATCCAGATCGATGTCGAGGAGCTGGTGCGGACGATCGAGGCGATGGCGGCATGACCGTGCCGTCGCAGAAGGGGATTCTCGGATGGTAAGGGAGATCGTGCAGCCGGCACCGGAGCTCGCGAATGCGCCACGCGTGATCCGCGACATCTCGGCGCGCGTGCCGGGCTACAGCTTCCGCACCATCCTCGATGTCGGCGCCAATCTGGGCCAGTCCTGCCTGCCGCTGGCGGAGGCGCTGCCCGGGGCAAGGATCTACGCCTTCGAGCCCGCCGCCCGCAGCTTCGCGAAGCTCCAGGCCAATGTCGCGGGGCATCCGGGCATCGAGGCGATGAACCTCGCGCTCGGGGCGGCGACGGAGCGCGGCGCCATGATCGCCGCCGGGACCTCGTTCGACAACCGGCTGACCATGCCGAAGCCGCTCGCGGAACGGCCCACCCTCGCGCAGGCGCTGGGGCGGGCGCCGGGAGGCCCGCCGCCCGCGGTTCCGGAGCCGCCGCCGCGGAAGGTCCGGCGGCAGGAGGTCGACATCGTCGCCGGCGCGGATTTCTGCCGCGAGCGGGGCATCGACCACATTTCCTTCCTCAAGGTCGACACCGAGGGGCACGACCTCGAGGTCGTCAGAGGCTTCGGCCCGCTGCTGCACATCGCCGACTTCGTACAGGTCGAGGCCGCGACGAACGACTACAACCAGACCCATGTGCCGTTGCGCGACTTCCAGACCGTGCTGGGGCAGGCCGGCTTCTACCTCTTCCGCATCTACGGCGAGGCCTTCGAGTTCAAGTTCGGCGGGCGGCCGGTGTCGCGGCGCTGCAACCCGGTCTTCATCCATAGCCGCCTGGTCGGCGACATGGAGGGGATCAGCTAGCCACCTGCGCCCCGCGTGATCGCCGAGAGCGGCGCGTTGTCCCCCAGCGCGACCCGGATGTCGTTGGCCCTGCGGGCGGCGAAGCTCACCTCGTGCATGGCGCGGTGGCTGGGTGCGTCCTTCCGCGGGGCGAAGGCGTAGAGACCACCGGCGCGGCCGGCGGCGTGATCCCCGGTTCAGATCTTCCAGACGACGCCGGGAGTCTCGGCGGCGATGGAAAGCGCGAGCGGGCGGCCGGGGCGGCACCGCGAAATCCATCTGCAGGATCACCGACGGCCCGGGAGGCCTGGAGTTCATCCGCGCATCCTCCCGAATCCCAGCCCGTCGGCCTCTGCGCCTGGAGGCGGGACATCTTCGATCCGGGCCAGCACCTGGGGAACGCCCCGCCTGCGCGCGATGGATGGAGCCATCTGAAAATCGGATGGGGAAAGGCCGGGCTCCGGAGCGAAAGTGTCCTGTCCATGACGGGGTGAGCTGGCAGGGTCGAGATCATTACTACAGCATCATCAGATCTATGAGTTTCATAACCCATCATTAAATTCCACAGATCCCCAAGAAGCTACGAAACGTCGCGTTTCTTCTGGGATCGCAGGCGATATGCCGGATTTTCCGTCCCCACGAATATCCATTGATTTTGTTAAGGATACTTTATTGAATCCGGGCCGCGGCTTGGGAATCGGTAATGTCGGTCAGCGTAACGAAGCTCGCCGAGCAGGCACTGCTGCTGCATCAGTCGGGGCGGTGGGCCGAGGCGGCGCCGCTCTATGATCGCGCCCTGGCGGCACGGCCGCAGGACCCGGCGTTGCTGGGACTGGCCGGTGCCCTGCAGCTCCAGCTGGGCAAGCGCAGCCTGGCCGTGAAGCTCCTGAGCCGCGCGGTGGCGGCCTGGCCGGACCATGCCGAGGCCTGGCACAATCTGGGCCTGGCGCAGCTCAGGCTGGAGCGCCATGCCGAGGCGTCCGAGGCCTTCGCCACCCTCACGCGGATCCGGCCGGACCAGGCCGCCGGATGGCTGGGCCTTGCCCAGGCCCTGCGGGCGCGCGGCCAGCCCCTGCCCGCGAAAGAGGCGCTGCGTCGCGTGCTGGCGCTGGAGCCGGACCACGCCACGGCTCTCGGCCTCCTGGGCAGCCTGCTGGGCCAGATGGGCGGCGAAGCGGAGGCCGAGCCGCTGGTCCGGCGCTCGGTGGCGCTCCGGCCCGGCGATCCCTGCCTGCGCAACAGCCTGGGCGTCGTTCTGCGGCAGCTCGGGCGCCTCGATCTGGCGGAGGCAGCCTTCCGCACCTCCCTGGATCTGGAGCCGGAGCATGCCGCCGCGCTGACCAACCTCGCGGAGCTGCTGATGCACCAGCGCCGTGTGCCGGAGGCGATCCGGCTGCTCGCCGGCCCGGTGGAGGCCGGCGCCGGCCGGGGTCCCGGCCCGATGCTGGGCATGCTGCTCGGTGCGCGGTCCATGGCCTGCGAATGGCGGGGGCGCGATGCGCTGCGGGCCCGGATGAAGACCGCCGGCGGGCCGCCGCCGGATCCCTCCGACCTGCTGTACCAGGAGGCTTCGCCGGCCTACATGCGCCGCGTGCTGGAAGCGCTCGCCGCGACCCAGCGCCGGTCGCCCTTGCCCGCGCCGGCGGTGGGCTCGGCGCAGGCGGGGGACCGCATCCGCCTCGGCTACCTCTCCGCCGATTTCCACGAGCACGCCACCGCCTACCTGATCGCCGAGGCGCTGGAACGCCATGATCGCGGCCGGTTCCACGTCTCGGCCTATACGGTCGGCCGGGATGACGGCAGCGCCACGCGCCGAAGGCTGCGCGAGGGGGTGGAGGCGTTCCATGACGTTGCCGCGCTGTCCTGCCGCGCCCTCGCCGAGCGCATCGCCGGCGACGGCATCGACCTGCTCGTCGACCTGAAGGGCTGGACCGAGAACAATCGCCAGCCGGCGATGGCCCGGCGGCCGGCCCCGGTGCAGGCCACCTGGCTGGGCTTCCCTGCCACGCTGGGCGCGGACTGGATCGACTATGCGATCGTGGACCCCGTCATCGCGCCACCGGGCGCCGACACGCACTACACCGAGAAGCTGGTGCGCCTGCCGCATTGCTACCAACCGAACGACCGCCAGCGCAGGATCGCCGAGACGCCGGATCGGGCCGCGGCTGGCCTCCCGCCCTCCGGCCTGGTGCTGGCCTGCTTCTGCCAGTCGATGAAGATCACGCCGGAGGTGTTCGGGATCTGGATGCGGGCGCTGGCGGCGGTGCCGGACGCCGTGCTCTGGCTGCTGGAGCCGATCGAGGCGGCGGCCGGCAACCTCCGGCGCGAGGCGGCCGCCCGCGGGATCGATCCGGCGCGGCTCATCTTCGCGCCGCTGCTGCCGCTCGACCAGCACCTGGCGCGCTACAGGCTGGCCGACCTTGCGCTGGACACCCTTCCCTACGGCAGCCACACCACGGCGTCGGACGCGCTCTGGGCGGGCTGTCCCCAGCTCGCCATCACCGGCGAGGTCTTCGCCGCACGCGTCTCGACCAGCATCGTCACCGCCGCGGGCGTGCCGGAGCTCGCTTCGCCTGGTCTGGCGGCGCATGAGGCCCTGCTGCTGCGGCTCTGCGCGGATGAAGGGGCGCGTGCGGCGCTGCGGGCGAAGCTCGCGGCAATGCGCGACACGGCGCCGCTGTTCGACACGCCGCGCTTCGTCCGGAACCTGGAGACGGCCTATTCGGGGATGGTGGACCGCCATCGATCCGGGTTGGCGCCCTCGGCCCTGTCCATCGCGGAG
Organism: Roseococcus sp. GW821-FHT12F05; assembly: GCF_058806835.1. Lineage (NCBI taxonomy): Bacteria > Pseudomonadati > Pseudomonadota > Alphaproteobacteria > Acetobacterales > Roseomonadaceae > Roseococcus > Roseococcus sp. GW821-FHT12F05. The sequence goes on from NZ_JBXAQB010000001.1 coordinate 883,292, forward strand.
GAATGACGCGAAGCCGGCGGGATGCCTCCTCGGAGGGCCATCCCGCCGGCCTGTCACGTCACCCCTTGTAGGCGACCGTGTTCGAGACCTGCTCGCCCAGCCCCTCGATGCCGACCTTCAGCTGCTGCCCGGCCTTGAGGAACCACGGCGTCGGCTTCTTGCCGAGGCCCACTCCCGGCGGCGTGCCGGTGAAGATCACGTCGCCCGGGAAGAGCGTGATGCACTGGCTGACATAGCTCACCAGCGTTTTCACGCCGAAGATCATGGTCTTGGTGCTGCCGTCCTGCTGGCGGACGCCATCCACGTCCGTCCACATCTTCAGGTTCTGCGGGTCCGCGACCTCGTCCTTGGTGACGACATAGGGACCGAGCGGGCCGAAGGTCTCGAAGCCCTTGCCCTTGTCCCAGGTCGGGCCGCGCTCGGCCTGCCACTCGCGCTCGGAGACGTCGTTGCCGACGGCGTAGCCGGCCACATGGTCCAGCGCGGCCTCTTCCGTCACGTAGCGGGCCGTGGTGCCGATGATGACCGCGAGCTCGCATTCCCAGTCGGTCTTCACCGAGTTCTTGGGGATGATGATGTCGTCGAAGGGGCCGTTCAGCGCGCCGAGCGACTTGATGAAGACGATCGGCTCCTTCGGCAGCGCGGCGCCCGTCTCGGCGGCGTGGTCGGCGTAGTTCAGCCCGATGCAGATCAGGTTCTTCATGCCGATGACGGCCGAGCCGAGGCGCGGATTGCCGCTGACGGCCGGCAGCGTCGCGGGATCGACCGAGGCGAGCTTCTTCAGCGCGCCGGGCGCGAGCGTGTCGCCGTTGATGTCGGGGACCAGCGCGGAGAGGTCGCGGATGGTGCCGGATGCGTCGAGCAGGCCGGGCTTTTCCTGGCCCTTGGGGCCGTAGCGGAGCAGTTTCATGGATCGTGTTCCTCCAGACGAACGGGCGGAGAGTGCACGGGAAACTCCGCGGCGCGAAGTCCCGGTCAGCCGGTCGCGTAGCGCGCGACGACGCGCGCGGGCGGGAAGGCCACCAGCTCCACCGCTTCGACGATCGCCTCCATCGGCAGGTCGATGGGGCCGAGCGCAGCCAGGGCGCGCGACGCATCGGCGAAGCCCTGCGCGAGGGTGACGTGCGGGACCCAGTGGCCCGGGGCGAAATGCGGCCGCAGTGGAAATCCGCACAGCCCCGTGGCCGCGAGCGCCTGCGCTTCCAGCAGCTCGAAGGTGACCGTCGGTGCGAGGAAGAGCACCGGCACCGGTGCGGCGAAGAATCCCAGATGCGTCAGCGTCAGCAGGGGCACGGACGGGGCGACATCGGCCTCCGTCACCTCTCCATCGACGACGGCAAGCGTCAGATGCGGCGGGTGGCCCGCGCGCAGCGACGGGTCGCCGATGCCCGCCGCGTCGAGCCTGGCCCAGAGCGCCTCGATGCGGTGCCGCGTCGTGGCGTCGAAGGCGAAGGTCAGCGCGGTCGGCACGCTACTCCGCGCGGATGCCGGCGCGGCGGATCAGCTCGCCCATCCGGTCGAACTGCGCGACATTGCGCGCCTGGTACTCCTCGGGCGGACCGGGCAGCGGCGTCGCGCCCAGCTCCTGCAGCCGCGCCACCGTCTCGGGCTTGGTGAGGCCCGCGCGCAACGCCGCATTGGCGCGCTGGATCACCTCGGCCGGCGTGCCCTTGGGCGCCACGATGCCGAACCAGGCGGTGACCTCGTAGCCCGGCAGCGCCTCGCCGATCGCCGCGATATCGGGCGCGCCGGCCCAGCGCGCCGTCGAGGTGACGCCGATCGGCACCAGGGCGCGCGAGCGGATGTGCGGCAGGATGGACGGCAGGTTGTCGCAGCCGAAGTCGATGCGACCGGGCAGCAGGTCCACCATCATCGGCGAGCTGCCGCGATAGGAGACATGTGTGGCCTCGAAGCCGCCCATCAGCCGGAACAGCTCAGCGGAGAGATGGGTCGAGCCGCCGATGCTCGTCTCGCCGTAGGAGAGGCGCCGCTGCTTCGCCAGCGCGATCAGCGCCGCCGCGTCGCGCACGCCGAGCGAGGGATGCGCGGCGATGAGGTTGGGCACTTCCGCGATCTGGCAGATCGGCAGGAAGTCCGTGCGCGGGTCGTAGCCGGAATTGCTGTAGAGATGCGGGTTGATGGCGTTGGTGCCGGGCGAGCCCAGCAGCAGGGTGTAGCCGTCGGCCGGGCTGCGCAGCACGGCCTGGGCGGCGATGTTGGAGCCGGCGCCGGGCCGGTTCTCGACCACGAAGGGCTGGCCCAGCTCCTCCTGCAGGATCTGCGCGGCGATGCGGCCGAGGATGTCGGTGGTACCGCCGGCGGGGAAGCCCACGAAGATGCGGACGGGCCGGTTGGGCCAGGTGCCCTGCGACAGGGCAGGTGTGGCGAGCAAGGCGGCGGGCGTGGCGAGCAGGGCGCGGCGCGACGTGTTCATCTTGTCCTCCCGGGACGATTTTCCGGAAGTATCGGAACGCGCCGCGCCGGCTGTCAAACGGGATGCGCTACAGCGTCCAGCCGCCGTCGATCACCATGGCCTGGCCGGTGACGAAGGTGCTCTCGTCGCTGGCGAGATAGACGACCAGCGCCGCCATCTCCTCCGCCGTCGCCAGCCGCCCCATCGCCTGCCGCGCGATGAAGGCCGCGCGCGAAGCCTCCAGCCCGCCGGCCGCCGTCGCATTGGCCGCGATGCGGTCGCCGAGGCTCGGCGTGTCCACCGTGCCGGGCGCGAGGCAATTGCAGCGCACGCCCTGCGTCACCGTGTCGGCCGCGACGGCGCGCGTCATGCCGATCACCGCGGCCTTGGTCGTGCCGTAGACGAAGCGGTTGGGCGCGCCTTTGATGCTGCCCGCGGCCGAGGCCATGTTGATGATGCTGCCATGCCCGGCCGCCAGCATGCCCGGCAGCGCCGCGCGCAGGCAGCGCCACATGGCGCGCACGTTCAGCGCGAAGGCGAAGTCCCACTCTTCGTCCGTGCAGGTCAGCGCCGTGTTCTGGTGCACGAAGCCCGCGCAGTTGAAGAGGATGTCGAGCGTGCCGGCGCCGGTGACGGCGGCCTCGACCGCCTTGTCGTCCAGCACGTCCAGCGCCTTCGTGGTGATGCCATGCGCTTCCAGCCCCGCCAGCTTGGCCCCGTCGCGGTCGGTGGCGATGACCGAGGCGCCCTCCGCCGCCATGGCGATGGCGCTCGCGCGCCCGATCCCCTGTCCCGCCGCGGTCACGAAGGCCCGCTTGCCCGCCAGACGTCCTGCCATGATTCCCTCCCGAGGTTTATGGGCGCATTCGGGCGCGGGAGCGGCGCGGCGTCAACCACCGGCGAGCTCGGCATCGAGCGCGGAGGCCAGGTCGAAGAAGCGCCGGCGGACTTCCGGCGCGTAGGGATTGCTGCGCTCGATGGCGCGGAAGACCTCGGGCGCGTCGTCGCGGACCATGCCGACGGCCTGCCGGATCAGCTCGAAGCTGCGCGTGGTCATGCGCGTCGGCAGGGGCTCCATCTGGACGAGCACCTTGGCGATGAGATGCGTCAGGCCCTGGACCATCGCGGCCTCCCGGTCATGCGCCGCGGGGGTGGTCAGGATGACATCGAGGCCCAGCACCTTGCGCAGGAAGGCGGCGACAACAAGCCCGCGGCGGCCGCGGATCGGGCAGACGGCGATCTTCAGGCCGCGGATCCCATCGCGGGCGCTCTGCGGGCCGAAGAGCGGGTGGGTCGCGACGATGTCGGCATGGTCGGGCAGGCCGCGCCTCATGATCTCCGCCGGAAGGACCTTCACCGATCCGACGTCGAGGACGAGCGCCCCCCGCGGCAAATGCGGGCCGATGGCGCGGACCGTGTCCTCCATCGCGCCGACAGGCGTGGCCAGGATCACGATCGGGCAGGAGGCCGCTTCCGCGAGCCCTGTCAGCTTCACGGTCCCATGGAGTCCGGGCGGCAGCGCGGGGTCGTAGGCGCGGAGGCGGAAATGCGGGTGGAGATGCCGCGCCATCAGCCGCCCGAAGGCGCCGAAGCCGATGATGCCGATATCGCTGTCGTGGAACACGGTGGAGCCTCTGCAGATTCTGCGAGGCCAACGGAATGTCGTGGGTTCAACCGCTGGCCAGGCAGCGGTTGAAAGATGACAAGGATCATCCCGCCGCTAGGAGAGCGGCGCGTAATACAGCCCTGACAGGGGAAGGATCGTCGTCACGCGGCGGAGTGAAGGGCAGGCGAGGCGCGTCGTCAAGGCGCACGGAGCAGCGGGGATCGTCACCGGGGATCCTGCCTGCTCCGCCGCCAGATCCGCCAGAGCTGCCAGAGGAACAGCACACCCACGAGCAGGACCAGGACCTTGCCGATCGGGTCGATCCAGGGCTCGAACCGGTTGTAGCCTTCCTCCAGCACGTAGCCGGCCATGGTCAGGGCACCGACCCAGATGGCCGTGCCGAGCGTCGTCCAGGCGTAGAAGGTGGCGCGCGGCATCTCGATGAGGCCGGCGGGGATGGAGATCACCGTGCGGATGCCCGGCATGATGCGCCCCAGGAAGACCGCGAGCGGGCCCCAGCGGCGCAGCGTCTCCTCCGCCTTGTCCAGGTCTTCCGCCCGGACGCCGATCCAGCGGCCGAAGCGCTCGCAGAGCCGCTTGGTGCGGGCCGTGCCGATGGCGCGCGCCAGCTCGTACCAGAACATGTTGCCCGCGATGGTGCCGGCGATGCCCGCCACGATCACCAGCGTGACGGAGAGCTCGCCCCGCGCGGCGGCGAAGCCCGCGAAGGGCATGATGAGCTCGGAGGGGATCGGCGGAAACAGGTTCTCCAGGAACATCAGCCCGAAGACGCCGAGATAGCCTGCGGCGGCGACCCAGCTCGTGATGAGGTCCATCATGGCGCGGCCACCCGGTAGAAGCGCAGCGTCACGCGGCGCCCGCGCGTGTAGTTCAGTCCATCCACGGAACCCATCTCCTCCAGGCGCAGCCCGAGCCGCGCGGCCTCTCGGTGGAAATCCGCCTCGGCGCGGTCGCCCACCGCCACCACCCTGCCCGCATCGGCGGCCAGAAAGATGGCAGCGTCGTCGCCGCGGCGCAGGAGCTGCAGCCCGCCGCCGACATGGAACAGCGTGGAGGGCTCGGCATGGCCGGTGATGCCGAAGTTCTGCGAGGGCAGGCCGGGCGCACGCTGCGCCAGCAAGGCCTCGATCCGCGGCGCGATCCACAGTGCCTCGATGCGCGGGAAGGTGAGCTGCATGACGCTCACATAGACGGGAATGGCCGCGACCACGGCGACGGCCGCGCTGCGCGCCCAGTGCCCGCGTCCCATCTCGCGCCAGGTGAGCCAGATCAGCAGCGCCGCCGCCGGGAGGGCCAGCAGCGCGCCCAGCGGCTCATGGCCGGTGACGAACCAGGGCAGCGCAATGGCCACCGCCGCGAGGCCCAGGGCCACGCCCGCCACCGCGAGCTGAGCCGCCCAGCGCAGCCAGCGCGGCGGCTCGCGGCGCAGCGGGTCCATGGCCCAGACGGCGCCGAGCAGCATGAGGGCCGGAAAGGCGGGCAGGGTGTAGTGCGGCAGCTTGGTCGCGACCGCCTCGAAGACCAGCCAGGTCGGCACGATCCAGGCGAGGAGGAAGCGGATGGCCGGCTTGCGCCGCTCGGCCCAGCTCTGGCGCAGGGAGAGGATCACCAGGAAGCCGGCCGGGAAGGCAGCGACGAGGAAGGTCAGGAGGTAATAGCCGGGCGGGCCCCAGTGCTTTTCGTCGCCAGCGCCGACCTTGCCCAGCATGTCGCCGCCGATGGCCTGGGAGAAGAAGCGCCCCTCGGTCGCGACGCCGATCGCGATCATCCAGGGCAGCACGAGGACCAGCATCAGCGGGATGCCCCAGGACGGACGCAGCGATCTGAGCCAGGGCGCATGCAGCCAGCCCTTGCCGGCGCGGCGGTCGCAGAAGGCCAGGGTCAGCCCGGTCAGCAGCGGCATCATGGGCGCGATCGGGCCCTTCAGCAGGATACCGATGCCGAGGATCACCCAGAAGGCCGCCGCCTGTCGCCTGGTGAAGCCGTCGGGCCGGAGATAGGCGAGGCCGAACAGGCCCATGGCGGCGGTCACGCTGGCCAGCAGGGCCGCGTCGGTCTTGGCGATATGCGCCTCGACCATCAGCACCATGCAGCCGGCCAGCATGGCCGCCGCCAGCATCGCCGTGCGCCGGCCCACGAGGCCGCGGCCGAACTGGAAGGTGGCGAGGACGGCCAGGATCGCGCCCAGCAGCGACGGGACGCGGTAGGCCCAGATCTCGCTGCGGTCGGCGAGGCCGGCCGTCTCCAGGAGATGGACGCTCGCCGCCTGCGCCCAGTGGATGCCGACGGGTTTCTTGTTCCGCTCCTCGTCGCCGACGCGGATATGGACGTAGTCGCCGGTCTCGACCATCTGGCGCGTGGCCTGGGCGAAGCGGCTCTCGTCGCGGTCGGTGGCGGGGATGGCGAAGAAGCCCGGCAGGAAGAGCGCCAGGCAGAGGAGGACCAGGACCAGCCGGGGCCAGCGCTGCGCCGCCCCGCTCGCGGTGTCCAGCCAGGAGTCCAGTCGCAAAGCCGTCATTCGGAAGGGGAGCACCGGGCTTCGGGGATCCGGCCGCAAAGCGGCCGGCGCCGCCCAACCGACAACGCCGCCCGGCGCATCGGCGGCGCGGCGGAGCCAAGCCGCTGCAGGCGGCGCCCGGCGTTTGAGGGCAGGCTAAACATCCGGCGCGTCTAGCATGCGGGGAGGCGCCCGGCCATAAACCGCCGGATGAGCATCTCGCCTGGCATCTCCCCTGGCCGCCGTGTCGCCTCCCTGCTGCTGGAATCCGTCCTGGAGCAGCACCGCGCGATGGAGGAGGCGCTCGACGCCATCCCGTCCAACATCGAGGCGCGCGACAAGGCGGCGGGCCACCGCATCGCCGCCGCCGTGCTGCGCCGGATGGGCAGCCTCGACGCGGTGATGGAGCCCTGGCTGCGCCGTGCGCCGCCCAAGCCGGCCCAGCGGGCGCTGCGGATCGGGGCCGCGGAGCTGCTGCTGCTCGGCACGCCCGCGCATGCGGCGGTGGCCTCGGCGGTGTCGCTGGCGCCCAAGCCCTTGGCCGGGCTGGTGAATGCGGTGCTGCGGCGGGTCGCCGAGGCCGGGCCGGAGGCGCTGGGGGGGCTGGATCCGCGGCTCGACACGCCGGCCTGGCTCTGGGCGAGCTGGCATGCGGCGCATGGCTCGGCGGTGAGGGCCATCGCGGCGGCGCACCGGGTCGAGGCACCGCTGGACCTCTCGCTCAAGCCAGGCGCGGCGGCGCCGGAGGGGGCGGTGATGCTCCCCACCGGCACGGCCCGGCTGCCGGCCGGGACGCGCATCACCGAGCTGGCGGGCTTCGCCGAGGGCGAGTTCTGGGCCCAGGACGCCGCCGCCGCCTTGCCGGCGAAGCTTTTGCAGGTTCGGCCGGGCGAGCGCGTGGCCGATCTCTGCGCCGCGCCGGGCGGCAAGACAGCACAGCTGGCAGCGCTCGGCGCCGAGGTCGTGGCGGTGGAGCGGGATTCAGGCCGCATGGTCCGGCTGCGCGAGAACATGGTCCGGCTGAAGCTCGCCCCGGAACTGGTGAATGCCGACGTGCTGAAATGGCGACCGGACGGGCTCTTCGACGCCGTCCTGCTCGACGCGCCCTGCACGGCCACCGGCACCATCCGCCGCCATCCGGATCTGCCTTATCTCAAGCAATCCAAGGACATCCCCAAACTGGCGGAGCAGCAGCGCCAATTGCTCGGGGCCGCGGCTAAGCTGCTGAAGCCGGGCGGGCGGCTGGTCTTCGCCACCTGCTCGCTCCAGGCGGAGGAGGGGGAGGCGCATCTCGCCAGCCTGCCCGACGGGCTGCGGATCGACCCGATCCACGACGAGGAGGCGTCGGAGATCGGCGTCACCGCGCAGGGCGCGCTGCGCACCCGGCCCGACATGTGGTCCGACCGGGGCGGCATGGACGGGTTCTTCGTCGTGCGTCTGGTAAAGGCCTGACCTACCAGCGCCGGCCCCAGCCACCGCGGTATCCGCCCCAGTATCCGCCGCGATAGCCCCCCCAGCCGTAGCCGTATCCACCGTAGAAGCCCACGCGCGGCCCGTAGTAATAAGGGTAGGGATAGAACGGGTAAGGGTAATACGGCGCCGCGTAGTAGGGCAGCGTGGGCGGCGTCTGCGGGGCGGCCTGGATGGTGTTGCCATAGGCCGTCATGCACTGGGCGTAGACCGTGTCGAAGCGGCCCTGCATGTCGTAGCCGACGGCAGCCGCGTTGTTCGCGCCGACCGCACCGCCCGTGACAAGGCCGGCGCCCGCGCCGATCGCCGCCCCCGCACCCGGATTGCCCGCCGCCGCGCCGATCAGCGCGCCCGCGGCCGCGCCCACCGCCGTCCCGACGGCCGCGCTGCCCACCGCCGCGTTCGTCGCCGCGGCCGAGGGGTTGGCGTAGCCGATGCTGGCGGCGGCGTTCTGCTGGCAGGTCATGTCCTCGCGCTGGAACTGCGCGTAGTCCTTGCCCTGGGGCGGCAGGGCGATGAGGGTCGGCCCGGAGGGCGGCGGAACGGCGCACGCCGCGAGGCCGATGCCCGCCAGGCCCAGGATCACGACATTCTTCATGGCTATCCTCGTCTGCCCGAATTCAGCCCAGGCATATGGCTTGGCAAACGTGGCGGGGGAGCGGCGGTTACAAAATTTCGTTGCATGATTGTGCGGTTCAGAAGCCGTTGCCCAGGCTGGAATGGCAGCGGAGATAGACGGCGTCGTAGCGCTCCTGCGGCCTGAGGCGCGCCCAGGGCGCGGCGCGCAGGTTGCCGTCGACCCGCGCGACCTGCCGCTCGCGCAGCCCGGCGATGAGCGCATCGCCCGCGGCCGGGCCGAGGGCGAGGTTGTCCGCCGCCATGGCCCGGCATTCGAGGTCTTCGCGGTGGAAGTGGTCTCCGCCCTTGCCGGACGGGGGAAGCGCCTCGCGCGTCGGGCCTGCGGGCGGGGGCGGCTGCGCGCAGGCCGGCGCGGCCAGCACGAGGGCCATCCAGGCCCAGGATCTCCTCATCGCCGCCCTCCTCCTCTTCGGAGGGGAGGCTAGCCCACCCCCGGCGGAAGAAGCGACACATGGGCCGCCACGATGCGCCAGCCCTCCGGCGTGCGCAGCCACGTGTGGCTCTGCCGGCCGATCCGGTCCGAGCCGTCGCGGATGAAGGTCGTGTTGGCCGTGCCGAAGTCGCGCCCATAGGTGGTGACGACGGTGCGGAGCAGCTTCCGGCCTCCTGCCGGGGCGCGCGCGGCGCGGAACTCGGCGATCTCGGCATAGGAGAACAGGTTCTCCGTCGCCCCGAAGCGCAGCGTGTGCTCGTTGTTCCAGAAGAGCTCGTCCAGCACGGCCACGTCGTTGCTCACCAGCGCCGCTTCGTAACGGTAGAAGGCCGCCGAGACCTCGGCATGGACCTCGGGGATATTCACCTCGTGCATCAGGAATTCCTTACGGGGGGCGCAGCGCAGACCCCCATCTTCTCGAGGGCAGCCGCGACGCGGAAGAGGGTGGCCTCGGCCCAGGGCGCGCCGATGAGCTGCACGCCGATCGGCATGCCCCCCGGCGTGCCGAGCGCCGCCGGATCGGCGAGCGGGGCCGCGATCACCGGCAGGCCAATGCAGGAGATGGGCTGGGTGTAGACGCCGAGATTGGGGCGGACGGGGATGTTCTCCCCATCCACCTCGATCATGGTCTGGCCGATCTTCGGCGCCACGAAGGGTGTCGACGGGGCCAGGATGACATCCACGTCCTTGAAAAGACGGAGAACTTCAGCCCGATAGAGCGCTCGCAACCGCTGCGCCTGGGTGACCCAATGGGCCGGCAGCAGGGCGCCGGCCAGGAAGCGGTCGCGGGTGGCGAAGTCGAAATCATCAGGCCGGGCGCGCAGGTTCGCCATGTGGAGGTTGGCGCCCTCGGCCATGGTGATGAGGAAGGCCGCGGCTCGCCCCTCGGCGGCGTGGGGGATGGTGACGGTCCGCGCGGTTCCCAGGGCCTTGGCCACGGTGGCGACGGCCGCGAAGGCCTCGGGATGGCCGCCGCGGGAAAAATGCCCGTCCGCGACGACAATGCGCAGGCCGGCGATGTCCGGGTCCGGCAGGGCGGGCTGCACCCCCGGAAACGTCTGGTGCGGATCCTCCGGGTCCTCGCCCTGAAGAACGTTGTAGGCCAGCGCCAGGTCCGACAGCTCCCGCGCGAAGGGCCCGAGATGGTCGAAGGCGCCCACGAAGGGAAAGCTGCCGTGCCGGGACATCCGGCCATAGGTCGGCTTCACCCCCCAGATGCCGCAGAGCGAGGAGGGCACCCGGATGGAGCCATTGGTGTCGCTGCCGAGCGTGATCGGCACCAGCCCCGCCGCGACAGCCGCCGTGCTGCCGCCCGAGGAGCCGCCGGCGATGCGGGTCGTGTCATGCGGGTTGCGGCTCGGCCCCTCATGCTCGTTCTCGGTGGAGAAGCCGTAGGCGTATTCGTCCATGTTGAGCGCGCCGAGCATGATGGCGCCGGCCTCGGTCAGCCTGCGGACCAGGAAGCCGTCGCGGGCGGCGGGCGGGCTGTCGCGCTCGATCTTGGAGCCGGCGAGGGTGGCGATCCCCTCCAGGTCGAAGAGGTTCTTCACCGCCACCGGCACCCCGGCCAGTGGTCCGGGGTCGATGCCGGCCGCGACCTTGGCGTCCACCGCGGCGGCCTCGGCGCGGGCGCGGGCGGCGGTGACCTCGGTGAAGCAGTTGTAGAGCGGGTCGCGGGCGGCGATATCGGCCAGCCGCTCCTCGACAACCTCGGCGGCCTTGCGCGTCCCAGTCCGGACCTCGGCGGCGAGGGCGGCGACGCTCACTTGGGCGGCCCCGCGACGAAGACCGGCGCGGGCTCGTCCTGCGGCGCGAGGGGGACGCTCTCCACCAGCGCCGCCATGCGCTTCGCGAGGGCCAGGTTCATCAATATGCCGGGCAGATGCTCCTCGTGCAGCGGCAGCCCGAGGGCGGCGGCGACCTGCGGCGCGTAGGTTGCGGGATCGAAATCGGCCATGGGGTGGTCCCTCCATCCCGATTGGGGCCCGAAGCCGGCCCTTCAAGGAAGGTCCAATCCGCCCTCCCACGGCGACAATCCTGCAAATCCTGCGCTTTCGGATGGCAGGCTTGCCGCCGCAATGGGCAGTGACACATTGACCATACTCCCGCCCCCTGCCATCCGGAGGCCCATGTCCGCCGATCCATCGCTCCGCACCGTCCGCGCCTGGCCCTTCGAGGAAGCCGCCAAGCTCGCCGACCGACTGGCCGCGACCGGGAAAAAAGAGGCGTTGTTCGAGACGGGCTACGGCCCCTCGGGCCTGCCGCATATCGGCACCTTCGGCGAGGTCGCGCGCACCAGCTGGGTGCGGAAGGCCTTCACGGAGCTGACCGGGCTGCCCTCGCGCCTGCTCGCCTTCAGCGACGACATGGACGGGCTGCGCAAGGTCCCGGACAACGTGCCGAACAAGGAGATGCTGGCGCAGCACCTCGGCAAGCCGCTGACCCGCATCCCCGATCCCTTCGGCACCCATCCGAGCTTCGGCCAGCACAACAACGCGCGGCTGCGCGCCTTCCTCGACGAGTTCGGCTTCGACTACGAGTTCGCGAGCAGCACCGACTACTACGCCTCCGGCCGCTTCGACGCGGCGCTGCTGCGCATGCTGGCGCTGCACGAGGAGGTGCGGCAGGTGATCCTGCCCACGCTCGGGCCGGACCGCCGCGCGACCTACTCGCCCTTCCTGCCCATCCACCCGAAGACGGGCATCGTGATGCAGGTGCCGATGGAGGAAACCCGCCCCGAGGCCGGTACCATCGTCTGGCGCGACCCCGAGACCGGTGAAGTTTTCGAGACAGCCGTCACCGGCGGCGCCTGCAAGGCGCAGTGGAAGGCCGACTGGGCCATGCGCTGGCACGCGCTGGGTGTGGACTACGAGATGTCCGGCAAGGACCTGATCGACAGCGTCAAGCTCTCGTCCCGCATCTGCAAGGTGCTGGGCAGCGAGCCGCCGGTCTCCTTCACCTACGAGCTGTTCAATGACGCCCAGGGCCAGAAGATCAGCAAGAGCAAGGGCAACGGGCTCACCATCGAACAGTGGCTGGAGTACGGGCCACCCGAAAGCCTCGCCTGGTTCATGTTCGCCTCGCCCGGCAGCGCCAAGCGGCTGCACAAGGAGGTGATCCCGCGCGCGGTGGACGACTGGCTGGCGGGCCTCGCCAAGCTGCGCGAGAACCCGGACCCGGCGAACCCCGCCTGGCACATCCATCGGGGGCAGGCACCGAATTTTGCCCCGCCGCCGGTCTCCTACGCGACGCTGCTCAACCTCGCCGGCATCGCGAACACGGACGATCCGGACCGGCTCTGGGCCTATCTGAAGAAGTATCACCCGGAGCTGACGCCGGAGGCCGAGCCCGTGCTCGACCGCATGGTCCGCAACGCCTGCGCCTATTGGCGCGACTTCATCGCGCCGGAGCGGAAATTCCGCGAGGCGACGGCGGAGGAGGCCGCGGCCATGCGGCGGCTGGTGGAGATCCTGCGCGACCGTGCGCCGGAATTCGAGGCGCTCCCGGCCGGCCCGCAGCGCGAGGCGGCCATGCAGGAGGCCGTCTACGACGCCGGCCGCGAATTCCCGGCCTTCCAGACGCCCGCCAAGGACGGCGGCCGGCCCGGCGTGGGCCGGGCCTGGTTCAGCGCGCTCTACGAGGTGCTGCTCGGCAAGTCCGAGGGCCCGCGCTTCGGCGGCACCATCGCCGTCATGGGCGTGGTCGAGGCCTGCGCGCTCATCGAAAACGCCCTCGCCCGGGAGAGCGCCACGGCGTGAAAGCGCTGCTGCCGTTCCTGAAGCGCCACGGGGCGACGGGCTTCGGCCTGATCCTCCTGGTGGCCGCCATCTGGGTCGTGCAGCGCGAGTTCCGCAACCTCTCCCTCGCCGACGTGATGCGTGCGATGGGCGAGATTCCGGACTCCTCCCTCTGGCAGGGCGCGGGGCTGACGGTGGCGGCCTATCTCGTGCTCGCCGCCTATGACTGGCTGGGGGCGCGCTACGCGGGAAAGCCATCGAGCTGGGGGCGGGCGCTGGTCGCCTCCTTCTGCGGCTACGCGCTGGCGCACAACCTCGGCTTCGCGGCGGTCTCGGGGGCGGCGGTGCGGTTCCGGCTCTACTCGGCCTGGGGCTATTCGACGCTCGAGATCGGCAAGGTCATCGGCTTCACCTCGCTGACCTTCGGCCTGGGCGGCATGGCGCTGGGCGGGGCGGTGCTGATCCTGGAGCCCGAGGTGCTGCCCTGGCTCGGCACGCACCTGCCGCACTGGGCGCTGCAGTCGCTGGCCATCCCGCTCTTCGGCGTGGTGCTTTCCTACATCCTGCTGAGCCGCTTCCGCCGCACCGTCAAACTCTTCGGCCATGTGGTGGAGCTGCCCGGCACCACCATGGCCATCGCGCAGAGCCTGCTCGCCACGGTGGACGTGGCGGTGACCGCGGCGATCTTCTACGTGCTGCTGCCCCCGGTGGAGGGGCTGACCTTCATCCGCTTCGTGGGCATCTACCTCGCGGCCTATTCGGCCGGCATCGTGGCCAGCGTGCCCGGCGGGCTCGGTGTCTTCGACGCGGCGATCGTCATCGGCCTCGGCCCGTACATGGGCGCGGCCGAGGTGGTCGGGGCGCTGCTGGTCTTCCGGCTCTACTACTACATCGTGCCCCTTTTCATCTCCGGCCTGCTCTTCGCGGGCTTCGAGATCAGCCAGCGGCGCGGGACGCTCGGGCGCTTCACCGCGCTGGGCTCCGGCGCCATGCCGCTGGAGGTGCCGGTGCTGTCCGGCCTCGTGGCGCTGGGCGGCGCGCTGCTGATCTTCCTGGGCTCCCTGCCGGTCGACGAGCTGAAGGAATGGGCCGGCTACGAGGCGGCGATCGCCTCGCAATTCGCCGCCTCCCTCGTGGGCTCGCTGCTGATGGTGATGGCCTTCGGCCTGGCGCGGCGGCTCAACATCGCCTGGGGCGCGGCGCTGGTGCTGCTGGGCGCCGGCGCCTTCATCTCCTGGCTGCGCAACGAAGCCTGGTGGACCTGGGGCGTCTTCCTGCTGGTGGCCGCCGTGCTGGCCACCATGCGCCCGGCCTTCTACCGCAACAGCCGGCTGCGGGCCGAGCCGCTCTCGCAGGAGATGCTGCTGCCGCTGGCGGCCGTCGCGATCAGCGGCATGGCGCTGGCGCTCTTCGCCAATGCGAGCCGGCTCCAGGACGCCTATTGGTGGGAAGTCGTGCTGACCGAAGGACCGCCGATCCAGCTGCGCTTCGCCGTCGGCATCACGGTGCTGCTGCTGCTGGCCGGGCTGTTCCGGCTGCTGCGGCCGGCGCGCATCCGGCCGGTGCCCTATGACGACGCCCAGCGCGCGGTGCTCGCGGCGCTGGGCGCCACCCTGCCGGCGCAGGCCGACGGCGTGCTCTGGGGCGAGGCGGGGCGTGCCGGCTTCGCCTTCACCAAGGCCGGTCCGATCTGGATCGGCCATGGCGATCCGGCGGGCGACGTGCGGGACGCCGTCTCGGCCATCTGGCGCTTCCGGGACCTCTGCGAGCGCAACGGGGCGCGCTCGGCCTTCGTGGGCGTGGGGCCGGCCTATCTGCGGGTCTATGCGGACACCGGGCTGCAGACCCTGCCCGACCCCAAGGCGCCCGGCCGCTACGTGGCCTGCCATGCCGAGCGCGACATGGCCGTGCTGATGGACTACTGCGGCGCGCCGGCCGAGCTGGTTGCGGATTGAACCGGCCCGCCCATCTGGGCGAGGATAGGCGATGGGAAACGCCGGGGCCGAAGCCCCGGGGATGCGACCTCCAGGAAATCCAGACCTGATCCCGGCCGGGCTCCCCGGCCGACGAGGACCTGCGCATGACCCAGCCCGCCGCCGTTTCCTCCCCCTTGGCCATCCCGCGCTCGGCGGCGGATCCGCGCCTCGTCCTGGTCGCGCTGGCCATGGGCGGCTTCTCCATCGGGACCACGGAGTTCGCGGCGATGAGCCTGGTGCCGCAATTCGCGCCGGCGCTGGGCATCGACGAGCCGACGGCGGGCCATGTCATCAGCGCCTATGCGCTGGGCGTGGTGGTGGGCGCGCCGCTGATCGCGGTGCTCGGCGCGCGGCTGCCGCGGCGCTCGCTGCTGATCGGGCTGATGGCGGTCTTCGCCCTGGCCAACGGGCTTTCCGCCCTTTCGCCGAACTACGGCTGGATGCTGGGCTTCCGCTTCCTCAGCGGCCTGCCGCACGGCGCCTTTTTCGGCGTGGGCGCGCTGGTCGCCGCGTCGCTGGTCCCGCGCGAGCGCCGCGCCCAGGCGGTGTCGCGCATGATGCTGGGGCTGACGCTCGCGACGGTGGTCGGCGTGCCGCTGGCCAATGGCGTGGGTCAGCTCGTGGGTTGGCGCTGGGGCTTCGGGCTGGTGGCGATCCTGGCGACAACGACCGCGGCGCTGCTCCTCGCCTTCATGCCGCATGCGCCCGGCGACCGGGGCGCGAGCCCCCTTCGCGAGCTCGGCGCGCTGCGCCGGCCGCAGGTGTGGCTGGCGCTTGGCATGGGCGCGATCGGCTTCGGCGGGCTCTTCGCCGTCTACACCTATCTCGCGACCACGCTGGTCGAGGTGACGGGGGCCGCGCCGGCGCTGGTGCCGCTCGTGCTCGCCGTCTTCGGCGTGGGGCTGACCCTCGGCAACCTGGTCTGTGCCTGGGCGGCGGACCGGGCGCTGATGCCGGCGGCAGGGATCACCCTCGTCTTCAACGCGGCCATGCTGGCGCTCTACCCCTCCGCCGCGCAGAGCCTCTGGACGCTGGTGCCGGTGGTGCTGCTCATCGGCTGCAGCGGCGGGCTCGCGACCATCCTGCAATCCCGCCTGATGGACGTGGCGGGCGATGCGCAGACCCTGGCGGCCGCGCTCAACCACTCGGCCTTCAACACCGCCAATGCGCTGGGGCCTTGGCTGGGCGGGATGGCGATCGCGGCCGGTTACGGCTGGACCTCGACGGCCTGGGTCGGCGTCGGGCTGGCGCTGGCCGGGCTGGTCATCTGGGCGGTGTCGTGGAGCCTCGATCGGCGCTAGCTTCGTCCCATGAAGGTCATCGGCCTCGCGGGATGGAGCGGAGCGGGCAAGACGACGCTGGTCGTGCGCCTGATCCCGGCGCTGATCGCGCGCGGCGTCTCGGTCTCCACGGTGAAGCACGCGCACCACAATTTCGATGTGGACCAGCCGGGCAAGGACAGCTTCGAGCACCGCCAGGCGGGCGCCGCGCAGGTGCTGGTCTCCTCGGCCAACCGCTGGGCGCTGATGACCGAGCATCGCGGCGCGCCGGAGCCGCCGCTGAGGGAACTGCTGGGGCGGCTGAGCCCGGTGGACCTCGTGGTGGTCGAGGGCTTCAAGCGCGACCCCGTGCCGAAGATCGAGATTTTTCGGAGTGCCAACGGCAAGCCGTTTCTCTACCCCGAGGATCCGCTGATCCGCGCCGTCGCCTCCGACGTGCCGGTGCCGGAGGGCGCGCCGCCCTCGGTGCATCTGGACGACATCGCGGCCGTCGCCGAGGCGGCCCTACGCCACGCGGAGAAGTTCTGATCTAATCGGCGCAAATCCGGAGGAAATCATGTCCGAACACGTGCTGACCGAGCGCGCCGATGCCGTGCTCACCATCCGCCTCAACCGGCCCGACAAGAAGAACGCGCTGACCCGCGAGATGTACAACGCCATGGGCGAGGCGCTGAGCCTCGCCGCGGTGGACGAGAGCGTGCGGGTCGTGATGCTGGCCGGCGGCACGGACTTCACGGCCGGCAACGACATCAAGGATTTCGCCGCCGTGGGCGACCGTCCCGCGACCGAGCCGGGCGCGGCCTTCAACTTCCTGGAGAACATCGTCGGCTTCGCCAAGCCGGTGGTCGCGGCGGTGCGCGGCTACGCCGTCGGCATCGGCACGACCATGCTGCTGCATTGCGACGTGGTCGTGGCCAGCGAGACGGCGCGGCTGCAGATGCCCTTCACCCGGCTGGCGCTGGTGCCAGAGGCGGGTTCTTCCCTCCTGCTGCCGGCGCGCGTGGGCCCGGCACGGGCGAACTGGTGGTTCCTGTCGGGTTCACCGATCTCGGGGGCCGAGGCCGCTTCGGCCGGGCTGGCCTCGCGCGCCGTGCCGGACAACGAGGTCGAGCCGGTGGCGATGGAGATGGCGAGAACGCTGGCCGCGCTGCCGCCAGGCTCGGTCGCGGAGACCAAGCGGCTGATCAAGGCGCCGCATGCGGCGGCGGTGGCCGAGGCCATGGCGGCTGAGCGCGTCGCCTTCGCCGAGCGGCTGCGCACCGCCGAGGCGCAGGCGGCCTTCGCGAGCTTCCTCAAGAAATAGGCGCGCTCACCCGGTGGTGATAGGCAGGGGCGATGTTCCCCTCTGCCGACAATTTCGAGATTTTCCTGGCCGCCCTGCCTGGCCTGGAGCCCGCGCTCTTCGCGGAGGTCCGCGGCAAGGGCTTCAAGCTGGCGAAGGCCGTACCCGGCGGCGTCACCATCCGCGGGGGCTGGCCGGAAGTCTGGCGCGCCAACCTGTGGGTCCGCGGCGCCGGACGTGTCCTGGCGCGGGTCGCGAGCTTTCGCGTCCAGCATCTCCGGGATCTCGATCTCCGCGCGCGCCATGTGCCCTGGGGCGATATCCTGCGCGCCGACATGCCGTTCCGGGTCGAGGCCTCCTGCACGGGATCCAAGATCTACCACTCCGGCGCGGCGGCCGAGCGGATCGTGACGGCGATCCAGAAAACGCTTGGCGCACCGCATGTGGAGGAAGCCGAAGTCACCGTCATGGTGCGCATCGACCACGATGTCTGCACGATCAGCCTCGATACCTCCGGCGAGCTGCTGCACAAGCGCGGCTACAAGGAGGCCGTGAACCGCGCACCGATGCGCGAGACCATGGCCGCGCTCTTCCTGCAGCAATGCGGTTTCGACGGCAGCGAGCCCGTGCTCGATCCGATGTGCGGCTCCGGCACCTTCGTCATCGAAGCCGCGGAGATCGCGAGCCGGCTCAATCCCGGCCGCTTCCGCCATTTCGCCTTCGAGCAGCTCGCCACCTTCGATCCGGAGGCGTGGCAGGTCATGCGCGAGGTGAAGAGCCGGCGCGTCCCGGCGGCCCGCTTCTACGGCAGCGACCGGGATGCCGGCGCCATCGCGATGAGCGTGGCGAATGCCGAGCGTGCCGGCGTCGCCGACTGCACCGAGTTCCGGCAGGCCACGATCAGCGAGATTGCCCCGCCCGAAGGGCCGCCGGGCCTGGTCATCGTCAATCCGCCCTACGGCACGCGGCTCGGGGACAAGACGAAGCTGTCGGCGCTGTACAGCGCGCTCGGGCAGACGCTGACGAGCCGCTTCGCCGGCTGGCGCGTCGGCCTCATCGCAAGCGATCCGGCCATGGCGCGCGCGACCCGGCTGCCCTTCCTGCCGACCGAAGCGCCTGTGCCGCATGGCGGGCTGCGCGTGATTCTGTTCCGGACCGAGCCGCTGCGCTGACGGAAGTCGGGCAGTCGGCGGCTTCCCGGTCCCGATGATCCCGGTCAGGATCAGGTCAGAGAACGTGACCTGACGAGAGTGCTTCACCTTGCCAAGAGGCGTGCAGATCATGAGCGCTAAGGCTGGACGCGGGCTCACGCGGATCCCGATGTGCTCCTAGACAGCCGCGCCCGATGGGCCCTGCTGATCCTGGCGTCGCTCCTCGTCTCCGCGGCGCTGGAGGCGCTGCAACTGCCGGCCGCGCTGCTTCTCGGCCCGCTGATCGTCGCGGTCGCCATGGCAGTGGCGCGGGCGATGCCCCGGGTGCCTGCCCCGGCCTTCCTGCTGGCCCAGGCGGCGATCGGCAGCATGATCGCGCGCGCGATCCCGGCCTCCACCCTGCCGGAGCTCGCCCGCGACTGGCCGATCATCCTGGTGGGGATCGTCTCGGTGCTCGCCGCCAGCTCGCTGGTCGCCTGGGTGCTGATGCGGTGGCAGATCCTGCCGGGCACCACGGCCGTCTGGGGCACCTCGCCGGGCGCGTCGCAGACCATGATCCTGATGGCCGAGAGCTACGGGGCCGACATGCGCCTGGTGGCCTTCATGCAATATCTTCGCCTGGTCTTCGTCGCGCTGGTGGCGACCGCCGTGGCGAGGATCGGGACAGGGGTGGAAGGCGGCGCCGTCGCGGCGGTCGACTGGTTCCCGCCCCTGCATGCGCCGGCCTTCGGCGCCACCCTGCTGCTGGTCGCCGGCACGGCGCTCATCGGCCGCTACGCGCGGATTCCGGCCGGCCCGATGCTCGTCGCGCTCGTCATCGGCACCGCGCTGAACACAGCGGGGCTCATGACGATCGAGCTTCCGCCCTGGTTTCTGGCCTGCGCCTATGCGCTGTCGGGCTGGCAGATCGGGGCCCGCTTCGACCGGGCGATCCTGTGGCATGCTGCGAAGGCCCTGCCGCGGCTCCTGGCGGCCAATGCCGCACTGGTGGCACTCTGCGGGCTGATCGCCGCCGGGCTGGTGCTGGTGGCGGGGGTGGATCCGCTGACGGCCTATCTGGCGACCAGCCCGGGCGGCTCGGACACGGTGGCGATCATCGCCGCCTCGAGCCAGGTCGACCTGCCCTTCATCATGGCCATGCAGACCGCGCGCATGTTCCTGGTGATCCTGACCGGGCCCTGGGTCGCCCGGAAGCTGGCGGATGCCGAGCAGCGGCGGCTCCGGGCGCGCGGGTCCTAAGGCACCAGCACGACGCGCCCCGCCGAGCGTCGCTCGCGCACCTCGGCCATCGCCTCGCGAAACTTTTCCAGCGGGAAGCTGGCGTGGACCTCGGGCTTCAGCTTGCCCTCCGCCCACCAGCCCATGAGCTGGTCCCACAACGCCCGGGTCCGCGGCGCGTGAACCTCGCGATTGTCGCCCGGCGACCAGCCGATATAGGTGCCCCAGTTCAGCCCGGCGACGCCGATGTTCTTCAGCAGCAGGATGTTCGCCGGCACGGTGGGAATCCCGCCGGCCGCGTAGCCCACCGTCACCAGCGTGCCGCCGTCGCCGAGGCAGCGCAGGGAGTCGTCGAAGATGTCGCCGCCCAACGTGTCGAGCACGCAGGACACGCCCGCGCCGCCGGTGATCTCGCGCACCCGGTCGCGGAAGGGCGCCGCGCTGTCGAGCACCGCATCCGCGCCGCGGGCGTGCAGCATGGCGTGCTTCGCCGCGCCCGCGCGGGCGATGACCTTGCCGCCCAGCGCCTTCACGATCTCGACGCCCGCGAGCCCCACGCCGCCGGCCGCGCCATGCACCAGCACCCAGTCGCCGGCCTTCACATGGCCGCGCCACATGAGTGCCGAGGCCGCGGTGGGGTAGCTGATCGGGAAGGCCACGGCCGGCGCCAGCGGCAGCCCGTCGGGGATGGGCGTGACGTGGATCGCATCCACCACCGCCTCTTCCGCGAAGCCGCCCCAGTCGAGCGCGGCGAAGACGCGCGTGCCCTTCGGTAGTGGCCCTTCCAGCACGGTGCCGGCGACCTCGGTGCCGGGCACGAAGGGCAGCGGCGGCTTGCGCTGGTATTTTCCGGCGACGACGAGCTGGACCGCGAAGGAGACGCCGACCGCCTCCACCTTGATCCGCACGGCGCCGGGCCGCATCGGCGGCGGCGGGATGTCCTTGATCTCGAGCTGGTCGAACTCGCGCCAGGATTCGCAGAGAAGAGCGCGCATCATTCCCCCTTGATGTCAGCGTCGCGGACGAGCCGTCCGAAGCGCTCATACTCGCTTGCGGAGAACCGCGCGAAATCGGCCGGCGTGCTGGCGATGGGGTCGGCGCCCATCGAGGCGAAGCGCGCCTTCGCATCCTCGCGCTGGCAGACCTTCGCCACCGCCTGCTGCATGCGCGTGGCCAGCGCCGGCGGCAGGTTCTTCGGGCCCCACATGGCGTACCAGGTGGTCATCTCGTAGCCGGGGACACCGGACTCCGCGATGGTCGGCAGCTCCGGATGGCTCGGCAGGCGTTGCGTCGTCGTCACCGCGATGGCGCGCAGGCGGCCGGAGCGCACGTGCTCGGCGGAGGAGGCGAGGCTGTCGAACATGATCTGCACCGTGCCGCCGAGCAGATCCTGCAGCGCCGGGCCCGAGCCGCGATAGGGGATGTGGGTGATGTCCGTCCGCGTCATCAGCTTGAAGAGCTCGCCCGCCAGGTGCGGCGCGCCTCCGATGGACGACGAGGCGTAGGAGATCCGCCCCGGCTGCGCCTTCGCCAGATTGATGAGGTCCTGCACGGATCGCACCGGCACCGCCCCGTTCACCACCAGGATGAGCGGCACCTTCACGATCTCGGTGACGGGCGAAAAATCGGCCAGCGCGTCGAAGGGCAGGCCGCGCATGAGGTGCGGCGTGATGACATGGGCGGAGGCATTGACCAGAAAGGTCGCGCCATCGGGCGCGGCCCGCGATGCTTCGCCCGCGCCGATGGAGCCGCCGGCACCGGCGCGGTTCTCGACCACGAAGGGCGAGCCGAGCTCGGCCTGGAGGCCGGCCGCCGTGACGCGGCCCACGATGTCGGTCGGGCCGCCGGGCGGGTAGGGGACGATCACGCGCACGGGACGGCCTGGCCAGTCCTGGGCTTGCGCGACGGCGGGCGCGGCGAGGGCGGCGCCCAGCAGGGCGCGGCGGGTGGCGGTCATGGACGTTCCTTCGTGGTTGCGCCGATGATAGCGCAACCGCCCGGGCCGGCCATGCCGGGTTCAGGTCGAGAGGGTCTCGGTCTCGCCGAAGCCGGGCCGGACGCTGTCGAAGAGCAGCTTGGGTGGGTGCCGCATCCGCGCATCGGCCTCGGACATGTGGTTCTTCACGGTGATCCGGATCGTCGTGGCCTCGGAGAGCCTGACATGCAGGGCGTCATAGGCCTTGCCGGAGCTGGCGATGAAGGCGCCCATGCTTGGGCGCCAGCTGCCGACGAGGATGCAGCCGTCGGTGTCCTCGGCCTTGTTGCCGATGTGGATGAGGATGCCAGAGAAATTCTGCACGTCGTGCAGGCGCGGGATCAGCCGGCTGCGGCCCGCCTGCTCGTAGCGCTTCGAGAATTTCGGGCTCTCCGCCAGCGTGACGTTGTACGTGCCGGGCGGGATGGCCGTCCTGCCGTGGATCTTCTCCGCGCGCTCCAGGTCCTCGAGCGTGTGGCACTGGAATTTTCCGTCGACTTCGAGCGTGCCGATGGTGGCTTCGCCGACGGTCACTTGCCGTGTGAGGAGCAGTTCCATGGTGCGTGCCTCCGTTGCTTCGCTAAATCATGCCATTTCATGAATATGACGTCCACGGAAACCAGGTGCCCTTCGCCCCGCCGGTTTTTTCCGCGATGATGCCGCCCATCAGGAGGAAGCAATGCTGAAGCCCTACGAGGGACTATTCGTGCTCGACGCCGCGCAGGGCATCGCGGGGCCGTATTGCGGGATGCTGCTGGCGCAATGCGGCGCCGATGTCGTGAAGCTCGAGCCGCCCAAGGGCGACTGGTCGCGCGGGCTGAGCACGCGGGCGGAGAGTCACAGCGTCATGCACACCGCCTTCAACCGCGGCAAGCGCGCCATCGTGCTGGATCTGACGGACGAGGCAGATCGCGCGAGGACGGCGAAGCTGGCCGCCAGGGCCGACGTGCTCATCGAGGCCTTCCGGCCCGGCGTCGCCCGGCGCATCGGCCTGGGGCCGGAAAGCGCGAAGCCGGATGCCGTCTGCATCTCCGTCTCCGGCTTCGGCCAGCAGGGCCCGCACAGCGAGCGCCCCTGCACCGACAGCGTGGCCCAGGCCTATTGCGGTGTGGTCGCGATCAATCCGGGCATGGACGGGCTGCCGCATCGGGTGGGCACGCAGATCGTGGACGTCTTCACCGGCCTCTCCGCCTTCGCCGCCTGCCAGGCCGCGCTGGCCGAGCAGGCGCGCGACCGCGCTTCCGGCGCGCCGCCGAAGCGCCGGCACCTCGACATCTCGCTGATGCAGGGCGCCGCCTCGATGCTGGTGCTGCCCATCGCGGAATCCGGCCTGCTCGGCCGCATGCCGGACGAGGTGAACACGCCGGCCGGCGCCTATCCGGCGAAGGACGGCGTCTCCGTCATGTTCGCCCTGGTGCGCGAGACCGAATGGGTGACGCTCTGCGACGTGATCGGCCGTCCGGACCTGCCGCAGGACCCGCGCTTCGCCGATTTTCCCACCCGCTTCGCCAACAAGCCCGCCCTGGTCGCCATCCTGCGCGAGGTCTTCCTCACGAAGACCTCATCCGAATGGCTTGTGCTGCTGCAGGCCGCGCGGCTGCTCTGCGACCGGGTGAACACGCCGCTGGAATACCTGGCGGAGGCGCATGTCCAGGCCATCCAGGCCGCGCCGATCCTGCAGCAGCCGGGACTCGGGCCGCTGCCCTTCCCGGCCATCCCAGGCCTCGGCGCCTGGGAGCCGCCCGCGCCGGCGCTCGGGCAGGATACCGATGCCGTCCTCGCCGAATTCGGAGTCTGACCATGGCCCACGACGCCCAGGGCAACCGCGCCACCTTCGCCTCCGAGGAGGCCGCGCGCGCCTTCGACCACACCATCGAGGGCTTTCTCAAATACCGCGCCGACACGCCCCTGCGCCTCAAGGCCGCGCTGAAGCTCGACGGCGAGGCGCCGATGCTGCACGCCATGAAGGCGGCCTTCGCCATGCTGGCCTACAAATCGGCGCATGTCCCCGCCGCCAAGGCCGCGCTGGACCAGGCGCGGGCCCTCGGCGGCAATCCGCGCGAGCAGATGCACATGTCCGCCCTCGGCGCCTGGGCCGAGGGCGGGCAGGACCGCGCCATCGCCATCTGGGAGGACCTCCTCGCCGAGCACCCGCGCGACATCCTCGCCTTCCGCCTGCACCACTTCGCCGCCTTCTGGATGGGCAAGGCGCCGGAGATGATGGCCTCGGTCGAGCGCGCTTTGCCGCACTGGGACGGCGAGGTGCCCGGTTATGGCTCCATCCTCGCCTGCCGCGCCTTCGCCCATGAGGAATGCGGCAGCCTGGTCGTTGCCGAAGCCGCCGGCCGCGAGGCCATCCGCCGCGACCCCGCCGACCTCTGGGCCGCGCATGCCGTGGCCCATGTGCTGGAGATGCAGGGCCGCCGCGCCGAGGGGATCGGCTGGATCACCGGGCTCTCGCAGAACTTCGCGGGCGGCAACAACCTGCTGCACCACCTCTCCTGGCACCAGGCCATGTTCCACATGGAGCGCGGCGAGTTCGACGAGGTGCTGCGGCTCTACGACACCGGCTTCCGCGACCTGGACAGCCCGATCACCCAGATGCAGCCGGACCTCTATATCGACTGCCAGAACGCCGCCTCCATGCTCTTCCGGCTGGAGCGCCAGGGCGTCGACGTGGGCGAGCGCTGGCTGGAGCTGGCGGACAAGGCGGAGGGCCGCATCGGCGACTGCCTCTCCGCCTTCACCCTGCCGCACTGGATGATGGCGCTGACCGCCGACGGCCGCCTCGACGCGGCGGAACGGATGCTGGAGGCGATGCGCGACTACGGCCGCGCCAACACCGGCGAGAACGCCCGCATCGTCCGGGACGCCGCGGTGCCGTGCTGCGAGGCGCTGCTGCTCCGGGCCCGGGGGCAATATGCCGAGGCTGTCAGGGCGATGCGTCCGGCGATCGGTGGGCTCTACGAGCTCGGCGGCAGCCACGCGCAGCAGGACGTGCTGGAGCAGCTCTTCCTCGACTGCGCGGTGGAGGCGGGAATGGCCTCGGACGCGCAGTTGCTGCTGGAGCGCGTGGCCGGCCGCTGGCCCACGCCGCCCGAGCGGCGCGTGGGCTATGCCAAGGCGGCGCGGGCCTATCGTTAAGGCCCGATCGGGGGGATCGCTGAAGCCGTGAATCGCCCCCTCGGCGTCAGTCCGCGATGGTGAAGCGGAAGCGGCGGGTGGCGATGTCCGCCCAACGCGAGGGCAGCAGCTCCAGCAGCCGCAGCGGCCAGCCCATCCGGCGCGGGACGATGGCGCGCCCGCGTCCCGCCTCGATGGCGCGGGCCAGCCGTTCCGCCATCGCCTCCACGCTCAGCTCGAAGGGGTGGCGGCCACTGAACTTCCTGCTCATGTCGCTCGTGAAAAAGCTGGGCGCGCAGACCGTGACGCCGACGCCCTCCGAGAGCAGCCGGGCGCGCAGGCTCTCGCCATAGGCCCAGATTCCCGCCTTGGAGGCGCAATAGGCCGGGCTGTCCGGCAGCCCGCGGAAGGCCGCGACGGAGGCGATGAAGGCGAGCCGCCCCGCCCGCCGCGCGACCAGCCGCGGCAGCAGCGGCGCCACGGTGTTCACGGTGCCCAGCAGGTTCACCCCGAGCACCCGGTCGGCGCTGGCCCAGCCCTCCAGCCCGCCGCCATCAGGCGTGCCGCCGGTCACGCCGGCATTGGCGATGACGAGATCGAGCGGCGTCGCGTCGTCCCAGGCCAGGATCTGCGCGGCCAGCGGCCCGGCCTCCCGCACGTCGAGCGCGGCGATATGGGCCGCGGCCCCTCGGGCGGCGCAGGCCTCCGCCGTCCGGGCCAGGCCGGCCGGATCACGCGCGACAAGGTGCAGCGTGACGCCGGGCGCCGCGAAGCGCCGCGCCAGCGCGGCCCCGAGCCCCCGCGAGGCGCCGGTGACGAGGATGGCGCGGTGCTTCATGGCCGGTCCGGTGAGGTTCTGGTCGGAAAGGGATCCCACGGCACGAAAGCGGTTAATACCCGCGTTTGACAATGATTTGTTGCTGCGCGGCAGACACGATAGAAGAGCGGCGGGGGTGGGTCCCGTTCGGCCGGGCCCGCAGAGCGAAGAGGGGTTCCGCCTTTGACGGGTCTGATGCGGATGATGTTGATCCTTCTCCCGGCAGCCTTGGCCGGATGCGGAATGGAGATGCCGAGCTTGTCCTCGCCCGGCTCCGGCCCGATCGCGGATCCGGCGGCGCAGGTGGCGTCCTTGCCGCGCGGCGCGGACCCGCTCGGGGATTTCGCGGCCTCGGCCTCGCCCGGGCAGACCGGGATCGTGAACGGGCAGCCGGCGCGCCTCACCCGCTCCTACAATGCCGCGAGCGGCCGGGAGTGCCGCGAGATCGCGCTCGGCTCCGGCAGCAACGAGCGCGTGGCGGTGGCCTGCCGCAGGCCCGACGGCACCTTCGCCTCGTCGCGCCCCCTGCTGCGTGGGTCGCTCCGCTGATGAGCTCCATGCGGTACATCCCGCATGAGGTCAGCCTGTTCCATGCCATCCGGGCGCGGGGACGGGTCATCGGTGCCCTCATCCTGCGCGAGATCCATACGCGCTTCGGGCGGGAGAACCTCGGCTACATATGGCTCTTCGTGGAGCCGGCGATGCTCGGCGTGGGCGTTGCGCTCTGGAAGGCCCTCGCGGGCGGCGATTCCAACATGCCGGGCGGGCTGAACAAGTTCAGCTTCTTCGTCATCGGCTACATCGTGTTCTATCTCTACCGCACGCTGGTGAACCGCTCGCCGGGCGGAATCGAGGCCAATTTCCAGCTGTTCTATCATTCCAGGGTGACGGTCGAGGCGGTGATGCTGGCCCGCAGCCTGCTGGACACGGCGGCGGTGATGATCTGCGTGGCCGTCTTCTCCGTCCTGATCGGCCTGTTCGAGGGCGAATGGCCCAAGGATCCGCTGCAGATGGCGGCCGGCGTCCTGATGATGTTCGGGGTCGCCCATGGCACGGCCCTGCTGGCGCTCTCGGCCACGGCCATGGGATCGCAGCTGGTGGACCGCTTGATCCATCCTTTCACATATTTGATCCTACCATTCTCAGGCATGTTCTATATGATCTGGTGGATGCCTGGGCCCTATCAGGAGGTGCTGCTCTGGGTGCCGCTGATCCACATCATGGAATTCACGCGTGAGGGACAGTTCGGATTGGGCGTGCCATATCACTATAGCATCAACTACGTGCTGCTCTGGATCTTCTGCCTGAATTTCCTGGGCCTCTGCGCGCTCAAGGCGGCCAAACCGCATTTCGAGTCGTGAGGCGCGATGCTGGAACTGATCGGCGTCCGCAAGAGCTTCACGCGCAACGGCGTCACCCGCGAGGTGCTGAAGGGCGTGGATGCGACCTTCTGGCCGGGAGACGCGGTGGGCATCCTCGGCCGCAACGGATCGGGCAAGAGCACGCTCATCAAGATCATGGCGGGGGTGGAGCACCCGACCTCCGGCAGGATCCGGCGCCGGATGAGCATTTCCTGGCCCATGGGCTACGACGGGGCGGTGCACAGCGCGCTCTCGGGCGCGGACAATGCCCGCTTCATCGCGCGGCTCTACGACCGGCGCATCGACTGGGTGGAGAGCTTCGTCCAGGAATATTCCGAGATCGGCGACCAGTTCCGGCAGCCGGTGAAGACCTATTCGGCCGGCATGCGGGCGCGCCTCATCTTCGCGCTCTCCATGGCGGTGGATTTCGACTGCTATCTGATCGACGAGGTCATCGCTGCGGGCGATGCGCGTTTCGCGGAGCGGTGCCGCCAGTCGCTGCTCTCGCGGCGCGGGCGGAGCGCTCTGATCCTGGTGTCGCATCATATCGAGACGGTGCGCTCGCTCTGCACCCATGCTGCGATCCTGAGCGATGGAAGGCTCAAATTCCATGAAGATCTGGACCAGGCTTTCACCGAATACCAGCACCTCTAGCCGGCCCGCCGTCGCGACGCCGCCCAGCCAGGTCGCCGCCGCGCGGCCGACCGCCCTGCGGGAGCGGCCCTCGGCGCTGCGCGAGCGGCCGCGGGAGCGCCCGCTGCTGGGCTCGATCGGCGAAGGGATGCGCCGCCGGCGCACCTTGGGCGACTGGATGCGCGAGCATCCCTATACCTGCTGGGTGCTGCTCCCGACCTTGCTGGCCGGCCTCTACCTGTTCTTCGTCGCAACCCCGCAATACCTGAGCGAATCCCGCTTCACCGTGCGTTCGCAGATGCCACGCGCGGCGAACAACACGGTCGGCGGCGAGGTCCTGGGCTCCGCCGGCTTCATCACCTCGCCCGAGAACATCGCCGCGGTGAAGGACTTCCTCCTCTCCTACGACGCCATTCGCCGGGTGCGCGAGCAGATCGACCTGCTGGAGGTCTTCCGCCCCTCCTTCGCGGACCCTGTCTTCCGCCTCTGGTGGGCGCAGCCGACGGCGGAGCGGCTGCGCATGTTCTACCGATGGCAGATCACCGCCGACATCGACGCCTCCACGCTGATCACCGACCTCCGCGTCTGGACCTTCAGGCCGTCGGACAGCCAGGAGATTTCCCGCCGGCTGCTGGGGCTGGGCGAGGAGTTGGTGAACGAGATGAACTTCAACGTCCGCGAGGAGGCGCTGCGCGCCTCGCGCAACGAGCTCCAGCGCGCCGAGGAGCGGCTGGTGAACGCGCAGACGGCGATGACCCTGTTCCGCCAGACCTCGCAATCGCTCGATCCGGGGCAATCGTCGAACATCGCCGTGGGCACGATCGGCCAGCTCGAAGCCGATGCCGCCAGGGCGCGCAGCGACATGCAGACCCTTCTTGCTTTCACGCGGCCCAACAGCCCGCAGGTTCAGAACATCCGAAACCGCGTCGAAGCGCTCGAGGCCCAGGCGGCCGAGGAGCGGCGGCGGCTTGCCGCTGCCGGAACGGGCGTCACCGAGCAGCTCGCGACCTATACGCGCCTGCAGGCGGAGGTGGACCTGGCGACGCAGCAGCTCTCCGCGGCCCGGGTGACCTCCGACCGCGCGGCCGGCGACGCCCAGCGGCAGCAGATCTTCCTGCTGCGGGTGGTCGAGCCCAACCTGGCGGAGCGGTCGCTCTTCCCCCTGCCCTACTGGGCGACGCTCTATGTATTTCTTTCCCTGAGTCTCCTGTATGGTCTGGCCTGGTTGATGCTGGCCGGTATGAGGGAACATGCGCGCTGACAGGCTGATCCGGATCGCCCTGGCGACCCTCCTCATGACGGGCAGCGGTGCCCATGCGCAGAATCTGCTGGGCATGAGCTCCCTCTTCACCAACAGGCAGGCCATTCCGTCCTTCAATGCGGGCGCTGCCGGCGGCGGGGGGGCGGGGGCGGCAACCTCGGGCTCCAGCCCCGGCGACCCCGGCACGAGTCGCCTCGGCTCGACCACCGAGGCGGAGGCGGGCGCGACCGTCGTGACCCCGCTCGGCGAGACGTCCCGGCCGGCCGGGGCTCCCACCGCCGTCTTCGGGGCGGCGTTGTTCACGCGGGGCGCGGACATCACCTCCGACGCGCCCAACCCCAACTATATCTTGGCACCCGGCGACAGGGTCTCGGTTCGGGTCTGGGGCGCGGTGGACTCCGAGGCCAACGGCGTCGTCGACCCCTCGGGCAATTTCTTCCTGCCGAATATCGGGCCGATCTCGCTGGCCGGCACGCGGTCCGGCGATCTGCAGACCAAGGTCCAGACCGAGGTGGGCCGCGTCTACAACCAGCAGGTCCAGGTCTATTCGGTCGTGCTGTCGACCCAACGCATCGGCGTCTTCGTGACGGGCTTCGTGCGGACCCCTGGCCGCTTCGCCGGCAGCGCGGCGGACAGCGTGCTGGACTTCCTGGTCCGGGCGGGCGGCGTCGATGCCTCGCGCGGCAGCTATCGGGAGATCTCGGTCCTGCGCGGCGGCCGGCAGGTCGTCAACGTGGATCTCTACAGCTTCCTGCTGGACGGGCGCCTTCCGGTCGTTCGCTTGCAGGAAGGCGACACCCTCGTTGTCGGCCGCCAGCGCGCGCTGGTGGGCGCGGGCGGAGCCGTGCGCAACAACTTCCTGTTCGAGGTGCCGAACCGGGTGATGAGCGGGCGCGAGATCGTCGAGTATTCCCGCCCGCTCCCCAGCGCCACCAACGCCATCATCCAGGGCAGCCGGGGCGGCCGGCCCTACTCGCGCTACGTGGGTCTGTCCGAGCTCCCCGGCGTCACGCTGGGCGACCAGGACGTGGTGACCTTCATCACGGACCGGCCCGCGCAGACGGTCCAGGTGTCGGTGGAAGGCAGCCGGATCGGACCCTCGGTGCTCGTGGTCGATCGCGACACGCAGCTCTGCGAGATGCTGGACTACATCGCTGTCGATCCGGTGCTCGCCGACACGTCCAGCATCTACCTGCTGCGACCGAGCGTCGCCGCACAGCAGACGCGCTCGCTGAACGAGGCGGCCGACCGGCTGGAGCGCGCCCTCTTCCTCACGGTCTCGCCCACCGCGGGCGTGGCTGCCATCCGCTCCGCCGAGGCGCAGATGGTCTCGACCTACCTGCAGCGTGCGCGACGTATCCAGCCGGAAGGCCGGGTCGTGGTCTTCAGCGACGGCCGTTGCTCCGGCGTGCGCCTGCTGGACGGCGACACCATCGTCATCCCCGAGCGGCGCGACACGGTGCTGGTGGCGGGCGAGATCGGCTCGCCGCGGGCTATCGTCTGGCGTCCGGGAATCACGGTCGAGCGGCTCGTGGGCGAGGCCGGCGGCCTGACGGCCCGCGGCAGCCTGAGCAACATCATGATCCGCCGGGCTTCGGGCGAGGTGGTGCTCGACCCGAACGCGCCGCTGCGGCCGGGAGACGAGGTGATCGCGCTGCCTCGGTTGGACGGGCGCTACCTTCAGCTCGCGACGGACATCATGCAGGTGCTGTTCCAGGCGGCCCTGGCGGCGCGGGTCTTCACCAACTAGCCGCTGTTGCGGCGGCGTGTCCTTGCGGCCTAACCTCACCGCATGGACACGCCCAACCTCGCGCCCTTCCCGGCGCAGCACGACCTCGGCGGGAATCCGCGCTTCCGCTGCACGCCCGTCGAGACGGACGAGAACGCGCCGCCGGATGATTTCGGCAAGCGGGTGGACGCGCTGCGCGCCGTCCTGCGCGACAAGGGCCTGATCACCACCGACGAGCAGCGCTTCAACATCGAGAGCCTGCCCGAGCCCGAATATTTCGATCTCACCTATTATGAGAAATGGCTGCGGGCCGTCGCGGCCGTGATGATCGCCAAAGGCGCCGTCACCTGGGAGGAGCTCCAGTGAGCCTCGGCGTCGGAGAGACCGGGACGGCGCGCTTCTCCACCGGCCAGGCGGTGCGCGTGAAGGATTCGAAGCCCGAGCGGGTGGCGCGCATGCATCTGCGGACGCCGCATTACGTGCGCGGCCGGATGGGCCGCGTCGAGCGCGTGCTCGGCACCTTCCCCAATCCCGAGGACATCGCCTTCAACCGGCCGGCCGAGCCGCGCGTGCTCTACCACGTGCTGTTCGAGCAGCAGCCCGTCTGGGGCGAGGGCCAGGAAGGCGACACCCTGCTGATCGAGCTCTTCGAACACTGGCTGGAGGAAGCGTGACATGGCCACCCAACCGCCCCGCGCCGAAAGCCTCGCGCTGCTGGAGAAACTGGAAGCCGCGCTGAAGCGCCGCGGGATCGTCAGCGACGAGGAGATCGCCCAGAAGCAGGCCTCCGCCGACCGTGCCAATCCCATGACCGGCGCCCGCATGGTGGCGCGGGCCTGGATCGACCCGGAGTGGCGCGCCCTGCTGCTGCGCGACGGCACGGCGGCCGCCGAGGCGATGGGAATCTCCATGCGCGGCAATCCGCCGCTGGGCGTGCTCGAGGACACGGCGAGCGTTCATCATCTCGTGGTCTGCACGCTCTGCAGCTGCTACCCGCGTGCGATCATCGGCTACCCGCCGCACTGGTACAAATCCTCCGCCTACCGCAGCCGCGCCGTGCGCGAGCCGCGGGCGGTGCTGGCCGAGTTCGGCACGGTGCTGCCGGCGGGCATCCAGGTGCGCGTCGTGGACAGCACGGCGGACTTCCGCTGGATGGTCCTGCCACTGCGCCCCGAGGGCACCGAGGGCTGGAGCGAGGACCAGCTCACCGCCCTCGTCACGCGCGACCACCTGGTCGGCGTCTCGCTGCCGGATGCCGGCCGAAAGGCGTCGCGCGCCGCGTGATCCGCAGGGCTGGCGTGACGGCCCGGGTCTTTTCGTTGCGCTTTCGGCGTGCGAACGACGGTCATCGAAACCGGACCAGGGACTGACATGTCCGAAGCCGCGAGGGCCGAGCCCGACGGCCTGCCGCAACCGCGCCGGACCTATGCCACCATCTGCCTGGCGGCGGGCATCGCCATCGCGGTGCTCGACGCCAGCATGGTCAACATCGCGCTGCCCTCTGCTGCGCGCTCGCTCGGGTTGACGCCGGCCGAGGCGGTCTGGGTGGTCAACGCCTTCCAGATCACCGTCGTCGGCATGCTGATCCCCTTCTCCGCGCTGGGCGAGATCCTGGGGTTCAAGCGCGTCTGGGGCTTCGGCCTCGCGATGTTCAGCCTCGGCGCGCTGGGCTCGGCCCTGGCGCCGGATTTCGGCCTGCTGCTGGCGGCGCGCGTGATACAGGGCTTCGGCGCCGCGGCGGTGATGAGCCTGCTCTCCGGGCTCATCCGCCATAGCTATCCAACGAACCAGCTCGGCCGCGCCATCGGCAACAATGCGATGACGGTGGCGATCTGCTCGGCCGCGGGGCCTTCGATCGGCGCGGCGGTGCTGGCGGTGGCGCCCTGGCCCTTCGTCTTCGCGGCCCATGTGCCGATCGGTGTGGCCGTGCTGGTCTTCGGCGTGCGGCACCTGCCGGACGTGCCGCGGCAGCATCGGCTTTTCGATTTCCTTTCGGCCGGGCTCAACGTCGCGGCCTTCGGGCTCGCCTTCCTCGGGCTCGACCTGCTGCTGCACCGGCCGGCCGTCGGCGTGCTGCTGCTGGCCTCGGGCATCGCCTGCGGCGCGGCGCTGGTCTGGCGCGAGATGTCGCGCTCCACGCCGCTGCTGCCGCTCGACCTGCTGCGGGTGCGCTCCATCCGCCTCGCGGTGATCGCCTCCACCTGCATGTTCGCGGTGCATATCCTGGTCGCGATCAACATGCCCTTCCATCTCTCCTCGGCGGGATTCACGCCGGTGCAGATCGGGCTGATCATCACGCCCTACCCGATCGCGATCGGCCTGCTAGCGCCCATCGCGGGGCGGCTGTCGGACCGGCTGCCTTCGGCGATTCCCTGCGCCATCGGCGGCGGGACGCTGGCGGTCGCGATGGTGCTGCTGGCTTTCCTGCCGCCGGAACGGCCGGAGCTGATCTGCCCGGCGTTGCTGCTGGCCGGCATCGGCTTCGGCTTCTTCCAGGCGCCCAACAACCGGGCGATCGTGATCAACGCGCCGCGCGCGCGGGCCGGCGGGGCCGGCGGGCTGCAATCCACGGCACGGGTGCTGGGCCAGGCCTTCGGGGCGACCGTGGCGGCGGCCTGCTTCACGCTCGCCGGGCCCTGGCTGGCCTTCCTGTGCGGCTCGGTGCTGGCGGTGATGTCCGGGGTCGCGAGCCTGTCTAGGCGGTAGCGAGGCGCGATTCGCGCGAGGCCAGCCCGCCCTGAGCCAGGATGAAGTCCGCGATCTCGGCCACGCCCAGGTCGATCTTCAGGTTGGAGAAGATGAAGGGCCGCGCGCCGCGCATGCGCCGCGCGTCCCGGTCCATGACGGAGAGGTCCGCGCCGACCAGCGGCGCCAGGTCGATCTTGTTGATCGCCAGCATGTCCGACCGCGTGATGCCGGGCCCGCCCTTGCGCGGGATCTTGTCGCCGGCCGAGACGTCGATGACGTAGATCGTGAGGTCCGCGAGCTCGGGGCTGAAGGTGGCGGCCAGGTTGTCGCCGCCGCTCTCGATGAAGAGAATCTCCAGCTTTGGGAAGCGCTCGGCCATCTCGTCCACGGCGGCGAGGTTGATGGAGGCATCCTCGCGGATGGCCGTGTGCGGGCAGCCGCCGGTCTCCACGCCCATGATGCGCTCGGGCTCCAGCGCGCCGGCGCGGGTGAGGAACTCGGCATCCTCCTTGGTGTAGATGTCGTTGGTGATGGCGGCGATGTCGTGCGTGCGGCGGAGCAGGCGGCAGAGCCGCTCGACCAGTGCCGTCTTGCCCGAGCCCACGGGGCCGCCGACGCCGACACGGAAGGGACCTGTGCTCATGATCTGAAGAGCCTCGTGTACTGGGTTTCGTGACGCATGGAGAGCATGTCGAGCAGGGGGACCGCGGTGCCGAGATCGTCGAGCGATGCGGTCTCCGCGATGGTCGCGCATTCCGCGACGATGGGCAAAAGCGCTGATGTCGCGTGCTGCCCGTTCGTCTGGCCGAGAGGGACCAGCCGCACGCCGGCGCTGACCAAGTTGGCAGCAAAGCCCTGCAGATAGGCGAGCAGCGCGGGCCGCAATGGAATTCCTGCCATCCCCGCCGCCGCGCCGAAGGCGACCGCATGCGCGAGCCGCCCGCGATGCCGCTTCGCGAAAGCGGCAAAGCGCGCGTCTGGCCAGACGGCCGCCGTCACGCTGGCGAAGCTGCCGCCCTGCTGCGTGGATTCCAGCGCCGTTTCCGCCGTTCCGCGCCAGGCGGCGGCGAGTTCGGCGACCTCGTCCAGCGCCGTGTCGTCCGCCGCGCGATGGGCATGGGCGAAGAGCACCGAGTCCACATGGCCGGCGCCGCGGCGCAGCGCCGCCTCGACATAGCGCACCAGCGCATGGCGATCCGGGATGCGCCCTTCCTCTACCGCCATCTCAATGCCGTGGCTGTAGCTGAAGCCGCCCACGGGATAGGCGGGCGAGGTCCAGGCCATCAGGCGGAAGAGATCGGCGTCAGTCACCATGATGGTGGTGCAGGTGCTTCTCGTCATGGTGGTCATGATCGTGGCCATGCCCATCGTGATGGCTGTGTTCATGGTGGTGCTGGTGCGAGCTGCGGTTGTGCTCGCCATAGGCACCGCCCTCGGGGTTGAAGGGCGCGCGCACCCGGGTGAGCTGCGCGCCCAGCCCGCGCAGCATCGCCTCGATCACATGGTCTTCGCGGATCAGGATGCGGCCGGCCTGGAGCTCCGCCGGCAGATGCCGGTTGCCGAGATGCCAGGCGAGGCGGACCAGCGCCGCCGTGCTGGCCGCGCGCACCTCGACCAGCGGCTCGTCCGCGGCGCGGACCAGCACGGCGCGGCCGTCGTCGAGCAGCAGCCCGTCGCCGTCGCGCAACACCTGCGCCTCGGCGAGGTCGAGCACGAAGGGGATGCCGCCGGCGGTCTCGTAGCGCTTGCGGCGGCGGAAGCGGTCGTCGAAGTCGAGCATGACCTCGGCATCGGCCGTGAAGCTGCCCGGGGGGAGCACCTTCGTGGCGCGTGGGAGGGAGTCGTGCA
The DNA here is from genome assembly GCF_058806835.1 of Roseococcus sp. GW821-FHT12F05. Classification (NCBI taxonomy): domain Bacteria; kingdom Pseudomonadati; phylum Pseudomonadota; class Alphaproteobacteria; order Acetobacterales; family Roseomonadaceae; genus Roseococcus; species Roseococcus sp. GW821-FHT12F05. The sequence goes on from NZ_JBXAQB010000001.1 coordinate 918,450, forward strand.
TCACGTGGCCTCCTCTCAGAACAGGAAGTAGCGCTGCGCCATGGGCAGCACCTTTGCGGGCTCGCAGATCAGCAGCTCGCCGTCGGCGCGGACCTCGTAGGTCTCGGCGTCGATCTCCATCACGGGCGTGGCATCGTTCAGGACCATGCTCTTCTTGGTGATGCCGCCGCGCGTGTTGAACACCGGCAGCAGCGGCCGCGTGAGCCCGAGCGTGCGGTCGATCCCGGCCTCGATGGCCGCGATCGAGGTGAAGGTCACGGAGCTGAACAGGTTGGCTCGGCCGAAGGCGCCGAACATCGGGCGGTAGTGCACCGGCTGCGGCGTGGGGATGGAGGCGTTGGGATCGCCCATCGGCGCCATGGCGATGCTGCCGCCCTTCAGGATCATGTCCGGCTTCACGCCGAAGAAGGCGGGATTCCACAGCACGAGGTCCGCCATCTTGCCGACCTCGACGCTGCCGACATGCGTGGCGATCCCCTGGGAGATCGCTGGGTTGATCGTGTACTTCGCGATGTAGCGGCGGGCGCGGAGGTTGTCGTTGTCGCCGGTCTCGCCGGGGAGCCGCCCGCGCTGGACCTTCATCTTGTGGGCGGTCTGCCAGGTGCGGATGATCACCTCGCCGACGCGGCCCATGGCCTGGCTGTCGGACGACATCATCGAGATGGCGCCGATGTCGTGCAGGATGTCCTCGGCGGCGATGGTCTCGCGCCGGATGCGCGATTCCGCGAAGGCCACGTCCTCGGCGATGCGCGGGTCCAGGTGATGGCAGACCATGAGCATATCGAGATGCTCGTCGACCGTGTTCACCGTGTAGGGCATCGTCGGGTTGGTGGACGACGGCAGCACGTTGGCTTCGCCGACAAGACGAAGAATATCCGGCGCGTGGCCGCCGCCCGCGCCCTCCGTGTGGAAGGCCTGGATGCAGCGGCCGGCGATGGCGCGGATCGTCTCCTCGACGAAGCCGGATTCGTTCAGCGTGTCGGTGTGGATGGCGACCTGCACGTCGAAGCGGTCCGCGACGTCGAGGCAGGTGTCGATGGCCTTGGGGGTGGTGCCCCAGTCCTCGTGCAGCTTGAGGCCCGCGGCGCCGGCGCGGATCATCTCCTCCAGCGCGTCGGGCTTGGAGGCATTGCCCTTGCCGAGGAAGCCGAGATTCATCGGGAAGGCCTCGGCCGCCTGCATCATGCGCGCGAGGTGCCAGGGCCCCGGCGTGGAGGTGGTGGCGAGCGTGCCGTGCGCGGGGCCGGTGCCGCCGCCGAACATGGTGGTGACGCCGGAGGCCAGCGCCTCCTCGATCTGCTGCGGGCAGATGAAGTGGATGTGCGGGTCGATGCCGCCCGCGGTCAGGATTTTTCCTTCCCCCGCAATGATTTCGGTCCCTGGGCCGATGATGATGTCCACGCCCGGCTGGGTGTCCGGATTGCCGGCCTTGCCGATGGCGGCGATCAGCCCGTCGCGCAGGGCCACGTCGGCCTTCACCACGCCCCAATGGTCGAGGATCAGCGCATTGGTGATGACCGTGTCGGCCGAGCCCTGGGCGCGCGTGAGCTGCGACTGGCCCATGCCGTCGCGGATCACCTTGCCGCCGCCGAACTTCACCTCCTCGCCATAGATCGTCAGGTCCTTCTCGACCTCGATGAACAGCTCGGTGTCGGCGAGCCGCACCTTGTCTCCGACGGTGGGGCCGTACATGCCGGCATAGGCGGAGCGGGAGAGGCGGGCCATCAGACTTCGCCTTCCACGAGACCGCGGAACCCGTGGACCACGCGCAGCCCCAGCAGCGGGATCAGCTTCACCTTGCGCGACTGCCCGGGCTCGAAGCGCACCGCGGTCCCGGCCGCGATGTCGAGCCGCTGGCCGCGCGCCGCCTCACGGTCGAAGGACAGCGCCGCGTTGGTCTCGAAGAAATGGTAGTGGCTGCCGACCTGGATGGGCCGGTCGCCGGTGTTGGCGACCTCCAGCTCCGTCACGGGCTGGCCCGCGTTCAGCTCGATCTCGCCTTCGGGGCAGATGACTTCGCCGGGGATCATCTGGCTGACCTATCGGATCGGGTTGTGGACGGTGACGAGCTTGGTGCCGTCCGGGAAGGTGGCCTCGACCTGGATGTCGTGGATCATCTCCGCGATCCCCTCCATCACCTGATCGCGCCGGATGACCTCGCCGCCGGCGGCCATGAGGTCGGCCACGGAACGGCCGTCGCGCGCGCCCTCCACCACGAAGTCGGTGATCAGGGCGATCGCCTCCGGATGGTTCAGCTTCACGCCGCGCTCCAGCCGCCTTCGGGCCACCTGCGCGGCCATGGCGATGAGCAGCTTGTCTTTCTCGCGGGGCGTGAGTTGCATTGCAGCATCATGGCGCGGGGCGCCTCAGCACGTCCACAGTCTTGGCAGGGACTTAGGGCGTCCGAGCGCCGCCGAGCGCATCTCCATGATCGCCGTGGCCATGGCGCCACGCACCCCGCCGGCCGTGCCGAGGAAGCGCAGCAGCAGCAGGCCGGGGCGGACGAGGCTGGCCGCGCCCTGTGTCAGCTCGCGGGCGAGCTCGCGATGGCGGGCGGCATCCTCCGCCAGCAGCAGGACCATGCCGAGGGCCTCAGCGCCATCCAGGCCGAAGGGCGCGTCGCGCCGGGCGGCGTCCAGCGCCAGCGCATCGGCCCAGAGAAGGCGGCCGCCCTGGTGCAGGCGCCAAGCATCGTGCAGGGCACCGCTTTTCCAGATCTCGCCGCGCGCGATGCGGCCGAGGACGACCGATTCCGCCGCCAGCAAGGTGCCGCCAGGCGCCACCTGCGCGTCCATCCGGCGGCGGAGGCGGGCGCCGTCGAAGAGGATGGCCTCCTGCGGCAGGTATTCCAGCACGGCTCCATCAGCGACTTCGAGGCGCACGGTGATGCGGGATTTCTCGCCGAGGCTGCGGTAGATCTTTTCCGCCGCCGGCGTCGTCACGAGCGCCTGCGCGCCCTCCCGTAGCGCGAGCCGGGCTTCCAGCGCGTCGCCGCCGGCGAGTCCTCCGGCGACATTCACCAGCACCGCCTCCAGCGGCTGGCCCGGATCGGGCGTCGGGAAGAGCACGCGCAGCGGCGCCGCCTGGTGCAGCCGCGCCAGCCCTTGCGCCGCCACCTCCAGCGATGCCGCGCCGATCGCCCGCTGATGTCGAATCAGAGATTGGTCGCTTACGGTCATTCGCGTTCAGATACGAGGAACGACGGGCATAGCGGGATACGCCGGGATTTGGCGGGATGTAGAGGGACGGCAAGCTACGCCTATAAACGGTTGACTACGGCACGAATGTCCGGTCAGTGTCCGGTCGGGAGGGCCGGACATGGGGCTGCAGGTAGTCAGTGAGGGGCCTGTAAGGATCACTCGCACGACAATTGAGGGGGCATGGCGCCGCCGCGCGCCGAATGCCCGACTGGTGATCCGGGACGCCGAGTGTCGCGGCCTGGCCTTGGTGGTGAACTCGACCAGCATGTCGTGGACCTTCAGCTATAAGCCGCGCGGGGTGGACACTCTGACCGGACGGCGCTTCTCGACCAAGAGCGTGACGATCGGTGGTCCCGCTACCCACTCACCTGAACAGGCTCGCATGGAGGCCAATAGGGCGAAGGAACGCGCAAAGGGTGGGTCTGACCCAGCAGCGGAGAAGAAGGCCAAGCAGGCCGCGGAGGCGACCCGCAGGGCATCTACGACAACGCGTCTCGTTGAACTCTACGCCAAGGATCTGCCCAAGCGGCCAAAGCTTCGCGGACACGGCGCGCCATCGGCCCGCTATATATTGAACGAGTTGGCGCACCTCCGCGCCGCCATCGCGATCATGCGAGTGGGCGACAATCCTGCCGACGACATATCGACCTTTCATCTGCGGACACTGTTGCGAGCCGGCGGGACGCAGCAGGCTCGCGCGGTTCATCGCTTCGGAGCAACGGCCCGCTTCCTCGACTGGTGCCTGGACGAGGGGCATTTGAAGGCGAACCCCTGCGCTGGCGTCAGCAGAGCGAAGCGCCCGAAGGCCGCGCAGGCGCGCAGCCGGTTCCTGCTGCCGATCCAAGTCGCCGCACTCTGGAAAGCGGCCGAGGCCATGGATCTGGACGTACATCGCGATTATGCGCGGTTCATGTTGGTGGTGCCCTGCCGGCGCAGTGAGGCAGCCAGGATGGATTGGTCACATATCGACTTGGACTCGGCGACCTGGGACCAGCCGGACAAGCTGACGAAGAATGGCGATCCGCACCGCATCCATCTTCCGGTGCTTGTGCTCGAAATCCTGCGCCGCCGGCATAAGCGGGCCGGCGAACCTCGGGCAGGCCTCGTGTTCCCCGCGCCGAGGAGCGGAAAGGCCCTGACCACGTTCAGCGAGATCGGCGCCGAGCTGAGTAGGCTGGCGGACTTTTCGGCATGGTCTTGGCATGATCTGCGCCGAACCTTCGCCACGGCGCTCGGCGAGACCGGCTTTTCGGAAGCGGTCGCGGACGCGGTGCTGAACCACAGGCAGACGGCCACCCGTGGGGGCGTGCTGGGCGTCTATCAGCGCTCGGAGCGGTGGGGAGAACGGAAGGCGGCGATGGAGGCTTGGGGGGCCATCCTGGCGTCAGCTATCGCCGGCAACGAGCCAAAGAGCCAGCTTGCCGATCTGGATGTCGAGCGGGCGAAGAGGGTGGCGTCAGCCTGACCGCGTTTCTCGATTTGGAAGCGTTCCCCAAAATCCCCAAAACCCTCCCTACGAGGAGCCGCGGCCGATGATGGAGAGGCTCGGGCGAGGTGGTGCACGGGAGCTGGGGCCGCTGCTGCCGAGCGGGCAAAGAGGGCGTAGCTAGGATCGGACACACGCACAGGTGCACACGTCGGCCGCTCCGCCCGGGAAACCATAGGCACTATAGGCATCATAGGCGGGCAGGATCTTGGCGTTCTGATAGCCCCCAGCGCCACACCCACTGCGAAGCGCGCCGACGTGTCGCTAGGCGCAAACCCGGTAGGGCGATCCCGAAGCTCAGGATCGATGGCGGCTCCGGGACGGTGGCGGTGACCGCTCCGGTAAAGGTGCGCCCCAGTCGGTGTCACGCCCTAATAGTGCGTGAATCAGCCTTTTGCATCAGTGCATTAGCGGCCTAGGCGTGATCGTGCGAGTGGCGCGAACAAGCCATTCGGGAAGGCTGCCAGATATGCTTCAAAGTCAGACGGCCGACCGCCAGATACGGCAGATTGCCAGAACAATGCCTCGACATTTATGTTGCCTATAATATTCTGATTTTCTATGGTCACCGAGTTGACCGGCGTCTGCGATGCTGGGACCATAAATAATTCGCCCGTCAAAGATGAATGATCCCAAGGTACCTGGCGGCTACCGGTGTTTGAAACTACCGCTTCTCTCACCCGCCGCATCATCAAGCCGACTTCCAACCCAGGGGTAAGCAGGTGATCGGCCAGAGCATTGGTAAAGGGGCTATTGTCGCCATTTCCATCCAGCGCGACATTACCGGGCTGTGTTGCGTAGGCCACCAAGGTCCCGAGCCCGCTCTGAACCGGAGCAAGTCCGATACCAACTGTAGCGGATCTGGTCCCCATTGCCCTAGAGAAACTTCGTACAAGAGGATTATCCCGGCACGCATCCAAAAATATTATATTCGCAGAAGAGGAAGATTCCATGGCCCGAAGTATCGCCGAGAGGGGAACGGCCTCGAATGCCAAGTCACTTTCTCTTTCAAGTTTCGCATCTATAGGCAATAAATAATTATCTCCATTCACTTGTATACCATGACCTGCGTAAAAAACCAGCCCAATTGCCGTGCCGTCCAGTTTCGATATAAACTGTCGAATCAAAGATTCCAATGTCGCGCGATCAGTGTCATATCCAGTGACAACATCGAAGCCCGCAGATGAAATAATGCCAGCCATTCTCCGAGCATCATTAACTGGATTTCGTAGCGAGGAACTGAACCTGTAATTCCCATTGCCGATTACCAGCGCAACTCGATTAACTCGGATCGGATTGGTGTTCGCGGGATTATTTTGTATCGACGACTGTGGCAGTGATGGAACGTGTGGCCTATGCCGCACTACCGGGGGAGGTCCTTGAGCGGTCTGGTTTATTGTCGGTTCGGTATTCACTCTTGGCTGATCGTTCACCGCCGTCTGAGGCCTACCGGAGACAGGCGCCCCTCCGGACAACGCGGGTCGGCCCGTAGTCCCCGACTGACCGAAATGCTCTGATCGTTGAGGATCGGGCAGTGGCGCCGAGTTACGCAGAGAAGTTAACAATTCTTGAGATACAAGCCCGGTCTGGGTTACTTGGGAACGACGTTGAAACTCGATAATCGCCGTTCGAGTCTGTGGTGTGACCGTGCCATTCAACGGACCTCGATACAGACCCACCCGTCTCAGCTCCCTCTGCACATCAATGCGACGTTGACTCTCTTCTCTTGCCCGAGCCGTCAAATCATCCGTGTCCATGCGCTGACGGGGTTCTACTTGAGTGCTGCCGGGGCTCGTACCTTCGACGGCTGTTGCCGAAGGCTGTGTTACGCCGCGGAACGAAGGATCGCTTCTGCTCAACATGAGTCGAGCACTGCACAACCTGAGAGAAATATTACTCCGATCAAGTTCTTCTCCGGAAATGCGAATTTCGGTAGACGCCACGGACCTACCGGACAAATTTATGGTAAATGCGCGCATAGTATCTTCGGCCCAAACCGAAATGCGCGTTCCGTCGCTTCGGAAAGTCCATCTCCTCTGGCTATTTTCCCACGAACCGGAGCCATTTTGCACAGAAAAGGTGTGTGTGCGCTCAAGTTCTGGAGGGAGTAATGGATTCCCGGTGGAAAATGGGCTTCCGCCCATCAGTTGCGCCGAACCGCAACTCAAGACCATCGACCATTGGCCATCCAAGCTATTCGATGCTTGTGCGCTCGAAGTTGTTGGCCAAATGACGGCAAAGGTCAGTAGCAAAAAATCTAATGTCGCCAAAATCCTAGAATGGCGCATTGTGACCTTCTTTGCCTGTCGGGTCTAACCTGGATGGAAACTGTAGGCTGGGCTGCCCTAAACAAGCAAGCGATGTCGCGCCGGCCGGTACATGAAGGCCGGCGTGATGCTGGATGATCTGCGCGACGCGGCGACGGAGGCGGTCGGTCTGTTCCCGACGCGCGGCCCGATCCGATCCAAGCGCCTCATGGCCGCCTTGGACTCCGTGAGGCGGGCGCTATTGGGCGGCCGCCCTCCGTCCGCTTGCCACGGCATCACACGGTCCTGGAGCGCGCGCCCGGCAGCCGGCGCTGCCAGAGCACGACATCGCTGATCCGCAGGTATTGCTCCGTGACGGAGCACCATAGGATGCGGAGGAAGTTTGTTAAGTGACAGAGCGACAGGTTTCGCTTCGTCAAGGTGCCGAGGCGCTATAGTCTTGAACTCGCCGAGTTTGCGCGGAGCGAAGACAATGGGCTGGACGATGGACAGCGTTATTTGCGCTGGAATGTTCTTTGGTTTTAGCTTCAAAGCTGTCGGGGGCACGCTTGACTCTTCCTACTGCGCATCTGTCCAGCAGCAGACAGTGAGCAAGGAACTGAACGTGCCCGGCAAGCCCTTCATCAGCCCGAAGACGGCGGACGAAATTGTCGCCATGGCGGACAAGGCGGGTTTCGTTTCGACCGGACCAGACGCGGGTTCTCGTCAATGTGTAGCACTTGTAAAGGCCGTTGTGCCGGCGCTCGGTCCCTCGTCGGGCTGGTGCATGCTTGAACGGGTCACCAAAGCGAACGTCGCTAAACTCCTGCCGGGAACCGTCGTGGGATACGGTTTCAGCAACCAGGGGAAATACGAAAGCAAGGAACACGGCAACCACGTCGCGATCTTTGTCTCGGTCAGCGGAGATTCTTGGGCGATCATTGATCAATGGCACCATAAAAAGACAAAAGTAGAACAAAAAGCAATTAAGCACGAGGAAAAGATCGAGAGACGGGAGTGGTGGACCGTCACATTGTGCGACCCCGAAAAGAAATGACGTCGCATACTCTCAGCCTCGTGCACCATTCTGGAGCCACACGGCCGGGATCGCCACGACCGGTTGCTTGCCGTGGTGCGATCGGCAGGGGCGCGACGTGGCGCAGATCCTCATTCGGGAGCGGCATGCGCGGCCGTACACCGGTCGCGGCGGCGTGTTCTCGGTCTCTCTATTTCGTATCCCCTTCAAGGGCCGCGGCTAGAAGCCCTTCAAGTTCCTCCCGAGTAGAACCCGTTAGCCTTCCAAGACCAAGAGCCTCGGCCATGGCACGTATTGCATCAGGCTGAGCCTGGAAGGCCTTTGCAAAGCCGAGCTTTTCCGGATAAGGCGTTTCCGCCCACGGGCGCGGCTCCCCGCAAATAGCACGACCGCGGAATGGAACGATTGACGCTTCAACTGCGCCCGCGATCCAGACCGTCTCCTCGCCATCGCCAGCAATGGCGATATGCCCCAACTCTGTCGCCACATCGCGCACGACCCGGACAATTTCCCGTCCGGTTCTTTGGAAGCTGTGCCGTCTCGCTACTAGCCGCGCGAGGCGGCGTAGCATCACCGGTGCCTCCGATGCGATGATCGGGGCGATCATGGCCGCGAGCACGGGGGCGTATTCCGGGTCGTAGAACCTGGCGGGATCGGGCGCTGGGACTTCCTCCATCGAGATGATCCCCCCAGCCCGAACTGCACTGACGAGCACCGATTCAGCGGGCATACGTGTCGAAAGGGCAGGAGCATCGCCATACGCCTCCCGTACGACGATGATCTCCGCCCCGGGCTCCTCGCGAGGTTCAACCACATCCGCAGGCAGATCCGCCTTCGGGGCTACCGCCTCTGCCATCGCACGGTTGGCGTCCAGTAGTGCATGCAACTGGCCGTCGAGCCGAACAAGACATGCTGTGGGATCGAGGAACCAATCAGTCGACCACAACCGCAAAAGGTGCCAGCCTAGCTGTTCTAGGATGACGTGCCGAACCCGGTCGCGGTCGCGCGCCGAGGGCGAGGAATGGTATGTCGCCCCATCGCACTCGATGCCGGCGAGGAAACGACCTGGCGTATCGGGATGCACTATCCCCAGATCAATGCGGAATTTCGATACGCCCACCTGCGTGCGCACCTCCCAGCCGTGTCGGCGCAGGCCATCGGCCACTGCCATTTCAAAGTCGCTGTCGTAGCCGTACAGGCCGGCTGTCGCCGTCACGGAAGCGCCGAGAGCCCGTGGGCCGCGCTCGGCGAAGTCTAGATAGTGCTTCAGCTCCTGGACCGCGCGAGCCGAGCTACGCGTAAGGTCAATCATTTCCGGCCCGAAGCTCGCGAAAATCATCACCTCGCTGGTGGCGCGTGTGATGGCGACGTTCAGGCGGCGCTCGCCGCCCTGCCGGTTCAGCGGGCCGAAGTTCATCGACATGGTCCGCGCACCAGGCTCGGTCGGTCCGTAGCCGATGCTGATCAGAATCACGTCGCGTTGATCGCCTTGCACCGTCTCCAGATTCTTGACGAATACGGGCTCAGCCGCGCCCTCGCCGAAGAAACGCTCTAGGTCCGGATCGGCACGACGTTCCGCATCGAGCAAGTCCTCGATTAGCCGCTGCTGCTCGCTGTTGAGCGTCACAACGCCGATGGACTTTCCTGCCTCCCCTGGGTCTCGCAACCTGCGGACCAGCTCGGCGATCAGAGCCTGAGCCTCGATTGGGTTTGTGCGCGATTTGCCCTTGGCATAGACGCCTTCCACCCGACGCAAGCTGACGGCGCTCTCGCGCGTATCGGCCGCAGGATAGGTCACCAGCGATGCGTCGTAATAGGCGTGGTTAGAGAAGGCGATCAGGCTCTCGTGCCGGCTCCGGTAGTGACCGACCAGGCGGTGATGCGGCGCGCGCCCGGCGAGCGCCTCATCGAGGATGCTCTCGAGGTCCTGCGCGTCGCCATCCCCCTCTTCGTCGCCAGCCGCCTTGTCGAAGAAGCTGGTGGGCGGCATCTGCTTGGGATCGCCGACCACGATCACCCGCCTACCCCGCGCAATGGCGCCGATAGCGTCGGGGACTGTGATTTGCGACGCCTCGTCGAACACCACGAGGTCAAACATCGACTGATCTGCGGGCAGGAACTGCGCTACCGACAGCGGGCTCATCATCAGGCAGGGTGACAGGCTCAGAAGGCTGTCGCGCATCTCGGAGACGAGCTGGCGAACGGGCTTGTGGCGCGCCTTCTTCTGCAGCTCGCGTGACAGCACGCCGAGCCCCGCCGGCGTCACCGGCGAATCCTTGCGCGGGATCGCCTGGGATAGTGTTGCGCGGACATAACCAGCGGTAATGTCGGCAAGCTCACTATCAAGGGCGCGAAACGTCTGGATAAGCGCTTCGTGGGCGACCGCTGAGAAGCCACGCAGCTCCGGCCGCTGATCGATCATCAACGGCGCCGCCCAGCGGCAATAAGCGGTACGAAAGGCCTCGGCGGCCCGGTCCGAAGCGACCGAGCCAGCCTCCAGCGCCTCGATCAGGCGGCCGAGGCCGGCGTGTTCTGCCGCGCGCCGCGCGGCGATCCAGGTGCACCAGAAGTTGAGCCGGGCTGTCCGATCGGACAAGGCAGCGGCAACCCGCTCCGCATCGCCCGGGGTTGCGTCCTCCGCCAGCGCTGCCTCTACCCGGAGGGTCCCGAGAGCGTCGAGGAATGGGCCGACGGCCGCTCGGAAGGCCATGGCGGCAGACGGGATCGCCATGCCCGGTTCGAGCAGCTCACGCCCTTCGGACAGAAGGCGCCGGAGTCGCTCGCGCAGCGCGACGAGATCGCCGCCGTTTCCGGCTAGCGCAAGCAGCGCTGCGCGCGCCTCCGCGCCGGCTTCAGCCACTAGGGCCAGGCGAGCCGGATCCGTATCGAGGCCATGTGCGGGAACGCTCGTCGGCATCCCGGCCAGTACTTTCCTCGCCTCCGATGCCCGCGCCTGTGCCGCGGCTAGGGCCTCGATCGCCGCCTCCGTCGATTCTGACTGCGGCCAGCCCAGCTGAGCCTCGATCCCGCGGCGCAGATGCTTCAGCGCTCGGCCGCGAAACAACCAACTGCGCGCCGTCGCTGCCGCGCGCAGCTGCATCCAGGCGGCGACGGGGGCGGATGCGAGCGCCGCATCGGTCGCTGGCGCCGGCAGCGCCTGTACGGCCGAACGGTAATCCTTCAGTGCACGGACGGACGCTTCGATCGCTTCCAACCCTACTTTGCCATCTGCGCCCAGCGCGAAGCCCACGTCGACAGAGGCACAGCGCGAGAGAACCTCGGCCAGCAGGCCGAGCGCCATGGTGGACGCCAGTCCGTCATCGTAATCGAGCCCAGTGCGGGCGGCGAAATCGGCTCGCGTTCGCCGCATGGCGCCGAGCGTCCGGGTAAAGGCCTGGGCAGATTCGAGCACGCGTGTCGTCCACGCGTAGGACCACTCGGCCTGCCCGATCCCAGCAAAGACCGTCCGATCTTCGGTCGTAATCTGGCCGAAAGCGAGACCGAGCCGCCGAGAGCAGTCGATCAGTGCCTCCAGCGCTTTGGGCGTAGGCGCTCGGTCAGAACGCGCGAGGTCAGGGCCCCAGTCCAAGGCGACCGGATGGATATCGGACCAGCGTGCTGCCCGCCCGATTGCGTCGCGCGGACTGATGCCCGCGGGCCCCGGCGAGTGGAGCGCGCGGACGAGGCCGTTGAGCTGCGTACGCACTTCGCGCAGGGCCTCGGCCTTCTTCGCCCATTCGATAGCGGTGCGCTCACCGGCGCTGTTCCAGGCCGCGCCCAACTGCTCCAGCACGGCGCGCTTGCTGGCCTTGCTGGAGTGCAGCTCCAGGCAGAACGCACCGAGACCGCGCTGCTGGAGCCGCCGGTGCACAACCTCCAGTGCTGCCATCTTCTCAGACACGAACAGCACCTTTCGGCCACAGGCGAGGTTGTGGGCGATAATGTTGCCGATGGTCTCGGACTTGCCGGTGCCCGGCGGCCCCTCCAGCACGAAGTCGCCTTCGCTGGCCGAGGCGTGAATGGCTACGATCTGGGAGCTGTCGGCGTTCAGCGGCGCGAAGAGTTCCGCAGGGTCGACACGGTCGTCGATCTCGCTCGTGGCCAGGAACGACGCGCCACCCTGATAAGGCTCCCGCGGGGTCTCGATTAGGTGACGGACGAAGGGCGAACCCTTGAGGGCCTCGCTCCGGTCAGCCAGGTCCTTCCACATGAGATATTTCGCGAAGGAGAAGGTGCTGAGCGTCACCTCCTCCATCACTTCGAAGCCCGGCGTGTCGCGGATGCGCGACCTGACCAGGCTCCACACCTTGCGCACGTCGACGCCCCTGTCGTCCGTCGGAAGGTCTCCCGAGAGTTCCTGCAAGGGGATCGCGAATTCCTGCCGCAGCATCTCGATCAGCGTCAGGTTGAAGACAGCGTCGTCCTCATGGCTGGCCAGATAGGGCTTCGATGCCGCACTCCTGCGCTCCAGCCGCACCGGAAGGAGGATCAACGGCGCGCGGTAGCTTCTGGCGGTCTCCCCGATGGGACGCCACCTGAGCGAGCCAAGCGCCAAGAACAGCGTGTTCGATCCCCCCTCCTGAAGGTCCGATTTCGCCTTGCGGAAGAGCTCAAGAACCCCACGCTCGAGCGTCTTGGAATCCACATTGGCGATGACCTGATCGCGCTGCAGCGCATCGCGTGCAATCTGCTCGGCAAGATCATCGCCAGTCTGTAGCAGCCGCAGCTCGGCGTCGGGAACGCTGTCCTCCGAACGCCGCTCGGTTGGCGGAATGATCGCGATGCGTCGCCCCTCCGCGATTCGGTCCTCCAGCGCGGCCGGGTCGGGACAGAAGAGCGGGATTGCCGTCGCCGAAGGGCGGAGGTTCAGCAGACGGTTGCGCCGGGTCAGGTCGAGCAGCTTCCGCATCCAGAGATCGACGCGTTCGGCGGGCGTTTCAGGTGGCCGGCTCTCGCCGATGCCGAGGTCAAAGCCCGGAAGCTCCGGCGGCGCTTCCACGACGGCCACGCCGGGCTCCTGCAGCTCGGCCGCGGAAGTGGTACTGCCCTGCTGCGCCAGGGGGTGAATGCCGCGTCCTCGCGCCTGCTTCACGTCGAGCGCGTAGACGAACTCGGCTTCCCGCTCCTCGGCAATCCGTCTCCGCGCCTCGGCGGCCGCCTTTGCGAAAGTCGCGGGCCTCGAGCCGGTCGCGAGCGTCGTCTCGAACAAGACGAGCTCCTTCTGGTCTACCGCTTTCCGAAATTCCGACGCGTCGTCGACGGTTGGGGTGGGGAGTGTCTGCGGCTGAAGCCAAACCCCACAAAAAGCGTGCCCGCGCGTGAAGACGATGATGGGATTCAAGCCCATCTGCTCGGCGGCGGCGGCGAAGAGCAGGGACGTATCAAGGCAGGTCGCGAGCCCCTGCGCCTCGATGTCGGAAGGCGTGCGCACCTTCTGGCCGGCCGTCTCGAAACTTGCCGGGGGTTCGGAATAGCTGAGCCGCCGTGCGCAGACCGCGGCCCAAATGGCCGCGAGCAACTCCCAGACGCGGGTTCTGGATCGTCTTTGATACCCATCAAGCGCGCCGTGCCTCCCACTCGCTTCGAGGGCGCGTGAACCTTCCTTCAGCAGGCGTGACACAGCCGGATCGTTCGGCATCACGAAGGCAGCCAGAAGTTCCGGCATGGCATTCGAGCCACCCCATTCATTGCGGGCGAGCGCATAAATTGAAGTGTCCTGACGAGCCAGAAGCTCGTCGCCGATCAGGAGTTCAAGCGACAGGTCCGCGCGCACCCGCTCCGTTAGGCCATCCAGCAGGCCTCCTGCCAAGTGCACACGACGATCCCGGATCCTCGTCTCCGAGCGTGCGTCAATGCGATCGATTGACCAGATACGTGGCGCGAATACAGGGGGCTCCACGCTTAGACGCAGCGTCAGGCCTTCCAGAAGATCATCGCTGCCGTTTCGGACGATCAGAGCCGCGACAATCGGCAAGTCGCATTGATGGGTGGCAAAAGAAATGCGGGCCACGATGTCGCCGCTTACGGCGAAGCGGGCAGCCGCCTCAGCGGCGCTCAATACCGATGCCTCAGCTTCCAAAACACTGCTCCAACCCGCAGCACGCCATAATCAGCAGCAGTCGGGGAGGAAGTCTCACACCAATCGGCTTCGTCGATAAAGTCCAATCTGTAACACGTCGGCTTCGTCGATAAAGTCCAATCTGTAACACGGAAGATCTGTATCTAATATTCATTCCAAATGATGTTCATTAGGGAATATCAGGGGATCAGGCTGGCGCCTTGGGCGTTCCTACCTGCGGACTGGTTTGAAGTCCCAGACTGATCAGCCGCCGAATGGCTTCCGGGCGGGTGGGCCGATCCGTCTGTGCATCTCGCCATGCGTCAAGCGACTCAATTTGTGCCCGCTCCATGCGGACATTAACCGCCTCGCTGTCTACGCGAGGACGTCCTAGATGCGACTTTTTAGCGCTAGAAATGCTTGACATCAGGAGCACTTTATAGCGTCATAAAGGCGGGCCGCAACAGCGTTGCGACCGCTGCGGCGGCCCTCACCACAACCCAGATGATGGAGTCATCAGGACCATGGCTATCCGACAGAATAACACACGCGGCGGAGCTTTGCCCGCTGCATTGACCGGCTTTCCCGCGGCGTTCGGAACCGGCATCGACCAGACCGTCGCGGACCTCATCCTCTCGGCCGAGCAGGCGGTGGCTACCGCCGAAGCCAAGGCCATGGACAAGAAGCGGCGGGGCTATCTCAGCTTCTGGCGGGAGGAGAGCCATGGTGGCGTGGGCGAGTACTGCCACTACGAGCGCCTCGTGGACGAGAGCTGCAAGGTGCCCGAGGCCGATGGGCGTTTCGCCTGCTCGCGCGAGAAGCGGCTTTCGGCGGCCGGATGGCGGTTCCTCCCGCTGCCGAAGCTGGTGAAGCGGGCGGGCGAGGCCATACACCGGCCGCCGCTCGAATGGGATGTCTTCGCGGGCTGGCTCGCGATTCCGCCGGAGGGCAGCGAGGACGCGGCGCGCAGATTCCCCAAGAAGGGCGACGCGATGCGCTGGGCGGAGGCACGGGCATGAGCGCGCGCAGCTTCGTCTGGCCGAAGCGCCAGGACTGGACGCCCCCGGCCTCGCCTCCGCCGCCCCCGCCACCCGCCAACGGCTTCAATCGGCGGGCTGCCCTCATGGGCAGCGCGGTTGCAATGCTGGCCGCGCCCGCCATCGAGGGTGCTGTCGCGGCGCCCCATCCGGACGCCGAGCTGATCACGCTTTGCCGGCAGTACACGGCGCTGACGGATCAGATCCGCGCAGCCGTCAATCGGATGCCCGATCACTTCGATTGGCAGCAGGAGAAGGTCTACGACGCGGAGCACGTCACTCCGCTGGAGCAGATGCAGTCCGAGCTTCTGGAGCAGATGGAGCCGATCCGCGCGCGGACGCTGGCCGGGCTCCTGGCCCGCGTCGAGCTGACCGCGAAGGAGTACCCGCATCTGATCGAGCAGGACGGCGGGGAAGACACCATGATCGCTGCCATTCTGCTCGACGGGCTGGCGCTGAAGGCGGGAGGCGCGCCATGAGCATCCCGGCCCCGAAGCGCCGTTCCATGGAAGAGCTGAACGGTCTGGAGCAGATCGTCTTCCGCGTGCTCTTCAACATCGAGATCGAAAAGGCCTGCGGTGAAGAGACCATCGCGGTGCCGTTCATGCGGGCCATGGCCGCGCTAGAAAAGCACGGCGCCTTTCTTCGCGATCCGATGAAGGAGGCCGCGTGATGGATGCGGCCCAACACCGTGCGCTGAGCGAGGCGGACCAGGAGCCAGGGCGCCTCCTCCTGCACTTGCACGACGACGCCCATCGTCTGCTCGATCTCACCGCCTTCGCCGAAGCGGCGTGGGAAGGCGTGTTCCTCAAGCGCGAGCAGGGCGGCCGTGCTCGGCAGGGCTTCGCATATCTGCTCGCGACCATCTCCGACACGGCCAAGGATATCGAGGATCGCATCCGCGAAATCCGCGGTCTTCCGCTGGATGAATCGGAAGCCGGAGCGTGAAGGAGGGCAGTGGGTGGAGCGCTCCCGAAGGCAGCGCGGGCTTCGACCACTTGGTTCCGGCCCCCTGCTTGTCCTGCGTCCTGCAGAAGATGGGGTGCGACAAGGCGAAGGGCTGGCGGGCTCCGAAGTGCCCGCTGCTCTCCCTTCGTCATAAGGCGAGCTCCCAATCAGGGCACCGGCGCGCCGCTGGCACCGGCTCGGCCTGATCCGGTAGCATGACCTCGGCGGGGCAGGGTTGGCCGACCCGCGCGGAACCTCTGCCCGCGCAGCGCCGTCGAACTCCCGGGCATTTGAGATTGCGGCGGTATTCGGCAGAATACGCTTGTCAGCGTTGGGTGCCGACATGTAAATTCTCGTCATCCGCCGCCGGGAATCGGGCGCTACGTCGAGACCGAACGCATCGGTCTAAGGCTGCCGCCGAGCCAAACGGGCGTCCCGCTCCATCCGAGCGTCATCGGTTGTTCGCTCCAGAGGCGTCGCTCTGGGAATTCGAACCCATGAGGCCGGATCATGCGCGAAGCGCACTCCCTCTCCGAAATCGTTACGAATTTTCCGCCGCGCGTCGATAGGCGCACGGCCGCCAAGCTGGTCACCGATCACTTCTTCCCGCTGAGCGTCCGGACGTTGCCGGAACTGCCGCTCGCCTGGAAGGTCGTGAACCGCAAGGCGTTGGTCGAAACGCAGGATCTGATTGCCTGGGCTCAGGCGAAGCTGGATCAGGCTCCGACTATCCGCGGCGGACGCCGCGTCCGTGTCGAGCAGGCGGCGGCATAATGGCACGCCGCATCAGCACCACGGCGAGCGGCACGACGCTGCTCGGCGCCATCAACAGTCCCTGAACGCAAAACGCCCGGCGGTTAGGCCGAGCGTTCGCGAAAATTCAATGGTTACCAGCAACGCCTATTTAGCCGTTGGACTCGCGTCGTTCAAGCCGATCCGCACGGGCTTTATGGAGAAGCCCAATGACCAATACTCGATACACTTCACGGCCCCATCGGCAGCACAGGCCCGAGGATCCCGTCAGGACGCCGCTGGCGGCTTCCGCGGAGCCGCCGCGCCTCATCCTGCTTCCGAACGTCGCCGAAGACTCTGGCGGCCCTGTGTGCGGCCTAGCGACCGGTCATCCGCGCCGCCAGCACATCCGCATGTTCTGGAGCGTGGCCGCGGCGCTCGCCGCGCTCAGCTCCGCCAGCGGGAGGAGCATGTGAATGTCGGTGAACGCTTCGCATGGGTGCGCGCCGTGATCGCCGCACAGCCCCGAGCCACACTCGCCCAGGTCGCCGTCGCCGTGACGTTGGCTGAGCACTACAATGACATCCGCGGTGCCGCCTGGCCCGCGCAGAGCACCATTGCGACGCTGATCGGTCGGTCGCGCCGCACGGTTCGTGAGGCGCTCGACGGTTTGGTCGCTCGTGGATTCGTCGAGCGCATTAGCGACGGCGGCCCCAAATCAAGCGCTCGTTTCGCCCTGATCCTCCAATCAGATGGCGGGACGTCCCGCCCGCAGATGGCGGACCGTCCCGCCATCGGATGGCGCCCCGTCCCGCCACTTGATGGCGCCCCGTCCCGCCACGAACAGGTATCCCGTAGCGAAGCGGTAGGGAAACCGTATTCCGCCGCTAGCGCGCGCTCCCCTTACGGGTCGCGCGCTGGCGGCGGGGGTAAGGCTCAGAAATGGCGGAACGCGGCTAACCCCGCCATTCCGCTGAAGCTCTGAGGAGGCGGGCATGGCGAAAGCAAAAGCCACGACCGTCCCTCAGCCCACCTTCGCGGACTGCAAGGCGGAATTCTGGGACGAGGAAAACAACAAGCCCGATTGCCCGACACCCGACGATCTCGAGGATTGGGACGTGATGCAGGCGGCGAAGAGCCACATCGCGTCCGTACATCGGTGGCTCGATATCCAGGAAGATCCAAAGGAGGCGGAAGCCCGCACCGAGTATGCTGCGCATGCCGCGTTGTACCTCAGCGGCATCTTTCCCCACGCCAGGGTGAATGGGCCGAGTTTCGCGGCGGCCGCCGGCGAAGAGCTGGGCCGGTTCAGCGCCGACATCGTGAAATTGGTGGCGGAGAGGGCGCGGCGAACGTCCAAGACCCTCCCCAGCATCGCACAGCTGTTGGAATGGGCAGAGGCGGAACATCAGCGCCGGACGGCTCAGTCAGCCGCCTACATTAAGGCGCTGGCCGCACGAGACATGGCGCTGGAGAAAGGCCGCAGAGGTGCTGAAGGCTTCGTAGAGCAGGCCGTCAACGCTGGCGTCGGCGATGTGCCGCCTGCCGGCGATTTGCTGGTCATCCACGACAGTCTGGTCGGAACTCCCATGGGGATCGAACCGACCCACTCCCCCCCACGGCGCGATCGATCCAGACAGGTCCATCGCCTCTTCGGACTCTTCGCATTTGGGCTCGACGATGCCGCGCACTTCGTGTTGGCGGCTGGCGCCGAACTTCGCGAGTTGGAGCGGGCTGCCAAGGCAGCCTGTGACGAGGCTGACGGGGCAGAAGGCACCGCCGCCGAGGACGAGGCGGACGCGAAGTGGCGTGCGGCTCGGGACGCTCGCGACCAGGCCGTCGAGAGATGGCGCCACCGGCTGGAGGCGTTGCTTGCCGGCGATGATGCCCGGCGAGGTCAGCAACGGCCTAGCGGCCACTATCGGCATGCGGAGGCCGCACCATGAGCGACCTCTCTGCGACCGGCCGGCGCCTGGCGAAAGTGCTGCCTCTGCTTGGCAGTGACCAGCCCGGCGAAGTCACCGCAGCGGCGGCCGGCCTCGTCCGGGTCCTGACCGCCTCCGGGATGGACCTGAATGACCTGTCTGCACTGCTGGCTGCCGAGATGGAGCGCCGGTCCAAGCCTGCCTTCACCTTCGCCATGCTGGCCGCAAAGACCGCCCGGAAGCAGATCGCCCTCCTCGCATGGCGCGAGGGCGTCTCGGTCGCCGAACGCGCCCGCATGGAGCGCCAGCGCGCCTGGCTGCTCGGGAAGCCCGCCACGGCACGGCTGCCAGACAGCGAAATCCAATGGCTCGACGCCCTTTGGCTGAAGGCCTTCGGAGGCGCCCCATGACGTGCTCCGAGGACGAGCGAAACCCACAGCAAAATGAGGATCGGACACGTGATATCGACGCAAAAGAAAACTATCTATGATATATTTTCTTGGAAGCTTTCTAAGGCGATGCCTCCGGAGGTGACGACATGAGCGCTTGCAGCGGAGCAGAGAGAGCAGGCGGCCAGCCGGCCAACCTTCTGTGCGGTCGGGCCGGCGATGACGGCGAGGACGCGTGGATCTGGGGCGGCGGCAAGATGTCCGTGGCTGAGGTGCCGAAAGACGCGATGCCCCGCATCTGGCCGCGCCTGCTGCCGATCGTGAAGGCCGCGCTCGATCACGGTCATGGCGAGTACGAGCCGGAGGACGTTCTGGCAGCTTGCCAGTCCGGACAGTGGCGGACGCTGATCGCCCACAGCCGGGCGAGCTTCGGGCGGTCGCGATCTGCGGTGTCGTGAGCTACCCGCGCAGCCGGCACCTCTGGGTCCACGTCGCTGGGGGCGACGGTGCCGTTGACGGTGTCGCTGCGATGATGCCGGCGCTTCACCAGCTTGCCCGCGAGGGCCAATGCGATCGGATCGGATTTCAGGGACGGAGAGGGTGGGCGCGCTCCGGCGCGCTTCCCGGATGGCGGCATTCCGCCGACATCGTGACCATGGAGGTAGAGCAATGAGCGGCGGCGGCAGCAACACCCAGACACGGACAGAACAGACGAACACCGCCCCGTGGGCCGATCAACAGCCCTACCTGCGGCGTGGGTTCGCCGAGGCGGAAACCTGCTCAACAACGAGCAGGCCACCGGTGGCCCGCAGTATTACCAGGACAGCACGGTCTCGCCCTATGGGCAGCAGACCATCTCCGCCCTGGGCAACATCTCGAACTATGCCGGCGCCGGCACGAATGCGGGGCTGGTGAGCGGCAGCGCCTCGGGCCTCGCGACCGGCGGCGCCTATGGCATGGGCGGGTTCCAGGGCCTCATGAGCGGCGCCGCGAACCGTGCCGGCGGCTCGACGCTGAACAGCATTGCCAACCAGGCCGGCGCCGGCTCGCTGGCCGGGGCCGGCACGCTGTCCA
The DNA here is from genome assembly GCF_058806835.1 of Roseococcus sp. GW821-FHT12F05. NCBI lineage: Bacteria > Pseudomonadati > Pseudomonadota > Alphaproteobacteria > Acetobacterales > Roseomonadaceae > Roseococcus > Roseococcus sp. GW821-FHT12F05. The sequence continues at coordinate 938,581 of NZ_JBXAQB010000001.1, forward strand.
ACACGGCCAACGGCAACATGCTGGGTCGGAACCCCGAGTTCCAGGGCATGGTGGACAACGCCATCATGGCCGCAAGGCCGAGCGTGGACGGCGCCTTTGCTGCCACGGGGCGACTGGGCTCCGGCGCGCATGCGCAGGCTTTCGCGGACAGCGCCAACCGCGCCGCGACGGGCCTGGCCTATCAGGACTACCAGAACGAGCGCGGGCTGCAGCAGCAGGCGGCCACGTCGCTGGCCGGGCTGGACCAGAACGCCATCCAGCAGCGCCTCAGCGCGGCCGGGCAGCTCGGGCAGATGGATCTGTCGGGCTACCAATCGGCCATGCAGGGCGATCTCTCGGCGCGGCAGTTGGGATTCCAGGGCCTCGGCCAGGGCCAGGACATGGCCTACCAGAACCTCGGCGCGCAGCAGGGCGTGGGGCAGGCCTACGACAACCAGTCGCAGGCCTACCTGCAGGATGCGATCAACCGGTGGAACTGGGAGCAGAACGTGCCGCGCGAGCAGGTCAGCAACTACATGGGCCTCGTCTCGGGCAACTACGGCGGCTCGAGCAACAGCACGACGGCCATGTCCGGAAGCAGCGGCAATGGACTGCTTCAGGGTTTGGGGGCTGGAGGCAGTGTGCTTGGGGGGCTTGGGCAAATGGGCGCGTTCGACCGCGGCGGGCTCTTCGGGCGGGGCGGGCTCACAAGCGACCTGTTCAGCGGCATCGGAAGCCTCTTCACCCTCTCCGACGCTCGCGCAAAGGAGGACATCCGGCGCGTCGGCGAGGCCGACAACGGCCTGCCGATCTATGCCTATCGCTACAAGGGGCAGCCCACGACACAGATTGGCTTCATGGCCCAGGAAGTCGCCCAGGAGCATCCAGAAGCGGTGGGAGTGTTCCCCGGCGGATTCCTGGGGGTGAATTACGATCTGGCGACGGTCTGACGATCCCCATGTCTGAAACTACAAAACCCAAACAGTCGCACGGCTGGCAGAAGGGAGAATCCGGCAACCCGGCGGGGCGGCCCAAGGGTGCCCGTCACGCCGCCCTGCTGGCTCTCGACGCGATTGGGCAGGAAGGCGCTGCAGAGGTCATGCGGC